>CAJSZT010000026.1:0-37313 GCA_910573785.1 Lachnospiraceae bacterium | reverse complement strand
AGGGAGAAGCGGGAGAGACTGGACCGGATGCTGCGGGAAGTGGAATAGCGGCTATAAAAGAGTGTTGTAAAAAATATGTGGACCCATGTGCTTGCGGAAATGTCAAGTATGTGGGTCTTATTTTATTCCATGGGAAACATACAGCTATTTTATTCTGCTCATATTTAAACTCTCCGCAGAGGAGAAACCGGGAGCTGCACCCGATGGAAATAAACTATGCACAGAGAAATATTATGATTCGGAAAATCAGCCGGCAAGGGAAATGGGACATTTTGACGGGCGAATCATATTAAGATTGAAAAAAGGAGTCCACGCATGGACTCCTCCGGCCGCAGGCCCCACAAGCATCCGCAGCACAACCACTAAAAATAATATACAGCAATTGATATCAGAAGTTAATCTATATTTTAGTGGTCTGTAAATAAGTTTATGCAGGAATCTATAGATTATGAAATGTTTTAGAGAGTACAATCACACGATACAATTCTCGCAGATTACAACCATCTGCGAGAAAGCGTTGAAAAGCCCATGAAAACAGGATTCATGAAAAACAGACCGATTTATCAAACCACCTTATCACCTTAAAAATCACCTTATCAGTTCTATGCGTTGTCCTTAGATCAAATAAGACGGCATGGCTCACACGAAGGCCTAAAACGCCTCCTCCCAGCGGCGCGTTTCATGACTTTAAAGGGATTTGCTGAAACAGGATGCTTTTATGCGCATCCTCCCGGTCAATCAGCTTGATGATTGGTCGGGGTGTGACATGTAACCTTTGATACGTTTCTATCCGCGGGGCAAGAGCTGTGCAAGCTTGTCCATATTTTTCTGTTTCGTTTCCCGGGTCGGATGTACATAGCGGTCCATGGTGAGTCTCACGCTGGAATGGCCAAGGATTTCGCTTAAGGACTTCACATCAAAGCCAAGCTCAATGCATCTTGTGGCGAAGGTATGCCGGAGCGCATGGAAATTGGCATCCGCAATCCCGACTGCGTCAATGACCGCCTTGAAATGGCTCTCCATGATCCTGGGTTCGATAAACAGATTTTCATGCCTTGTCAGAAAATAGGTTCCGTCCGGTCCTTTCATTTCCGACAGCAGCTTGTACAGATTGGGCGGCAGCGGAATCCTCCGCATGGAGCTTCCGCTCTTGGGCATCGTAGTAATGACCTTCGTCCTGTGATCCGGATGATCCGGGGTCTGGATCCGCAGCATGGTCGCGTGGATATACAGCTCCCCCTCATCGAGAAGGACATCCTCCCAGCGGAGGGCGCAGAGCTCGCCGAGACGGATGCCGGTATAGAGGCAGAGCATGATTCCGATGAGGTCATTGTCCAGATCCATATTCTCATGAAGGTAATCCTCGATCATTTTCTGCTCATTTCTGCTGAATACACGGATGGGCCTGCCCTGGTTTTTGATGAAAATCCCGTTCAGGTTCGCCACTGGAACACGCCTGTAGTCCCGGGCATACTCCACAACGGTTTTAAGAACAGATACAACGCTCCTTGCGGTATTGCCGGACAGTCCTTTGCCGTTATTGCCGTCTGACGCGCAGAGCCTGGTTACAAAAGCATCCACGTCGTCTCTCGTGATATCCGTGACCAGCCGGTCTCCATAAGCCGGGAGCAGATGGAGATTCAGGTTGTTGCGGTATCTGCATATGGTACTTTGCTTGAGATACGACTCTTTTTCCTTCATCCATTCGGAAGCCACGTTGGAAAACAGAAGCCGGTCCCCGCCGCCGGATTCCTTTTTCACAGAGTCCTCATATGCTTTCGCGGCCCTCTGCTTTTTCCGCAGCACGTCGTCGTAGCTGCTACCGGAAATATAACCGTATCTGATTCTGCCGTTTACCCTGTCCTTGATGTATTTGCCTTCCCATTTGCCGTTCTTGCGCTGGTAAATGTTTTCACCTTGTCTGGCCATAATGATCCTCCTTTTCTTGATGTAAATTTATGATTTTGCAGTCTATATATTGAGATTGGAAAGCATCCGGATCAACAAAAGAAAAGCCTGCCGGCAGGGATATCACGCCGGCAGGGAAAAAATGGGTGTTGACAAATCTACCTGTTAGGTGTATTGTAACAGATGTCGAGATATGCTATAAAGCATTTTCGCAGATGGTTGTAATCTGCGAGAATTGTATCGTGTGATTGTACTCTCTAAAACATTTCATAATCTATAGATTCCTGCATAAACTTATTTACAGACCACTAAAATATAGATTAACTTCTGATATCAATTGCTGTATATTATTTTTAGTGGTTGTGCTGCGGATGCTTGTGGGGCCTGCGGCCGGAGGAGTCCATGCGTGGACTCCTTTTTTCAATCTTAATATGATTCGCCCGTCAAAATGTCCCATTTCCCTTGCCGGCTGATTTTCCGAATCATAATATTTCTCTGTGCATAGTTTATTTCCATCGGGTGCAGCTCCCGGTTTCTCCTCTGCGGAGAGTTTAAATATGAGCAGAATAAAATAGCTGTATGTTTCCCATGGAATAAAATAAGACCCACATACTTGACATTTCCGCAAGCACATGGGTCCACATATTTTTTACAACACTCTTTTATAGCCGCTATTCCACTTCCCGCAGCATCCGGTCCAGTCTCTCCCGCTTCTCCCTCGTAACGCCATACCCGGTAAACGGCGCCCAGGTCAGCTCCTCCAGGGTACACAGCTCCTTCTCAAACGGAATCCTGTCGAAATGATACTCCTGATCCAGAACCGCCCTGGTCTTCGGATTTTCCTTCAATTCCTCCCAGGTAGAATCCAGACTGTAGGTCTTCCGGTACGGTGTGGTTGGCTCATAGCAGAACTCATAGCTTCCCGCCCCTGCAAGGAACACCACATTCTTCCCGTCCTGCCGGATCTCACCCATTGCTCCGTCCTGGCCGCAGCCTGCGCCTTCGCTCTGCCGGGTCTCATTCGCTGTTCCATCCTGGCCGCAGCCTGCGTCTCCTGCCTGAGCAACCTCCGCTTCGCCGCTCTGCCCGCCGGACACTTCTTTCCCCTGACAGCCGGACATATCCCCAGCCTGCTGCCGGATCACCTCCGCCGGCGCGTCCGGAAGCACGATCTCCGCCTGAGTATCAAATGGCACCGTAAACCGGAACTTCAACTGCTTCCCGTCAATCTCCCACGCCGACTCGATGAGCCCCGACGCAGACCTTAAGCGTACCTCGGATTTTCCAATCTGGTAGTTCGGCATTGGTGCGATCCGAAATCTCTTAAATCCCGGATATTCCTCCCGTGGATTGATCCCGGCCATATTGCGGAACATCCATTCCACAATGGACCCATAGGAATAATGGTTCAGCGAGTTCATCTCCGTTCCGCTGATCTTTCCGTCCGGCTCCACGGAATTCCATCGCTCCCAGATAGTGGTAGCGCCCATCAGCACCTCATACAGCCATCCCGGATACCCCTTCTCCAAGAGCAGGTGGTACGCCAGGTCGTTCATCCCATGTTCGGACAGCATCCGACACAGGTACGGCGTTCCCACAAATCCCGTATCCAGATGATAGAAGTTCTTTTTCAGCCGGTTCAGAAGGCCTTTGCGCACCTTTTCATAGGCAAAATCCGGTGTCAGCCCCATGTACAGGACCACTACATAAGCCGTCGTGGTATCCACCGCCAGCTTGCCCGAAGGTGTAAAATATTCCTTCACAAAGGCATCATGGATCTCCCGCGCCAGCGTTTCATAGCTCTTCGCGTCCTCTTCCTTCCCCAGGACCTTTGCCGACTTTGCCACGATATTCGCAGAATAATAATAGTAGGCGGAGGCTACCAGGTCCGGGTCCGTCGCGCCGTAGACGCCGCCCGCGTAATTTCCGTCCAGTGCCAGCCAGTCCGCGTAATGGGTTCCCGTCTGCCACAGCCGTTTCGCGCCGTCTCCGTCGTCCTCCCGCTTCATATAATCGACCCACGCCTTCATGCTGTCATACTGGCGGCGCAGGATATTCTTGTCGCCGTAATGCAGATACACATTCCAGGGAATGACCGTGGCCGCGTCCGCCCAGGCGGTGGAAGCATCTCCCGGATAATTAGCGACCGGCACCACGTCCGGCACGCTGCCGTTCATCTTCACCTGCTCCGCATACAGATCCCGTCCGAACTTGGTGTAAAATGCACAGGTATCCATAAAGTAGCTGGCCGTACCGGAGAAGATCTGCGCGTCCCCGGTCCATCCGTACCGCTCGTCGCGCTGAGGACAGTCGGTAGGCACGTCCACAAAATTCCCCTTCATGCCCCATTTCGCATTCAGGACCAGGCGGTTCACCAGCGGATCCGAGGTGGTGATCTCTCCCAGCTCTTCCATGTCCGAATGGATCACCAGCCCCCGGAAATCCTCCGGATCCGGTTCCCCTTCCCAGCCTTCCACTTTCACGAAGCGGAACCCGTAGAACGTAAAATACTGGCGCGCCCAGCGCTTTGTCCCGTCTGAGATATACGTATATTCCGCTTCTGCGGTACGCAGGTTTTCATTGTAAAAGTTCCCGTCCTGGAGGATCTCCCCGAACTGGAAATGCAGCTTCGTCCCGGCAGGCGCCTTGCAGCGGAAGGTCAGCCACCCCACCATGTTCTGCCCCAGGTCCAGGACCGTCTCTCCCGCAGGCGTATGAATCACCTCCGCAGGCTTGATCCGCTCATGCACGGTGATCGGCGGGGACAGCCTGGGAGACAGACGGTCATACCCCAATTCGATCAGCTCCGTGCCGAAGGTCTCGCTGACATCCAGCCCCGCGTCATACACCTCTCCGGAATAAATGCCGCTGTCCACGATCCGGCTTTTCCTTGACTTCCATCTCTCATCGGTGCCGAATACTTCCTCCGTGCCGTCCTCGTACCAGACATGGATCTCCGCCAATGCCGCCAGACGGTCTCCGTAATTCTCATATTTCACACGCATCCCGTAGCGGCCCTTGTACCAGCCGTCTCCCAGCAGCAGCTCCACACGGTTTTTCCCGGTTTTCAGACTCAGCTCATAGGTCTGGTACTGGATCCAGCTGTCATAATCGCAGAATCCCGGAAGGAGGCATTCCTCCCCCTGCTTCTCCCCGTTGACATAGAACTCATAGAGCCCTAAGCCCACTGCGTAGCCCCGTGCCCTTGCCACTGGTTTCTCGATCTTGATCTCCTGCCAGACTGCCGCCTGAACCTGCTTTTCCAGCCTGGGAGTGATCCACTTCGCCTGCCAGGTGCCGGTCTGCCCGCAGTCCGCCGATTCCTGTCCTGCGCTGACCTGCGCAGACCGGCAAATGTCCGTCTGTCCCGTCTGACACGCGCTTCCCTGATCTGACCGGCAGGAATCCGCTTCTCCCGGCCGGCGGACACCGCCCTGCCAGGTCACCGTTTTTGCCGTCTCAAACCACTGTACCTCGCTCCACGCGCAATCCCCCGTCTCATCCGTCACCCAGACCTTCCAGTAATATCGGGTCATGGGAGACAACGTGAGCGGCAGTTCAAATCCCGTACTGACCACATTGTCACACTCCCCGCTGTCATACAGGATCTCAGAAAAGTCCTCCTTCAGAGAAACCTGCACCTGCGCGCTGACCTGCTGCTTTCCCGCAGCCTCCGTCACCACATAGGAAATGGTGGGATTCGCCAGGTCATAGCCCAGCGGATTCGTCAAATGGTTGATTTTTAAATGTTCAATTTTCATAGCCAATTTCCTTCCTAACGATATATCGTTGTTTCATACGTTTACAGACTCGGCAGACACTCTGCCGGCCGCGGCCCATTCCGTTTTTTATGTATTCCCGGGCTTCCTCTGCCCCACAGTCACCGCAAATCCCCCGCTGTCCGGTACATTTTCCATTTCAAAAACGCAGTCCTCAAAATACAGCAGCAGGCATCTGGCGTAGGTGTTCACGACACCCATGCCGCCGATCTCCATCTCCGCGGGCTTGACCCTCTCCAGAATATCCTTCCGCGCTTCCTCCAGCTTTCTCTGCAGCTCCAGAAGCTTTTCCTCCGAAACTCCGCAGCCGTTGTCCTCCACCCGGATAATCCAGCAGTCCGCCAGTACCCTTCCCGTTACGGAAATGTGCCTGCCGGTGTCCATGTTCTGAAACCCATGCTTCACGCAGTTTTCCACCAGCTGCTGCAGAGTCATCTTCGGGATGGTCTGCCGCCGGATCCCCCGGTCCACATCGATACTCACTTCCAGAGAATTTTCATGACGGGCCTTCAGCAGATAAAAATAACTGTCCAAGTATTCCAGCTCCTTCTCCACCGAGGCGTACCGTTCCTTGTTGTTCGTGGAGTAGCGCAGCATGGTTCCCAGGGAGCCGCACATCTCACAGATGGTCTCGTCATTGTCCAGGATCGCGCGGGACGAGATCGTATTGAGCACATTGTAGATAAAATGCGGGTTCACCTGCGCCTGCAGCGTATCAAACTGTGCCTGCAGCTGCAACTTCGCCGCCTTTTTCTCATTCTGCAGCGCCTCGTCCACCCGCGTCATCATGGCCTGATAGGACCGGATCAGCTCCTGAAATTCATCCAGCGCCCCGGCCGCCTCCAGATGCCGGTTATCCTGCAGATTTTCGATATTTGTATGTTCCACCGTCTCCTGCAGACGCTTGATGGGACGGGTCAGGATCCCTGCCCAGAAAATGATCATGGCCAGGCTGATGCCGAAGGTGGCCAGCGTCGCCGCAAAGGAGATGGAAAAAAGCTGCCCTCTTTCTTTTTCAAGCAGCACGTTCTCTTTATACGCCAGTACCGTCAGGTCAAACTCCTCAGAGGATGCTTTCGTATAGATCGAGCCGTTTTCCGTCAGCACCCGATTCTCCTGCTGATCTCGAAGCCATTCGCGGTCCTCCTCAGACAATTCCGTTCCATATTCTCCATTGCTGGCGTAAAGGATCTCTCCTCCATTCACAATGAGCAAAAATTCAATATCCGGATCCGATGCTTCCAGCGATTCCAGGCTGTCCATCCGGTTCTCCACCTCCAGATAGCCCATCCCTTCTCCCCGCAGCGCCTTCATCAGGGAATAGACCGGTACCTTGTCATTGGCGCTCCAGTAATCCGGATGGGAACTGATGATCACAGAATTTCCATCCGCCGCGTCCGCCCGCTCCAGGTAAGGGATCTCCTCCACCTCAAATTCCGAGATCAGGCGCTGCTTCGGCAAAATTCCCGCTCCCGTTGTGTAGGTGGCGCTGCTGTCCAGAAACGAGGATTGATTGAAGAATACGGTCCGGTATGAATTTTTCATAATGTATTCCGTGGTCAGCCTGGTACCCAGATTGGATTTCGCATCCAGCACATAGCGGTTCGGGATCTCCCCGTACTGGTCTTCCGCCAGCCAGGTAATGCTCTCCAGCATGACGGTATCCGACAGGATATATTTCATGATGGCGTCCATTCGGCTGAGCCGCTCATCCATCTGGGTCACATAGGATTTTGCGGTGACACGGAGATTATTTTTCTGGCTGGTCATCTCATATTGAAGACTGATCCTGGCCACCGCAATGCCCAGGATCAGACTGACTAACAGCGCAACAGTGGTATATGCAAGCACTATCCTACTGCGAAATTTCATAATTGTTACCTTAACCTTTGACTGAGCCGGCCACCATGCCATCTACGATCTTCTTATTGAAGATGATGAACAGGATCAGCATCGGGAGCGTGATCACAATGATATCGGCAAACAGCAGATTAAAGCTGCTGGCCAGCTGTCCCTGATAGCTGTACAGCGTCAGCTGAACTGTCGTATTCTCGGAACCCGGCAGGAAATACAGCGGATTCGTAAAGTCGTTGAAGGTCTGCACGCCGACCAAGATGATGAGCGTCGCCTGGATGGGCTTGAGCAGCGGAAAGATCACCTTCCAGAAAATCTGCCATTTGCTGCAGCCGTCGATCCGGGCCGCTTCCTCCAGTTCCTTCGGAATGGAGGCCATATACCCCCGGTACAGCATGATCGCAAACGGCGTCTGCAGAGCGATCTCGATCATCACCATGGAGAACATGGTCTTGTAAATGTGCATGCTCTGCAGCAGATGGATCGTAGGCAGGATCGCCGCCGGGATCATCAGGCCCAGCATGATCATGGCCTGGATGCCGGTCATCAGTTTGTCGCGCCTCCTCTGGATCACATAAGCCGCCATGGCCGCGGTCACCAGAAGTCCCAGCACGGTGAAAAATGTCAAGATCCCGCTGTTCTTGAAGGCGGTCACCAGCTGGTAGTTCCCATGCTTGAACACTTCGATATAATTTTCAAAATGAAGCTCGCTGGGCCAGCTGATGGACAGCTTGTTGGCCTCTGCCTTTGATTTCAGGGACTGCACCAGCATAAAATAAAACGGAACCAGGAAGATGACGCAGGTCACCAACACGCCCAGGATATCTCCCAGAAGGAGAAGTCTTTTTTTCTTTTTCATCCCTGGATCGCCTCCTCTCTCTTATTCAGGAAATGCTGCAGCGGGAATGCGATCACGGAGATTAGGATCAGCATGACCACGTTGCCTGCCGTAGAAAGTCCATAGAATCCGGCCGCGTACTGCTTGTAAATGACGGATGCCAGTACGTCCGTGGAGAAGCCGGGGCCGCCGCCTGTCATCGCCCAGATCAGGTCGAAGGAACGAAGCCCGCCGATCAGGGAGAGAATGATGATAGAATTCTGGGAAGGCGCCACCAGAGGAAGGGTGATGTGCTTCAGCTGCTGCCATCCTGTCGCTCCGTCGATGGCGGCCGCCTCATAATAGGTCTTGTCAATGGACTGGATCCCCGCGATATAAATGACGACGGAAATGGAAAGTCCCTTCCACACGTCCGTCAGGATGATGCTCAGAAGCGCGGTCTTGGGATCCCCCAGGAAATCAATGGGTGTCCCGCCCAATGCCTGAATCGGCATGTTTAAAAGTCCCTTGGTGGGGTGCATCATGTACGAAAAGGCAAGGCCCACCGCCATCATGGACACCAGGTTCGGGAAAAATACTGCCGAACGGATGAAGCCCTTGGATTTGATCTTGCTGGTCAGGAATATGGCGATAAAAAATGCCAGAATGACTTTTAACGCGCTGGTCCCGAACGCATAGATCAGGGTATGTATCACGGAAGAGCTCATGGAATGTTCGGAAAAGAAAAGCTTATAGTTATCAAGTCCGCAGAATTTCGCGGTCTCAAAGTTCCATACGGTCAGACTGTAATACAGAGAAGATATGATCGGCCACAGGAAAAAGACCACGAAAATGATCAGGGACGGAAGGACAAACCAGACGGGGTACATGCTCCGTTCTTTTTTTGTCTTCATAGTAAACCTCCTTATATGAATGGCCGCCCGGCACATCCAGGCGGCCACACTTTTTTCTCTCAGACTATCCGGTTTTATTCCCAATCGTAGCCAAGCTGTACAGCGGACTTCTTGCAGTCATCGTCATACATCGCGGCCGCTTCCTCCCCGGACATCTGTCCAAGGCCCACTGCCGTGGTCATCTGCTCGCAGGTGGTTCCTTTGATCGGAGACTGGTATTCCAATGCCGGAACGGTCTTTCCGTCGTCAAAATATTTCTGCATGTCTACACGTACCGCGCTGCATACGGAATCCGGCAGCTCATAGCCCTTGATACAGGACGGTCCGTTTGCTCCGTAGGTTCCGAAGTACAGATCCAGCGCTTCCTCGGAATAGTAGAACTCGAAGAATGCCTTGATCGCGTCCACATTCTCGGTATCTTTGTTTACATACCAGCTCATCGGCTCCCAAACAGTCAGGCCGTGATCGTCCGCATCGTCTCCGGGAACCCCGAATACGCCGATATCGTCCGGATCTTCTACATTTTCCAGGATCAGCGGAAGCTGCTGGGTCAGAATGAACCAGTGGGTCGCTTCGCCTGTCGCGATGGCAAAGTTTCCGTCTGTAACCGTTGCCGCAGATTTGTCAGCGTTCAGATAATCTACCAGATCTTCGTACTTGGTCCAGCTTCTGGTTGCCTCGGGAACGTCCGCGTATTTTGCTTTTCCTTCTGTGTAATCATCTGCGAAAGTCGGGTTGGCCGCCGCAATGTTGTAGTAGTCGCCCAGGAACAGTACCTGTGTTGCCCAGGTCTCGCCGCCGGTGAAGTATACCGGAGTCTTGCCCGCGTCTGCCAGAGTCTTGCAGTTGTCTACAAATTCATCCCAGGTGTGGGGAACTTCCAGCTTCAGTTCTTCATAGTCCGGCTTGTAATAGATGACCGCGCCTGCCTGTGTGGAGGACTGGGGAGCACCGTATACCGCGCCGTCAATGGTAACAGAGCTTAAGAACGCGTCGTCAAATTTGTCCACAATCTCCCAGTCGGAAATGTCCATGAAGCCCCGGGACGGGTTCAGGTCATACAGCTTGGAGCCGGAATTGTAAGCCATAAAGTCCGGAAGGTCGCCGGATGCCATCCTGGTCTTGATGATATTATCGCCCTCGGATCCGCCCGGGTTGACTTCTACTTCGAATTCCATACCCAGCTTCTCGGTAGCCGCTTCCATAACCGCCTGCGTGCCCGGGTTGTTCTCTGCGTTGCCTGCCCACCATTTCAGGGTAACTCCTGCGTAGGGCTTATCTCCGCTGTCTCCGGAGCTCTCGTCGGAGCCTGCGTCCTCTGCTGCCGTTCCCTCGCCGGATCCGCCGCCGTCAGAACCGCCGCTGCACCCGGTCAGAGCCAGACCAAGTGTCATCGTACCCGCAAGAATCAGTGACAAAACTTTCTTCTTCATAAATTGAATCCTCCTTGTTCGTTTTCTTGTTTCAACATGGGTTTATTTTACCCGCTGAACTTCGAAAAGTACATGGAGGATTCAAAACAATGCTCTTGAAAAATCGAAACACTTTTATCTGCCGCGCGGCAGACGGTCTTCCCCTGCTGTCTCTTGGAAACGATCGTCCGGCGCCCTGACAGGTCATTCTACTTAATATAGTCCGCCGGACTCTTCCCTGTATAGGAATGGAAGATCCTGCTGAAATAAAACTGGTCCCGGTAGCCCACCATCTCCGCGATATCCTTCACAAAGAGCTCGCTGTTCTCTTCCATGAGCTCTTTTGCCCGCTCCATGCGGATCCCGGTCAGATACTGGTTGTAGGACTGCCTGGTGTACTTGCGGAACAGCTTGCTCATGTACGCCTGGGAGATGGCAAACAGGTTGGAGATGGCCTGGAGGGAGAGTGGTTCGGAAATGTGGCCGCTTAAGTAGACCTTGATCTTTTCAAAAAATTCCGGGGAATCTACCTTTATGTTTTCCTTCTCCTTTTCCGTCAGCTGATGGATCGGCGTGTACAGATTCTGCCGCAGCATCTCCATGCTTGTGGAATAGTAAAAGGCATCCTCAAACTGGTACTCGCTCTCGATCAGGGATTCCTCGCTCTTGGTCTGCATGCGGATGAAGTTCAGTGTCCGCCTGGCCGCCTGCTCCAGCCAGATCTGCGGCCGCTTCTCCTCCTCCCACCTGGAAAATGCTTTCCCAATGCATTTCTGGATCTGATCGTATCTGCCGGTCTTGGCATACTGCTCCATCTCCTGCAGGATGCCGGAAAGCTCTGACGTATCCGGAGAGGGAACCCTTTCCATCAGGAGCCGCTTTTGATCCAGGTCCACCACCTGGGAAAGCCCCACCGTGCTGAGCGTATTCAGCCAGTAGTACAGATCCCGGATTTTTTCAGAGATCTCCGGTCCGGAAAATGCCTCCCCATAATAGAGAAGGGTGGTATAAGACCCTTCCGTCTTCTGCCGGCGCTCAACCCTGGTCATGTAGTCGATCAGGGGCTGCGCCCCCAATACCTCTTTCGGGATCAGAAACAGTTCTTCCATATTATCCCGCCCAAAGACCATGTAGGCTTCGTCAATGGTGCCGTACAGCTCCGGCTCCCTGGCCGGGGAATACCTTCTCGGAAGTCCGTTTTCCCGCAGAAGCGCCGCATAAAACTCTTTATATGGAAAGAACGCCTGAATCTCTTCCAGGGAAATGCTCTCCCCCACGCAGATCTTCCGGAAGATCCCGACCCGCCTGTCATAATAAAACTTCCTCAGCTTTTCTTCCACATTTTTCATGGTGCGCAGCATCTGGGAAGGGACAATGGGCTTGGTCAGGTAATCCAGCACCCCGCCCCGGAAGGCGTCCCTGGCATACTCAAAATCCTGGTAGCCGCTGATAATGCAGAAGCACAGGTCCGGCCGCATCCCGCTGGCCTCCCGGACCAGCTCCAGACCGTTTTTCACCGGCATCTCCACGTCCGTCAGCACCAGATCCGGGGACGTCTTCTTGATCAGCTCCAGCGCCTCGCTTCCGTTCCCTGCAGTGCCCACCACCTCAAACGCCGGGCATTGATTTTCTATGATGCAGCAAATGGCCTTGACTGCCATGACTTCGTCGTCTACTACCACGACTTTATATCGGTTTCCGTTTGGTTTCATTATGCCGCTCCTCCCTGACATGACGCGGAAAGCCCGCCGCAGGCAGCCTTTCCGCATATGTTGATATGAATAGCACCCGCATTGCCGCCGGGTGCTATTCAAAGTCTTTCAATATATCCTTTTTCTTTTCACTATACATTACTCCATAATTTTATGCAATATTTTTGTGAAAACTTTGTGATGCACAAAGATTGCCTGAATACCAACTTTTATGTGCATCCTCCTGGCCAATCAGCGTGGTGATTGGTCAGGAGGTGACATATAACGATTGCCTGCACGCTTTCCCTATGCTACAATAACATTACAGCTGCCATAAAAAAAGACACCAACATCATTTCACCCGGGAGGGAGCCTTATGCCAAAAAGATTTAATATCACCGGAGTCTGCATACCAGAGCTGCATTATATGGTAAATATTGAAAAACGCATTGACCGGATTGTCCGGGATTATATCACGAACGGAAGCTATTTCACGATCAACCGTGCCCGTCAGTTTGGGAAAACGACCACTCTGTATCTCCTGGAAAAACGTCTGAAAGAGCAGTACACGGTGATCCGTCTCAGCTTTGAAGCGGCAGACGAATTGTTTCGTTCTATGGATATCTTTGCCAGGGGGCTCATCCGCAATATCAGACGGGAATTGAAGCTGCAGGGAGCTGCTCCTGCGCTCATAGATGCCTGGTCCCAGCCCGTTTCCTCTGAGTTTCCTTTTCATGATCTGAGCGACCGTATCACAGATTTATGTACATCCAATGCGAAAAAGATCATTCTCATGATCGATGAAGTGGATAAAAGCTCTGATAATCAGATTTTTTTATCTTTCCTTGGTCTGCTTCGAAATAAATATCTGGATCAGCAGCAGCAAAGAGACGCCACATTTCACTCTGTCATACTCGCAGGAGTCTATGATGTCAAAAATCTGAAGCTTAAGCTCCATCCGGGGGAGGAGTCAAAATATAACAGCCCCTGGAATGTAGCCGCTGACTTTACGATGGATCTGAGCTTCCGGCCGGATGACATTGCCGGAATGCTTGCCGCATATGAGAATGACTGTCATACCGGCATGGATATCCCTGCTTTTGCCCAATGGCTCTATGATTATACGGACGGATATCCTTATATGGTATCTCGTCTCTGTATGCTGATCGATGAACAGGTCGCCGGCAGTGACGATTTTCCTCTGCAGAAGGATGCCTGGACGAAGGAAGGATTTCTGAAAGCAGTCCGAATCTTTTTGCAGGACTCCAATACACTTTTTGATGATGTGGTGAAGACATTGGAGCAATATCCGCTGCTGAAAGACCGCATGAAGGATATCCTGTTCCGTGGAACCCGGTATTCCTTTGAAAACAGCAGCCCGATCATCAATATGGGGGTCATGTTCGGATTCCTGAAAAATATGGATGGTTCTGTGGCAATTGCGAACCGGATTTTTGAGACAAAGCTGTACAACCTGTTTCTCTCAGAGGATGAGTTGGCCTCTGCCTCCCTGCCGGAAAGCTGGGACGGCAAAAACAAGTTTATTGTACATGGAATGCTCCAGATGAAGCTCGTCATGGAAAAGTTTTTTGAATATTTTGTGGAAATCTGCGGAAATGCCGATGAAAAATTCATTGAAAACGAGGGCCGCCGGATTTTTCTCATGTATCTCCGTCCGATTATCAACGGCGCCGGAAATTACTATATCGAAGCCCAGACCCGCGACCGGACGCGGACAGACGTCATCGTAGACTACAGGGGACAGCGCTTCATCGTTGAACTCAAGCTATGGCGGGGAAACGCTTATCACAAGCGCAGGGAGCGGCAGCTTCTTTCTTATCTGGATTACTATAATGAGGATACCGGGTATCTTCTGAGTTTTAATTTTAATAAGAAAAAGCAGACCGGTATGCATGAAATTTTGCTGGATGGGAAGAAGATTCTGGAAGTGGTCGTGTGATTCCAGCTTATTTTCACAAAATCCTGCTCGAAATAGGTCTGTCGGAAAATCACTGTATACCTGCAATATGCTGCTGTGATTCATCGAATCTCAAAACAATATATTGCAGATAAACCGTATGTTCCGACAGCCTCTTTCATTTACCTATGGAACATATTTTATAAATACTTCAAGGCTGTTCTGCCTCCATTTCGCATTCTTCCAGCACTTCTATTTTACAGCTGTGCTTTTTACTCCCTTTATCATATGCAATCCCGACTCCAAGGATCCGTCCCTGATACATCCGCTTTTCCGCCAGTTTTCCCTGGAAACGCAGCAGATATCTTCGGTTTTTGATCTGCTGGATCGCCTCCTCAGGGGTGTCGTTAACCTTCAGCTCCAGAATGATCCCATCCGCCTTCTTATCCTTTGGATAGAATATAAAATCCACATAACCGATCCCTGCTTTATCCTCCCGTTCAATCCGATAGGAATCCCTTGCCGAAAGATAAACCAGATTCACCACGGCTGTCAGATCTGTTTCATTGCTGTAGCTGAGCAGCGGAATCTCCGTATTGTGCGCATATTCCAAAATAGACAGCATCGTATCCGTATCCCCTGAAATGGTTGCCGCAAGCATCCGGTCTGATTCTTTCGCAAGGCGGTACACGTATCCCAGAGACGGCTCTTTTAACAGCATTTCCTCAAATTGATCCATCAGTTCCTTATTCGGGATAAATATCTTCCCCTGTTCGCTGCTCAAAAAACCATAGACCACCATCGCGGAAAATATTTCTTCCTTTGTAGTCAGGCTCATGGATGAGGCCGCATATTCCCGGATCTTTGCCCGAACCGGCACTCCGGATACCATCAGTGCAAGCGCGTCCCTCACATCGTCCACATTTTTCTCGACATAGTAAAATAAAAGGGCTGGTCCTTTAACAGACTGCTCAGGAAGGCGATATACTCTTTCTTGTCCTGATCCGTCACAAAACTTCTGTGGAAAATGAAATCCCATTCATCCAGCACAAAGATAAATTTGACCTCTTCCTCCAGTTCATAAATATTATTGAACGCATCCCAAAGCGCATCCTTTTTATCAATGCACGCATCCGGGTAGGCGCGCGTCAAATCTGCCAGAAGCCTTTTCTGAATCCTGGAAATATACTGTTCGTAAGTCCTGCATCCTCCGGGCATCTCGTTAAACGTAATATAGATCACATTATGCTGGTTCAGATGCTCTTCAAACTGCTCACAGGCCCGAATCTCCAATCCGTCAAAAATTTTATGGCCATCATACCCTTTGCCGAAATAAGCGGCTATCATATTTGCCGCAACGGTCTTTCCAAAACGGCGGGGTCTTGTAATGCAGATATACTTGTTTCCCTGGCCTGCCAGGAGTCCGTTTTCACTGCCTGTCCGCTTTCCGGGTCCAACGATCGGGATCAGTTCTTCCAGAAGCCCGGTTTTATCTACGAAATACACGGAGTTCACTGTTTCCTGAAAATTGTTCTGCGGTTTCCTGCTGTTTAAATAAATTCCCATCCTGCCATCCCCTTCCGTTACTGACATTGCATCAAAATATTCTGAGCGGCAGATTTATTCGGTTCTCAGTATGTCTATTCCGCTCTCCGCAGGATATCATACCTCTCGGCCTTCCCTTCCAGATCCACATACACGATCTGCTTCGCATGGGGGGCGCTCTCCTGCTCCTCCCCGTCCTCATTGGTGATTCGGCCCACCCGGACCTCCACGTTCCTGCCGTCCGGCTTCATGATCTCGATCCGTTCTCCCACGGAAAACTTATTCCTCTGCTCGATCCGGTACAGCCCGTCCCGCGTTTCCCCCACAGTTCCCAGATAGGTGTACTCCTTCACATACGTACTCTCATCGTAGATCTGGGTATTCTCATCCGGCCTTCCGAAGAAAAATCCAGTGGTAAACTGCCGGTAGGTGCAGTTCGAGATCTGCTCCTGATACCAGGGCATCTGTTCCTGATATGTTTCCGGGCTTTCCCGGTAATCATCCAGCGCCTTCCGGTAGGTCCGGGCCACCGTAGCCACATACAGCGCCGTTTTCATGCGCCCCTCGATCTTTAAGCTGTCCATCCCCGCTTCCACCAGCTCCGGGATATGTCCGATCATACACAGGTCCTTCGAGTTAAATATATAAGTCCCCCGGTCATTCTCATAGACCGGCAGATATTCTCCCGGCCTGGATTCCTCCACCACCGCGTATTTCCAGCGGCAGGGATGGGTGCAGGCCCCCTGGTTGGCGTCCCGCCCTGTAAAATAATTACTCAGCAGGCATCTTCCGGAATAGGAAATGCACATGGATCCGTGGATAAACACCTCGATCTCCAGCTCTTCTGGAATCCTCCCGCGCAGCTCCCTCAATTCCTCCAGGGAAAGCTCCCGCGCCGCCACCACCCGGCTGGCCCCCTGCCGGTGCCAGAAGCGGTACGTTCCGTAGTTCGTGTTATTGGCCTGGGTGCTGATATGCCGCTCGATCTCCGGGCAGACCTCCATGGCAATGTCATAGACCCCCGGGTCCGCAATGATCAGAGCATCCGGCCGCAGCTCCTTCAATTCCAGAAAATATTCCCGCGCCCCGTCCAGATCCCGGTTGTGCGCCAGGATATTGGCCGTTACATATACCTTGACACCGCGGGCATGCGCAAAGGCAATTCCCTCTTTCATATCCTCCATCGAGAAATTTTTCGCTTTCGCACGCAACCCAAAAGTTTCTCCGCCGATATAAACCGCATCCGCACCGAATATCACTGCCGTCTTCAAGACCTCCAGGCTGGCCGCCGGGATCAATAATTCCGGATAATCTCTCATGTCATAATTCCTTTCCCATACACCTCTTGCAACTGTTCAAACCAGCAGACCGCAGACCCATGTGCCGCTCAGACGATCCGCTGCTACTATCATTTTCTGCTTCTCGCTGTTCTGAGTCGTTGCTTCATTTTCTCCTGCTGTTCTGAATCGCTGCTTCATTTTCATACACTTCTGTCAGCGGTCCCCGCCTTCACGCTTACCGCCACGCCGTCCCCGAGCGGCAGGATGGAGGTCACAAGCTTCCCATTGTGCTTGATCTCATACAGGTATTCCCGCATCCGGGCATGGATCGTCCGGTCCCGCCGTTCCACCGCAAACCGGGACTCGAACACGTCCCCGCCCTGCAGCACGTTGTCCGACACCAGAACTCCGCCTTCCCTGAGGAGCCGGAGCACCTCCGGCAGATAATGGATATACTGCGCCTTCGCCGCATCCATAAACACAAAATCAAACTTCCCTTCCAGCCTCTTAAGCACCTCCAGAGCATCCCCTTCCATCAGGGTGATCTGCTGCTCCCTCCCCGCGCGGCGGAAGTTTTCTCTGGCCGCAAGGATCCGCTTTTCATAATTTTCGATCGTTACAAATCGGCAGCCCTCCGGCGCGTATTCACACATCAGCAATGCGGAAAAGCCTGCTCCCGTTCCGATTTCGAGAACTTTTTCAGGTCTTTGTAAACTTATCAGTGTCTTTAAAAAACTTTGTGTTTCTTTGCGGATGATTGGAACCCCCTCTTCCAGAGCTTCCCTCTCGATCTCCTCCAGCATCGGACACTCCTCCGTCTCCAGAGACCGGATATACGTAACCACTCTCTCCTCTGTGATCATCTTCCCATCCCCCTTTCCTGAAAAACCCATACCAATGGTCGAAAATTTCCACCTGTACGGTTGCTTATCCAAGCTCTCAGTTTATTGCGATAAATTGCATAAAACTGAGATTCCGGATTGCAGCCGTAAAGGCGGAAAAAGTTCAGACAGACCGATATCCGGCCTGCCTGAATCCATTTCTTCCATATCCTTTTTACACATCCATAATGATCGGAATGATCATCGGCCGTCTCTTCGTCTTCTTCCAGATAAAATCATTCATGGTATCCCGGATGGATGTCTTGATCTTGTTCCAGTCTGTCCTCCGGCCTGCCAGACATTTATCCAGGCTGTCGGAGATGGCGTGTCTCGCTTCCTCCATCAGCCCTTCCGACTCCCGCACATACACGAATCCGCGGGACACGATATCAGGACCTGCCAATAAACGGTTGCTTCCCCGCTCCAGGGTGAGCACTACGATGATAATGCCGTCCTCTGCCAGATGCTGTCTGTCGCGGAGAACGATATTTCCTACGTCTCCGACGCCCAGACCGTCTACCAGGATTGCGCCCGTATGCACCTTGTCCACGACCTTCGCCGATTCACTGGTCAGCTCCAGCACATCGCCGGACTGGATGATAAAGATATTCTCCTTCGGAATCCCCAGGGAGCGCGCCACCTCCGAATTGGCCTTTAAGTGGCGGTATTCCCCATGTACCGGGATGGCATACTTCGGCTTCACCAGAGAGTAGATCAGCTTCAATTCCTCCTGGCAGGCATGTCCGGACACATGCGCCTCCTGGAAGATCACATTGGCTCCCTTTGCAGACAGCTCATTGATCACGCGGGAAACAGACTTTTCATTTCCCGGGATCGGATTGGAGCTGAAAATGATCGTGTCCGTAGGCTGGATCGTCACCTTACGGTGCACATCCGCCGCCATACGGGACAGCGCCGCCATGGATTCCCCCTGGCTTCCTGTGGTGATCAATACCATCTTTTCCGGTGGATAGTTGCGCATCTCGTCAATCTCGATCAGCGTATTTTCCGGCACATTCAGATATCCCAGCTCAGACGCGGTGGAAATGATATTCACCATACTCCGTCCTTCCACGACCACCTTCCGTCCATACTTATATGCAGAATTGATGATCTGCTGTACACGGTCCACATTGGACGCGAACGTGGCGATGATGAGCCTGCTGTTCTGATGCTCCGCGAAAATATGGTCAAAGGTAATTCCTACTGTCCGTTCCGACTGGGTAAATCCCTTCCGCTCCGCGTTCGTGCTGTCTGACATCAGCGCCAGCACGCCTTTTTTTCCGATCTCCGCAAAGCGCTGCAGGTCAATGGCATCTCCGAATACCGGTGTATAATCCACCTTAAAGTCGCCCGTATGCACCACGATCCCTGCCGGAGAATACAGCGCCAGCGCCGACGCGTCCTGGATGCTGTGATTCGTCTTAATAAACTCAATGCGGAACTGCCCCAGATTGATGGACTGTCCGTGATGGACGACCCTTCTTCTTGTCGTCCGCAGCAGATTATGCTCCTTTAACTTATTCTCTATGATTCCCATAGTCAACTTCGTCGTATAGATTGGAAGGTTCATCTCCTTCAAAATATACGGAAGCGCGCCGATATGATCCTCATGTCCATGAGTGATCACAAACCCCTTCACTTTCTCAATATGATCCTTCAGATAACTGACATCCGGTATCACCAGATCAATCCCCAGCATATCATCCTCGGGAAAGGCCAGACCGCAGTCCACCACAATAATACTGTCTTCATACTCAAAGGCAGTAATATTCATTCCGATCTGCTCCAGCCCTCCAAGAGGAATGATACGCAGCTTTCCAATATTCTCTTTTTTCAAAAACACACCTCCATCTTTATATTATGTATCATGTATTTATATCACATTGTAATATCCGTATTCTCCAGCAGTTCTTCAAACACGCCGGAAACAGCCTTCAATTCCGTGTCTTCTTCTACGATCTCATAAATACAGTCTCCGTCTTCCCCATTGCCGGACTCCCGCAGGATCAGACATTCCGCGTCGCCCTCCTCGGAATCCGTCACAAGGATATATGTAGAACCGTTGATCTTCGTCTGCTCCAATACAAAAAATTCAACCGCTTCATCCGTATCATCGAAAGTAAATTCAATCTTTTCCATTCCGCTTCCCCTTACTGCCGTAACTCCAATACTGATTCCAGTTCGCGCCCTGGCCGATAATCCGCAGGCGCGTCATCTGTTCACTCCCTCACCGATGTCTCCGCGGATGCATCTCCTGTCCGCAGAGAATCCAGGTATCCCTGCAGGATAAAGACCGCCGCGATCTTATCGATGTACTTCTTCCTGTCCTCCCGCCGGACCTGGCTCTCGATCAGCGTCCGTTCGGCAGCCACGGTCGTCAGACGCTCGTCCCACATGACCACCTCCAGGCCGGTCCGCCGCATGAGCATTTTCTGAAACTCCAGAGACTTCTCCGCCCGTTCCCCGATATCATGATTCATGTGCCTGGGCAGCCCCAGTACGATCCTGCCCACCTCATATTCCCGGATCAGCTCCTCCAGCCTTGCGCAGGTCCGTCTGAGCTTGTTCTCCTCTTTTCGTTCAATCGTCTCAATCCCCTGGGCAGTCAGAAGCAAGGCATCGCTGATCGCAACACCTACTGTCTTCTCCCCATAGTCCAATCCCATGATCCTCATAACAGATTATGCCCAGGAATTGTGCTCGATATACGCTTTTAACAATTCTTCCACCAATTCGTCCCGCTCCACCTTCATAACCAGGCTTCTTGCTCCGTTATAGCTGGTAATATATGTCGGATCGCCGGACATCACATACCCCACGATCTGATTCACTGGATTATATCCCTTTTCCTTCAATGCCTTGAACACGATCTCCAGAATGTCCTTCGCTGAGATCTGCGGTCCCGGCTCCACCTGAAAGAATTGGGTATTACTTAAATCGCTCATGTTTTTTCCCTCCATTTCACTTCTGTTCTTTCTGTCAGTCTCGAAACAAAACACTCAGCAACGCCGTACTTTTCACTTTGATTCCACTGCCGCCTGAGCAAAAGACGTCCACAGTCACTGAACTTCCTGCTGCCTATTGTAGTTTCAATCCTCCATGAGGACATATTTCAAACACACTCTATCTACTATTCTAATATAAACCCATCCAAAATTCAATGAATAATTTGTAAATCCTCATTTATCCGGATTTTTCTAATCTGATTCTGCAGATTTTCCTCTGCTTCCAGCGCAATCTTCAGATATTCCCGGGTGTGGCCCACCTGATATTCCCTGCCGCCCTCGGTCATGCCTTCCTCCACCAGAACTTCCACTTCCTTTCCCAGAAAGCTCCTCTCATACGCCGCCTGCTTCCTCTTCCCCAGTTCGATCATCCTCCGGCTTCGTTCCGCCTTCACAGGCTCCGGCACCTGGTCCGGCATGGCGGCAGCCCTGGTCCCCTCTCTCCTGGAATATTTGAAAATGTGAGTCTCATAAAAATCAACCTGATCCACAAATTCCATGGAAGCGGCAAATTCCTCCTCCGTCTCCCCCGGAAAACCTACAATAATATCCGTGGTCAGTGCCGGATTCCGGAAATATTTCCGCAGAAGGGCGCATTTTTCCAAATACTCCGCCGTCGTATAGCGCCGGTTCATCCGTTTCAGAGTCGCGTCGCAGCCACTCTGCAGCGACAGATGGAAATGCGGACACAGCTTCACAAGCCCAGCCGCCGTCCGGACAAATTCCTCCGTAATGATCCGGGGCTCCAGGGAACCCAGCCGGATCCGCAGGATCCCGTCCACCTCGTGGACCGCCCGGATCAGAGCCAGAAGGTCCGTTCCTTCCTGTCCCGCAGGGAAATGTTCCTCCCTGTTTAAGATTTCCCCGGACGCTTCCGAGCCTTCGTGATTGGGAGCCTTTTCCCGGAAGTCCGCCCCGTAGGAGCTCAGATGGATCCCGGTCAGCACCACTTCCCGGTAGCCGTTTCGGGCCAGCTCCCGCACCTCTTCCACGACGCTCTTCAGGCTCCGGCTTCGCACCCGCCCCCGGGCAAAAGGAATGACGCAGTAGGAGCAGAACTGGTTGCACCCGTCCTGCACCTTGATATAAGCCCGGGTATGCTCCCCCGGTTTTGTCAGATGGAGCTCCTCATATTCGCCGGTATGGTTGATATCGATCACCCGGCTCATCTGCCCGTCTTCCTCCGCGCCGTCCTGCAGATATTCTTCCAGGATCCGCGCCAGGTCTTTCTTCCGGTTATTCCCGATCACAATATCCACCGAAGGATCCATCGCGAGATGCCCCTCCTCCCGGGCCTGCACGTAGCATCCCGCCGCGACCACCACCGCGTCCGGATTCATTTTCCTGGCGCGGCGCAGCATCTGTCTGGACTTCCTGTCCGCAATATTAGTCACGGTACAGGTATTGATGATATAAACATCCGCCCGCTCCTGAAAAGGCACAATCTCATATCCCGCCCCCTCCAGCAGCTCCTGCATCGCCGCCGTCTCATATGCATTTACCTTACAACCCAGATTATGCAATGCCGCTTTTCTCATAGCTTCCCCCGAATTTTATATAGTAGCTGATTTTTACATGCCGTGAATAGTAGTTACAGGTCACACCTTGACCAGGCGTGCCCTGTAACTCAGGCCGTCATTTTAAATTGCCTACGGCAATGGACGGCCTGAATACCAGCTCTTATGTGCATCCTCCCGACCAATCAGCGTGGTGATTGGTCGGGGTGTGACATGTAACGAATAGTAACGAATAGTAACATTTTTTTCATCACTTTTCTTGACTTTTACAAGACTATCCCGTAGAATGAATGCAGGGCGTAACGGCCCTTCAAACTCATCATCCAAAGGAGGGATATATCATGATGAAAACAGTGCAGATTTCATTAAATTCAATCGACAAAGTGAAGTCATTTGTTAATGAGATCACGAAGTATGATAATGACTTTGATTTAGTATCCGGAAGATATGTTATAGATGCCAAGTCCATCATGGGCATTTTCAGTCTGGATCTGTCCAAGCCGATCGACCTCAACATCCACGCTGATGGAGAACTGGAGGACATACTGGCTGCCCTGGATGCGTACATTATCAAATAAGCTGCCCGATCACCGGCGGGCCTGGCAAGCTGATATCTGAATATAAGCTTGTCCGCCGCGCCAGGCTGTCTCACATAGGAGGCAGCCTTTTTTGTTCTGTTTAATCTAAAAAGCTTCTCCGAATCTTCCTCACTTTTATTCACCCGGCTGCCGCCGGCGTCCTAACGGATCTCAATCACTTCCGTAGTCTCAACCGCTGTTTTCACAAGCTCCTCAATCTGTTCCTCCAGATTCCGCTCCGACTTTTCGATCCGCTCCAGATCCGGCCTAGTCACCGGATGCTTTGCCACAAAAATCGTACAGCAGTCCTCAAAAGGCTGGATGGATGTCTCATAGGTATCAATCTTCTGCGAGATCTCCACAATCTCCCGTTTGTCAAATCCAATCAGCGGGCGGTAGACCGGAAGACTGCACACCGCGTTGGTCGCCGCAAGGCTCTGCATGGTCTGGCTGGCAACCTGTCCGATGCTCTCTCCGGTGATCAGCCCCAGACAGCCGTCCTTCCGCGCAAAATGCTCCGCAATCTTCATCATATACCGGCGCATGATGATGGTCAGCTCCTCGTGAGGACATTTTTCATAGATATATAACTGGATATCTGTAAAATTCACCACATGCAGCCGGATGGGCCCTGCATACCGGGCCACCAGCTTTGCCAGATCCACCACCTTTTCCTTGGCGCGCTCGCTGGTATAAGGGGGCGCGTGGAAATAGGTCGCCTCCAGCGCAACACCCCGCTTCGCGATCATATACCCCGCGACCGGGCTGTCGATCCCGCCGGAAAGCAGAAGCATGGCGCTCCCATTGGTTCCCACCGGCATGCCCCCCGGTCCCGGGATGATCTCCGAATAGACATAGACCTCCTCCCGGATCTCCACATTCAGCAGGATATCCGGTGTATGCACGTCCACGCGCATCTGAGGAAATGCCTCCAGGATCGCTTCCCCCAGGGCACAGTTGATCTCCATGGAGTTAAGCGGATAATGCTTGTTGCTCCTGCGCGATTCCACTTTAAAAGTCTGATTCTTTTCCGGATACCGTTCCGCCACATAAGCGATAATATCCTCCTTGAGCTGATCAAAGCCTGCATTTGCCAGACGGACCACCGGACAGATGCCTACGATCCCGAACACCCGGCTCAGGGCATCCGCCGCGTCCTCCTGGTCATATTCCCCTTCGCAGTCCACATAGACTCTGCCGTGGGTCTTGCGGACCGCGAAGGTCCCGTCCACATCCTTTAAGGCATACCGAATCTGGCGCACCAGCGCGTCCTCAAACATATACCGGTTCTTCCCCTTGATCCCGATCTCACCGTACTTAATTAAAAATGAATGAAACTTCATGCTGTTCTCCTTTAGATTTCCAAAGGGCAGAGTTCCTCTGCCCCTGTCCATCGTTACAGGTCACTGGTGAACCAGCTTCCTGTAACGACCCATTTCAGCGCCTTGTAAACTTCCGCAGTACCGGTACACAATTATATAATGTTTCCAGCGTATAGTCAATTTCCTCTTTTGTGGTAAACTCCGACATGCTGAACCGCAGCGTGGCGTCCAGATATTCCCGGGCCGCGCCGATCCCCTTGAGCACACCGCTCACCGCGGGATGATTGGAGGCGCAGGCGGAACCGGAGGACACATAGATCCCCTTTTCCTCCAGCGCATGGAGCAGCACCTCGCTGCGGACCCCCGCAAAGCCCACGCTGATGATGTGGGGCGCGCTGTTCTCATCCGTCAGCCCGTGGATTGTCGTATTCGGAATCTTCGTGACCCCTCCCAGGAAATGCTCCTTCAATTCCCGCATCAGCGCCACCTTCATGTCCAGATCCCGGTAGATCATCTTCGATGCCAGGCCGATCCCCGCGATCCCCGGTACATTTTCCGTGCCGGAACGGATATTTTTCTGCTGCTCTCCGCCATACACGATGGGAATGATCTTCACCCTCTCATTGATATAGAGGAAGCCGATCCCTTTGGGTCCGTGGATCTTGTGCCCGCTGGCGGACAAAAGGTCCACGCCCAGCCGCTTCGGATAGATCCTGTATTTCCCGAAGCCCTGGACCGCGTCCGTATGAAATAAGATCGCCGGGTTATAGCTTTTTACGATCCTTGCCGCCTGTTCGACGGGCTGCACGGCTCCCACCTCGTTGTTCACATACATGACCGACACCAGGATCGTTTCCTTGCAGAGCGCTTCCCGCAGTGCCTCCAGCTTAATCTGCCCGTTGGCATCCACCGGAAGGTAGGTGACCCGGAAGCCCTCTTCCTCCTCCAGATGGCGCATTGTATTGAGGATCGCCGGATGCTCGATGGCGGACGTAATCAGATGATTGCCCGACCTGCGCGCCGCCCTTGCGGTTCCGATCAGAGCCAGGTTGTCGCTCTCCGTCCCGCCCGAAGTAAAGAAAATTTCCTTCGCATTCACCTTCAAAAGCCGGGCGAGGGTCTCTTTTGATTCCTTGACATAGTGCTCTGCCTCCACACCCTTGCGGTGCATGGAGGAGGGATTGCCGTAATCCCTGCACATTACTTTATAAACCAGTTCGCCGACCTCCGGATAGCACCGGGTGGTCGCCGAATTATCCAAGTAAACTTCCATGATATCTTTCCTTTTTTTATTTCTTACTTACAAAATATGATAGAACCGGGAGAGTCGTTCCTGATTCGGTCCTGTATTGGCCGGATGCCGCGCGGCGCGTGTGCGGCACCGCGTGAGCAGTCATCTGTATATCCTTGCTACTCCAAATGATAAAGCAGCATGGACAGCATCACGAATCCGGCCGTTTCCGTCCGCAGGATCCGTCTCCCCAGCGTTACCGGCGCCGCGCCGAGAGCCACGGCCTGCTCCACCTCCGCTTCCTCGAATCCGCCCTCCGGCCCGATAAAGATCCCCACCGACTGTCCCGGACGGATCCCTTCAATGACCTGCCGGGTGGCCTCCATTCCTTCCGCTTTTTCATAGGGGATCAGGAGCACATCCAGTTCCCCGGCAGAGGCAAGCGCCTCGGAAAAGGTCATGGCCTCCCGCACCCGGGGGATCCGGCTGCGTCCCGACTGCTTGGCCGCGGATTCCGCAATGGCATTCCACCGCGCGGTCTTTTTCTGCGCCTTCTTCTCATCCAGCCTGACCACCGTCCGGCCTGTCACTACCGGCACGACCTCATACACGCCAAGCTCCGTAGCCTTCTGGATGATCAGCTCCATCTTGTCGCTCTTCGGAAGCCCCTGAAACAGGTATAACTTCGAAGAAAGCTCCCTGTTTTCCTTCCAGGTATCCACGATCTCAAACCACACCAGTCCGTCCGTGAAGGACTCCAGCGCGCAGAGATACTGCATCCCCTCCCCGTCGCTGACCATCACCTGGTCTCCGCGCTTCATGCGGAGGACATTTTTAATGTGGTTCACATCCGGGCCTTCCACATAGAGCCTGCTTCCCTGTATCTGCGAATGTTGTATAAAAAAACGATGCATTTCCTTTCTCCTGTCAAAACGCGTTCCTGCTCAGACCATGACCGGATGCGCGCGGCAACGGCATATCTCCTTATGCGGCTGTCTGCATCCTATGATACTGTGCAGCAGATGTACTGGCGCTCCGTTTATTTCCTCGCCGTCACGGACACCCACTCGCCCTGGTAAGTCACCTCCAGGACTTCCAGCCCGGCCCGCTCCACTGCTTCCACGACCGTCTGTTCCTTGTCGTCAATGATCCCGCTGGTGATGTAGATCCCGCCCGGTTTCAGCCGGGACACGATCACCGGGGTCAGCTCCACGAGCACATCCGCCAGGATATTTGCCGCCACGATGTCATACTTCTCATATCCCACCCGCTCCTGGATCTCCGGGTCGTTGATGAGGTTGCCGATCATGACCTCGTACTGGTCCGGACGGATGCCGTTTCCCTGCATGTTCTCATGGGTGGCCTCCACGGCACAAGGATCCAGATCCGTCCCCACCGAATAGGCTGCCCCGAATTTGAGCGCCAGCATCCCCAGGATCCCGCTGCCGCAGCCCACATCCAGGATCCGGGTCCGGTCGGTCACGTATTTGCGGATCTGGCGGATACAGAGCTGGGTCGTCTCATGCATCCCCGTGCCGAACGCCGTGCCCGGGTCAATGTGGATGACCATTTTCTCACTGTCCTCCGGCTTCACATCCTCCCAGGACGGAATGATCAGGATGTCATCCACATAAAACTGATGAAAATACTGCTTCCAGTTGTTCATCCAGTCCAGATCCTCGGTCTGGGATTCCTCAATGATGCCTTCTCCCACGTCCGTCCACGCGGAAAGCTCTGAAAGCCCGCCGCGCACCTCCGCGAGGATTGCCCCCGCGTCCTCCTCTTCGTCCAGGTAAAAGCTTAAGTAAGCCACCCCGTCGTCCGCCCCGGTCTCCGGCAGGATATCCACAAACATCTGCTCCTTGTCCGCCGCGGTCAGAGGAACCTTATCCTCAATCTCCACCCCCTGGATGCCAAGATCCATCAGCATGCTGCTGACAATATCCTCGGCTTCGGTCGTCGTTTTCAAACGAAATTTATTCCATTTCATAATCGTTCCTCCTCGTATTCCAATGAAACGCCCACTCACCTTCGGTCAGAGGCATGTCGCCTTCCTCCTACCACAGGTGCAGCTCCTTCGCCTTCCGCGCGGTATTCTGATGGTTCTCATTGCGGATCTCCCCGCTCTTGCCGCCGGTCTTCCGGCAAAGATAGATCTCCCCGATCTCCATGGACTTGTCCAATGCCTTGCACATGTCATAGATCGTCAGAAGGGCCACGCTCACCCCGGTCAGCGCCTCCATCTCCACCCCGGTCTTGCCTGTCGTCTTCACCGTGCAGTAGCAGTAGATCGTAGATTCCTCCGGCGCCATCTCAAACCGCACCCTACAGTTGGTCAAAGGCAGGATATGGCACATCGGGATCAGTTCCGACGTCCGCTTGGCTCCCATGATCCCCGCCGTGGACGCCACGCCCAGCACGTCTCCTTTCCCCACCGTCCCGTTCCGGATCGCCTCATATACCTCGGGGCTCACCTGGATCTTCCCGGTGGCCGCCGCCTCCCGGACCGTGTCCTCCTTATTCGTCACGTCTACCATGACTGCCTTTCCCTCTTCGTCAAAATGCGTCAGCCCCATATCCATCTCCCTTTCCCCCGATCTGTTTCCTGTACCCGTTTTACCTTCCCGGCTGCTTTCATCCTCTGTTCCGCAAAAAACGGCCGTTTCGCTCCGTTCATCATGGTTTCGATTATACTGAAAACTGCCGGGCCTGTCAACATTTTAGAAAATGACAGGCTGGCCGGTAGAATCATTGGTTACAGGTCACACCTTGACCAGGCGTGCCCTGTAACTCAGGCCGTCATTTTAAATTGCCTACGACAATGGACGGCCTGAATACCAGCTCTTATGTGCATCCTCCCGACCAATCAGCGTGGTGATTGGTCGGGGTATGACATGTAACAATAATTGGAACTTCAAAAAAATACCCGCTGCCCAATTCCACCAGGCAGCGGGTAATCCTTTATTGTTTTGCCAAAAGCTTCTTCGTCAGCTTCTTCACCTTTTTCTTACATTTCCCGCAGCCCTTCCCGGCCCGAGTCATTTTCTTCACTTCCTTAAATGAGGAAGCCCCCTTTTCCACAGCGTCCGCCACGTCCCCCTTGGTCACCTGATAGCAGGGACAGATCACTTTCCGGCGGTTCATGGCTACAGTACCAGGGAAGGCGCGGAATAGACGCGCGCGCCCAGCTCATTGTCCAGCATATACAGGCTCTTCGGGTCATCTCCGAACAGTTCGAATTTCTTTACCAGCGTCTCTGCGTTGTTTTCCTCCTCGCCCTGCTCCTTCACGAACCAGTCCAGGAACTGCATGGTGCGGAAATCCTTTACGGAATGCGCCGCCTCATAGATCGTGTGGATCAGCTCGGTCACATACTGCTCATGCTTCAAGCCCGCTTCCAGAACCGACTTCGCGTCAGTGATCTCAACAGACGGCTTGTCGATGGCCTCCAGGACCACCTTTTCCCCATTGTTCTGCAGATACTGCAGCATCAGCATCGCATGGTCGCGCTCCTCCTGGACCTGGATCCTGTACCAGTTGCCGAATCCGTCCAGTCCTTCGTCATAATAATAATTTGAAAAATCCAGATACAGGTACGCGGAATAAAATTCCTTGTTCACCTGCTGATTTAATAATTCTACCACTTTCTTGTCCAACATCTCTATATCCTCCTTCTGTACTTTCACGATCTCCTGACCGCTTTTTCCGCCCTCTATTATACACTTCTGGTTTTGTTCTGTAAATATGGAAATCTTAGTATTCATTGACAAAAAACAGCCGAAATTATATAATAAAGCAAGCGGACCGCGCGGTGATTTTGCAAGGCAGGAGCGCTGTAACAGCTTCTGTTTTCCGGACACCATACTTTACCGTCAGATGATTTTGAGGAGGGAAAATATTATGGCATACTGTAAAAAATGCGGAGCTCAGATTGATGATGAGGCCGTAATCTGCCCCCACTGTGGAGTATCACAGACTACCATGCCGCCCACCGTGGACAACGGCGGATTCCTGTGGGGCCTTCTGGGGTGCTGCATCCCCCTGGTCGGCCTGATCCTGTTTCTTGTCTGGAAGGACACAAAGCCCAGGACCAGCAAAGCCGCAGGGATCGGGGCGCTGACCGGCGTCATAATCGGAGTCGTATTTTATGTATTGATCTTCATTCTGAGCATGAGTACGGCATACTACATGCATTAACAACATGGCATGGCTTTACAAATGGCTGCCGATCTTTTTCGGCTGCCATTGCCGGCCTGACCGGTCTTTTTTTTACCGCAGCAGGCAGTTTCCCGTCTGCGCCCGCTGTACCGGAGAGCTGATCGGGATCTTGGCGCTGCTTTTTACGTACCATGCCGGCCATCCCCATGCAGGATTCTCCTGTGTCCTGCTGCTCCCGCTCATCACCGACGGACTGGTTCAGCTCTGCACGTCCTATGAGAGCAAAAATCTCCGCCGTCTCTGGACGGGGATCCTGTTTGGCTACGGTCTGACAAATCTTTTCTTCTTGTCAGTTACCGCAGTTTCCCATTTAGGATTTGCCGCAGGTCTGAAGCTGAAAGGCCTGTAACTCCTTCCGCCGCCAGGCAGATTTCCATCTGTGCGGCTGGGCAGGTCTCATCGTCCGGATTTTCAAGAGAGGTTCCCCATGAAACGATTACTGATCACAGGCGCGTCCGGCTTTCTCGGCAGACGGGCCGCGGCATTTTACAACGACACATACGAGATCTGCGCTCCCTCCCGCACGGAGCTGGACATCACTGATCCAGAAACTGTATATGCGGCATTCCGCCGTTTCAGGCCCCACTGCGTCCTCCACTGCGCCGCCGTTTCCGACCTTGGCATGTGCGAAAAGGATCCCAAAAGCTCCTGGCGGATCAACGTAGGCGGCAGCAGAAATATGGCCGCGGCCGCGGCGGAATTTTCCGCAAAATGCCTGCTCTGCGGCTCCGACCAGGTTTATTTTGGAAATGGGATCAAGGGCCCCCACAGGGAAGATGAGCCCATCGCCCCTCCCACCGTTTACGGCAGGGAAAAGAAGGCGGCAGAGGAAGAATGCCTGGCCGTCAATCCGGACTGCGTCATCCTGCGCCTGACCTGGATGTATGACACCTGTACCCTGGCCCCGCAGGAGCACGGCGACTTTTTCCGGACACTGGCTGACCGGCTGCGGACATGGGCTCCTCTCAGCTATCCCGTTTACGACATTCGTGGGATCACCGACGTAAACGAGGTCATCCACAATTTCGAAAGCGCCCTGGAATTAACCGGCGGGATTTACAATTTCGGTTCCCCGAATCACAGGAACACCTACGAAACCGTCCGTGCCATGTTCACAGCCCTTGGATGGGATCCGCGCTCCCTGACAAAAAATGAAGAAGCCTTCGCCGCAGATCCCCGGGATATCAGCATGGACACCGGAAAATTGAACGACAGCGGAATCACGTTTTCTTCCACCCTAGATGCACTGGCGCGAAACGGGCGGATGCTTCGATCTTAGGCACTGAATTCCTGAACGTGTCCTCCCCAAACATCACCCATTTGTCATGGGTTCCTCTGGATTGGCGCCGCTTCCCGCGCGTATTTCCCGATTATCAGGAAAAGCAGCAGCACCGCCCCCAAGGCAGAGCACCAGGCTCCGGCCTTTCTCCCCGGCGCATGATAGACCAGCTTCACATCATGCCTCCCTTTTCCGATCTCAAATCCAAGGAATGCCATATTCACCTTCTTTGCTTCCACAGGCTCCCCGTCCACCTGAACCTCAAAATTTGGATCATAGGGAATAGAAGTCACAAAGTACCCTTCCCTTTCCACATCCACGGAACCCGCAGTCACCTGCCCTTTTGTCCGTTCCCAATCCGGATGAAACTCCGACTGATACAGCCTGCCGCTCCGTTCCCGGTTCGTTTGCTTCCCCCAGTCTCCCAGAAAACAGGTGAGCCCCGTGATCTCATAATCCCCCTTTCCAAATGAAAGCTCCGCCGACTGCTCCCCTTGTTCCAGCAAAACCGCAAAAGAGAATGTAGTATTTCCGTTATAGTAAAAATGATTCCCGGCCGTCAGCTTATTTTGTTCCCCTTCCAGCCGTACCGCGACATCCTGCGACGGATGATGATTCTTGACCTGAAACTGCAGGAACAAGATCTGACCTGGCTCTGCCGCATCTGCCGGATCCGCGGCTCCACTGCCGGAATCCATCCCCCGCCTCGGCTCCTCCGCTTCCGTAGCTTCCGTTCCGGAATCCCCGCTCCGGTCCGGTTCCCGCCCATCCATTTCGCCCATCCCGGAAATCTCTGCCCGGACCGTCCCTGTCTTTTCCGCCCGGATCCGGTAACCGTCTCCCGTCTTTACAATCTGGAGCGAATCACTGCTCTCCGCCGGCAGTACAATCTCCGCCGGTTTCAATGCCTGCCGGACTTCCTCCAAGATCCGCCGCTCCATTTCTGTGCTTCCGCCGCCTGCTTCCCGGTCTTCCGTGCTTCCGCTTCCTGCTTCCCGGTCTTCCGTGCTTCCGCTTCCCGCTTCCCCGCCTTCCGTGCCTCTGGATTCCGGTTCATCCTCTTCCGCAGGCCCAACCGCCCCATAAACCAGCGCCATCTGATGATAAGGAAAATCCAGCTCCTCATATGTATTTTCCGAAATTATCCGGTCCGTCACATAAGCCGCCGGAGCCGCACACTCATTTTCATAAATATCCATCCCATCCCTGCTTCTCACAAGCTCATATCCTGGGATCTCTTCCTCTGAGATCAGATACCGCACTCCCATCATCTGCCGAAATACCGGATTTTTTGACACGGACTGCATCAGGTCATTGCGGAAGGGCTCCTCCACCTCAAACACATTTTTCCGAAACTCCTGGTATCCCTCGTTGTAGGATGACGAATATACCGATGAAATATACTGCCTCATATCCCAGACCCGGTTCAGATCCGCCGCATTTTCCGACTCGCTTCCTGCCTGCTCCAGCCGGTAAAATCCTTTGTCTCTCTCCAGGATTTCCTCTACTGCCTGTCCAATCGCCGGATCCGTCACTGCTTCATAAAACTCCCGGCTTTCCACCCGCCCTGCCTTCTCGTGAAATACACTTCCATACAGGATCAGAAATACCACCGGAGAAGCCATCAAAAGCATCAGCCTCTTTCTCCGCCAGAACAGCAGAAAGCATCCCGTCATGATCACTCCATCCGCCAAAAACAATGCTCCGTACTGTGAAAATTCCGAATGTCTCTGCCCCAGAGCCAGAAGCCAGAGCGTCACCAAAAACGGAATCATTCCCGCCACAAACGAAACCTCTCTGTTTTCCAGCTTTTTTAAATAGCATGCTATCAGATAGCAGAGCAGAGGCAGGCACGGGATCAACGCCTTGTCCCGGACGTACAGCCCCCCGTTCAGCGCCCATGCAAAAAAAGGAATTGTCAGAATGGCCGCGCATCCCCAGGACAGCACACGTTCCTCTGCCTTTTGATAAGTAAATCCCGTAATCAGAACTGTGATCATCAGAGTCGGCAGCCCGATCCCATAGGGTGTATAGATCAGCCTGTCCACCTGCAGGTTCGGAATCCATACAGAAGCCAGGCTGACCCCGGCCTTCGCTCCTTCCCGTCCGGTCAGCGCCGCGGCTGTGGGAATCAGCAGAATCCCGCTCAGCAGGACAGCAATCAGCATGGGCCATAAAAACCGGATCCCGTCCCGTAAAAATCCCGTGATCGTGATCCTCTGCCTCTCCCCATCCTGCATCCTGTAAATCATATTCTTTCCTGCGGATTCACTTATGATCTCCTCACTTTTCACATTGCATGCTATGCTTTCTGAACAAAGACATTCTTTTATTTCTTCCGCCCTGCCCTCTGGATCTGTATAGCATACTATCTTTTTCTCAAATGATTCTTTTTTGTTTCTTCGCAAAATCACATAGCATACTATCTTTTCAAAAAATAAACTTTTTTCTTTTCTTCTTCCTTTTGTATCGCATGCTATGTTTTTACCAGAAAAACAATTCTCCGCTTCACTTCCGCTTTGCCCTTTTCCTTCCACATACCGGTATATCCCATACAGTACCAATACCAGCATTCCCCCGATGCTGAAATAAAAGCTGGTCAGGATCATCAGAAACACACTGACCGTATAAAGCAGCTTCCCGCCCTTTTCAAAGTAATTGTCCACTCCCCAAAATGCCATACACAAAAAAGGCATATAATTGACAAACATGATCTGACAATAGGAATGAAAGATCATGGGGCCCGACAGAAGATACATCAGCGCCGTCATGAAGCTGATCCTGCCGGAAAATCCCCGTCTCAAAAGCCACCCGTAAAGCAGCTCCGCAGACGCCGTCAGGCTCACGATCGAAGCCCCCATCAGATAATCCCCCATTTTCACGGAGGGAAACAGATACGAGATCAGGATCACCGGACTGAACAGCCCATAATAAGAAAAATGATAGATATTCTGCCCGCCTCCGATATTTGCCGCAAATTCCGGAAACAATTCCCCCGTTTCATAGAACTGCTTCCGAAAATAATCCGGAATCACACTGTGCTGACTGATCCAGTCCACATTTGAGCCAAAAATCCCAAATCTCCCGACGAAGCACCAGCAGAAGAACACCGACGCCAGCACCAGCAGAAGAAAAGGCAAAACCCGCATGCAGCGCCAACTGTATTTCTGTCCGTACCTCATAGATCCGCTCCTCCTCTTTCCTGACTTCTCCACTACTTCTCTCTTATCTTTTCACTGCCTGTAGCCACTCAAAACTCCGCCCGATACCTTCTTTTCCTCCCGGCTGTTCTGCATCGGGATCACATTCTTATCCTCCCGCCCTCTCTTTTTCAATGCAGCCGCCGCTTCCTCCCGGCTGTCTTCCTTTAAAATAAATACCGGTCTGCGCTTCGTCTCCAGATACGTCTTCGACAGGTACTGCCCCACGATCCCCGTACAGAACAGCTGGATCCCGCTGACCAGAAAAATGATGCACACCAGAGACGGCCACCCGGACACCGGATCTCCCCACACGATCGTTCGCACGATGATGAACAGGATCATGAAAAAGGACAGCCCGCAGAACACCATTCCCATGACCGACGCCAGAGAAAGAGGCGCCACCGAAAATCCCGTGATCCCCTCCAGGGAATACAGGAAAAGCTTGCGCACAGACCATTTCGTCTCCCCCGCGGCCCGCTCCACATTTTCATATTCCAGCCATTTCGTCTCAAAGCCGACCCATTCAAAGATCCCTTTCGAAAAACGGTTATATTCGCTCATTTCCAGCACCGCGTCCACCATCCTGCGGCTCATCAGACGGTAATCCCTGGCCCCGCTCTCAAACCGGATCTTGGAAATGCGATTGACAAGGTCATAGAATTTTTCCGACAGGAAGGAGCGAATCCTCGGCTCCCCGGTCCTGGTCGAGCGCTTCGCTGCCACGCACTCATATCCCTCCTCCGTTACGATCCGGTACATTTGAGGCAAAAGCTCCGGCGGATCCTGCAGGTCCGCATCCATAACCGCCGCAAAATCCCCTGTCACATGTTTGAGTCCCGCATAGATCGCGGCCTCTTTTCCGAAATTTCTGGAAAATGACAGGAAACAGCAGCGTCCATCCTGTTCACTCATCTTTCGCATCACCCCAAGCGTTCCGTCCGTCGAACCGTCGTCCACAAACAGCAGCTCAAATTCCACCTCCGGCATTCCATCCATCACAGCCGACATTTTTTCATAATATACCGGCAAAGCCTCCTCTTCATTCAGACAAGGAACTATAATGCTGATCTTCTTCATGTCTTTTCCTCTCCTTTACTATTCTCTGCCCTTCGTATACCTGCTCTCTCGAACAACTATACTTTATCCCTAATTTATTAAAAACCAGGCAAAAAATATCTTAAAATTTCTTAAGGACAAACCAAAATTTTCTTAATGCTTCCCTTTTGATACTTTATAGTATACCCAGAAAAAATCACAAACCATTCACGATCCGTAATTATCACGAAATTGTGATAAAAATGTTACTATTCGCAGTCAGATAAAAAATGACAGTCAGATTCGTCAAGCGCAGCTTGTAAGAAACTGATTGACAGTTTTTATCTGATTGGAATCAGTCACTTCACCCACATAAGCAAAAATTAAGATGCGCAGCATCGGCAGACAGCTTTGCTGGCTGTTTTTGCGCATGTGAGTGAAATGACTGTGAATAGTAAGTTACAGGTCACACCTTGACCAGGCGTGCCCTGTAACTCAGGCCGTCATTTTAAATTGCCTACGGCAATGGACGGCCTGAATACCAGCTCTTATGTGCATCCTCCCAACCAATCAGCGTGGTGATTGGTCGGGGTGTGACATGTAACAATAGTAACATAAAAATTCAGCGCGCAAAAAAAACATATTGATTTTTACCGAAAAAAATGGTTATCTATATATAGGGTTGTCCTGCCGGACCGGAGCTTTTTCGTTCCCGGCTTTTCCATCCCGGATAACTAATATAAGTCAAAACCGCGCGGCAAGCCGCAGGGTATCTGCCCTTCGCGGCATCCGTTAAGTATCCATGCATTGCTTCGCGGAAATAAAAAGAGTGAGGTGCACAAGATGAAACCGATAAAAGAAGGAAAGGTCCGTGAGATCTACGACAACGGCGACAGCCTGATCATGGTTGCCACAGACCGAATCAGCTGCTTTGACGTGATCCTGAAAAATGACGTGACCAAAAAAGGAACCGTATTGACACAAATGTCCCGTTTCTGGTTTGATATGACTAAGGATATTCTGCCCAACCACATGATCTCCACCGATGTGGCCGACATGCCCGAATTTTTCCGTCAGCCTCAGTTTGACGGAAACAGTATGATGTGCCGGAAGCTCAACATGCTCCCCATCGAATGTATTGTCCGGGGATACATCACCGGAAGCGGCTGGGCCAGCTACCAGAAGGACGGCACGGTATGCGGCATTGCGCTGCCGGAAGGGCTTCAGGAATCCGACCAGCTTCCAGAGCCGATCTACACCCCTTCCACCAAGGCCGAGATCGGGGACCATGACGAAAACATTTCCTACGAGCAGAGCATTGCCCATCTGGAAAAATATTTCCCGGGCAAGGGCGAGGAATACGCGTCCAAGCTCCGCGATCATACCATCGCGCTCTATAAGAAATGTGCGGATTACGCAAGAAGCCGCGGCATCATCATTGCGGATACCAAATTCGAGTTCGGCCTGGATGAGGACGGCAATCTCGTCCTCGGCGATGAGATGCTCACACCCGACAGCTCCCGTTTCTGGCCAGCTGACGAGTACGAGCCGGGGCACGGCCAGCCCTCCTTCGACAAACAGTTTGCCCGTGACTGGCTCAAGGCAAACCCGGGCAATGACTGGACGCTGCCGGAGGATATCGTAGAAAAGACGATCGGCAAATACCTGCAGGGATATGAGATGCTGACCGGGGAGAAACTCTGAGCCGCGTAAGGAACACCCACTGACGAAATGTGTTCCGCGTTCAGACAAAAGAAGACACCGGCCCCATAAAGTACATGGGGCGGTGTCTTTTTCTTCACTGGCACAGATCTATCCTAAAATCCCGTTGAATTATACACAGGTCATACGGTGACCTGGTATAACTCAATAATCTCCCGTTGACGTTTGGTCGGTGTTGTTACAAGCTTTTTACGTTTACCT
>CAJSZT010000025.1:0-76784 GCA_910573785.1 Lachnospiraceae bacterium | reverse complement strand
ACATAAACCTTCTATTTTCTCACCTCAGTTCTCATCCTTCCCATCTGTTCCGGATAAAACATTAAAAAACAAATAGTTCAATAAATAATGATCTCAGTATAGCAAAGTTTTGTGAGCTTTACCAGACGCCATCTTTTGAAGCGCTTACATTCTTCAGAATTTCAATCCTGCACTGATGCCCCTTCGTCTCTTTGTCATAATTCACCCCGACCAGTAAGATTTCTCAGGTATACCCTTTCACCCAATCCGCATACCCTTTTTTCTTGATCTGCGCGATCGCCCCTTCCGCGGGCTGATCCCATTTCAGCTCCACCACCAGCGCCGGTACACTTCTCTCCTGTTTCGGCAGATACACCACGTCTGCAATGGTTCAGTGGCTGATTCTAAAAACTGCTGGATATCCAGACGGATTACGTTGTGCCGATTCAGATGAACCGTAAAGTAAGCACCTGATTCTGCTTTTTGGCATAGCCGATGCCGCCGCAAAATGCAAACGGTTTATCCTATCGCTTCCCTCAGCACCTCAATCTTACACGCATGCACCTTTTTCACTTTATCATAAGCAATGCCGACCCCCAGGATCCTTCCGGTATACCTCCTCTCCTCTCCCAGCTTCCCTTCGAATTTTAACGCATATTTTTTATCCCGGATCTGCCGGAGCGCTTTTTCCGGTGTATCGTCTACCTTCAATTCCAGAATGATCCCGTCGGCGTGCCGGTCAGTCTCAGGATAAAAGATAAAGTCCACATAGCCGATCCCGGCCTTATCCTCGCGTTCCATCCTGTAAAAGTCTCTTGCGGAAAGGTATACAAGATTCACCACAGCGGTCAGATCCGATTCCTGATTATACGACAGCAAAGGAACTTCCGTATTATGGGCGAATTCAAGGATTTCAAGCATCGACGCGGTATCCTGTTCTAAAGTAGCCTTCAGCATCTGTTCGGACTTTTGAGCCAGCTGATGAATATACCCAAGGGAGGGCTCTTTTTGCAGCATGTGATCGAATTTGTCCATCAGCTCCCTGTTGGGAATGCTCACACGGCCGTTTTCATAACTGAGAAAACCGTATACGACCATTGCGGAAAATATTTCGTCGCGGGTACTCAGATTCATGGATACGGCAGCATATTCCCGTACATTTGCCCGGACCGGTATGCCGGAAACCATCCGTGCCAGGTCATTTCTCACTTCTGCGGTATTATGCCGGATATAATAAAAAATCTCATCGTACGGGCCTGCGCTTGTCCAGTAATTTCCCAGGTTGTTGTTTGTCAGGGACGCCACGATCGAGCGGGGATTGTAAACATGACCTCCTCCTTTTGTATGATAGCCGTTGTACCATGTGCGCAGGCCTTCCCGTGTGACCTTTGGATGCTCCGTCAGCGATCGGTATCTGTCAAAAAGTATATCTACCTCGGATTCGCTGAAACCAAAAAATTCACTGAACCGTTCTTCGGAAGCCATGGTATATTCTAAAAACATATTCAGTTCCGATCCGCTGGAATATTTTGCGATCGGCAGGATTCCGGTCATGTAGGCCAGCTCTACGTAGGGCTGATCTTTCAGCAGGCTGCTCAGAAAATCAATGTATTCCGCCCGGTCTTTATCCGTTACAAAATCCCTGTGAAAAATAAAATCCCATTCGTCTAAGACAAAGATAAATTTTACATCTTCGGTCTCATATTCCAGAATATCATTCAGTGCGTCCCACAGGGCATCGTCTTCCTGGATCCCAGCATCCGGATATGCCTGCATCAGGTCGGTCATGAGGCGTCTGCTGATACGCTGGATATACTGCCGGTAAGAGACGCAGTCCGCAGGTAGTGAGTTAAAGGCAATGTGGATTACATTATGCTGGTTTATGTGTGCCTGATACCAGTTCCTGGAGCTGACAGCAAGCCGATCAAAAACAGGGCGTGTATCCCGGCCCTTTCCAAAATATGCCGCAATCATATTCGCCGCCACCGACTTTCCAAAACGACGCGGGCGGGTGATGCAGATGTATTTGCCGCTCCTGCCGGAACGGTTTTCTCCGCCATCAGGTATAGAATCATTTGCCTGTACATTCGGATCAATGACCGGGAGCAATTCATCCAGAAGAGCTGTTTTATCTACAAAATATGTGGACTCTGTATCTTCTTTAAAAAGCATGGAGGCTTTTTTGCTGTTCAAAAGTTTTCCCATATCAGGACACTCCTTCCAGATGATCTAGGTATTTAGATAATTTTAGCATTATTTTCATGAAAAGACAATGTAGAAATCGAAGGATATCGAACGATCGGGCATTCATGTCACCGTATATGCAGAGAAAATTGAGCGTATCTCTTCAAAAAGCACAGGAATATTTTAATATGTTCGCAAAACAGACCATTGCCTGTTTTGATCCGGGGCACGGATTGTACCATAACCGCTCTGGCCGGACATAACAGGCGCTTTCTCCAGAAATGATAATTGAAAAGATAGGGGAAATAGAAAGCCTCTGGGAGTTTGACTCTATTTTTCTATCTACGGAAGATGAAGAAATATGCACAAAGATCAAAGCATATTACGGTGACCGTGTCTCTTATACGGATCAGGAGCGATATACCATTGAGCCAGGAAAACTCCTGGTAGATCTGCACGAGGAAAAAAAGGAAGGGGAAGGATTCCGCCTGGGAGCGGAGTACCTCTGTACGGTTCATCTGCTTTCACAGTGCTGTTCTCTGATTGCGTCCGGTAATTGCGGAGCAGTCAAAGAAGCACTCAGGCAGAATGACGGAAAGTATCAGCACGTATATGTCTTTCATCTCTAGAATATCCCGACTTATGAGTCACATTCGCGCAATCATTTAGCGGCTCTGACGTCCTTCCCAGATTATCACCCAATCAAAACCTTCTTCCCTTCAAACGCAAACCCATATTTCCGGATCCGTTCCGGCGCGACCCCCGCAGCGATCAGGGATGCGCTGTATTTTTTCTCTTCAATCTGTTCCAATGCTTTTTGTACCGTATCCTCCAGGCTGCCCTCCCTTTTGGGATTACGGACTTTAAATTCCAGGATGACCGCGTCGTCCTGTTCCTGGAGAGGTTCAAGCACCACGTCATATCTTCCAAATCCGCTTTCACGGTTTGAAGTAATTTTATACCGGCCGCCCAGATCTACCACTAAACCAAGGACAAATCCATGGTAAAAGCGTTCCGGCTCTGCTTCTTCGGATAAATTCTTTCCCGTATCAAAATAACTGAATGTAGCCAGCGCGATCCGGTTCATATAAGTGTTCATAGCCTCCAGGTCTCCCAGCAGCATTGCCCTGATAAAATCATTATAAGCTGATGGCATGAACTTGGAAAACCACCCTTCAATCATCTTTTTAAACATAATGCGGACTTCTTTATTTGTTAATACGAGGGTGTACTCATCTATACCTTGCTCTTCATAAAACGTAAGCTTTTCTACTCTCAGGTATCCAGTCGCAAGAAGCAGGCTCCAGATGGCAATTTCATCATGATCCAGCTGGCTGTATACAACCTGTTCATCAATCTGTGTGCAAAGTCCTTTCCCGTTTAATAAATCTTCCATGATAATCTTAACATTTGGACTTCCCTCCCGGATCAGCTTTCCGACAAGGCTGTTGCTGCTCGTATTTGCCCAATAGGTAGAAAATTTTTTGAATTTCAGATAATTTAAAATGGACCAGGGATTGTAGATATCCGTTGTCTGTCCAAAAGTAAATCCGTCATACCAGTCTTTTACTTCATTTTTTTTGGATGACAGGCCATACTCGTCCAAAACGCTCCAGACCTCCGGTTGTGTAAATCCAAAGCAATCGGAATATAAATCAGATGTCGTCGTAATTACGGTTAGATTATTTAAATCCGAAAAAATAGATTCCTTGCTCACACGGGTGATGCCGGTCATCAACGCCCTTTCCAAATAAGGGTTTGTCTTAAAGGTAGAATTAAACAGGCTCCTGATAAAGACAGCCAGCTCATCCCAATATCCGTTTATATAGGCTTCCTGCATAGGCGTGTCATATTCGTCTAATAAAATAATAGCTTTTCTGCCATAATAGCGCATTAGATAATCTGACAAGGAGCGCAAAGAGTCTGACGCAAGATTATTCTCCATATCAACAGATATTTCCAGGTATGTCTTTTTCTCATCTTCGTTTAAATGACCGCTCTCCAATAAAAAATCATACTTGTTATATAATTTCTTGATCGTTTGGCATATTTGTCTTCTCGCATTTACGAAGCTCGTCTCCTTTACATCCGCAAAACTCAGAAAAATAACAGGATAGGTTCCCTGAAGCCTACGGTATTTTTCTTCCTTCCATATAGATAGATTTTCGAACAAATTCCCCTTGTCCGCATATTCCACAGAAAAGAACTGTTCTGTCATGCTCATATTCAAGGTCTTGCCAAAACGTCTCGGGCGGGTAATCAAGGTGACCTTATCATCGTTTTCCCACCACTCTTTTATAAACATCGTTTTATCAATATAAAAATTGTTCCTCGTAATTACATCTTCAAAATCTTGCTTCCCGATACCAATTGTTCTTGCCATATTCTTTAATGCTCCTTCCTGAGCCAGCGTTCTGCCTATTAATGTTATATTACCATTATTCTTTTTGGAATACAACTTTTGGGTGAGAAAAATCCAGTAAGGTGTACTTTTCTGGACAGTTCGCCGGCACGTCCGAATCGAACGCTTGTTTCGCTCCCGATCACTTCTGTTCAAAAACCAAAAATGTATAATTATGCAGGAAAAAGGAATTTCCATGCAAAAATATTCAAGGAGGAATAACCATGAGAATCCAACATAATATCACAGCATTAAACGCACACAGAAATTTATATAACAACAACTCTTCCGTAGGCAAGAACCTGGAAAAACTGTCATCTGGTTACAGAATCAACCGCGCAGGCGATGACGCTGCTGGATTGGCTATTTCTGAGAAGATGCGTGCTCAGATCACAGGTCTTGATATGGCAAAGAAGAACGCAGAAGACGGTGTATCTCTTGTACAGACAGCAGAAGGTGCTCTGACAGAAGTTCACTCCATGCTGAACCGTATGGTTGAGTTGGCTACACAGTCAGCGAACGGAACTTATTCTTCCACAAACCGTTCTGAGATGCAGAAAGAGATTAACCAGCTGCGTTCTGAGATTGACAGAATCGGAAAGGCGACCAAGTTTAATGGCATCTCGCTGTTCTCTGCTGGAAAATCTATTACACTTCATGTTGGTGAGTCAGGAGCAAGCTATAACCAGTTGAAGGTTTCTTTCAGCGCATTAAGTGTTTCGGCGCTTGGTATTGCTTCCACCGCAGGTACAAAGACAGGCAGTGTAGCAATGAGTATTACGACATCTGCAAAAGCAAAGGCGGCGATCAGTGCGATCAATGCTGCGATTGACCAGATTTCTTCTATGCGTTCTACATTCGGTGCATTGCAGAATCGTCTGGAGCATACGATCAACAACCTGGGTGTTCAGAGCGAGAACCTGACCGCAGCTGAATCCCGTATCCGCGACGTAGATATGGCGAAGGAAATGATGGCTTACACGAAGAACAACATCCTGGTTCAGGCTTCCCAGGCAATGCTTGCGCAGGCAAATCAGGTACCGCAGGGAGTTCTTCAGTTATTACAGTAATTACTACAGGTACAATTTCAGAAAGCGCCGGTCCACTGGATGGGCGCTTTCTTTTGCATACGGCATTTGTCGTATATGAAAGAAAACGTCCATCTGCTGAAAAAAACATATGTGTGCTTTCCGGTTTATCCGGACAAGGAATAAAAATCTGTAAAATATTAAAGGAGGCATCGTACCATGCAGATACAGCTCAGCATCTCGCTGCTCGCATCAAACCGGGCTGCATCCCTGGAAAGATGTCTGGATTCCCTTCGTCCTCTATTGACGCAGGTTCCCAGCGAACTGATTATTGTGTTTACCGGGACAGATGAACGAGTGAAAGAGATTGCCAGCCGCTATACCGATAAGATTCTCCCCTTTACATGGTGCGACAACTTCTCCGCAGCCAGAAATGTAGGCCTGTGGGCAGCAAAAGGGGAATGGTTCATGTACATAGACGATGATGAGTGGTTCGAAGATGTGACGGAGATTCGGGATTTCTTCTTATCCGGGGAATACCGGAGCTATGGCTCTGCTTTCTATATACAGAAAAACTACATCCAGTGGGACGGAATCCAATATACTGATTATCATGCGTTCCGTATGGCGCGCATCATGCCGGGAATGGCATTCCAAAATGTGGTCCATGAGGAAATAACCCCTCTCGTAAGGCCCAGCAAATATTTTCATACATATGTAAACCATTATGGCTATATCAACGATGCTGGAAACAGGAAACCGGTCAAGCCGCTTCGGAATATCCCGCTCCTGCTCAAGTGCATTGAGGAATGTCCTACCTATGTGAAAAATTATATTCAGATTGCCCAGGAGCACATCATCATAAGGGACTGGGAAAAAGCGGAGGAATACTGCCGAAAGGGGCGGAAGCTCTGTAAGGGGTATGAAGATAATTATTACCACGGATGGCTGCAGGCAAATCTGCTGTATATCCTGTGTGAGAAAAAAGAGTATGAAAAGGCAGAACGGGAAGCACAACTGATCTTAGAACAGGAAAAACCATGGGAGTTGGTCCGGCTGAATATTTACGAAACACTGCTCGCAATCTACACTCTTCGCAGAGCCCATGAGGAGATTCTGCGTTACGGTGCGGAATTTGAAGATACACTGGCATATGTAGACGGACATCCGGAACTGTGGAGACAGCAGACCTATGCCGACCTGACAGAGGAGTCCATCAAGCTGCCTTCCAAGCTGTATCAGATCCGGATCAACTGCACGGAGTCCGCATTAAAACTGGATGACATAGCCCAGGCAATCCGCTTCCTGGAACTGCTCCCTTGGGAGGAGGAAACCTGGATGCAACGGTATTATCCTGTTTTTGATGATTGGAAAAAATCCTATGCCGAGCATTTCCGCGAACTTCTGGGACATATTCCGGAGCACTCTCCTTACCGGCAGATGCAGATGGCGATCCAGGAGAACAATGGGATCGTAATGGAGGAACGTCGGAAATTATTTGTACAATGTGTGAAACAAACAGAATCCACATATCTGAAGCATCAGGCCATAAAAGAAGCAGTCCTGCTCCAGGTTGATCTGGCGGAGATTGTCAGCGGGATGGATTTGGAGGCGTGGAAGCAATGTGCAGAGAGACTTGAAAGCCTGGTTTCAATAGATGGGTCAGTAAAATCAGGAAATAAGCCAAGCGATCCTCAAAACATTATTCAGCTGAACGGATTAGAAAAATTAAAAGCTTCGACAGAAAAACTGGTCCAGGATATGCCCGCCTATGGTCTCTGGATGAAAAAGCTTCTATATGAAAAAGAATTGATCCAAGGATTCCTTACGGGCAATTCTTTGATTCAGACACTTAAGGAATACAGCAGGTATGTTCTGCGTTTTTATCAAATACAGTACCGTGATGAAATATTTAACGAAGAAAAGAGGATTCTGCTTCCCAAAGATGGTCGCTTTGCCCTCTTTGTATGGGAAGCGTTGGAAAAAATGGAACAGGGAGAATGTCCAGAAGCTGTCCGCCTGTTCCGTACAGCACTCCGATTCTATCCCACCATGACAGGTGTCATCCGAGAGGTTATCCGCCAAATGACAGCCAGGATAGAGACTCCGGCTATGAACACCGGAAAAGAGTTCCAGATGCTGGCCGGGCAGATGAAAGAAGCACTGAAGGCTATGATCGAGAAGCAACAATATACAGAAGCATTGCCGATCATCCTGCAACTGTCTCCGCTTCTTCCGGATGATCTGGAATTTCTGCGGATGCGGCAGAATGTTCTCTGCGGGGCATCCCAGTGAACATGAAATGTATTGCAGCATATATCAGAGAAAATAAGAAATTACCATTCACAGTTCCTAAACCAGATGAAGCAAGGAGAACCATGATATGAGTCGTACGTTAAGAAAGCAGATGCTGACAATGATGAATCTGCTGGATAAAGCAAACAGGGCATTAAAAGTAAGCCTGACCGCAAAACGAATAAATGAAGACGGAATCCAGCAGCTTCTCATTGACTGTCAGGAAACGGCTATCACCATGGGCAATGAACTGGAAATGCTTTATGGGGAGGGAACGGAAACCGTACATGTGCTGGAGGAGTACTGTGAAAGCTTATACCAGATGACACAGGCTCTTTCAGATCCGGAGAAACGGCGCGCAGTGCTACAGGAGCTGACCGTACAGGTGAAGCAGACCAGAAAGCTACTGGGTGACCTGATTCCTGACCGGCTGGAAATTGTGTTTCTTCCATATAAAGCAGCCATGTGGGATTCGCTGGAAAGCGTATGGATGGCGGCGGAGGCAGACGAGAATTGTGACACCTATGTAGTTCCGATTCCCTACTATGAGCGAAATCCGGACGGCACATTCAACAAATTTCACTACGAAGGTGACGAACTGCCTGACTACGTTCCGGTCACCCACTATGAAAACTATGACATCCAAAAGCGCTGGCCGGATATTGTTTACATTCACAATCCCTATGACCAGTACAACTATGTCACCAGTATTGACCCAAGGTTTTACTCCTACGAGCTGAAAAAACGCGCCGAGAAGTTGGTATATATTCCTTATTACTCTACATCCGGCGGGATGAGCGAGGCACAGGCTCTCTGCTCTGCCTATTACCAGGCAGATTATATCGTGATACAGGCGGAAAAATACCGGAAGTTTTTTGATCCGGCCCTGCCAAAAGAAAAGCTGCTCCCCTTCGGCTCCCCAAAATTCGACCGCATCATCCGGATCTGCAGCGACCCGCCGGAGCCTCCGGAAGAATGGAAGGAAAAGCTGAACGGAAAAAAAGTATATTTCTACAATACCAGCTTAAACGGATTGCTGGGAGACACAAAATCTTTCCTGAAAAAGATGGAATACGTCTTCTCCTGCTTCCGTGACCGCCCAGACGCCTGCCTGCTGTGGAGACCGCACCCGCTTTTTGAATCCTCACTGGATTCCATGCGTGCGGAGTTCCGGCCGGCATACGACCTGTTAAAAAATTATTTTATGAAATATGATCTGGGCATTTATGATGAAACACCGGATATTGCAAATACGATCGCGTTTTGCGATGCCTACATCGGTGACTCGGCAACCTCTGTGACTTCCTTATTCGGAATCGTGGGGAAACCGTTGTTTATCTTGGATAACAACATCAACACAATTCCGGATGAAAACGATTGGAAAGGAAAAGCCATTCCTGCATTCACCGTCACCGGGGATAATGCATGGATGATCGCCCAGGGTAACAAGCTGTACTACTCTCCCACCGGTGATTACAAATACCGCTATTTCTGTGATCTGTCCGCTTATGCGTATGGATATTATTACTCGCAGGTGATCACGATTGGAGAAAAGCATTATGTCTGCCCAGCAAATGCACGCGACATTGTGGTTATCGGCGGAGACAGCATTGAAAAACGAATTGTGCTGGAGCAATGTATCGAACAGGCAGGAGCATTTACCGGAGCTATTGCATCCGGAAAATATTTGTTCCTTATCCCGAATAACTACCCGGCGGTTGTCCGTTACGATACGGAGGCTGATGAAGTCCGATACTTCGGCCAGCATCTGGATGTATTTATTCGGATGGTAAATGGCGAGAAAAAGGTCGGTGGGTTCTGGGTTTTCGAAGAATACCTGTATCTGGCTTCTCCTGTAGATGGTCAGATCTGCCGGATTCATACAGAAACGTTGGAAGAACAGATTCTAGACATTGGTGTCGGTCATTCCTGCGGCTGCGCCGGGATCATTCCCAGCGGGACGGACCTGTGGCTGCTGCCCTATCACGGCAATGTCATTACAAGATGGAGACCTGACACGGGTGAGGTTCATGAGTACTCCGATTTTCCGGAGAACCTGGCATGCGCCCACATTGTGCATGGATATGAATGCATGGAAGTTCCGTTCAGCGCCCCCGCATTTTGCCGAGACTATGTTTACTTCCCGCCCCAGTGGGGAAATATGTTCATCCGGCTGAATAAGGCAACCGGAGAAATGACTGAATGGAAGCCCCCATTCGAGCTTCCCGAACAGCCGAAAAACGGGTACTTTCCTTCCTGGGCAAAGGCGTATTTTTTCCGTCCGTCCAGGGTTCACGCAGAAAATGAATACCTCCTGTTCTCCGTTTTTGACAGGAAGCTCTTCCTTATTAATATGGAAACAGAGGAATATGAAGAAATTCCTGTTGAATTTGACCTGAACGAGCTAAAGGAACACGAGCCCGGCTTTGCGGAGAATTCCGAATGGATGCAGTATTGCTGCGAAGAAAATGTATTTAACACATTAAATAATTTCCTTGACGGAGCCATCACCGGCAATGCATTTGATCAGGAGCAGCAGATCCGGGTCTATGGAACTATCGCAACAAATCATGACGGGTCCTGCGGGGAGAAAACGCATCGGTATGTGTGCCGGCATACATAAGTCAATCGGGGAGGATAACGATGTGACAAAAGTCATTACATATGGTACGTATGATCTGTTCCATGAGGGCCACTATCGGCTTCTGAAAAGAGCAAAACAGCTTGGTGATTACCTCATAGTCGGGGTTACCACAGAGGAATACGACCGTACAAGGGGAAAATTAAATGTCATTGATTCCCTGATGACACGGATTGAAAATGTACAGAAAACCGGATTTGCCGATGAGATCATTATTGAGGAATCCGCCGGTCAGAAGTTTCGTGACATTCAGAAATATAAAATAGATATTTTTACGGTCGGTTCCGACTGGACCGGACAGTTTGATTACCTGAAGGACTATTGCAGAGTCGTATATCTGGAGCGGACGAAGAACATTTCCAGTACTATGCTGCGTACCCAGAATAAGCGTATCCAGCGGATCGGAGTTATCGGCACCGGCAGGATCGCGGACCGGTTTATCCCAGAAGCTAAATTGGTCAGCGGAGTCAGCACACAGGGGGTTTACAATCCGCATGTTGAAAGCGCCGCCCGGTTTGCAAAAAAGTGGGAAATCAATGCCTATGAAGATCCGGAAGAATTTTATGCGGCAGTGGATGCTGTTTATATTGCGTCCCCTCATGAGACACATTACGGATATATCAAAACTGCCTTAGAGCACGGAAATCATGTGTTCTGTGAAAAACCGATGGTACTGAAAGCGGCACAGGCTGAGGAAGTATTTTCCTATGCAAAGAGTAAAAACTTAGTTCTCATGGAAGGGATCAAGACGGCCTACTGCCCCGGCTTTGCCAATCTGCTGGGAATTGCCTGCAGCGGGATCATTGGAAATATACGTAACATTGAAACCTGTTTTACAAAGCTGGAGGATCTGAAATCCAGAGAGCTTACGAATATCAAATACGGCGGAAGCTTCACGGAGCTCGGAAGTTATGTCATGCTTCCGATCCTGAAATTATTCGGCAAGGATTATGAGCAGCTTCAGTTCCACAGTATCAATGATCGAAACGGCATCGACCTTTTTACGAAAGCCTCCTTCCAATATCCGAATGGCATCGCCACTGCCACCTGCGGGTTGGGCGTAAAGTCGGAGGGACGGCTGCTGATTGCCGGAACCAAAGGATATATCGTAGCTGAAGCTCCCTGGTGGAAAACCACCTATTTTGAGGTTCATTACGAGGATCCGGGGAAAGTAGAAAAATTTTCAGACCGTTTCCTGGGAGAAGGTCTGAGATATGAGATCAGCGATTTCCTTTCCACAATAAACGGAAGCAACAAAAATGACTTTAAACTGACACGCGGAGAATCCACGGCCATGGCCGGAATTATGGAAGCATTTTTGAAGGAACATCGAAAAGGAGCATTTGACCATGAATATATGGGCTCACAGAGGATGCAGTCAGATGTATCCTGAAAATACATTGACTGCTTTTAAAAAAGCCGCGAAAATAGATGGTCTTACCGGAATTGAACTGGACATCCAGCTCACCAGGGACGGGCACATGGCCGTCTTCCATGACGAGACCGTAGACCGCACGACCGATGGTTCCGGTGAATTAAGGCAATATACTCTGTCCGAGCTGAAAAAGCTGCGGATTGATGCCGGCAGCGGAAAACAGGAGCAGATTCCTGCAATGGAAGAAGTATTCGACCTGCTTCAAGACAAGATAAAGCAGGGATTAAAGATGAATATCGAGTTAAAAAACAGTATTTTTCCATACAAGGGCATAGAGCAGAAAATCGTTGACATGGTTCATCAATATGGCTTACAGAACTGTGTAATCTACTCTTCTTTCAGCGCCTTGTCCTTGGAACGGATTCGGCAATTGGATCCAGAAGCGGAAATCGGGATCCTGGATGCGAAAGTCTCTGACTGCCTGTACAAGTTAAAGGGCGGTTGCGGCGCCGATGCCCTTCATCCGTTTTGGAAAGGGATGGATCTTCCAAAGGAAAGGCTCGAAGGATATACGGTACGCGCATGGCTGACCGGGCATCTGTATCCGGAACGGGCAACAGGAACGAAGCTGGATCTCGCCTCCCTGGAAAAACAGGGGATTACGGATGTGTTCCTGAATGAGCCTGAAAAATACTTATCTATATAAATAGCTATAAGAGAACTATGTAAAAACGAATATGTTTTGTTACTTCTATAATTATGGAAGGAAGGGATGTTTTTATGATTTATATAGATGTGAACCATAAATTTAGGATGAAAATTCCTTGGCGCTTTATGGTATTTTGTGCAATGTCATGTGTTTTATTTGCCAGACCAGAAATGGTTCGGGCAGCATCATCGATGAATTACCAGGTTGTTGGTACAGAAAATGAGGACCACGACAGACAAATGATAGATATCGATGTATCCGTCGTAGATGATGCAGTCCTGATAGATTACAAGGATACACCAGAATTAAAAATCACTTTGACGAATACGGATACAGAGCCACTAACTCATTTTGAAGTCTCATTGGCGGAACCAAATATATATGAATTGTTCTGTGAGGAAAAGGGAATACGGTATAGATTACTTTCTCGCGAAATCAGTCACAATAAAACTGATGAGATATCCGATAAGACAACAACTTTGCCAGATACATTAGCACCTGGTGATATGGTAACTGTATATGCCGTGCCTATACCTGAACGAGAAGCAGATGGCAATCAAACTGATGAAGTATTTATAGTATATACAGATGAGACTGGACAATATGAGCTGCCGCTAACATTAGTTCAGGAAAAAAAGCAAGAAGAATATGTAGAAAAGACGGACCCGTTTACAGAAGAAGGAGAGGATAACTCTGAGATTCTCTCTGAAAAAAAGCCAGAATTTAATCAGGATGAAAAAGCCGATTTAGAATCAACGCCAGATGATGAGATAAAAAACGATATCCATAAGGAAAACACCGATGGGAAAAATCTTGTTCCTGAAAAAGAAACAGAAGAAAAGGATCTTGAAATAAAGAAGGAAGAAGGAAGTGATACTACTGACGATAATTCGGGTAATTTCATCTGTAAAGTAACGGGTATTGAGCGTACAAATGGATTCTATATGGGAAATATCTTTTTTGCAACGAACGATTCCCAATATATTGTGAATTTTACACCTGATAGTTCCGTGAAAGAGTTGAATTATCAGATTGGGGGAATTTCAGATACAGTCACTGTAAAAGATGGTTTTGCCGTGATTGAAGTTCCTGATACTATAAGTGATCATCTAGAAATTTTTTGTATTGATCCAAACCAGAATAAAGTAGTTATCGGCAGTGAATATGTTGTAAATGAGAATATTGCTCCGACGGTTCATTATAAAAAAATAGAAAAAGATGGGAAGTTCTATGCACTAGTTAACATTGAAGATCATGGAGACATTATATCCGGACTGATGGACTGTTCAGTATATATGGATGGTAATTTTATTGATACATCAGAGTCATCTGTATTAGAAACAACTACCCTTTTTGGTGAATATGAGGTAATTACTTCTCGCCAGTATACAATTTTATTAGAGAATGGAAACGCACATAATTTTAAAGTTACTGCAAAAGATTATACCGGAAATACGATAACTGAGAATTTTTCTTTTGAAAAGGATCAAAAAGAAATTGTAAATGTTGTATTACCAACCTCTTTCAATATCCTTGTATTACCGGATGATCAAGGGAACCAATTATATGGGGAAGACATTGTTTTGTGTAATAAAAGCAGTTTTCCGGTTCAGGTCGATGTTACCTCTGCACAAGTACAGGTAGACCATTCAATACAGAATCCCGCTATTGATTTCCAGACAAATTCTGGTGTCGGCAGCCCCATACAAAACAAAGACTTCGATTTATCTTTACAATTATTGCAAGCAGATAACCTGAAAAAAACGATTCGATTACCTGAAGGTAATACACAGGATGTTGCTTCTTTTGTATTATCAGGAAAAAATCCAGCAACTGACTTTCAGACACTGCAGAAATCCCAGGTAAATAAAGTAGATTCACCTGATTATGCAGTTTTAAACATTCGCGGAACAATTGATCAAAATATGAAATATTGTTGGAAAAATGATGATCTGCATGTAAAAATAGTGTTTCGCTTTAATAAATTAAGCGAGATAGACTGAGATTCGACATTTTTGAATCATAAAAAAGCTTTTTTCGCTAACTGTTGTTAATAAATCAGACGACAGGATAAAGTTTCGTATCAAGTTTTTAGTATCTTGTAAGTTTAACCTTAGCATCTAAATATTTATGAAAGGAGGAGACATTCAAAATTTCTGATGAAAAATATTATAGGATGAACCATCAAATAGAAGTTATATATTGTCAATGTGGCAGACAATATGCGCTGATATTTGTTTCTTACGGATACTGACCAGCTTATTTATCTCCATTTTTTATATATGAAAGCAGGCGATATTAAACCAAAACTTGATACGAGTACGCATGAAACAATATCGTCCTCCGTTATAGGGATATATTGAATGGATTGCGTATCATTGCGTTAAAAGATATATATTTCTTTCAGTAATAAACAGACCGCCACAGTTCTTTTGTTTATTACACAATGTAGTTGTGTGGAATCAGAGCCACAAAGATCAATTATAAGGAGGAAAACCATGAAAGCAAGAAAAATGTTAGCAGCAACTTTAGCAGTTGCTACAATGACCGGTATGATGTCAATGCCTGTATTAGCAGATACCATTGAAGGAGGAACCGTATATATTGACCAGGATGTTTACAATGTAGTGCTTCCGACAACAGCAAGCATGAAGTTCTATCTGGATCCTCAAGGACTTACAACTTTGGGCGATGATGGAACAGCCGGGGCATCAAAAGGTACGATTGTAGGCGCATCTTTGGATATGCACGCAATCAATAAGAGTAATGCACCTGTTGCATTATCTGCAAACTATACGTTGGAAGCAAAGAAAAAAGATAATACTGCTACTACCGGTATTACTGTTGTTGACACTTTGGCTGATGACACCGCTATTACTGCTCTTAAAAATTCTACAGACAAAAAGGTAGCAGTATCTGTTGCAGCGGCAACGGATGCTACCACATATACGGCTGGAAAGGTCTGGAAGGCAGGCGCCAGTGGTACTGATATTACCGGTACCGCAATGGCAGCAGCAGATACGGTATATGCAAAAGAAGCATCAGGTGCAGATGTAAGTTATATTATGGATAAAGCAACCTATACGGCTAAGATGAAAGATGGCGCTACCGACAAATATGATCCGAATAGCTATGAGATGGAATATACAGCTAATACAGGTACTGATCTCAAACTGACAATTGGCGGCTATTGTTCTGAAAAGGCTGATTGGTCTTCATATGCAAAGGGTGATGAGAAGTTAATCCTTTCAGCTGTATTTGGATTTAAAAAAGTAGATAATTCTACTGCTGCAAGTACAACTATAAAAAATGAAGCGATTGAGGTAGTTCCGGAAGTTACTCCTGATCAGGATGTAACTGTTACATTTAGTGAAGACATCACTGCTACAAATACTGTTATTACTCCACCAGAAGGAACTGTTTATCCAGTTACACAAAGTGACATTGATTCAGGCCAGGTAGTTGGAGTTAATGGAAAGAGTTTAACAGTAAAAACATTTGCTTTATCAATATGGGAGCATACGGCCGGATATGGAAAGGGTACTTACACTGTTACATTAACAAAAACTGATGGTACTAAAGAAAATAAAACTTTTATATTAAAATAATGTAACAATAAGTGTAATAGATACAAATAATTAGTAAAGAGAAAAGGGAAATCACAGGAGAAGTGGTTTTCCCTTTCTCCATAAGTACAATTGGAATACAATACATATGGAATTAACACAAGAAATGCTGAAAAAGCTACAGAAAATCGAGTTAGAAATGTTGATTGAAGTAGATCGTATATGTAAGGACAGCCATATCAAATATACGATCATAGGAGGCACATTACTCGGCGCAGTCCGGCATGGCGGATTTATTCCATGGGATGATGATGCCGATGTAGCTATGCTGCGTACGGAATATGAAAAGTTTTGTGAAATAGTTGATGAGAAATTGGATAAAAGTAGATTTTATTTTCAAAATATCGACAGGACAGACGGATATCGTTGGGGATATGCTAAGCTTCGAAGAAAAGGTACGCTATTTATACGGGAAAATCAGGAGCATATGAAATATGAACAAGGAATATTTCTTGATATATTTCCGATTGATGGAACGCCAGATAATAGATTTCTCCGCAAAATACACAAGTTAAGATGCTTTTGCGTTAGAAAAATTTTGTGGTCAGAAGTAGGAAAAAAAGCGACTAAAAGTGCAATAGGGAAGACATGGTATAGTTTCTTGTCTATGATTCCAGAAAAGACAGCAAAAAAAATGTATAGAAATTTAATTTTGAAAGAAAACTCGGATAGAACAAAAGTTGTCAGGACTTTAACGTTTCCGGCTCCGAAAGGAATGGATGGTTATTATAGAAGATGGTTTAGCCAAACAGCACCGATATTGTTCGAAGGATATGAGTTTTCAGGTGTGATGGATTATAAAGGCTGGCTGAGTTATGAATTTGGAGATTATATGAAATTACCGCCGGAAGATAAGAGAAAAACACATCCGGTAAATGATATAAAATTTATTTGACACGGAGGTAATGCCATGGCAAATATAGCTTTAATTATAGCTGGCGGGACTGGTACAAGAATGCATCAGGATATTCCAAAACAGTTTTTAAGTGTAAATGACAAGCCTATTATCATATATACCATGGAAGCTTTTCAGAACCATCCAGACATAGATGCTATTTATGTAGCATGCCTGAATGGGTGGCAGGATGTTTTGTGGGCTTATGTAAAACAATTTAATGCTACAAAAGTCAAAAAAATTCTAAAAGGCGGCAAAAATGGACAAGATTCTATACGAAACGGTGTATACGCTATTGCAGAGAATTTTGCAGCGGATGATTTAATTTTAGTACATGATGCGATACGTCCAATGCTGTCAGCGGATATTATATCAGATAATATTGCTAATTGTAAAAGATATGGAAACGCCATCACAGTTATTCCATGTATGGAGGCGATGCTGAAATCGGAAGATGAACATCAGTCAAATGAAAGTATACTGAGAAATTCTCTATTTAGAGCACAGACTCCGCAGACAATACCTGTAAGGGATGCTCTAGCATTACATAAAGAAGCATTAGAGCGAGGTGTAACAAACTCAGTGGCAACATGTACTTTATTGTTGGAACTTGGGAAAAAAGTCTATTTTGCAAAAGGATCTGAGCTCAATATTAAGATTACAACAACGGATGATATTACAATATTTAAGGCTCTGTTATCTTTGCAGAAAAGTTCATGGATGAAGTAATATGATTTTGGAAAGCTTTAGGAAACAGGAAAAATTATAGATGAGAGGAGAACTCAGACAGCATGGAAATAATTGCATATGATCATAAGGTACATAAAAACAGGAAAATCATCGTCTATGGAATTGAGGAAATGGGTTATATCACTTTAAGATGTTTACAGAAATTGAATATACCTGTATATCAGTATGCAAATCGTGACGCTTCTTATCATGCTTTATTCGGGAATGTTATTTCTTTAGAAGAAATGTTAGAAATATATAAGAACGAAAATGCTATAATTTTGTTTTCGATTTCAAGATTTATACGTGGAGAAGCGGAATATTTATACCGGAAGGGGATTAAAAGATTATATAGTGTCAGAAAATTATGGAGTGAAATGAACTTTCAGTGTATGGAATGGAATAATGCTTGTCAAACAGTAATTAACAATATGGATAAGTATTTTTTCACGGAAGATATAATTTCTGAGCCTAATAAACTTTATTTATATTCATTAGATGCCGTCGTTACTGAGCGTTGCTCATTGAAATGCAAGGACTGTTCAAATCTTATGCAATATTATCAGGCTCCCCAAAATATGGATATCAATGAAGTAAAAAAAACAATGGATATTCTTTTAAGGAAGAATTGTCGTATTTTTGATGTCCGTATTCTGGGTGGGGAGCCATTGATGAATAAGGAATTTATCAAGATTGTGGACTGGTACAAGAACGAAGAAAAAATCAATCGGATTTCAATATTTTCCAATGCAACAATTTTTCCAGAAGATAGCATATTGGAACATTTGAAGCAAGAAAAAGTTTTTGTTCGTTTGTCAGACTATGGGAAACTTTCTTACAAGTTAGAGACGTGGGTAGAATGGTGTATAAAGAATAATATAAGGTATGAAGTACAAAAAATAGAGAAGTGGCAGGATTGTGGAAAGCTGGAACGGCATGATTATTGTGAAGAGGAACTTTTAAATATATACAGTGAATGCGAATGCCGTAATCTGCCTACTATTAAGGGAGAATATCTATATAATTGTCCTTATGCCGCAAATGCTGCAGATCTAGGCGCCATGGTCTTTGATGAGATGAATCGAGACAGATTACAGCTTAATGATAGTATGAGTACAGATGATATAGATAATTTTTTGTATGAGCGAAAATATTTAGAGGCTTGCAGATATTGTAACGGCAGAAACTATAAACGAGCCGAAATTGCTCCTTATATTCAATGTGACTACCCTCTTGAATATAAAAAGCTATCGGATGTTAAATCTGCAGAAGAAAGATTGGCTTCTGCTGATAAGATTACGCAAATGGAAGAACAGCTTAGCATAGTGATTCCTGCTTTTAATATGGAGCAGTATATAGAGCGTTGCTTGATGAGTGTATTAAATTCATCGTATCAAAATCTTGATGTAATAGTAGTCGATGATGGATCAGAAGATGATACGGCTAAATTATGCAGAAAAATTGCAGAACGAGATTCTCTCAAAAGAATAAAAGTCATCGAGAAGAAACATGAAGGAGTTATGAAAGCAAGAAATGTCGGCATATCAGCGGCCCAAGGGAAATTTATCACCTTTATTGATTCTGATGACTACATTGATAAGAATAGATTAACATCCATGGTTGAGGCACTGGATGGCTGCGATTTAGTATGTGCCGGATATACAAGACAATTTGAAGAGAAGTTTATAGATGACGATTTGATGGATAGAGGACAAAGTAAGATGGAAGCTGTTCCATGTCTAATTCCAGAAGGAGTATATGAAGATGAAAAGCTTTTACCATTTATAAAATGCAGTTTTTTGGGTTTTGGATTTCTGAACAATAGTGTTTCCAGTAATTTATGGAAATATGCCTTTAAAACAGATATGTTGAAAAAAATCTATAAACAAATTGATTCCTCTATCTGGTATGGAGAAGATTTACTATTATGTCGGGTATATTCTTTCTATTGCAATAGGATACGCGTTATAAAAAATGTAGGATATTATTATAACTGTCGTAATACGCAAAGCAAATATCCTGTTGGCGGAATAATGGCAAATATGGAAAAGTTGTATCACTGTCTGCATGATGAGCTAATGAAACATTCAAATGCCACTTTACTTGAAAAATGTTTACAAGAAGAATATCTGGAATTATGCATTGATGGGATAAGTATGAAGGGAATAGATTTTAAGTCCAGTATAAGATATATCTATTATCCATATTTTGGGAGATTAAGAGGCAAAAGAGTCATCTTGTATGGTGCAGGCAATGTAGGAAAAGCATATTATTACCATATGAAAGAAGATAGAGAATGCCTGGTAGTGGCATGGGTAGACAAAAACGCTGAAAAAATAAGAGAGTTCGATTTTTTGCCGGTAGAAGAAATTACCAGTATGTATTCTAAAGAATACGATTATATAGTAATAGCAGTATTTGATGAAATCATTTACCAGGCCATAAGAAAGGAATTGATTGAAAAAGGAATAAAGGACGAAGTAATACTCTGGAATCCAACAAAATATATATTGTAATTATATATCCAACAAATAAATATTAGAAGGTGAATAAAGATGTCAAAAAGCAGAAAAAAATCATCAAATAATCGGATGAAAATAGTTGTTATTATATTAATTATTCTTCTTGTGGTTGCATTAGGATTTATTATATATATTCTGACAAGACCTGATGAAACAGATGAAGCAGATAATGGAGGGAGAGGTACAGTAGTTACAGAAGATAATGCGGATGACATAAATCTTAATCAAGAGCCCGTAGAAGACGGAATGTACGAGACTTCCATGACAATTGATTGGCATTTTGAGGGAACAAAATCCGAAGACGCATATGTTGCTAATGTAGAAAATAATACAAGAACCGTATATTTTGATTTGAATCTTGCAGAGACAGGAGAAACTATTTATTCATCTCCATATATCCCGGTGGGAAGCGAATTATCAGGTTTGACATTGGAGAAAGAACTTGATCCTGGTACATATGATACTATTTTGATCTATCATTTAGTAGATGATGATAATAAGGAGTTAAGTACATTATCAGTTGCTTTAACTATTTATGTGGAATAAAAAAGAATGCTATAGGGTCTTAGAAAGCAAAAAGAAATATAGTGGAGAAGAGCTATGAATGTTTCAGAATATATTGTTCATTTTTTAGAAGAAAAAAACATTGATACTGTATTTGGAGTTGTTGGCGGAGCGATATTATGGATTTGTAAAGCATTGAGTGAAAGTACAATTATAAAACCTGTATTTACAAACCATGAACAGGCTGCCGCTATGTCGGCAGATGGATGGGCGAGGATTAGCGGAAAGCCCGGTGTGGTATTTGCTATTAACGGACCAGGAATGACAAATACAATTACAGGTATTGCACAGGCATGGGTAGATTCTTCTCCGGTAATTCTTATTACTGGTAATTCTAATAGCAGAAGTGTCGTGTATGAGCGTGACAAAGGAATGAGACAATATGGGACACAGGATGTTAGAACCGATAAAATTATGGAAGGCATCACCAAAAAATATTTTTTATTAGAAAGTGCGGATGATATCCGCAGATGTTTAGAAGAAGCTTATAATCTGGCGCTATCAGGCAGAAAAGGACCTGTCTGCATTGAAATACCAATTAATATACAAAGTGCAAAAATTTCGTATAAGATATCAGAACATTTAGTGAAAAATACACATAATACAAATATTAAAGAAAAAACGAATGATAAGAATCTTAGCTTAGTAATAAAAAAGCTGGCTGAGGCTAAAAGACCGCTGATATTAGCAGGACAAGGCATCAGGCTTTCGGAAACGGTTGATGAATTCCGGCAATTTGTTGTTAATAACATGATCCCTGTAGTTAATTCAAGAATGGGAATTGATACAATCGACTCAGACAATAAATATTTTGTAGGACGCGCAGGTAATCATGGAAGTAGACCGGCTCATTTTGCGTTGCAGACCTGTGATGTACTGCTTATATTAGGAAGCAGGTTGGCACCAAACACAACTGGCTATGATGTAAATAAATTTTCACAGCAATCTTATAAAATTTTAGTAGATGTGGATGAAAAAGAGTTAGATAAATTGGGAATCTATATAGATTTAAAAATTCATATGGATTTAAAAGAGCTATTTAAAAGAATAGATAAGAAAACACTTATAGATTCAAATAGCAGAGAAAAGTGGATCATGTGCTGCAATGATTGGAAAAGAAAGTATCCAATTATGCAGACGGAATATTATGATGATAAAGAAATAAGTACATACAGAGTAATAGATGCAGTAAGTAGCATGGCTGGAAATGATGATTTGGTCTTATCTGATACAGGTTCATGCTGTAGTATTGTAGCGCAGGTTTGGCGGGTTAAAAAAAGTCAAAGGATATTTATATCCGGCGGATTGTCCGCAATGGGCTATTGGGCGACTTCAATAGGACTTGCGATTGCCAATAAAGGAAATGGAAGGGTAATATGTTTTGTTGGTGACGGAAGTCTTCAGATGAATATCCATGAATTTGCCACAATTAAACAATATGGATTGAAAATAAAAATATTTGTAATTAATAATAGCGGATATCAATTTGTAAGAATGTCACAGGCATCTTATGGGATTGTTCCACCATTTGGAACAGACATAGATAAAGGAGTACCAATACCAAATATCGGCAAACTGGCAAAAGCTTATGGGTTAAATTATTGCTGTTGCGATAATGCTAAAAATTTGCTCACAACTATTGAAAGCACTCTAAATTCAATGGAATCAGAAATTTGTGAAATAATCGTCAAAAAGGAACAAGAAGTATGCCCCAGATTAAAATCGATTGCGTTGGAAAATGGGACATTTATTTCACCTGAATATGAAAATTTGTATCCATTTTTAGGAAAAGATGTGTTAAAAGAAGAATTAAGAAAAGCATATTAATTATAGGTATTTTGATTATATAAGAAAAATACTCCGTGAGTAAGGAATTCGTATAAAACTAATATATGTTCTGATTTATGTTGTCATTAGAAAAACAATCAAAAATAAATTTATGAATGGAGAAGCTAAATGGCAAATTTGGTTAAATGTAATATGAAGCATTTTCTTAATAAAGTGTCAGAAATGCCCATCATTGCCTTTGGAGCAGGTAGGAAATTCAGGCAATTTGTATCGGATTTTCAGTTGGAAAATAAAATTAGATTTGTTGTAGACAATGATATTAATATACAAGGAACAGAAATTGAAGTAAATGGAATTTCAATTCAAGTGGAAAATATACAGATGTTGCTGAAGCTTCCTACCTCCAGATACGTTATACTAATAACAAGTGCATATTCTATTGCGCAAATAATGGAACAATTGAATGAATATAGAGAATTAGAAAATGTTGACTGTTTCAGCGCAAGTTTAATGCAGGATAATTGTAATGCTGAAACTATTACTTATTCTACAGGAAAAGCAATTATACCTAAAGTAATTCATTATTTTTGGTTTGGGAAAACACCCATGAATGAAAAAATCCGCCATTGCATGAACTCATGGAAAAAATACTGTCCTGATTATAAAATTATCCGATGGGATGAGTCGAACTATGATGTAAAAAAGAATCAATATATGTATGAGGCATATAATGCAAAAAAATGGGGATTTGTACCTGACTATGCAAGATTAGATATAGTTGGAACCTATGGAGGGATATATTTAGATACAGATGTAGAAATAATAAAATCCTTTGATGATTTGTTATGTGATTCTTCTTTTTGGGGATTTGCAAATTATAACGAGGTAGTGACGGGAATAGGTTTTGGATCTGTAGCCGGAAATGAATTAGCTTTACAAATGAGAGATTATTACGACACTCAAAAATTTATAAAAGAAGATGGAAGTATGGACTTAAGACCATGTTGCGATTACCAAGATGAGGTGTTAAAAAGTTACGGGTTTATCTTGAATAATAAACAGCAGAAAATTAACGGCAATGTATTATATCCAGTGGAAGTTTTTAATCCAAACGGATTGGTTGGAATTTCTGATTTATATACAGAAAATACGCATTCCATTCATTGGTCAACTGCAAGTTGGGAAAGTAAAAAGAATATTCGAGATTTAAATGAGGGGAAGAACAAATTACGCTTTATGTAAATCTAGCAAGAAATTTTAGAATATAAAAAGTTAATATAATTCTATTTTGTAGAGGTGTATTATGTAAATTGTCATATATGGAGCAGGAATAAAAGGAAAAAATATGCAGAAATATTATATGAACATGGAATTGAAATTGAGGGTTTTTGTGACACTTATAAAACAAAGAATATCATAATTGATTGTGGGGGAGCAAACAAAAAGAATTTTGTATGCTTAATTTAAGAAATATAGATTTCAATTTATATACTATAATAAATTCAACAGACGAAAAAGTTACTTTTTCATCTGGTAAACATGGGCGGAACTACATGAGCAAACAACTATTTGCGTATCTGGCTAATTGCGCAGGTCTAACTGTTATTGAGCAGCGCGAGATTGATTGGGCAGGGGAAGAGAAACTAGATTGCATAACTCTAGTAAGTTCCTACTGATAAATGAACAGAAGGCATCTTTCAAATTTGTTCATTTATAAATATTTAAATATGGAGACATTAATATGACAAAAATCAGTATAATAGTTCCTTTATATTATGGTTCAAAATATCTTAATAAAATAAATTCTATGGTAGATGAGAATATATACGAGCTAAGGAAAATCTATCCTAACATAGAAGTGGAATTAATTTATATTAATGATTCTCCAGATGAACATATTTTTGAGCCAAATAATTTGAATGTATATACTAATAAAAGTAATTTAGGAGTACACGCCAGTCGCATTTGTGGATTACATCATTCAAAAGGAGAATATATCTTGTTTCTGGATCAGGATGATGAAATAGCTCCCAATTATTTACTAAGCCAACTGCAAAGTATCGATTCTGCTGATGCTGTTGTATGCAATGGATATTATCGAAATCACAAATTGATTTACGAAAAAAATAAAGTTCCAATTGTCACTAGAAACAATGTATTTATGCTTAAATATCGAATATGTTCCCCAGGTCAAGTTCTTATTAAAAAAAGTAGTATTCCAAAAGAATGGAAAAAAATGATTCTAACATACTCTGGGGCAGATGATTTTTTATTATGGCTTTTAATGGCCGTTACTGGTGCAAAATTCAGAGCAAATAATACAATATTATATACTCATATTGAAAATGGTGCAAATGCCTCTTTTAACTGGACTAATATGATAAACTCACTTAAGGAAATGATGTGTCATATTAGGAATTGTACATTGTTTAACGATAACGACATTAATAAAATTGAACATATAGTTAACTCAACTATTTTAAAGTCATCAAAATATGCTGAATTAGAATCCAAATGGAACTCATTACATATAAAAGGAAAAACTTTAGGTCACTATTTTAAAAGAAAAAATATCCATACAATTGCTGTATACGGTTATGGAATTATAGGTGATAAAGTTATAAAAGAATTACAGGAAGATAATATTCAAGTGGCATATGTTATAGATAAAGACCCAAAATACCAAAATACAAAACTTACAACTTACAGTTTAGAAGATGATTGGCCACATGTAGAACTTATAATTGTAACCCCTATATTTGCATATGAAGAGATAAAACAACTTTTGCTTTCCCGAAATATCAAAAATATTGTTTCAGTAGACGAAATTTTTGATATGCTATTACAAAATTAAAACAAACTCCAAAAAAAGAATCATAGGGAAAGATGATAAAAGAGCTAAAAAGGGAAGTGATTGATTATGCTGATTTCAGTGATCGTACCTGTTTATAATATAGAACAATATCTTTCATTTTGCTTAAAAAGTATTACAAATCAAACATATAAAAATATAGAAATTATTCTTGTAGATGACGGTTCAACAGATGACAGTCCAAAAATGTGTGATGATTATGCCAAAAGAGATTCCCGGATTTCTGTAATACATCAGAAGCAACAGGGGTTAGTAGCAGCCAGAAAGGTCGGGGTCAAGGCTGCAAATGGTGAATACTGTATCTTTGTTGATAGTGATGACTGGATTTCGGAAAATTTATTAGAATCTGTCCTTTCATTATCTCAAAACGGACTTGTCGATATTGTAAACTATGCCGTAGTTAGTGTAGATGGAACTAATAATATAAAATGGCATTATACAATTCCAAATGGGATATATGAAAATCAGCAGTTAGAATATATTTATAAAAAAATGATGTTTGACTTTGAAAAAAATCGTCCTGGAATCATACAGTCATTATGTACTAAGTTGATCAAAAGGAAACTGCTGTGGGAAAGTCTTCGAACGGTGGATAACAGAATCACAATGGGTGAAGACGCTGCTGTTGTTTATAAAGCGATGCTCAACGCTTCGAAAATTGCTATAACAAATGAGTCTTTCTATTTTTATAGGATACACCAGACATCTATGTGTCGCACTAAGGATTGTGATATCTTTTCCAGGGCTTATTACTTTTATCAATATATGTGTGAAGCCTTCTCAAATTATAGTACCGAATATTGTCTCAACAGGCAATTACAGGCATATATAATGCCATTTATAGAAAAGGGGTTAGTTGATATTTTTTCTATTAAACTAAGGGCATCCTATATTTTTCCAATCAATCTATTTCATAATTGTGACAAAAAAATTGTTCTATATGGTGCTGGAAATGTAGGTAAATCTTATTATAAGCAATTAATGCATGAAGACATGTTTGAATTGGTTGCCTGGGCAGATAAAGGACAAGCTGGACAATATATATTTGATCAGAGAATTATTTCACCGGAGTCTCTAAAAGATTTTGAATTTGATAAGATATTAATTGCAGTAAAAAATTTAGATATTGTTGAAAAAATCAAGTCTGAATTGTGCAAATATATAAAAAAAGAAAAGATACTTTGGGAAGAGCCAAAATCAGACTTTTGGCAAAGAGAACTTGAATTATAAATAAAGGGCTAACAAAAATGATTAATTTTATTGATTGCGGAAAAAGTGAATTTATTGATAGAACAAAGAATAAAAATGTATATTGCTTTGGCGCAGGTAAGTATTTGAACGAATTCATTGCTGGAAATTATGATGTCCATATCTCCGGTATTATTGATAATTACCAATATGCACAAAAACCATCTATCAATATGAATAATACACAAGTTAAAGTCATCTCATTGGATGATTTTCTAAAGATTTATGATAAGAAATGTGTAATTATAATAACCTGCCTTTCATTTGATGAAATTATACAGCAGCTTGATTCCATTGAAAAGCTAAATGGAATGGATTGCTATATAGAATATTTTATTAAAAATCATACGGAGGAGACCTGCGTCAATATTGATTATACTGCAAAAAAACAGCTGATACCCAAAAAAATCCACTATTGCTGGTTTGGTCAGAATGAGATTCCTGACGAATACCAGCGGTGTATAGAATCTTGGAAAAAATTTTGTCCAGATTATGAAATTATCAGATGGGATGAAACAAACTATGATGTCCATAAAAACCTTTATGTCCATCAGGCGTATGAACATAAACAATGGGCTTTTGTAACCGATTATGCAAGAGTAGATATATTATACCATGAAGGTGGGTTATATTTTGATACTGATGTTGAATTGATCAGATCATTTGACAACCTGTTAACATGGCGGATGTTTTGCGGATTTGAAAGTAATGAATATGTGGCTTGGGGACTGGGTTTTGGCTCTGTAAAAGAAGAACCTTTATTGCAGGATGTATTAAACGTATATAATCATATAACATTTATAAATAGTGATAAAAGCTTCAATACAACAACATGCCCTATTATACAATCAAATGTTTTAGAGAAATATGGCTTTAAAATGAATGGACAATTTCAGGAAAAGGATAATATTGCAATTTATCCTAAAGAATACTTTGCGCCAATAAGCTATATTCGTGGTTTTGGAGGGATAACCGATAATACATATTCTATACATCACTATTCTGCATCTTGGACAAATAGCAATCATAAAGCTCATAGATTAGATCTTGAAAAGAAAATTGAAACGGTCCGGAATCGAAAAGCTCCGAGTTTAGTTTCATCAAGTGATGCCGCTGTTAAAAACAAATTTCAGATTTGGGAATGTATCGGATCAACAAACACTGCTGGCGGGAAGGCACCCGCTGATATTAAAAATATACTGCTTCAGTTAGGATATTATGCTGTCAATATACATCCTTATAAAGGTGAAAAAGGCTCTGCTGATTGGAACTGGAGTCAAAGACGTTTAGAACAGGAATGGAACCATTGTTTTGAAATCATACCTGAACGTTCCATATTATTCCTACAATACCCTTTCTGTCAGGAACAAGATATAAGAAACAGCATACTGCTCCGATTAAAAACGGAAAAAAATGTTCGCATAATTGTCTTTATACATGATGTAGAGGCATTAAGGAAAATATTTTTAGACAAATCCAAAGAAGAAGACTTTCATTTTATTCTCCAATTAGCGGATATATTTATTGTACATAACACAAAGATGCTGACATATTTTACCGAGTTAGGCGTTAGTTCAAACCGACTTATTCCTCTTCGTATATTTGATTATTTACTGAAAAAGCAGGAAAAAAATATAATTTTCGAAAGGTCAATCACCATAGCTGGTAATTTGCAGACAGTAAAAAGTCCTTATATAGGGAAATTATCATGTTTGGCACCCCTGAAAGTACATTTGTATGGACCTAATTATGAAAATCAAAAGGCTGCACGTAACATAAACTATCACGGTTCCTATTCTTCGGATGAAATTCCTCAAATTCTTAACCGTGGATTTGGCCTTGTATGGGATGGTGATAGTCTGGACGGATGCTTTGGTGATACCGGAGAGTATTTAAGATATAATAACCCACATAAATTATCCCTGTATTTAGCTTCTGGAATTCCTGTTATAATATGGGAGCATGCTGCCGAGGCATCTTTTGTAAAAGAAAACAACGTGGGAATTACTGTAAATTCCCTTTATGAGGTTTCAACTATTTTAGCTGAAATGAATGAAAATATATACAAGGAATATTTACATCATGTAAAAATAGTTTCTGAGAAAATAATCCATGGATATTATACAAAAAATTCACTCAAGAAGGCAGAAACTATAATATTTTCGCAGCAAAATATTTCATAATATAAAACTTATTAAATAGAAAAGTGAGCAAATAGCAGATGACATTCACAAAAATAGACGATTTGATTAATTTAAGAGGTATTAATAATAAAATTTTTATTTATGGTGCTGGAAAAAATGCAAATTTTTTATATTCCTTTCTAAAAATGCATCATATAACAGTAACAGGATTTCTTGTCTCAGATATAAATGGAAATCCAGACTTCTTATTTAATCTGCCTGTAATAGAAGCTAAAAACTTTCAGAAAGATAACGGATACCTCATTTTATCCTCAATAACCAAACATAGCAATTTATATATATCCGTCTTTGATTATATCATTGAAAACAGGTTGACAAACCTGGTGTTTTTATCCTTTGAATTGATGACAAAAATACGGGAGGAATTAAGATTTGCAGCAGTAAAAAATGTTTTCCAAAAAGGAAATTATCATGTTGGTACAGAGATTCCTGTCGAAACTTATCATAACATTTTGGTTTTGACAAAGCCAAATAACACCGAATATCATTGGCGTTTTAAATCAGCCATGGTTGAGGAGCAAAATATTCGCAGTATTTTAGAGTTATTTCCTCAGAGGACAATTTTAGAAGAATACGAAGACTTATATGGATGCTATCACATTTTACACTCGCTTAACATAAATAATGCGATCAGCTCTAAATCTATTTCTATTTATATGGCCCAGAGCCATATCGACAAAAGTATGACAGAGCCCACTTTGCCGCAATGGATTATTCCAATACAAGTAGGCGCTGCTTTAACCGAAGTGGAGATTTGTGATATACGAGATAATACGGGGGAGAATATTTCGGAAAGGAATACCATTTATTCTGAATGCACCGCCCTTTATTGGATGTGGGAAAATGCTCCCGAGACTGATTATATTGGTTTATGCCATTACAGAAGACATTTTGATATGTCAGAGAATGATTTTATCCGATTGGTAAGCTCAGATATAGACGTGCTGGTAACCACCCCCACATTTGTTAATGAGACAGTTCATTCTTTCTTTTCCAGCTTTGTACCAAAGGCTGATGAATACTATTTGTTAAAGGCAATAGAAACTATATATCCAGAATATTTACCGGAAGCAAAAGCATTTTTAAATGCAAAGTTTTTTCCGCCATGTAATTTGTCAATTATGAAATATGAGCTTTTCCAAAAATATGCAGAATTTATATTTTCTATTACATTTGAAATCGAACGCTGCTACGATGAATTACACTTTTATCGAAATGACAGGTATATGGGATATCTTATAGAATGGCTTCTGGGGATTTTCCTGATGCACCACAAAGACGAACTAAAAATTGCATATACAGATATGTTGTTCTATTCATGAACGGAGGACTTATGCCAAAAGTATCAATCATCATGCCATCCCTGAACGTAGCGCCCTATATTACGGAATGTATGGAAAGTGTCATTCATCAGACCTTACAAGACTTGGAAATCCTGTGCGTAGATGCCGGTTCTACCGACGGCACATGGGAGATTTTAGAAGAATATAGCAAACGTGACGGCCGGATCCGGCTGATCCGTTCTCCACAGAAAAGCTATGGTTACCAGATGAATCTTGGAATCAGAGAAGCTGTCGGAGAGTATGTCGGCATTGTAGAAACTGATGATTTTATTTTACTGGAAATGTACCAAGAGCTTTACACTTATGCAAAGGAAAATAACGCTGAATTTGTAAAATCAGATTTTGATGTTTTTACGACCTTTCCGGACGGAGAACGGCTTTTTCTGAAATATTCTTTGGAAAAGTACAGCTCTGCAAGGTATCATACCGTATTTATGTCAGAGGATTATTTTAATAGCAAGTGTACAATCGATGTCTTTGCATGGAATGGAATCTATAAAAAAGCCTTTTTAAAGGAAAACCGTATTTGGTTCCAGGAGACACCAGGAGCGGCATTTCAAGACTGCGGTTTCCGATACCAGGTAGCCCTAAATGCCAGAAGGGGGTTTTTCCTGGATCGTTCCTTTTACTGTTACCGCAGAGATAATACGAACTCTTCCACTTACAACAGCAAATGCGTATTGTTCAATCTTGCAGAATGTAAAAATCTGATCCATATAGCCAAACAGACCGGCAAGACTGGAAAAAAACAGATGGAGTTTCTGGCCAGGGAAATTGCGGTTATTGCACATAGACCTTATATCGAGTTATTGACATGGGGGCAGCCCGCAAAAGGGACCGAAGAGGCTTTGAATGAATTCAGATCCATTCTGAAAGATTTTATACGTCAGGGTATCTTGAATCAAATGTCTGTAACTGCGGATGATTGGCTTGCAATCAGAATGTTTGTGGACAATCCGGAATTTTATGACTACTATGCCCGCTTAAAGGCAGAAACCACTGCAGAGAGTGTTAAACTTTTTTTGAAGAGTATTGCAGATTTTAAGCATATATTTCTCTTTGGCAGCGGATACGTAGGTTCCTGCGCGTATTGTCTGCTGCGAAGTAACGGAATACAAAATATTACCGCATTTTGCGATAATGATAAAAACAAATGGGGACATACACATATGGGACGCATGGTTATTCTGCCTGAGGATGCAGCAAAGCAATATCCGGACGCGTATTTTATTATCACAAATGCTGCTCATTCGGATGATATTCAAAGACAATTATATGAATATGGCATCGATAAAAAACAAATTACGATTTACAATCTCAGTACGTTTCCTATGGACTGTACCAATATGATTATGCGCCTTTCCGAAATGGCAGAATAAAGAGCGGATTAAAGTATTCATAACGAATATCGAACAGCACCTTGACAAATTCATAACTTATATTGAGATTTATATCCTGCGATTTTTCCTCCCGGAAAAGGAAGATCAACAAAAATTTGTAGATTTGGTGAATCTCTGCTTTTTTCTTGACAAACTTCTGTTTTTGTATCATCATAAGAAAAGAGGAACATCTTTTCCTCAGCTCAAACATCAACTCTTATTCGTTTTTTATCCCCTGCGAAATGGCCGAATGGTCTCTTGGGCATGGGTATATCTTATGTGATAGCTCTAGCAGACACTTACACAGGTCAGATTCAAAGATTATTTCTTGAAGAAATCCTTACCACCAATGAAAAAAATGGAGGACACAAAGGAAGTGTCACAGGGCCGGACGAACACACAGGTAAGGGGCGACAATATCGAATTTGTTCACCTCAACGAGAAGACATCCCTGTTTGACCTGGCATTTCGGGCCAGAAATCCTGCTCTTTCTACAGAAACGATGCAGATCAGCCTGCACGTGGATATCGAATCGCAGAAAACCTATAAGCCTGGTTATCCGATTGAAAAGCGGGGATTGTATTATCTGGCACGGCGCCTGTCGTCCCAGCTGTCTCTTATTACAGAACGAACCGATTATTCCCAGCTGGAAAAGTGCTACAGCATCTGGATCTGCAGGGATGATGTTCCAAAAGAAGAACGTTACACAATTTCCGTGTATGAGATCGCAAATACAAAAAATATCGGGATCAATACTCTGGCAAAAGAAAATTATGATTTGATGACTTTGGTGGTTATCAAATTGGGAAGTATGATGTATAATTACTAAGGAAAGCATCTGATTCATCACAACAAAAAAGCAGGGGAAAACCTGCTTTGAATCTGATGATTTCCAATTGTACCAGATTGCGGAAATATTTTCTGACAATTCATTATGTAATTGCAATGTTTCGAGAAACAATTCTTTGAATTGACAGAAAATTTTTCGATAATACTACGTTAGAGATAGTGTAACATAATAGGATAACGTACGCAAGCCATTGCGAAGCAATTTGGTACAATGGTAAAAAAGAGGACGAGGGGTACGACCTTTTACGTTTTCTGAATGTGATCATGTATCCCCACAGGGATAATTTTATGGCTACAGTAACGGATTATATTGATTTTTCTGAAAATAGAGAGTTGTGGAAGGAGGCAGAGAAAGTGGATGGATTAGGCGAAGCCATATGCAAAGAAGTCAGAGAGGCGGATATACAAGCTGTTGTCCAGGACTATATTGATGACGATTTTCCAATGGAACGTATCCTGGCAAAACTTCAGAAGATTTTTGGGCTGACAGAAGAAATGTCAGAACAATATTACCAAAAATTTATCTCTGGGGATCTATCATGAAAATTTATTTCATGACGTATCCTTAAGCTTAAATCTGACAGGCACCTGTTGCAAATCAAAATGAATATTGAAATGAAAAAATCCTGATATAAGTTATGAATGCAAATGCTGACAGAACGATATCAGGATTTTTTTACGCAGCCTGATCATACAAACAAGAACAGAAAAAGTTTCCTATAGAATAAAAAGTAGTTCTCAATCAATACAGAAAGCAGGTACCTACATATGCCCAAACTCATACTTTGCGGAAACGGCGGTCTTCTGCAATATGTAAAACAACAGGCGGCACATGCCTCCACCCGCCCGGTTCATTCCATAATTGAACATATTTCCAATATCTCCAGCCTCACTTCCCCCAGCCGCCTTTCGGAAGCAGACATCTTTCTGGCCGTAAGCTGGCATGAAACGGAGCGTTGGATCAAACACCTGAAAGCCGCAGGCGCAAAACGGATTTACCGCATTCCTGTTTTTTCCATGCAATACAACCTTCCGATTCTGGATCACGAAGACATTCCATACGAGTATTGCGCCAGAATTTCTGACGATGATTCTGATCTGCTGTATCTGGAAACACACGCAGCCGATACCTGCAACCTGAAATGCCGGGGATGTATGCACTTTTCCAATATCGCCGTTCATCCCAACTATCCGGATCTTCGAGAATTTGACCGGGATTTCAAAAGGCTGTCGGAATTGTTTTCCAATATTTTTATTATTCGTCTGATGGGCGGAGAGCCGTTGTTGAACCGGGAATTGGGAAGCTGCGTAAAAATTGTGCGGCATCATTTTCCGGCAGCCGAGCTTCGGATCGTGACCAACGGCCTTTTGATTCCCCGGCAGCCGGACGAGCTTTGGGAAGTGCTGCGGGAGTGCCATGTATCTATGGACATCAGCCCCTACCCTCCTACCATGCAAATGATTGGAGAACTGACCGCGAGGCTGGATGCGGAGCATATTCCGTATGGAACGATTGCAGAGGAGCTTCAGGATTTTCGGAAAAGCCTGACACTGACGCCCAGCCACGACCCGGAAAAGGCGGTTCGGTTATGTCAGAGCAGCCGCTGCCATTTCCTGAGAAATGGAAAAATCGCAAAGTGCCCTCTCCCGCTACTGATCTGTGATTTTAACAATGCTTTTCACTGCAGCATTTCGTCAGAAGATATTTTTGATATCTATAAGGAAGCCTCGGGAATCGAACTGAGGGAAAAGTTGGAGCGCCATGCTGATATGTGCCGCTACTGTCCGGATAAAGCAGCATTTATCCCATGGCAGAAAACGGAACACAACGCATGTATGGAAGATTGGATCGTGGAGGAAAATGAAAATTGATTTTGGATAATCTGAGAGAACTGGAAAGACAGCAAAAGCTAAATCAACCTGTCGTATTATGGGGAATCGGCAGCCAGACGAAGGACGTGATCACATGGCTGAGACAAAATGGATACGGCGGCAGATTACTTTTTATCGTGGATAATTTTAAACGGACTTTTTGCCGGGAATATGAAGGCCTCCCTGTGGAATCCCCAGCAGCATTGACCCGATTAGAAAAGGATTCGTTTACCGTAATCCTCTCAATTAATTACGCGGAGGACGTCTGGAAACAATTAAACGCCTGCGGCGTCACGCAGATTTATAATCTCCGCAATCTGCAGGAGAGAATGGTGCCGTACCGTTATGACATTCCCTGGCATTTTACAGATCGGAGCAAGGGAAAAAAATATTTATGTTACGTACTGGCAGGCTATGAACCTGAATTGTGGAAGGATACGATCGGCAGGCTGGAGATTTTTCAGGATCCGGATGTAGATTACTGTCTTGTCGTGTCTGGAAAGCAGGATAAGATTCTGGCAAAGATATCCGAACGGAACGGATGGTCCTATCTTTATACAGAGATCAATCAGGTATGTTATATTCAAAATCTGGTGATCGAACTGCATCCACATGCGGAATATATATTAAAACTGGACGAGGACATTTTTATCGGGAAAGATTTTTTTCGCCAGATGATTCGGGGCTACCGCCAGATCGAACAGGAAGGCGAGTACAGGATCGGTTTTGTTGTCCCGGTCGTGCCGCTGAATTGCTGCGGCTATGCCTCCTACGTGAAACTTATCGGGAAAAAAGAAGAATATGAGCAGCGATTTGGCAGGGCCTACAAGAGCAGGTTCAGCGCAGTTTTTAATGTACCGGAGACTGCAGAATTTTTGTGGGATACCATGGATACGTTTGACCATATGGCAGCGCATTTTCTAGAAAATGACAGTTATGACATTCTGGATTGCTATTACAATATCGGATGTATCATGTTTTCCCGTGAACGTTGGATCATGATGGGAAAATGGCCGGAAATCCCGGATGAATCCGGAATGGGCAGGGATGAGGCGTACATCTGCCAGGATAATGGAAGCAAGGATCTGGCAATCTATGAGCTGAAAAATGTACTGGCAGGACACCTGGCTTTCGGACATCAGAAGAAGAGGATGATGGAATATTACAGAAACCATCCCGAAAAGTTTGCGGTTCATACCTTATAATTTGCCACATGAGGATTTTTTATAACTCATGAAACGGATATACAACATCAAATGCAAAAACTTGGAGGTTTACATCAATGCAACCAGAATACCTTATAAAAGAAATCCAACAGGGGCTCCTGAAATGGTACGATTTTAGACCGGGCAGCACCTTCCTTTATCTCGGCGAAAAGGACGAACCCTGCGCTGCCCTGGCCGAGAGTATATCCCCCCTATTCACCTGCGCACCCCCGCTCCAGACCCTCACCCCGCAATGGCAGCAAGCCCACACCGCCGGCTTCAACTACATCATTGCCATCGAGACTCTGGAAAAGCTGGAATCCCCTGCCGGGTTTCTTTCACATTTGAAGTCCCTGCTCAAGCCCGACGGCACGCTCCTCCTGGGGATGAACAACCGCTTTGGCCTCCGGTATTTCTGCGGGGACCGGGATCCCTACACGGAGCGGAATTTTGACGGGATCGAGGGCTATCAGCGTGCTTACTCCAAAAAGGAAGATATTTTTCAGGGGCGCTGCTACAGCCGGGCGGAGCTCCGATCCATGCTGCAAAGCTCCGGATTCGAGACTTTTCAGTTTTACTCCGTTCTTACGGATCTGAAAAATCCATCCTTATTGTATGCGGAAGATTACCTGCCGAACGAAGATCTGTCCAACCGGATTTTTCCGACTTATCATAATCCGGATACCGTATTTCTAGATGAGGAAAGCCTCTACAACAGTCTCGCCGAGAATGGAATGTTCCATGAAATGGCAAATGCGTATCTGATCGAATGCCCTTTAAGCGGCCGGCTTTCCGATGTCATCCATGTCACGAGTTCCATGGAACGGGGGCCCGAGCGTGCGCTTCTGACGATCATCCACCGGTCAGGGATCGTAGAAAAACGGGCGGCGCATACGGAAGGAATGCAGCGATTGCAGCGACTGATCGAGCACGGACATGATCTGTCTATACATGGTATCTCCGTCGTAGAAGCGAAGCTGGGGCAGTACCTTCCTGCACATCACATTCTGGATACCATAGCGAACCACGAGGCGAATCTGTCCTGCCGTGACACGACTGGAGCAGCCTCGCATCCGAACCAGGTTCCGCCCGTACTCAATACTACTGCAACAGCTCCCACCACGGCCCAGGTTCCACCCGCACACGCCGCTCCCGCAGCTCCTCCGGAGCCGGAGTCCCGCCCAGTCTCCTGCCTCATGCCCTACATCACCGCGGAAGTCGGCCAGCTCTACCTGAAACGGCTACTGCATGAGGATCAGGAAATGTTTCTGCAGAAGCTGGATGAATTCCGGGACCTGATCCTGCAGTCCTCGGAAATCCTCGAACCCGACCGCGGCGACGGAAACGGTGCCGTTTTGCGAAAGGGCTACATCGACATGGTACCGCTGAACAGCTTTTATCTTGGCGGTACTTTCGTATTCTACGACCAGGAATTCTGCATGGAAAATTATCCGGCAAATGCACTGATCTGGCGGATGGTCGCCACATTTTACGCAGGAGATCTGGAAGTCGAAAAACTTCTGCCGATGAAAAACCTTCTGGACCGCTACGATCTGAACCGGAAGCTGTCAAAATGGCAGAAGCTGGAGTGGGATTTTCTTGCGGATCTCCGTCAGGAAAAGACACTGCGGAAATATCACGAAGCATGCCGGCGGAATTATGATGTGGTCAATTCCAACCGGCAGCGTCTGAACTATTCCTCGGATGAGTACCAGAAGCTGTTTATCGACATTTTCCGGAATGCGGATACCCGCAAGCTGATCCTCTTCGGCTCGGGCAATTTTACGAAACGTTTCCTCAGCTTGTACAGCCAGGATTATCCGGTTTACGCGGTCGTGGATAATAACCGGGAAAAATGGGGCCAGGAGATCGAGGGCGTTTCCATCCAGTCTCCGGAGCTCCTGAGTGCGCTGCACAGCGGAGAATATAAGGTTCTGATCTGCATCAAAAATTATCTGTCTGTTATGAAGCAGCTGGACGGCATGGGTGTGACAGAATACAGCATTTATGATCCCGGCAAGGATTATCCCCGGAAGCGGAAGCCCCTTGTGCCGCAAAACATTGCTTCCGGATCCGGTTCCGCAGAAAATTCCGCAGTCAAAAAGAAGTACCACACAGGCTATATCGCAGGCGTCTTCGACCTCTTCCATGTGGGACATCTGAATATGTTCAAACGTGCGAAGGAACAGTGCGATTACCTGATCGTCGGCGTTGTGACGGATGAAGGGGTGCGCAAATTCAAAGAAGTGGAGCCATTTGTCCCCTATGAAGAGCGCGCGGAAATGGTCCGGTCCTGCAGATATGTGGATGAGGTCGTGGAAATCCCTCTGAATTTCGGCGGTACACGCGACGCCTGGCGTCTGCATCATTTTGACTGTCAGTTTTCCGGCAGCGATTACGTGGATAATCCGGACTGGCTGGCCGAAAAAGAATTTTTGGAAAAGCACGGCGCGGAGATGGAATTTTTCCCATACACGCAGAGTACAAGCTCTTCCAAAATAAAAGACCTGATAGAAAAAAGATTGCTATAAGGAGCACCGCAATGAACATTCTTTACTCCCCCACCGGCATCGCGGATTTCCGGCATCCCGCCCAGGGATTGACGGACATGTCCCATGCCGGACTGAAAACAATTGCCCTGGATCTCAGCATGTGCTGTTCCGGGTACGACCTGGAAAATTATGGAAAACAAAATAAGCCCTGCCGCCCCGTACCGCCCCCGCGTTCCAGCGCCTCCGACATGGTCTCCCTTCTCCGCACCCCGGAAGCCATGCTGCAGAATCTGCAGCCGCTTCTGGCACAGTGCCGCAGCCATGGCCTCTCCGTCCAGCTCCTGCGTGTTCCGCGTCTTCCGTGGGACAGCAGGCGCGCAGAATTGAATCCTCTGCTGGAAGAGATCGCCAACTCTGCGATTCCATTCTGCGGAAGGATCGGATGCCGGTACCTGATTGTCCCCCCGCTGTTCGCCGGATTAGAGAAGGGCACGGAATGGCAGGTCAACCGCGCATACTATCTCCGCCTTGCCGAGACCGCCCGAAAGTATTCCGTCACTCTCCTGCTGGAAAACCAATGCCGCAGCCACAACGGACATCTGCTCCGCGGAATCTGCTCCGACGGCGCCGAAGCCGCTGCATGGATCGACATGCTGAATACGGAGGCTGAAAAGCAGGATCACACGTCCCGCACAGAAGCTACGGCACACGATCACCTGCCCCACGCAGAAGCCCCGGCACACGATCACTCGCAGCCCCGCTCAGACAGCCCTGCCTTCGCTTTCTGCCTGGACACCGGAATCTGCACGCTCTGCGGCCAGGACATGCAGGCATTCGCCGCTGCTCTCGGCCGCCGTCTCCAGGCGGTCATCCTCCGGGACTGCGGCAGACAGCAGGAATCTTCTCTTCTGCCCTTCACCTCCGCCTTCCAGGGTCAGCCCGGGACAGACTGGCTCAGCCTGATCCGCGGCTTGAGGAGCATGGATTTTGGCGGCAGCCTTGTGCTTGATTTTGCAGATACCGCAGCCGCGTTTTCCCCGCTGCTCCGTCCCCAGCTTCTGCTGCTGGCCAAGTCCGCGGCAGAGTATTTTAAATGGCAGATCGAGCTGGAAAGCCTTTTAAAAAAGTACAAGTCCATCGTCCTCTTCGGAGCCGGGAACATGTGCCGCAATTACATGAAATGCTACGGCAGCCAGTACCCTCCCCTCTTCACCTGCGACAACAATCCGGCCGTCTGGGGAACCAAGATCTGCGGACTGGAGATCAAGCCGCCGGAAGCCTTAAAGGAGCTTCCCGACAGCTACGGCATTTTCATCTGCAACATTTATTACCGTGAGATCGAAACACAGCTTCGGAAAATGGGCATCAAAAATATAGAATTTTTTAATGACGAGTACATGCCGTCCTTTCATTTTGACAGGCTGGAAATGTATTGATTTCAGAAAAATGCCGCGGCCCGCAAAAAATATACTCTGTTTTCCCGTCCGGACATGGCTGCGGCAGACAGTTGAATTTTGGAGGTATCAGAACCATGGTTTCTATCGGTGTACAGACAAAAAATGTAGTTTATGACTCGGATCCGGCAGCCGGTTTTCAAATGCTGAAAGATACAGGATTTTCCTGCGCAGATTTCAGCCTGAATTCTTACCTTTTAAATACATCGCTGTATCAATTGGATTTGAATGAATTTTTTGATCAATCCTGCGCGGAGCTGGAGCATTTTTTCTCCCCCCATAAAAAGGGCGCGGCCGCAGCCGGCATTACCCTGAATCAGATGCACATGCCCTACCCGCTCTATGTCCCGAACGGCGGCAGCGGCTTGAATGGCTATCTGCAGGACACTGTGGCACGAAAGAGCATGCACATCTGCGCTTTTTTTCAGTGCCCTTATATCGTAGTGCATGGGTTTAAGCTGGCACGCAATCTCGGCTCGGAGGAAGCGGAATGGGAACAGACCGAGAGGTTTCTCGACACACTGGCCCCGCTGGCAAAGGAACTGCGGATTACAATCTGCGTAGAAAATCTTTACAATTCTGTCGGCGGTCACCTCGTCGAGGGCCCCTGCTGCGACGCAAAAAAAGCGGCAGAGCGCATCGACCGCTTTAATGACAGGCACCACGGAGAGCTGCTTGGATTCTGTTTTGACACAGGGCACGCCAATCTCACAGGCATTGATTTTGAAAGCTTCCTGTGCGCTCTGGGACACCGCTTGAAGGTACTCCACATTCATGATAACGATGGTGCGGGGGATCTGCATCAGATTCCATTTACATTTACAAAAACAAGGGAAAATACAGCCGCCACGGATTGGAACGGATTTCTGAATGGATTGAGACGCATACATTTTGACCAGGTACTGAACTTTGAGACCGCTCCAGTACTAAGCGCATTTCCCGAAGAAATGAAACCCCAGGCGCTGCGGTTTATCGCAGAAATCGGAGAATATTTTAAAAAACACTTGTAATTCAATGTATTTACAGGTAAACTGATAATTAGACTCTTGCAGGCTTGTAAACATGAGTTACTATTTTTTTCCGATATTCAGCGTTTAGAAGATTATCACCAAGTCGAACACGTGAATGAAATTAAGAGAAAGGCATATGAGACCTTTTGGCTTCTTAAGCACTTAACAACAATTTCTTACAGATGGAAAACTTTTTAGATACGTTATTCTATTATCTAAAGTTTAGAAAATGTGATGCGCAGTCAATGGAACTTATGCTATTAGCATTTAAGGCCGGACAGTTAGTATCATTATGACTCGTATATTTTTTAGGAAGGGAGGTCTTTCAGACCATGATTTTAAAGGACTGCAGTACATGTATGGTTTACGATACGTCCGGCGAGCTTCTGGTGAAGGCCAGAGTCATGAGCGTGGAAGAGCGGATCACGCTTCATTTTGAGGATGACAGCAAGCTCGGTCCCGATACGGACAAATTGGAGATTGACTTTTTTGACAGCCAGATGGGCTGCATCAAGACATATAGCAGCCTGGTCGTCCATAAAAATACGGATCCATGGGTGCTGGAGCCGTGGATGGCACAGTGCGAGATCCTGGAGGTCCGCGAGACGATCCAGCGGCAGAAGGATCTGCGGGTGAAGCTGGAGAAGGAGCTGGAATTTACGTCTACCGTACACGGACATTTTATGGGGACCATACATAATATCAGCGTGGGAGGCATTATGCTCTATACAGAGATGCCGCTGACTGTGGACGAGGAGATCGAGTTCCGCTACTGTTTCCTGAAAAGGGAATACGAGGTCAAGGCAGTCATCCTGCGGGAACAGGAAATGATCAAAAAGCGGCATGTCTATGGCTGCCAGTTTATTGATCTGACGAAAAGCGCGGAGAGAGATATCCGCCAGTTTGTATTCAAGCAGCAGTTAAAGAGGATCTGGTAGGCCGGCCAGCCAATTAGGAGGAATTACCCATGATATCAATCACTTCACTACAGGATGCAGAAAATGGCACGCTGTTTCATATGGACTGTAGTTTTTTATCCCCTGTCCGGTACGTGTGTGAAAGTCCGGACACTGTCTGCCTTATTTTTTCCGAAAAGCCGGAGAACCTGCCGGATCGGGTCTTTTTAATGCCGGACGGCAGGCAGTATGATTACAGGGCGTTTATCTATACGCTCTCGGAAGGCGCGGAGACCTGCCGTCTGCGGGACGGTATGCCGGATCAGGCAATCCCCCCTGAAACAGGAGCGAATGAAGCCGGATCCGGTATCCAGACAATGATCCAGGCAGACGCCGAACATGATTATTATATCGTCCGGGGCGTGACCGACGACATCCAGGAGGTTCGGAAGAACTTCCGTGTGTATGTCTCTTTCCGTACGTCCGTTTATTTTGACAACGATCCGAAGGAGGCCATGGTCACCATCAAGGATATCGGCTGCGGAGGCTTTCTGTTCGTCTCCGACAAAAAATATCAACCGGGGGATACCCTGTCCGTAGTCCTTTTTGATTCCAGGAATCCGCTGCTGGTGAAGGCCCGGATCCGGAAGCTCCGTCCTGTCCGAAAAGAAGGCCGGCGCGGGTACGGATGCGAATATATTGACCTGAATCCGCAGGCTGAGGCGCGGATCCGCAATTACGTTTTCCACACGGAGGTTCTGCAGGTGAAGGCAAAGGAGTCCTGATACAGAAAACCTGCCGCCGGCAGCCTTTCCGTATATGATGGTATTCAGAGCCGGTTCGGCTCTCCTTTGGAGACAGCCGCAGCCAGCCCATATATAAAAAAAGAAGAGGAGATCTCCCGTCAGGAGCCCCCCTCTTCTTTTTTCGCATCCTTTTTCGCGCCCTTTTCTCCGCTTTCTTCCCCGTCTTCCTTCTTCACCTCGTTCACTTCCACGGTGGCCTCTCCCGCCGCGGAATGCTTCGGAGTATATTTTAAAAAGTAAGTATAGATATCAACAATCGCCTGGTACAGCTCCTCCGGGATTGCCGTCCCCAGATCCAACTGCGTCAGCACTGTTGCCAGCGAATTGTCCTCGTAAACAGGCACGCCGTTCTCATTGGCCACCTCCACGATCTTCTCCGCCATATAGCCCAGCCCGGACGCCACGATAACGGGCGCAATGTCCCTGTTCTCGTCATACCGCAGCGCGACTGCTTTTTTATTCCTGATATCGTCATATTGTGACATTGACCGCATTTCTCCTTTCAAATATCTTCGGGAACGCAGCAGATACCTTGATCGGAACCTGGCCCTGCTCCACGCCAAGATACTCGACCTCCAGGTGATTCTTGCTCATGATCTTACGGATATTGTCACGGATGTCGCCCTCATGTCCTGCCAGCTCTTCCGGATAATGAATCAGCATATCCATCTTCCCATTCTCATAATACATCATCATGTCAAAAAAGCCAACATCTTTTAAGTCAAATTTGATCAATAATTTAATTCCGCGCTCCTTGGAGCCCGGATTGCCCGACTCCTCGTCCGGATCCACCCAGATCTCCGAATACATCGGCACCCCGTTCAGGATCACCGGGAGCATCACATGCATGACCGGCATATACACGCTCTCATTGATCAGCATGCTCCGCATCATATTCACGAAGTCCTCTTTATTCTCCAGTCCCGCCTCTCCTCTCACACCGGCCTGCATGATATTGAGAAGCTTATCGGTCCAGTCCATCTTGCCCGCGGCCTTGTCATAATCCACATTCAGCAGCATATCCTTAAACTGAGCGCCCGTCATCCCCTGAAAATGCTTCTGGAAGGACGGAAAATCCATCAGCCTCTGGAATGCCTGCGCCACCTTGTCCACGTTTCCGTTTTCCAGCCGGGAGGTATTGAGGGCAAGCAGACTGATCAGATCCCGGATCTTCCCCAGATCCTTTGTCTGAGAAATATAGCTGCCAAGGTAAGGAATGATCTGCCCCTTCAGAAGCTGCACATTGGCCTGGCTCCCCTCCATACTGTAGGGTCGCAGCCTGGATGCAAGCTGGTGAAGCTCCTGGCGGTTGTTCCGGAACATCCGGCCCTCAATCTGCTCCAGAAGATCCTGGATCGTCTGCTGCAAGTGCTTACCGGAGGACATATCGTTGTATCTCCGGAGCATATCCAGAATCCCTGCTTTCAGCTCCACGGAATTGGTATCGTTCATGATCTGGCGCAGTACATCAAATAAAGGACCCTGCAGCCGGTTCGCCCCTGCCATGGCGTCCTTTAAAAATCCGTTCAGCTCATCCGGGTTCATCTGCAGCATCTGGAACAGTGCCTGAATATCCGCTGCCGTCCCCTTGCCGATCCCGGATTCCACCATATTCGCCATCCCGCCGAACAGCATCCGGGTCATAACCTCCTGGAGGTTGGGCAGTTCCCTTAAAGACTGGACAAAATTCCCAAAATTGGATTCGTAGGAAATTCCCTTCCCCTGCTGGCCGTCCGCGTCGGTCCGGCCGTCGGCCCTGACCACCCGTCCCGGGTCCACCTGATTTTTGATGCTTAAGTCCTGTGTCTGCTGGGTCGGAGTCTGCTTATTATTGACTGCGTTATTGTCATATCCCACAACAGGAGTCGTTACTTTTAAAATATTTGACATTTTTTCACCTGCTTTGCAATTTACTCTTATCGTTTCCCGCAAGTCTGACGATATATATTAATAAATGTAATTTTTGTAGTTTAAAACATCACATTATATTAGATAAGGCGGTACTAAGATTATGGATAACATGCTTGAAATGTATCTCTATGAGACAAACACTCTTATGGAACAACTGGACGAACTCTTGATAGAAGCAGAGAAGAATTCGGATTTCACGACGAATGACGTCAATGAGATTTTCCGTATCATGCACACAATTAAAGGCTCATCTGCCATGATGGAATTCTCCACGTTGATGGAGATCGCCCACCATATAGAAGATCTTTTCTTCTATATCCGAGAAAACGGAATGGATTCCCTGGATGAATCACACAAGAATGACTTGTTCAATCTGATGTTCCAGTCAACGGATGCTCTTCGCGGCGAAGTTGAAAAAATCGAAAACGATGAGCCCCTTAGCACTAATATCGACTCAATCATTAAAAGTATTAATAGTTTTTTGGAAAAAATCAGTTCTTCCGGTGAGAAGTCTTCTGAGGACACGCCTGCGGAAACAGCGTCCGCTCCCACTGCGCCGCCCGCAGATAAAGAGGCTATTGCCGCGATCAACCAGGAACTGGCAGGATGCCCAGACAGCAAGCTTCCTTATTTTATAAAGATCCACTTCGAAGAGGGCTCCGGTATGGAGAATCTTCGTGCCTTTATGATCATCACCGCCCTGAAGGAGATCGACATACAGTTCGAATATTATCCTTCCGATGTGGAGACCAACAGCGACACGGCGGAGTCCATCATAGACAACGGCTTCTTTGTAGCGCTTTCCTCTCAGGAAGATGTGGACAGCGCAGTCGGGATTCTGAAGGAGCAGAACAGCATCCAGGCCTATGAGGTCATTGAAAATGTGCATGCGAAGGCGGAAGCGCCCAAGCAGGAAGCGCCGGCGCCGGCAGTTCAGAAGAGTGCTGAAGCCGCTCCGGCTCCGGCAGCCGCAGAGAGTGCGCAGAAGAGCGCTCCGGCTCCGGTCACCGCTTCTACGCACAGCGCTCCGGTGAAGCAGAGTCTCATCAGCGTCAATCTTTCCAAGCTTGACAGTCTGGTAGCTGTTGTGGGCGAGATCGTGATCACGGAATCCATGGTCACTTCTTCTCCGGATCTGCAGAACCTGAAGTTGGATAACTTTATGAAGTCCGCACGCCAGCTGCGGAAGCTGACCGACGACCTGCAGGATATCGCGATGTCTCTTCGAATGGTTCCGGTATCCGGTACCTTCCAGAAGATGAACCGTGTTGTCCGGGATATGAAGAAGAAGCTGAACAGGGACGTAAGGCTTACTCTGGTAGGCGAGAACACCGAAGTTGACAAGACCATCGTGGACAGCATCAGTGACCCGATCATGCATATTGTCCGCAACTCCGTGGACCATGGTATTGAGGAGACGCGGGAAGAGCGTATCGCGGCAGGCAAAGATCCCCAGGGCGAGGTCATCCTGGCTGCCAGCCATACCGGAAGCGAGGTCATCATTACCATTACCGATGACGGACGGGGCATGGATACGGAGAAGATCCTGGCAAAGGCGGAGCGCAACGGCATTCTGACCAAGCCTGCCAGCGAGTACTCCAAGAAGGAGATCCTTTCCCTTCTGATGCTCCCCGGTTTTTCCACCAACGAGGAAGTGACCGAGTTCTCCGGGCGAGGCGTCGGCATGGACGTTGTGAAGAAAAATGTAGAATCCGTAGGAGGCACCATTTCCATTTCCAGTGAATTTGGACAGGGAAGCGTCACTACATTGAAGATTCCTCTTACTATGGCGATTACGGACGGTATGGAGATCTCCGTCGGGAAGTCTCTGTTTACGATTCCGATCGCAAATATCCGCCAGTCCCTCAAGATCCAGAGAGATGAAGTCATACTTGACGCAGGCGGCAATGAGATTGTAAAATGTCTGGGTGAATTTTATCCGATCATCCGTGTACATGAGTTATATAATATTGAAACGGAAAAGACCAATATTGAAGACGGTATCCTGATCTGGGTAGAGTCCGCTGATAAGTCCTTCTGCCTGTTTGTGGATGAACTGCTCGGCGAGCAGCAGGTCGTTGTAAAGCCGCTTCCTTCCTATTTGAACAGTTTCAATATCAAGAACTCAGGAATCGGCGGCTGTACGCTTCTCGGCGACGGCAATATCAGTCTGATCCTGGATATTGGTAACTTATACGCAGCATATCATACTCAATATTAAACTATAGGAACCGGAGGAATAATTTTATGTCAGCAGATACACATAAGAACACGGAGGTCGGCATTTCTGAGAATGAGGCTCCTGTTTCCACAGAAAGATTTTTAACATTTACTTGTGACGGATTGAATATCGGTGTCAGTACAAATTACGTGATCGAGATCATCACGGATCATTCCATCACCATGCTTCCTCTTGTCCCGGATTATCTGAAGGGCATCATCAGCATGAGAGGTGAGATCATCCCGATCATTGATATCCGTCTCCGTATGGGAAAGCTTCCTATTGAATATACCAGCACAACCTGTATCATCATCCTGGATATCAATGATGTGAAGATCGGCATCCTGGTAGATGCCGTTCAGCAGGTGATGGATGTAGACCAGAGCTTGATCTCTCCTGTCCCGGTGGAAAACCAGCAGGAGCTGATCCGGGGCATGGTTTCCTCAGGAAATAATTCCGTGATCCTTTTCCTGGATTGCGAAAAACTGATCCAGGCATATTAAAAAAAAGGAGCAAGAAACATGTTAACGATAAATGACAAGGAATTCCAGCGTCTTGTAAAGTTTGTACATCAAAATTATGGGATTGATCTGTCGAAGAAACGGCAGCTCATCACCGGACGCCTTTCCAACACGATCGTCGGTATGGGATTCAACTCGTTCGAAGATTACGTAGAGTACCTGATCAATAATGGCAAGCCGGAAGACCGGGAGCTGATGCTGAATAAGCTCACGACCAACTATACTTATTTTATGCGTGAAGAGGCGCATTTTAAACTGTTCTCAGAGACCATCCTTCCTTATCTGGAGCAGACAAAGAAGGATAAAGTACTCAGCATATGGAGCGCCGGCTGTTCCTCAGGCGAGGAGCCTTATACGATCTCCATCATCCTGAAGGAGTATTTTGCAAATAAGCCCGGATGGGATACAAGGGTACTCGCCACGGATATTTCTCAGAATGTACTGCGCAGTGCGGTAAATGCGGTCTATGACGAGGATTCGCTCAAGGAGTTATCCCCGGCCTGGAAGAAGAAGTATTTCCGTCCCGGAGACGCTCCCGGCACGTACCATGTTACGCAGGATCTGCGAAACAATGTCATCTTCCGGACGTTTAACCTGATGGATCCGATCAAATTCCGCTTGAAATTCGACGTTATCTTCTGCCGAAATGTGATGATCTATTTTGACCAGGAGACGAAGGAAGCGCTTGTCAAAAGATTTTTCGACGCGACCAATGACGGCGGTTATCTTCTGATCGGGCATTCGGAAGGGCTGAACAAGGCCACAACGCCTTATAAGTATCTCAAGCCTGCGACTTATCGGAAGGTAAAATAAAAAGTATGACGAGCTGCTTTTGAGAATTCAGAAGCAGCTTTTTTAAAAAACTCTAACACTTTACAATATTATGTGATAAAATAAATTTATGATGTTTGGCCAGGAAGTATTTTGGCCGCAAGAAAGGGATGATATTTTATGAATAATTCGATCAAAGTGCTGGTTGTGGACGATTCGTCTCTGTTCCGGCAGATGATCATACAGCATCTTTCCACCCAGCCCGGCATAGAAGTCGTAGGCTATGCGATTAATGCATTTGACGCAGGTCAGAAGATCCCGCGGCTGAAACCGGATGTGCTGACTCTGGATGTGGAGATGCCCGGACTCAATGGAATTGAATTTCTCAAGCAGCTCCTTCCGAAAAATCCGATCCCGGTCATTCTCGTATCTTCTTTAAATTTGAGTGTATTTGACGCGCTGTCCGCAGGCGCCGTGGATTTTGTCCGCAAGCCGGATATGAGCGCAAAAAATTCAAAGGATACATTTTTTACCGGCCTGACGCTGAAGGTACGCGCGGCGTCCAAGGCAAAGGTACGCGTGGCTGCCCGGCAGAATACCGGCAGTGCCGTGACCGCGCAAAATGTCGCGGCGAAGCCCATGCCCTTTCCACCTATCCCGCGGAATGTCCTGGACTCCACCATCATCGGCCTGGGTGCTTCCACCGGGGGAACGGAAGCCACGCTTGCCGTGCTGCAGAAGCTTCCGGCAAATATTCCCGGCATCGTGATCACGCAGCATATGCCGGAGGGATTTACGGACATGTACGCGCAGCGTTTGAACCGGATCTGCAGTATGGAGGTCCGTGAAGCGAAGAACGGCGATGTCATCCATCCCGGACTGGCTCTCATCGCTCCCGGAGCGAAGCAGATGGAAGTTGTCAGAGCGGGAAATAACTACATTGTACAGTGCCACCCCGGACCCAAGGTCAGCGGACACTGCCCGTCTGTAAATGTCCTCTTTAACTCCATTGCCAAGAATGTCGCCATAAAAAAAGTCGGCATCATCATGACCGGTATGGGCAGCGACGGAGCGGAGGGACTGCTGCAGATGCGCCAGAAGGGCGCGTTTACGATCGGACAGGACAAGGAATCCTGTGTGGTATACGGAATGCCGATGGTGGCTTACAATATCGGCGCGGTATGTACGCAGGCTTCCTGCGACAATATCCCTTCCGTTCTTTTGAATCATCTGAAAGGCTGACGGAATCATTTCCATCTGTACGGCTGTAAGTCATATACAGAAAACTGCCGACGGCATCCTTTCCACATACGATGGTATTTGGGTATTCTTCAAATATGAAAATTATCCAACTGTACGGTTGGATGCTCTAAAGAGCCTCCAACCTACTCATCCATTCGCAAAAACCGTGCTTACGCACTCTAACGTCTGCTAACGCAGCCGCTTTTTTGCTCATTTATGAGTAGGTTGCTAATCCAAAATCTCAGTTTTATTGCAATAAATTGCATAAAACTGAGATTTCGGATTGCAACCGTACAGTTGGAAAATTATGATCATAAAAACAGATGCGCTTCCAGCGCATCTGTTTTTTACGTCCGTATACGGAAAGCCCGTCGTCTGCTGCTTTCTGTATATGCCCTACAGGGTAAAAGTCATCCCACTTTTTGCGGGATTCGCTGTAATTAAATGTACTTTTTTTTATTATGATTTTCGAAGTTATGCCGATATTCAAGATATAAACTATAAAACAATTTGTTCTAATACAGTAAAAAAGACTGCAATGTTTAGAAAAGGAGTCCAGTATGAAAATAACGACTAACAATGTAATGAAAAGCTATCCGGATCTTCGGATTCATACAAAGGAAAATCCTGCTCCTTCTGCAGCTTCAAGTGACGGACATAGCTTTGACGCTTTGATCATACAGTCTAATCCACGACAGATTGAAGAGCACACCTTTGCAGAGTCGGTTTCCCGGCAGTTATCCTCCGGGATGTCTGATACCGCATCTGCAGAGAAGGTCCAGGATCTAAAGAACAAGGTTGCGGAGCATACGTATCAGATTGATGCCTATGCCATTGCATCCAGGATTTTATTGGTATAAGAGAAAGGCAGGTTCAGATCCTTTTTCATGTCTTTTGAAGAGATACCGCGGAACCAGAGATGAGGGGGAATCAGATTACTATTCCAGGAGGATTTGCGTGTATGAGTGATTTTTCAGCTTTTGCTGATCTTATGAAGGAATTCATAGAATTTTTTGATACATTGATTCCGATTGAACAAGATAAGCTTGATGCTACTGTGAAGAACCGGGTTGGCATTTTAGAAGATTTTATGCACAAGGAACAGGCCGCAGTCATGCGCCTGAGAGGGTTGGAACAGAAGCGTGAAGCGGAACAGAAGCGTCTCGGACTGGAGGGCTGCACCTTTCGGCAGATCTTGGAAAAGATCCCGGATACGGATGCAGCCATGCTAAAGCCCCTGTTCGACAGGGTTGACAGTCAGGTTCATACCATGCAGTCCTTAAGCGGAAGTATCCGGGATGCGATCGAAGTCAATCTTCGGGTCATTGAGTTGAATCTGGCCGGGAATCCGGTGGGAAAGGCCACCTATTCCGCAAGCGGGCAAAAGACTGAAAAGGAAAACACGAAGCATTTTTCAAGCCGTTCCGTATAGGGAATTCTATTGAGTTCCCGGGGAACCGTTTCATTTAATACATTCAGGAGGAGGATCCACTTTATGATGCGTTCAACATTTGCCGGTTTCACCACCGCTCAGCTCGCTATGGCTGCCAGCCAGCGTTCCATTGATGTGACCGGACAGAATATTGCAAATATTAACACCGAAGGCTATACAAGGCAGCGTCTTGATATTGCCAGTTTAAATTTGAGAAACGGTAGTTTCTACAATTCTTCTAACAGTACCAGGGTAGGTTATGGTGTCGATATGACCGGGATCTCCCAGCTTCGCGACCCATTCCTTGACGCCCAGTACCGTTCTCAGATTGCCAAGCTCGGAACCACCGATGCGCAGGCTGCAGGATTGGAAAAACTGCAGGTCGCATTTGACGAGAGTACAACGTCCGGGATCCGGGACGCATTCATTAATCTGAGCAATGCGCTCCAGACCCTTTCCAAAGACGATGGATATACAAAAGAAAATGATACCGTAGTTCGTTCCAGGATGCAGATTATTGTAAACCTGCTCCGTGAGAAAGCAGTTTCCCTTCAGGATATCCGGCATGATACACAGGAGAACTTCCGTGATACGGATATCAAAGACCTGAATGCGACTTTGAAGAACATTGCGGAATTGAATACCAGCATCAAGAACAGCCAGGTACTTGGAAATCCCGCATTGGAGCTGATGGATGAGCGGAACAAGCTGCTGGATGAACTGGGAAGCTATCTTCCGATCAATGTGGAATATAAGCAGAAGATGATCGGCGAAGGATATTCCGTACAGGTTCTGGATGTATCCTTTACGGATTCGGAAGGTGTAAGCCATCGGCTGATTTCTGACGGACGGTACGGACAGTTCAGTACAGATGTTTCCGGGCAGCCGGTTACACTGACGCTGACCGATGCGGATGGATATACGAATGAAATGACCGATAAGCTCACGGAAGGTACATTGAAAGGAAGCCTTGACTTTATGAATAAGTCGGGGGATTTTGATGACAGTGATTTTAAGGGAATCGGGTATTATGAGAAGGTGCTGGATTCGCTGGTTAAGACGTTTGCTGAGGCGTTTAATGAGGCAAATCAGAGTACTCATCAAACTGTACAAGGAGCTGACGGAAAAAATTATCTGCTCTATGAAACAAGCGATACACCGCCAGTAAAGGTATATAAAGGTGAAGATGGTAAGTATTATAAAGATAATGCTGGAAAACCTGATCTTAATAACGAATATACAGATGATATAAAAAAGTTAAGCCCTGTTTATGATAAAAATGGAGCCAAAACAGATCGTCCATTATTCGAGACTATTGATGGCAGCGGCAATTTCTCAGCACTCAACATCAAAATTGCTACTGGCTGGATGGACGGAAGTTATGGAATTACAAATTCTAACAATCAGGTAAATGGAGTGGTTGGTTCCACTGCCAATGAAAATATTGTAAATATGATCAATATGCTTTCAAAGGAATATGCTTTTACTGCTAAGGGCACAGCAGCCGGAAATAATGGTGCAGATGTAAGATTCTACACCGGAAGCTTCTATAACTGCTTTGCAAATATGGAAGTAACTCTTGGTATAGATATTTCATCAGCATCTACGATGTTGAACAATCAGATTACAGTCCTGAACCAGACTGCAAATTCCAGAGATGCCATTTCAGGTGTACAGTTAGATGAAGAAGGTATGAACCTGCTGCATTATAATCAGTCTTACAGTGCTGCGGCAAGGCTTATGACCACTCTTGACGAGATGCTTGACAAATTGATCAACGGCACCGGCGTAGTCGGAAGATAAGAGGAGGTTTAAAATGAGAATTACAACAAATGCGATTTTAAGAAATTATAATAAAAATCTTTCCACTTCTATGAAGAATCTGGATACGATGAGAAACAGGGTTATGACTCAGAGAAAATATATGTCTACTGCTGAGGATCCTTCCAGCGCATTGCGGGCTACTGCATTGGAGCGGAAATATGCAAAGAATAATGATTATCTGGATACGGTAGATGATATTCAGTCCCACCAGAACGCGCAGGAAGATTCTGCAATGCAGATCAGTAATATAGCGTTGGTTTTGGCAAAGCAATATGGTATCGAAGGAATGAACGGAACCAATCATTCCAAAGAGACCCGACAGACTTATGCCGACGCATGGCGCGGTGCACAGCAGAGTATGCTGCTTTCCTTGAATGCTACTTATGGTGATGAATATGTGTTCGGCGGAAGTGATGCTAAAAATGTTCCTTTTACTTTGGAGGATGGTGTAGATGGAAATGGGAATAAAATTCAGATTTTAAAGTATCGCGGCGAAGATGTTACCAACGGTGATCCGAAGATTTTAGAAGAATTATCCAAAGACTCACATTTTATTGATTTAGGTTTTGGACTGGGTGTTGAAGACGTTGCTAACCCGCCTGATGGACAGTATAATATTGATCCCGCTACCGCTTTCAATACTTCCCTTCCTGGTATCAACCTGGTTGGATATGGCCAAGATGCTGATAAGGATCCGAAGAACATGGTTCTTCTTGCGGGTATGGTTGCAGATGAGTTGGAAAAAGAGCCATTTGATTATGATCGGTACAAAGAGTTAGTAGGCAAGTTCGAGGACGGCCGCAACGACCTCCTCTCCGAGGTTACCATCCTGGGAACGCAGACAGAGTTCCTGACCACCACCAAGGAGCGTCTGGAGAACAATAAGATTCAGATTGCGGAAGATTATGACAATGTTGTAAATGTAGACATGGCGGAAGCGATCATGGATTTCTCATGGGCACAGTATGTTTATAATGCATCATTAAAGGTTGGAAACAATATTTTGACACCTTCATTTATTGACTTTATGAATTAATAGAAAATAAGAGAGAAGGGAGGAAAACTTTATGGATCAACTCATTCAGATTACGACTGTCCCCATTCAATATGAGTTGAAGATCAATAATGCGCGGCTGGAATATTCACGTTCCCGTGCTGAATTGGAAATTCATAAAAATGATGGTGGACTGTCTATCAAGAGCCGTCCTGTAAAATTGAAGCTGGATTCATTTCAGGCAAGAAATTCTGTTGTGCCGACGACTGCTACAAGTGTGAAGCAGTCCGCGCAGAAAGGCCAGCAGGCGGCTTACAGCGCTACCGCACAGTTAGCGCAGGAAGGTCAGCTCTTATTAAAAGCAGATATCGGCCAGGATGTGATCGGGCAGATCATGCAACAGAGGACAGCTCAGCCCACAGGAGAATTTGAGTTGGGATTTACCCCGTCTGCTCCGGTGGATATCAGTTATGAAGCTCCTGATCTGACAATCAATTACGAGATGGATAAGCTGAACTTTGATTTGAAGGTGGCCAACGGCAATTTTGAATTTATCCCGGGTAATATTGAGATGTCGATCACGCAGCGTCCTGAGGTATTGATCGAATATGTAGGCGGACCGCTCTATGTGCCACCGAGCGCAAATCCGGACTATGAACCAGTAGATATAAGGGCTTGAAAAAAGCCCTTATATTTTTAATTACAGCAATCACCAGGAGGTATAATATAATTGGAAATTAATGCAAAATATTTTGGACAAGTTTCATATGACAAGAGCGAATTAATCCATATTGTCAACGGATTGATCGGATTTGAAGCATATACGGAATATCTTCCGATTCCGTTTCATGAAGATAATGACTCCCTGATCTCCCTGCAGTGCCTGGAGGATGAGACGCTTTCTTTTATATTGATGAATCCTTTTGGGCTGCTGAATGACTACACACCCTCTTTGTCCGGGCAGGATATGAAAGAGCTGGATGCAGAGACCGCTGAGGATCTTTCCTACTATGTAATCTGTGTCATGCGTGATTCCGTTGCAGAATCGACGGTAAACCTGAAAGCGCCGCTTGTTGTCAATGTCCGGAGCCGTCAGGCAAGACAGGTTATTCTGGATCAGTCGGAATATACATTCCGGCATGTGATCGGAGACATGATAAAGGAGGAATCATAGCATGCTCATCTTACAACGCCGGAAGGGGCAATCCCTTTCTATTAATAAAAATATTAAATTGACGATCGTTGATACAGGAACAGACTGGGTAAAGCTTGCGATTGATGCCCCCAAGGAAATACCGATCCTCCGGACAGAGCTGGTGGAAGCGGCTGCTGAGAATCAGGCCGCCTCCCAAACCGTTTCGAAAGAAGTGCTTGACAAAATTTTAAAACAAAACTAGTACAGCGTTGCATTAATTTTGAAGTAATAAGCGCTTGATGTCCATGTCAGGACAAGGCGGAGGAAGGAGACGATGCCGGTAGCATCGTTGACTGACTCCAACGCAGTAATGGCATGGACAGCGAGTGATTATTACTCAATTATTAGTGCAACGCTGTACTAGTATAGTGACACATTAACTTTCATTCAAAGTCAGTACACTAGAGGAAATAAAAAGGGCTCTGCGGAAATGATATTTGCGGTAAACCATGTTATATCACGCAATGATCATCATTTCCGAAAGCCCTTTTATTTTATCCAAATAATGGTGTGGAATAATAACGGTCTGCTGTGTCCGGAAGCAGCGCAACGATCGTTTTTCCTTTATTTTCCGGACGCTTTGCCAGTATGAGCGCCGCATGCAGTGCCGCGCCTGAGGAAATTCCTACCAAAACTCCTTCTTGTTTGGCAAGCAGCTTTGCCGCTTCGTATGCGTCATCAATTTCGATTGAGATGATCTCATCATAAATCTCTGTGTTGAGAACTTCCGGAATGAAGCCTGCCCCGATTCCCTGAATCTTATGAGGGCCGCCCTTTCCTTCGGAAAGCACCGGAGAGTCCGCGGGTTCAACAGCAATGATCTTGATATCGCCATTTTTTGATTTGAGATATTCGCCGGTTCCGGTCAGTGTACCGCCGGTTCCTACGCCTGCCACAAAGTATTCTACCTTTCCGTCCGTGTCCTTCCAGATCTCGGGACCGGTGGTGGTTCTATGCGCGGCAGAGTTGGCCGGATTCACAAACTGGCCTGGGATAAAGCTGTCCGGGATTTCCTTTGCCAGTTCTTCCGCTCTGTCGATGGCACCCTGCATCCCCAGCGAGCCGTCCGTCAATACCAGCTCCGCGCCGTAAGCCTTTAAGATATTCCTTCTCTCTATGCTCATGGTCTCCGGCATGGTCAGGATGATACGGTAGCCTTTTGCTGCCGCAATAGAGGCAAGGCCGATCCCTGTATTTCCTGATGTAGGTTCGATGATCACGGAACCGGGCTTTAACATCCCCTTTTCCTCTGCATCTTCGATCATGGCTTTGGCAACCCGGTCCTTTACGCTTCCTGCTGGATTGAGATATTCCAGCTTTACCAGCACTTTGGCAGCCAGATCCAGGTTTTTCTCTATATTGACAGCCTCTACAAGAGGGGTATTCCCTATTAACTCCATGGTTCCTTTATAAATGTTGGACATGATATGATCCTTTCTTGTTACAGTTTATTTCCCAGCCAGCCAACATGCTGATCGGCTGAGAGGATGCGGGCGGCATATCACCCGATCTTTCGTTTACTTCAGCGATTCCTCCTGCAGCCGGTCGAATTCTGCCATACATTCATCGACAGTGGCTCCTCCCAAGAGATTCCGTACGATCAGGCAGGTGTTTCCCCACTGCTCCATCTTCATTCCGGCGTTGGAGCCAAGGACATACTTATTCTCCTGGATCTTCTGATTCAGCGGCTTTAACGCGTCGATACAGTCTACCTCTACGTTTTTCGACGGAGAGATCACCTTATTATGTTCCGAATAGATCTGAAGCGCTTCATCGGAAAGGATAACATTCAGGACCTTCTTTGCATCCTCCATGTTCTCCGCATTGGTGCCGATTCCATATCCTGTCATCGACACGACCGGCATTGGGCCGAGATGGCTTGGAAATCCGATTACCTGAAGCTCAAAATCCGGAGCTCCATATGCAGTCTCCGAGTTCGCCGCCCCCCAATATGCCATCACGATCGGAGTCTTCTGCGACAGAAAATCCGGCCCTTCCCCGTCGATCGCCTCGGAGACATAGGCCTTTTCCGCATCGACATATCCAAGGTCGATCAGCTTCTGAAGAAATTCGAATGCAGGACGCATATAATCGCTGTACTTACGTTCCCCTTTATTCAGCGCTTCAATCTCTGCCTCCGTATCCCCCCCGTTGTACAGGTCCGCGTAAGCCTGAGCAAATACAAAATTCTCCAGCCACCAGCGGTTTGCGCCAATAGGCGTCTCAATCCCATTTTCCTGGAAAACCCTGCAGCATTCCAGCAGATCCTCCGGGGTTTCCGGCAGTTCCAGCTTGTATTCATCAAACATCGTCTTATTGACAAACAGGCCGTGAGCCACAACCTCCTGCGGAATTGCAACAAGCTTGCCGTCCACCATATTTGCCGTCTTTACGACCTCTCTTAAATTCTCAACACAGTCCAGGCCGGACAGATCCAGAAGATTTCCTTCCGACCCCAGCACCTGGATCGTGTCCGGATTCAGCAGATACAGGTCATCCATATTATTGCGGACGCGGTTAACACCGACTTCATCATAAGTCATGTCCTGGTGGTCATCCGCCGTATAGGTCCTGTATTCTACGGTCAGCCCAAGTTCCTCCTCTGCCATGGCGATCGTCAGGTCAAATGCGCTTCTTGCTATATTTTTCGCATTGGGATTTGATTTTTCCATAGGGCCAAACAAATTGACTACCTTTTTATCCTTTTTCTCATTTTTGATCAGATTGTTGACGGATTCTTCTTTGCCTCCGCAGGCTGCTGCTGAAAACATCAGCATAACGGCCAGGCCGGCCGCCGCTGATCGTTTCATTCTCCCCCGGGTCTTTCTTTTCATTGCTTATTCCTTTCTTTGCGCTACGGCGTTTTCTTAATACATTGCTTTATAACTTTTTTCAGCAGATCGATATCAATCGGTTTTGCCAGATGTACATTCATTCCTGCATCCAGTGCTTCCTTTTCATCTTCCGCAAATGCATTTGCCGTCATGGCAATGATCGGAATGGTCCGCGCGTCTTTCCGCTCCAACACACGAATCGCCCTGGTGGCGTCATATCCATTCATCACCGGCATCTGGACATCCATCAGGATTGCATCGAACTCACCTTCCGCCGCATTCGAAAAACGCTCTATAGCCATCTGGCCATTTTCAACGACCTCACATCCCGCCCCCTCAATCGAGAGGATCTCTTGAAGAATCTCCGCATTGATCTCGTTGTCTTCCGCCGCAAGAAAATGCAGTCCCTCCAAAGTCACGTCCTCCGCGCCCTCGGGTGCTGTTTCTTCCTGTTTATCATTCTGCATTTCCATAATCTTTTCTTTAAATGCAGATACGAAAAATGGTTTCGCAAGCATCTCCGTGTTCTCAATGCGGAGCGCCTCTTCTATCCTGGTATCATCATACGACGCCAGAAACAGGATCGGCACCGTATACGGAATGGTCTCCCGCAACTTTTCCGCAGTATGGGCGATGCCGAGGTCCGCCCCGTTCCAGTCCAGCAGGATCAGGTCATAACCACAATAGCCTTTCAGGGACTGCAACTGGCTGTCATTCCCGCCGCTGCCTTCCGGGGACCGCGGCTGACTCTCCTCCCCGCTGCTGTCTTTCCTGTGATACTCCCGGATATGCCGCAGGGCTTCCTCTTCACCGGAGGCTGTATCCACATGGATCCCGGTGTCTTTCATCAGCACCTGGATATTTTCCGCACTCTCTGCATCGCCGTCCACAAGTAGGATACTGGAAATTCTGTTCTTCTCCCAGAACTGCCTGTCGGCCCGGCCTTCCGGTATACGAAATTCCAGTTCTACCCTGAAAAGGGTTCCATGATCCACTTCACTGGTCACGTCGATCGTACCGCCCATGAGCTCTACGATATTTTTTGTGATCGCCATGCCAAGGCCCGTTCCCTGAACCTTATTGGTGGTACTGTTCTCCGCCCTGGTAAATGCATCAAAAATGGTTTCCAGGTACTCCGGCGTCATCCCGTATCCGTCGTCTTCCACTTCAATTCGGATATGCTCATACTGACTGGAGCGCTGTTTCAAACCGATGATCCGAAACCAGATATTGCCTCCCTCGGGCGTATATTTTACGGAATTGGAAAGGAGGTTGATCAGGATCTGGTTGATCCTCGTCTCGTCCCCCAGCAAATATTCGTGCTTGATGCCTGTGACTTCCAGGTGAAAACTCTGTGCTCTTGCCTGCGCCATGGGTCGGATGATCGTGTCTACGGAGGACACCAGGTCGTTCAGGGTGAATTCCTCAACCGTAAGCACCACCTTTCCGCTTTCAATCTTGGAAACGTCCAGGACGTCATTGATCAGACTGAGCAGATGCTGTCCGGAGGCAGTGATCTTCTTCGTGTATTCCCGCACCTTCACCGGGTCTTCCGCATCCTTGGCAAGCAGCGTCGTAAATCCCAGGACCGCATTCATCGGGGTCCGAATGTCGTGCGACATGTTGGAAAGGAACGTGGTCTTGGAGTTGCTTGCGATCTGCGCGGCCTGCAGGGCTTCCGCCAGCCGCTGGTTGTGTATCTCGCGTTCGGCCTCACGCTCTCTCCGGAGCCGTTCCTGCTGTCTCTGGTTCAGGTAATACAGCGTGCAGCAGAGGAAAAAGGCAACCAGCATTACCATGATGACGATGAAAATGTTCTGGTTTACAGTGCGGCCCTCCTGCTGGATCGCCCCGATGGGTACGTAACCGATCAGATAGATCGTTCCCTCATTTACCGCCCACATATAGTTCAGGGCGCTTTTTCCCTGTATATTGTGATAGAATAAAATATTATCCCCGTTTTTCACGCATTCCTCAACTTCTGCCCGAAGGCTTTCTTCCTGTATGTTGTTGGCGCGGTAAAAGTCTTCCAGGTTCAGATGTCCTGCATCCCTCTCCCCCATTCCCTTGGGTTTGAGCACAAGTCTCTCGCTCTGGGTATCCATGATATAGAGCATGGCCTGCCCGTTATAAAAACCATCCGGAAGCGACCGGTCAAGCGCGTCATACACGTACTCGATATACAGCGAGGCAATCTCCTGACCGTCCTTTTCCACCGGACACTTGATCGTATACGCCCAGGTTCCCATATAATTTATATAAGACTGGGAAATCGGAAGCCCGTCAACGCTCCCCCCTGATGAGAAATCAAGTTCTTCTGCGGTAAACAGATCTCCTGTATTGGAAACGCCTTCTTCCTCCCCGGAGAAAATCAGAGACATCTTTACCATGGTCTGATTCATGTCGTAGGCGCAGACAAACCTCTCGGGATCTTCAAGATCTGCGATCTCCTGCGCAATCAGCTTCTGGAACTCTGCCTCCTTCAGCAGGATGGCTTCGATCGTCCCCTTCATCAGATCCAGACTCTCGCTCAAGTTCTGGATGGCAGAATCCGACATCTCTTTGGAAATCTTGTGCGCCACGGAGAATATGACAGCTCCGAAAATGCTGAAAATCAGTATAATAGAAAGAAGCAGAGGGAAACCTTTGTCTTTTTTTCTTCGGTCCTGCTTCTTTTCTGTTCTTTTTTCTTCGTTGTTATTCATTTCTCTTTTCACTGGATAACCCTTTTCCACACGGGATAATGCAACTTTTTATTACAATAATATTATACCTCTATACATATTTTCGTGTCAATATGATTCCTGTTTTTGTGGAAGGGACGGCAGAGGCAGGTTGATCGAAAAAAAGCTATCCCCTACGTCAATAGAGGATAGCTTTTAATTCAATCAATACTTCAATCTCTACCGGGATGTTTCCCGGAAGTACATTCACGCCTATGGCAGATCTGTATTCGGAAGGATTACCCCGCTTCCTTCCCCGCATACTCCCGATAGATCACCGGCTGGATCACAACCGCCAGCACCGTATACAGTCCCAGCAGCATCGGCACCGCGCCCGTGACCTTATCCCCCAGGGAGCACAGGTTAAACATGCCAAGTGCCGTCCCGGTCTGGAGCAGCTGGTCCGGAAGGAGTCCCAGCAGACGGGCGACCGCCGGGCTGTTGATATTTGCTAGGAATGACGGGATAAAGATCAGGATGAACGGAACGAGCACCGCAACCACGGTAGACCTGGTTTTTGCCGACACCAGCATGCTTAAGGCGGAAATGAACAGGCATCCGATGTACCCGCCGGCCGCAGTCAGTAAATACTTTTCCAAAACCGTGATTGGCTGTCTCCATCAGTATCCGCGATACCTTTACACGAAAGGAAATGAAAGAAAACTTTTATCACGGAATGATCTTAGGGCTTCTACAGGCAGAAGGAAGCTGGAGTGTGAAATCTAATGCAGAATCTGGAATAGGATACACCGATATCCGCCTGGAAATTCCCTCCACAAAAACAGGCTGCATCATCGAAGTCAAGTATGCCGAAAACGGCCGATATGAGCAGTCATGTTCCACTATATTGGCAGGATGCCGCGCGGCGAGTGCGCGGCACCATATGAACAATTAGAAGTTCTTAAGAATAACTCACGCATACCACAACGCATGATTTGTAGTGGACACCGCATCCGCGCCGGCGGACAGCGCCGTGATGACATGCTTCTTTTCGGACAGGAGCCCGCCGGATATCACCGGGATCTTCACGGCACTTTTGACCTGCCTGATGATATCCGGCATGATCCCGGGCATGATCTCTATGGCGCTGGGCATAGATAGCTCCACCTGCTTTTCCAGCGAATTCAGCGCAATCGAATCCACCAGGAAGGTCCGCTGTATCGCGATAAATCCCTGTTTCTGCGCCTCCTTCACAAGATTTGGCTTTGTGCTGACGATCCCGTCCGCGCCGGCGTTTCTCAGGATAAACTCCACGGATACGTCCCGGATCGCCATGCCGGTCACAAAGTCCATGTGTACGATCGCGATTTTTCCATGAGCTTTTACCTGCTTGACGATCTCCGTGATATTGCAGATAGAACCATATAAAATAAATATAATCTTGCATTGTGTTTTAAAGCATTCCCGCAGGTCGTCCTCATTTCTGACCGCGGCTATCATCGGGAAATCCGCGAGTATCTCAGATAGCTTCATACTAGTCTCCCTCCTTCATAAAGTAGTGCTCTGTTGCTATAATTCCTTCAGGACCTCTGCCATCTCATACAGCCCTTCGAATACCGCATCCGGCTTTACATCAGATTTTTCTATGTCTTCCAGGCGTGTCTCCCCGGACAGGACCAGGATCCCGTTGGCTCCGTTATTGACGCCGGTTTTTACATCGGTGTAGATCCGGTCTCCCACAAAGCTGATGTACTCCCGGGGGATCTTTGTCTTTTCCAGGATCATATCGACGGTTTCCCTGAACGGCTTTCCCAGATAATGAGGGTGCTTTCCGGTGGACAGTTCAATGGCTGCGCAGATGGATCCGCAGTCCGGAATGAAACCTGTTTCTGTAGGGCAGTTGATATCCAGATGGGTGGAAATAAACTCTGCTCCGTTGCGGATCAGGGTACATGCCTTAGTCAGTTTATCATAATCAAGTGTTTTGTCAAATCCAACGACAACAATGTCCGCGTCCTCCTTGACCAGGCGGATCCCGTATTCCTGAAAATGCTGCTCCAGGGCGCGCGTGCCGAGCAGATACACCTTTTTTTCCGGGAAATTTTTCATCAGGTAGATCGCAGTGACATCCCCCGAGGTCATGATCTCCTCTTTCGTTATGGAACATCCCATTTTCGCAAGCTTCCGTATATAATTATCCGCGGAATCCGATGAATTATTTGTAAAAAAAATGAACTTCTTTCCTAATCTGGACACCTCGGATAAAAATTCCAGGGACCCTTTCAGAAGCTGGCTGCCAAGATAAAATGTTCCGTCCATATCCAGCACAAACAGCCGGGTCCTTTCGAGCAGTTGTTTTTTGTTCATCATACTTTTTAACTCCTTTACGCATAGCTTTTCTAAAACAAACAGAGCGAACAAGTCTGATCCCATTCGCTCTGTTTCCGGATACTGTCTGGATAAAAAAAGCAATCCAAAAGTCCCTTGTCATGGGATTCGGACTACTCTTAGCACTCTTGTCTCGTTACTTAATATACAACGTATCACACACAATGTCAATATGGATAAAAAAAATAATAAAATTTCTTTTTCATTATGCAGAATATCCAAAACTCTAAAAATTTGTTATTGACATACTCTGGAAAAACTGCTATATTGATAACACCTAGAGAAAATATAGAGAAAGGTAACTCAACGAGATGAGTTTGCCTTTCTCTATATTTTTTTATGCGGATTTGATCCGCCGTGAGTAAATATTACATACAAGAAGAGGAGGAAATAAACATGCGTATTTTTCAAATTTCAGATTTTCATTTGCGGGGCGACGGGAAGCTTTCGTTTCAAAAAGCGGACACGATCACTGCCATGAACCGGACGGTGGAATATTTTCTAAAATTAAAGGAGTATGAGCTGCCGGAATTTTTTGTCGTGACCGGAGACCTGTCGGAAGGCGGTACAAGGGAAGGTTATGAGATCGTGCGTGAGGGCCTGAGGAAGCTCCCCCGCCCCTGCTATATCGTTCCGGGCAACCATGATAAGCGTGATTTTTATCTGGAGATGTTTGATTCCGAAACGCCTGTTATGGATGATATCAAGCCTTACATATGCTATACCATCGATGATCAGCCGATCCGCGTAATCGTCATCGATACCAGCATTCCGGGCTGCCATTACGGTGGTTTGACGGATGAAGTAGCGGAGTGGCTGGAGAAAAAGATCGTGGAATATCCGGACAAGCCGACTCTGGTATTTACGCATCATCCGCCGTTTGTGACCGGACTTCCGGCCATGGATGAGGGCTTCGGACAGGCGGACCGGCTTGCGGAGATCTTAAGACTCCACCGCAATGTACGGCTGTGCTGCGGCCATATGCATACCGGGATCTTTACACAATGGCAGGGCATTCCTGCTGTAACCTGCCCGCCTGTCGCCATGCAGATGGAAGTGGATTTCCGGGCAAAGACCGGGCCGGATGTGACACCGGAAGAAGCCGCCGACAATTTCAAAGGAGGCGGAGACCGTTTCTTTTTGGGAAATCCCGCGTATCTGATCCACGATCTGCAGGACGGCCAGATCAACACACACTATATGATCATCCCGGCAGGCGCGGACTATTCCGGACCGTGGCCGTTCAAATACTATGAGGGTGAAGAGGACTGAATGGGGGAAAATGAATTATGGATAAAAATTTTAAAAAGACAGCTGCGATCACACTTTTTGAAAGCGCGGTGCAATGGTATTGCTTCCTGCTCTATGGTACGGCGGCAGGAACAGTGTTCAGCAAAGTATTTTTCTCGATCAGCGGCAATGAGGTCACCGCGCTGATCCTGTCCTACATGTCGTTCGCCATCGGCTATATTGCCGGCCCCTTCGGCGCGGTATTTTTCGGACACATCGGGGACAAAAAGGGACGGAAATTTACCATGTATACTTCGCTACTGATGATGGGGATCTCTACTTCTGTGATCGGTCTGCTCCCGCCGGCGGAATCGGCGGGGATCATCGTCGTATTTATCCTGCAGGCGATGCGGCTGTTCCAGTGCTTCGGCCGGGGCGGCACCTGGGGCGGCGGAATCCTGATGGCCTATGAAAATGTGCCCGAATCCAAGCGGAATTTCATTTCCTGTATTCCACAGATCGGACTTCCCATTGGCTTCGGCCTGTCATCCATTTTGATCGCACTGCCGAACTATTTTCTGGATGAGAGCATCTTCTTTACCTGGGGATGGAGAGTTCCGTTCCTGGCGGCTATCGTGCTGACGCTCATTGCGGTCCGGCTGAAGGGCGATATGATGGAGACTGCTGATTTTAAGGCGGCTCAGGCAAGGCTGGAGCAGCAGGAGGCGGAAGGCAAAAAGGCAAAGGTAGGTTTTATCCCCATGGTAAAGAATTACTGGCCGACGCTTCTTCTGGGCAGCGGTACCAGATGGGTTGACGGAACATTTTACAATATTTTTATCGTATGGATCCTGTCCTACTGTACAGGATGGCTTGGGATGCCGCTGATCCAGACCTATGTCATTACAATCATTGCGTGTATCTTCAAGATCCCGTTTACGCTCTTCGGCGGCTGGTGCGCCCAGAAGCTGGGAAATACCAAAACCTTTGTCATCGGGGCGGCTTCGTCCGCCATCCTGAGCATCCCTACCCTGAAGGTCATCGAGATCAGCGGCGGCAACCTCTGGATCACGATCATTGGGGTTGTGCTTGGATGGAGCATCGCCTACAACCTGATCTGGGCGTGTATCGGTTCCCTCTGGTCCTCCTATTTTGAGACCGAGGTCCGCTACTCGGGGATCTCCTTCGTGTACCATGTCCCCAGCTTTCTGGTGGCCGGCATGGTGCCGACGATCTGTACTCTGCTGATCAATTATGGAAACGGAGATACGATCTATGTGGGGATCTATTCTACGATCGTCGCGCTGATCAGTCTGGTCTGTGCTGTGGTGCTTAAGAAGAGGTTTGAGAAGGCGAAGTGATCCTTTTTTGATAAATATGGGTGGAAGCGGTGATCCAATCCCTGAAGCAGATCTCACCGGACCTGGGAAAGTATATTGTGGAATTTGCGTTCGGTGAGATTTATGCAAGGGAGGGGCTGTCCCTGCAGGAGCGGGAAAGGATCACCCCCCGGATAGTTTTTATTTCTTTCTGCCGGAGCAGTAGACAGCGACCGCCTGGCTGACAAACTCAGCAGTCCCTTCTCCGCCCGCCTGGTCGATGTTGTGCTTCATTCGTTCATCGCCCGCATACATCTGACCCAATCCGCTGAGGATCTCATCGGTGCAGTGATAATAGTTCTCTGTGATCCATGCCTGCAGCTCTTCTATTTTTTCCTGTACCTCCCTGTCGGCAGGCGAATGCTCCCGAAGAGAACCCAGTTCGGCAAACAAAGCCATCATCCTGTCCGCAGCTGTTTTCATTTCCTCCTCTGTCCTTCCTTTTCTCTTTTGCTCATACTCCGTGTATGCCTTCGTCGTGCCCCATTTCTCCCGGGCCTCCTCTGCATACCGGTCAAACTCTGTCTTTTGAAATGCGTCAAAATTCATGATATCTGTTCCTCCTTTTTGAACTTCACGGGCAAATGAGATCAGTTCATCAATATGCTTTCGCCGCAGCTCCAGCAATTTGATCTGCTGCGCAAGCGCCTCCCCCGGATCAAAACGCGGATTGTCGAGGATGACCTTGATCTCCTTTAACGGAAATTGCAATTCACGGAAAAATAAGATATTCTGCAGGCGTTTCAGCGCGGCGCCGTCATAAAGCCGGTAGCCTGCCTCCGTTACCCTGGTGGGCTTTAACAAACCGATCGCGTCATAATGATGGAGCGCGCGGACACTGATCCCTGTAAGTTTGCTGATTTCATTTACCGTTCGCATCGTATTTCCTCCCGTTTTTTTTGCCTTTATTCTGTGGTTTACCCAAGGGGCATCCCTTCGCGGCAATTCGGCTGATTCATAATCTGTTCAGTTCTTCAAAGACGCGGCCGCGATCCTGTTCTGAACAATTTTGAGTATATACTATGACATAGCGTCAGAGTCAATCCTATTTTTAAAAATATTTCTTAAAAGTCGTTACTTCCTTTTCTGCCTGCACAGCAGCTTTAGGTTCCAGCACTATCCCGGTCTGCCGCAATCCGTGACGGCGTGGAAATCCTCAGCTATAACCCCTGGTCCTTTATTGACCTGATCTCCAGCAGCCAGGGGATGGAAAAGCGTTACGGCCTGGTCTATGTAAACCGTACAAATGAAAATGAGAAGGATCTGAAGCGCTATCCCAAGGATTCTTATTATTGGTATCAGGAATGTATCCGGAGGAACGGGGATATCTAACCGGCCCATTATTTTTCCCCCCTGCCCCGCTCAAAGTCGGAGCAGGGGGATTATAAACATCTGCCGCAGGGACAGTTCCTTAGATGATTGATATTATTACAAGGCATGCAGCTTGGTAATATGTTTCCTGCCAAAATCCAGACTGGAACGAGACAAATTCATTGTGTAAAACTTATGTAATATAGGTTATGATCCCCGTATTTCAGGTTCTCTATGTAGAATTATCCGAAACCGTGTGATAGGATGGAAAGTAAAGGAGGGCATTATGGGATTTTGGATATTTTTGCTGATCATGGAATTATTGATTCCATTTACTATGATCGGAATTGGAAGATCTTATATGAAAAAACCGCCGGAAAAAATCAACAGCGTAACCGGATATCGGACATCCATGTCCATGAAAAACAGAACAACCTGGGAATTTGCCCACAGGTATTGCGGAAGGATCTGGTATCTCTGCGGAATCCTATTATTGCCGATATCCGTGATTATCATGTGCCTTGTGATAGGGCAGGACAAGGATACCATAGGAAATGCCGGACTCATCCTGTGCGCCGTTCAAATGATTATTTTGGCCGGTTCTATCATTCCTACGGAAATCGCTCTGAAAAAGAAGTTTGATAAAAATGGTAGGAGATGGCAGCCTCCGGTTGATCGGGCCAGTACTCCATCCGGTCAGAAAAAGGGCTTTTGAAGTGCCTAGTACAGCATTGCGTATATAATGGTGAATAATGTGCCTGATATTTTTGTCAGGACAAGGCGGAGGAAAGAGGCGATGCGGTGGCATCGTTGATTGACGACAACGCAGTGCTGGCAGAAATAGCAGGTGCAGTATTCACCGTTAATTACGCAATGCTGTACTAGTACAATGTTGCATTTACGTCGTAAAAAGTTCCAGCCGGCGCGGCGTGGATCCCTGGATCGGACGCCGTACCGCTCTCCTACACAGCATCCCTTCCAAGGATCCCTGCCTTTTTCAGATATCCGATCCCGTCACAGCATCCCCTGAAATAGATTGACTCCATTTCCATATCTGTAAGCCTGCTTTTCAGCTCCAGTACCTTGATCAGCGCCGTGCATTCCTGCTCATTCAAGTCTGACGTTTTCTCAGCGTCAAATATCTCCAGGACCTTGGGATATGCTTCATACAGCGTTTCGATCTCGTCCCGGATAGAGCGGTAGACTTCATTTTCTCCGGGCAGCTTTGCAGTGACTACACTCAGATACTCCGCAAAAATATCTCCGTAGAGATCCACAAATGTCTCAAATGCGAATCCGTCCTTCACCTTCCTCACCTCCGCTTTTTCGCAGAATACTCTTGAAAAATCATTCGTAACAGAATACCACAGAAATTATACTGCCCAAAATTCTACAATTTATATCTTGTGAAAGGCCGGATGGCCACAGGTATTTTTTTCAGCTATACGGTTTCAGTCCCTCTTTTACACCCTGTTTTCGATCGGAAATGTCACTGGCTTTGTTTGCCATAAAATCACTTTTCCTTTCTTTTGTAATAGTGGCTGGACTCAACAGGCTAAAGCCCATATTCAAAATGGGACAGCGCCTTTTCCGCACTGTCCCATTTTAATTGCAGACCTATACTCACGGTCGATGAAATCTGTCATAAATGTTACTATTCACAGTCGGATAAAAAATGGCAGTCGGCTTCTTCAAGCGAAGCTTGTAAGAAGCCGATTGACAGTTTTTATCTGACTGGAATCAGTCACTTCACCCACATAAGCAAAAAATCAAGATGCGAAGCATCGGCAGACGGCTTTGCCGACTGTTTTTGCGCATGTGAGTGAAATGACTGTGAATAGTAACTCATAAATATCGCGCCAGCCGAAAAGCGGCATAATTCCCTATGCGGCTGGCACTCAGTATAACACCTTTTTTACGGTCTACACGAGCTGTTTTCCATACTGCTCCAAATAGGCGGCTGCCTTTTCGAGAGATAGCCCGATTTTTTCCTGCAATCTTTTTAAAATCGCTGCATCGTCCAAACCAAATTCCTGTCCCATTTCAACGATTTCCTCTGCTTTTCCTTCCGCTTTTCCGGCTTCTATTCCTTCCGCTTTTCCTTCCGCTTTTCCGGCTTCTATTCCTTTACGAATCAATCTCTCAGACTCTGTCTCTATTACTGTTCCTCCCATAATACTCACCAGCCTTTCCTCATTTTCATTTCCATTCGTAATGTGGGTAATGATCGTATTCACAAATCCCATAAGGTCAACAATCTCATAATCCGATAACTCACCTTTTTTATGCATCTGAACCATCTCATGCCGGAAATATTTCAAATCCTTTACCGCATTGTCTATATTACTTTCCGAAATAAGATCCTTTTCATACCTTGCAATATAAAAAGGGATATAGGGAAACAACCTCTTTTCCACAATATATTCTTTTGTAAATTCCGAATATTCCAACCGCACAGCTGGAAATATTTTCTTCCATGTCCTGATGGAAAAATATCTTACCCTTATTATATCGTCAATTCTCTCTTCTGGCAACCGAAATAAACAGACCTGAATAACAGCTTTTATGTGGCGTTACTGTTCATACCCTGACCGGGCGCTCACAGTAACGGCATCCAGCCCATCACTGAATTGGCCGGATGCCGCGCGGCACCGTGTGAACAGTAACAAGCGCTTATCAAGCAGCTTATCTCCGCGATATTTAATGCTTGAAAAACTCCCCGTCCGATTATATAATTAAGAATAAGATTTCCCTGTTTTCATATGCAGCTAAGAAGCGAAAAAGGGATCAATGCTATCATCTTGATTTTACAAGGAACGAGACAGACATGAAAAAACGAATATACCTTTTATTTTTAACCGTACTTTGCGCGGCATCCTTTACGGGATGTAAGGCTTCTGAGAAAAAGTCTCCCGCGGATACGCAAACGGAACAGGTCAGCCTGACAGTCTGGGGCGCTGAGGAGGATGCGGAGCTGATGAATCAGATCATCCAGAGCTTCCGGGACCATTATCAGGGCCAGGCGGATTTTCAGATCACATTTCAGGCGCAGGGCGAATCGGCCTGCAAGGACGCGCTGCTTGGCGGCCTGGAGGAGGGCGCGGATGTCTTTACATTTGCGGACGACCAGTTAAATGCGCTGGCCGCGGCAGGCGCCGTGGATCCCATTGACAATGCGGACGAGATCCGGAGTCAAAGCCTGACCAGCGCAGCGGAGGCGGCCTCGGTAGGCAATACGCTGTACGCTTATCCGCTGACGGCAGACAACGGATACTTTCTATATTATAATAAGCAATTTATCAGTGAGGAGCAGGTGAAGACGCTGGACGGAATCCTGGAGGCCGCGGCGGCAGGCGGACGGCAGTTCGTGATGGACTGGAGTTCAGCCTGGTATGTATACTCCTTCTTTGGAAATACGGGCCTGGAGATCGGGCTCAACGACGACGGCATCACCAATTACTGCACCTGGAACCAGACGGAAGGGGACATCCGCGGGATCGACGTGGCACAGGCCATGCTCCGGATCGCGGCAAACCCCGGGTTCGCCAGCCGGATCGATACGGAATTTGTGGACGGGGTCCGGAACGGGTCTGTGGCCGCGGGCATCAGCGGCGTATGGAATGCCGTTGCAGTTGAGGAGGCCTGGGGGGAGCATGCGGGAGCGGCCAAGCTGCCCACTTATACCTGCGCTGACCGACAGATACAGATGGCTTCCTTTTCCGGCTGCAAGCTGATCGGGGTCAACGCATATTCTAAGCACCCGGAATGGGCCGCCCGGCTTGCGGAATGGATCACCAATGAGGAAAACCAGCGTCTCCGGTTTGAGCTGCGGGGACAGGGGCCGGCCAATATCACGGTTGCGGCATCTGCCGAGATCCAGCAGTCCCCGGCGATCGCGGCCCTCCTGGAGCAGTCTGAATTTTCCCAGCTGCAGCGGGTGGGCGGAAAGTTCTGGGATCCGGTTTCCCTGTTCGCGGGTAATATGGCGGCGGGAAATCCCACCGGACAGGATCTGCAGGAGCAGCTTGACCAGATGACGGAGGGTGTCTGCGCAAGGTAGATTACAGAATACAAAGACCGCATTATCTATCGAAAGGATTTGTTAAGACCACATGAAAACAAAGCTTAGTATACAGCAGCGCCTGATACTTCCCATCCTACTCCTGGGAGCCGTGGCGCTGATCTCCAATCTCCTGTCGGTTTTCAGCATCAACAATGTCAACTCCAATGCCTCAAAGATCGTGGACAATTATATGGTTGGCTCGGAAACCCTGCAGGATATCCGATACGCCACCGCGAACATACACAAAATGGCGCTGTCCCACATTGTTGCCGCGGACTACAACACGATGATCACCGTCGTGACGCAGATCAAAGAGGAAGAAGAGGCGCTGGAGTCCTATTTAGAGGAATACAAAAAATATATCACAAAGGATGAGGAAGCGCTCTATTCCCAGCTTTTATCCAACTATGAGTCCTTCAAGCACTCTCTGGTCTATCTGGTGTGCGCCAGCGCAGACAGCAAGACTCAGGATGCCTACACATACGCAAACGGCGACGTGGCAAGCTTCGGAGCCGCCATTGAGAGCAATACGGCAGAGCTGGACGCAGCCGTCAGCGCCCGGACCGCGGACGCGAGGCAAAAGCTCCTGGCCGTCTATATCATTTCACTCATCATCACGGCCGTGTCCATTGCGGCCTGTGTGATCCTGGTGCCTGCGGCGGTCAAGATCATCAAGACCTACGTGATCACGCCGATCAAAGGTACGGTAAATACACTTCAGGAGAGCTCGGAAAAGCTGAACGGCGTAGCCGGCGAGGTGCTCAAGCGCACACGGACCTCGGGCAGAAGCGCAGAAGGGCTTTCCTCTCTTGCGGATTCTCTGTCCCAGGCGATCGTAAAGGTGGCAAGCAACGCGTCCAATATCAACAGCAGCGCTTCGGATATCAAGCTGGATGTCCAGGATATGGCATCGGAATGCGGCGCCATCATGGAGTATTCTTCGGCCATGAAGACGCGGGCCAATGAGATGGAAGCATCCGCCCAGACAAACACAGAGGTGATCCGGAAAAAGGCTTCCGATATCCTGGAGGTGCTTGGCGAAGCCATTGAGAACAGTAAAAGCGTGGATCAGGTGAACAGCCTGACCAATGAGATCGTAGCCATTTCCTCCACCACCAACCTGATCGCCCTCAATGCTTCCGTAGAAGCCATGCGGGCCGGTGACGCGGGAAATGGATTCGCGGTGGTGGCGCAGGAGATCAAGAGCTTGGCGGATTCCTGCGGCGAAACGGCGGGACGCATCCAGGAGGTCAACGAGGTGGTGACAAAGGCGGTACATAATCTTTCCCGGCATTCTCAGGACATGGCCGATTACCTGAGCGGAACGATCCTGAAGGAATTTCAGGAATTTGTGCATTCCGGCAGGCAGTATAAGGAGGATGCGGATTATGTACAGGAAATGATCGACGCCTTCAACAGCCGGACGGACCGGTTGAGAAATTCCATGAACGAGATCGCTGATTCCATCGGGAGCATCACAAAGGCTCTGGATGAAGGGGCGTCCGGGATCACGGGCGTAGCAGGCAGTACAAAGAGCCTGGTGGACGATATGGCGGATATCACCGGGCGTATGGATGTGAACCGGGAGATCGTAGAGGAATTGAAAAAACAGATGGAGGTGTTTGCGGATCTGTAAATAAAGACCAAAAAAACAGTTCTGTAAGGTTGAGGTGCAGTAACAGTCGGCGGCTGGATGTCAGAAACCGCTATTTTACTGGCCGGCCTCATTAGCAGGCACAAAAGCGCGAAGCACGGATTGCAACCGTACAGTTGGAATATTTTCCATATTTCCTGGCTATACTATATATGATTCAGCGATGTCTGATTCATGAAAAACGACAAATGTATCGCTATGAGGAGCTTAGATTTATGGAAACGCCAACGCATTACACAACACCCCGTCCGGAGGGACATATCGAAGGTTTCACTTATTTCTGCAGAACGAACCGGAGCTCCATCTTCATCATACTGAGCATGCTGCTTCTGACCTATGGATTCATGCTGTTTCATTTCAGCTTTTCCATCGACACCGAGGCGTGTGTCGTATTGCAGATGAATTTTTATAAAGGATGGATCGGAATCAATCGGTATGGTCTGGTCTTTACAAAATGGCTCACCGGACTGCTGAGCCTGATTCCCGGATTCGCCGCGGTTCTGATGGTGCTGACGACCTTTGGCTACAGTCTGGCCTGGATGTATTTTTTTCATTGGATCAAAGGAAGGGACTTGAGCCGGACGGAGCTGAACTGGGTATTCCCGGTGCTGTTCTTTTCCAGCGTCCCCATGGTGGAGCTGAGCAACTTCCAGTGCCAGTCCTTTGAAGTTGCATTTGCCATGCTGCTCTGCGCGGCGGCGCTTTTGCTGGAATGGCAGTGGATCCTGTCCGGCGGGATCCTCCGGCTCCTGCTGTCTGTCATGCTGGGAGTCTGGTGCTTTGCCTCCTATCAGGCATTCGTTCCGGTCTATATTTCCGCGTCCCTGGCATCCTTTCTCCTGGCATATCATTACCGGAGTGACGAGATCGGAAGCCGTGTCTTTCTGGTTTCCGTAAAGCTGGCCTCCGTATTTTTGTGCGATTATCTGATCTGTACCCTGCTGGGCAAAATCCTGATGTTCCTGGCGCGCGTCGAAGCCGGAACCTACACGGACAATATGATCCGCTGGGGAAAAGCGCCCCTGGACGAGATCATAACCTCTCTGAAGCTCTATATCAACGATACTGTGCTGGCGAAAAATATTTTCTGGAACAGATGGTATCTATTTGCGGCTGTCGGCCTCTTGCTGTCGGCATTTTGGAAGCTCAGAAAAAAAAACGCGGAACGCAAATTTTATCCGTATTCTATTTTCGTGACCTTCCTGCTGCTGGCTTCGCCGTTTTTCCTGCCCGCCCTGCTGGGCGCGCCGCTGGTTGTCCGCGGACAGCTTGCGCTGCCCTTTGTCGCGGCGGCGGGTACGGAAATGATCGTGGAACGTTTTCTGGAATCTGCGGAAATGCTTTCGGAGCATGGCAAGGCCATCGGGCTTGCCGCCGCAGCGTTCCTGTTTCTTCTTATTTTCAGGGGAAATATTGTGATGGATAACCGTCTGCTTTATTCGGATTATGTGGTGAGCCAGCAGGAAAATGCTCTGACGGAGCGGCTGATCGAGCGGATTGAGACAATGAGCGGCAGGGGCGCAGAGGCGACAGGCAACTCCGCGGAGTCCGCGGCGGGCGGCGAGGAAGCGGCGGCGGGCAATTCCGCGGAGTCCGCAGCGGGCGGCGTGGAAACGGCGGCGGGCAATTCCGCAGAGTCCGCGGCAGACGGCAGGAAGGAGACGGCGGTAGCCATCCTTGGAAAATGGTCGCCGACCTGTAATCCCTCCATGATCCAGGGAGAAACTCTGGGACACTCTTTTTATGAATGGGATCAGACGGTCCCGGGAGGGACCTGCAAAAGGGTGCTTAGTTACTGGCATGTGCTGGGTTACGAATATCAGAATCCGGACGCGCAGCAATGGGAAGCGGCGGAGAAGCTCGGGGAAGGGATGCCGGCATGGCCGCGGCAGGGTTCCGTAGTCCGGGAAGGAGAGCTGGTTGTGATCAAGCTGTCGGAATGATTGCCAACCGGCTGCAGTCAAAAAAGACAGGACGCACAAACGAACTTGTGAATGCCTGTCTTTTTTGATCCCTGACGGCTATTCTTTCACGCCGCCCAGTGTTACGCCTGCGATGATGTACTTGGACAGAAGCAGGTATACGATGATGATCGGCACGATGGCCACCAGGATCATGGTATAGATCTTCCCCATGTCAAAGTTCATATAATCCGCGCCGCGGAGTGTCGCGATCAGGATCGGTACCGTCATCTTGTCCTTGGACTGGATGACCAGGGCCGGAACGAAGTAGTTGTTCCAGGAGCCGACAAAGGAAAAGATTGCCTGCACCGCGATGGCCGGTTTCATGATCGGAAGCACGATCCGGTTGAATGTCCGGAATTCTCCGCAGCCGTCAATTCTGGATGCCTCCACCAGTGACAGCGGAAGGGAGGACTGCAGATAGCTGTGCATAAAGTAGAACACGGACGGCGACGCGATGGACGGGATGATCAGCGGAAGCAGGGAGTCATACATTCCCATGTTCGTGATCAAACGCAGGAATCCCATTGCGGTTACCTGTGTCGGCATGACAAGGATCGCCATGATAAATGTAAATGCTGCCTTCTTCAATTTGAAGTCGTACGCATACAGGCCGTAAGCTGTCAATGCCGAAAAATACGTGCAGATCGCCGCGGAGCATCCGGAAACGATCAGGCTGTTCAGGATCCCCCGAAACATCGGGAAGGTTCCGTCATTGGCCACGCTGCTCAGGTTTTTCAGCAGATAGCTTCCCGGCAGCGCGGAAAATCCCTTCTGCAGATCCGCATGGGACCGTGTCGCGTTGACGATCAGGATGTAGAAGAAAAACAGGCACATAAACGACAGAAGGATCAATACGATATGTGCGATGATACTCCGTAAATGGCTTGGCTGTTGTGATTTCATAGACTATCCCCTCCTCTGCTGCTTTCGCTGCTGTTTTCTTGCTTTCTTTGCCGCTGCCTTGGAGCCGTCCGGATCGTCATTGTTGGTCATACGGTATACGATAAAGCAGAGAATCCCGCTGACGATAAACAGGTAAACAGACAGCGCGCCTGCCATACCGTAGTTCCTGCTCTTCAGATGGCTGTTCAGGAACATGATCAGCGTCATGGACGTACGGTCCGGAGTTCCCTGTCCGTTTGTCAGGATCTGCGGAACATCGAACATCTGCAGACCGCCGATGATAGCCGTGATCAATGTGTAGGCAAGGATCGGCCGTATCTGCGGCAGTGTAATATAGAAAAACCGCTGGAAGCTGTTGCAGCCGTCCAGATCTGATGCCTCAAAGATATCCGGGCTGATCCCCATGATCGCGGCCATCAGCATAATGGTTGAATTTCCAAACCACATCAAAAAGTTCATGAATCCGACCAGTGATCGGGTCCCAAAAGCAGTCCCCAGGAAATCGATGGGCTCGCCGATAATCCCGATAGACATCAGGATCGAATTGACCGGTCCGTTGGTGGAGAACATGGTAAAAAATAGCATGGCAAAGGCAGACGCCATGATCAGATTCGGCAGATAAATGACCACCTTAAAGAACTGTGTACCGCGGATCTTGAGCCTCGCGTCTACGAACCACTCCGCAAGCACCAGAGCGATCACGATCTGGGGAATAAACCCGATGATCCACAGGATCAGGGTATTTGCGCCGTATTTCAGCATATCCGATTTCAGGAGGCTTGCATAATTGGCCATCCCGATAAAATTGGGTCCAATCTCTTTAATTCCCGAACGGTAGTATTCAAAAAAGCTGTATCGGACAGTATCTACCAGAGGGATCAGGGAAAAAATGAAAAAGCTGATAAAAAACGGAAGGATAAAAATATAGCCCCATTTTGAATAGTCCACTTTTTTACGTTTTGTTTTCATAGACTGTCATTCCTTTCTTTTTTTCAAAGCATACCCGAACCGAAGGCGGCTTAAAACGTGCTGAATTCGCCGCGGTCCACCGGCTGGCCGGTGAACCGCGGCGCTCCGAAGCCTTCTCTCTTTACTCCGGCCATTCTACCGCGGTAATATCCGGATAGCGTTCTATGATCGCAGTCTCAAAGTTTGCTTTTGCCTTGTCGTAGTCCACTTTTCCCTGCAGATAATCACTGAACGAGTTCTGGATCAGCTCCACACATCCCTGGTCATAGGCGCAGAGAGGCGCGATCTTGATATTTTCCGCAACCGGCGCAAAGTATGTAAACGGATTCTGTCCTCCCAGGAATTCCGAAGCATAGGAATCATCCTTTGCCGCTTCCTGCATTCCGCTTGTCGTATTTGTAAAATCTGAGTAGTCCTTGGAAATCTTCAGCAGATTCTCTTTGTCCACGGTGACCGCCAGGATAATGTCTTTTACATGCTCCGGATTATCCGTGCCTGTACATGCATGTACATAGGAACCGCCCCAGTTGTATTCCTGCGGAGGATTGGTCACGGCCCATACGCCGTCTTCTCCATCCCAGTTCGGTTTCAGGGTAAAATCAATTCCCCACGCCGGGAACAGAAACGCGAATACCTTAGACGCGGAGCCCATTGCCTTGTTCCAGTCGTCATTCCACTGGCCCTTTACCGTCTTGTCAAGATAGCCTGCGTCCAGCCACTCCTTGGAATCATTGATCCAGTCCACGATCTTCTGATCCACCTTGATGGTAGATTCTCCCGGACTCACCCAGGAATTTTCAATGCTGTTGCCATACAGCCGGAATGTGTCCGCATAGGAGGAAAACCTGAATCCGTGAACTTCGTTTAAAGTAATACTTTGGCATGCTTCTAAAATTCAATATCTTGATATATATCGGCTAAGATATGGTGCTCACCGAATAGGTGGATA
>CAJSZT010000024.1:0-76923 GCA_910573785.1 Lachnospiraceae bacterium | reverse complement strand
CATTTATACATATGTTTGTAAAGAAAAACATTGGCTAAACACCGATTTTATAAGGGATTTGGGGAATAAGCTTAAAACCTATGTATAACAATTTCGGGAGATTAGGTTCACAGTAACTGAATTTTAGCTTTTCCGGTTATTTTGGCTGTTGACCATATTCAAAACTTACAGTAGAATAAAAGTGAAAAGAAATTTTTGTATGCAAAGTATAGTTTTGTTGAGTATTCGTATATACTAGAAGAAAAACATTAAAAAAGGAGGCGTTTTATGGCTACATCAAGCATTTTTGCGAAGGTTAGAATTGATGATCCCAAGAAAGCAGAGGCTTTTATTGATGCTCTTGAAGCATCCGAAAACAAGCCGAAGAGAAAGCCGTCGATACCAGTTAAGCCGCCGGTGACAGATATAAATGAAATCAAAAAATTTATGACAAAGAGGTTTCCCGGATAATGAATGAATATAAGGTATTCAATATTTTAGATATGGCAGAGGCAATCGGAGAGACAAATTTAAAAGAGCTTCTCTCCGATTTTTATTGTCCGAAGAATGAGGAGATACAACAGTTTGTGAGGGCAAAAGCATATGACTTTGCAAGGAAAAAATTGTCAGTAACCTATTTAGTAGTAAATGAAGATAATTACATAACAGCAATTTTTACATTGGCACATAAAGCCGTCGAGATTGGGAATGCAAGCCTCTCTAATTCAAAACGTAAGAAAATAAGCAGATATGCTGTTCTGGATTCCGGGACAGGCAGCTATACCGTGTCAGCGTTCCTAATTGCACAGTTTGGAAAAAATTACGCATTGGATGCAGATAAAAGAATAAGTGGAAATGAATTAATGGATTTGACATTTAAAGTCCTGGAGAAAATCCAGCATGAGATTGGCGGCGGTGTTGTTTTTCTTGAGTGTGAGGACAAGCCACAACTGTTGGGTTTCTATCAGAATGAAAAAAATGGGTTTATGCCATTTAATGAAAGATATTCCGTAACAGATTGTACGAAATATATCCAGCTTTTTAATTTTTTCTAATGGATATATGGAAAAGCGATCAGACATATCAAGAAAATGATATGCCCCTGATCTCTTTTTGTATTGATAAATGAACCTTTGTGATATTGTTTTAAGACTGTTGAAAATCCTCGTCTTCTGTTTCGTTCAGTAAAAACTCTGCAAAAGAAAATTCAAGAGCTTGGTTAGTGATCTGACCAAAGCACTAACCAAGCTAACTAAGATGGCGATAGTTCTATAGTTACATATTTCCTGAAAGTTACATTCACAGTCTGTTATGAAGTATCTGTTTGTCAAAAATCTCAACCGCAATACAATTCAATCTTCCCAAACATCCCCATCGGCTCCAGCGCTTCATGGGTAAAATCAAACGGCGGCTGCGGGATCTCCAGCATTTCCCGCATCGGTGTGCCTGCCACCTCCACAACGATCTTATTTTCCCCGGCTTTCAAAGCGCCGCTGATCTCCACCTGGTACGGCGGGAAGATCCGCACGCCTGCTTCGCTTCCGTTTACAGTCACCTTCATCATCTCAAACACCTGCTCCGCTTTCAGCACCGCCCTCTCAGGCGCTTCCTCCAGATACACCGTCTTTTCATAGCATGCTATGCCAGAAAACGTGGGTTTCTCATCAGAAACAGGCTTTAGTTCATGCACCATCTCCCCTTTCTGGAACTGCGGATAGTCTTTCGCCTTTACCAGACTTACCGTCCAGTCCGCAGAAATATCCCTGCTCTCCAGTCCGTCAAGCTGCGCTCTGAAACTTTTGTGTTTCGCATTGCATACTATGTTTTTTTGTTCGAGAATCACAACACATTCACCAGGCTGCAATTCCAGTGAAACTTCTATGTTTCCTTCCCTCTCGCAAAAATCCGCCAGCTCATACACATCTTCCATCGCATCATAGTATACAACCGGCTCCGCTGTTGGCAGTATCACCTTTCCGCAGAATGTCTCCACTGCCGATTCGTTCTGGAATACAAAGATCTGCCGGTCTTTCTTATAATGGTAGAAACTCAAATCCTTAAATTCCGTATCCACAGCAATATCCGCGAATCCTCTCGCTCTCAGCACCCCGGCCAGCTCCGCCAGAGCCACAGTCTCTCCGCCAATCGCCCCCGCCGTACATCCTTTTCCGGCTTTTCCCGCGATCCGATCCATACAGCCATTTTCCGCAATGCAGTCTGTGTATCCGTCCTTTTCCTCGATCCGATCCGCACAGCCGCCCTTTTCCTCAATTCGCTCCGCACAGCCGCCCTTTTCCGCGATCCGTTCCGTACAACCGCCATTTTCCGCGATCCGTTCCGCACTGCCGCCCTTTTCCACGATCCGACCCGTACGTCCGCCCTTTCCAATCACTGTCTCCGGTTTTCCGTCCACGAAGATCACCGGAAATTCCCCCGCTTTTTCCACAAAGGCGGCAAGCCGCTCCGGGATTTCCTTCGCATAACCGATGATCAGCGCCTGAAATTCCACCCCATTGATATACAGCTTCTTTCCCTCCAGCCTGCCGTTGTATGCCGCCAGGTCATCCAGCATATCTAAGGATACGATATCCAGGTCGATCTGGTGCTCCAAAAGCTGCCGGATCACCTTCTGCATAGGCATATTTTTGCCCACCCAGTCGGCCTCCCCATCGTAGAGGACCGCAGCGGAAGCCACATGCTGTCCACCGTTTAACAGACCGCACATCCGGTTGGCATACTTCATCATCCGTGCGAAATACGGAAATTCCGGGTTATTGCCCCGCGCATAGAAGTGGGGCGGGCAGTCCGGATCCGGATATTCCGCCATGGAAAATGCATGAGGAACCAGATGGTTGACCCCTTTCACCAGCAAATGATCCAGCAGATACTTCATATCCCTCACCCCGAAGCTCCATCCATAGGCGCCGAACAGCTCGCACATGGTCCTACCCTGCTTCTTCGGCTCCAAGTGCCCGCAGGATGCCCCCAGCTTTCCAAGCGTATAATGGAAAAATTCTCCGTCGCAGTCCGTCATTGCGTTGCGCTGCTCCATCGGCGCCCCGTAAAGGATCTGCCCGCCGATGCTGTCAATGCCTGCCATATGCTGTCCGGACATGGCCCGGAAATAATGGGACGGCCCCATCCCCAGACGGCTGTGGATCCCGTTGTCCTCCACCACGTGCCCGATATATTCCACGCCGTGATCCTCGCACCAGGTGCCGATGGCATCGCTGAAATTCTTCTTGTACAGACGGGACACCTGGTCCATATAGTCATAGCGGATGCCGGTCCGAAGCCCCTGCTCCTCGGTCTCCACAAACAGGAACGGAAGCGCTTTTGCCAGCTCCTCCCCATACAGCCCGGTGAGATTCTCCTGCAATTCATTGCTCCACGGAAGCTGCATGTTCAGCCTGCCGACCTGGACATCATAATTGTTGAAAACGACTACATTTCCAAACTGGGGCTCATCCGAGAAAAAGCCTGCGATCGTCTTTCCAAATTCGCTGCCGTATTTCTCATAATGAGACTCATAGACCCCCTCGATCTGGGTCGCCGCCGACTCCTTGTCGATCATATTGATATAAGTATCATTTCCCCCGTCTGTCCGAGTCTTATAGAGTACAAACACTCTCCAATTCCCCTTCGGCAGGGTGAATTTTACATAGCATCCGTCATAATTTTCCGTCAGGTCGATCACTTCCTCATGGAAGATATTCCCTTCCGCATACCGCACAGCCAGGATCGCATACAATTGATTATTTTCCCGCTCCGCATAGTCCACAGGATCCCCGATCTGCCAGAATCCGATGGAAGGCTTCAGCATCCGGCTCACATTCAGGCTCCGCTCATACCCGCCCCCGAAAATATCCGCCGTCGTGCACGCCAGATACAGCTTTTTCCGCTCCGGGTACTTCTTTTCGATCAGCCCGTTTGCGTATCCCGTAGGAAAATGCTTGTCGTCCAGAATCCACAGCTTCATACCCTTCTTTTTCGCTTCATCCAGGATGATATCCATGTCATGCCACCAGCCCGGCCCGCAGAAATCGTCGTGGGGACGCGCTTCCAGGCATACGGCCCGAATCCCGCACTCATAGATCTTCTCCATCTCTTCCCGAAGGACTGCTTCCTCCTCACCGCGCATCCACAAAAACGGTAAAATATAATTGTTTTCCATATTCGCTTTTTCTCCTTTTTTGAATCTCATGCTTCTGATATAAGCATAAACCTCGCGCTCTCTGCTGTAATGTAGATTCCGGACTTTTTGCTTGTATATTTTTGACCCATTTTCAATTTTATGGTATGATAATTATGGTTCACACTCGAACCGGGCGCTCACTGCAGCGGCATCCAGACCATCACGGAGTTGGCCGGTTTCCGTGCAGCAAGTGTACGGCACCGTGTGAGCAGTTACCTATGATATACACGGCTGCAAAGCTGCACGTATTCTATAAAAATGAGGACAAGGATTATGATAAACTACAGAGAAGACTCCGACCTGCGCGGCACCCCCCGGGCCGTCATTTCCCAGGTGCAGAAAGCGGTGGTCGGAAAATTTGATATCATCGAACAGATCATGATGGCATTTCTTGCCAAAGGACATATACTCGTAGAAGACATTCCCGGCACCGGCAAAACCACCATGGCCCTGGCATTTTCCCACGCCATGGGCTTAAAAGCCAACCGGGTGCAGTTCACCCCGGATGTACTCCCGGCAGACCTGACCGGGTTTACCATTTATCAGAAAGAGACCGGGCAGTTCGTGTACCAGCCCGGCGCAGTCATGTGCAACCTCCTGCTGGCCGACGAGATCAACCGGACCTCCCCGAAAACCCAGTCCGCGCTCCTGGAGGTGATGGAGGAACGCCACGTCACCGTGGACGGCATCACCCGGAACGTGGGAAACCCGTTTATCGTCATTGCAACGGAAAATCCCACCGGCTCCGCGGGAACCCAGCTCCTCCCCGACTCCCAGCTTGACCGTTTCATGATCTGCGTGAAAATGGGCTACCCCACGGTCACGGAAGAAGTGGATATCTTAAAGAGAAACCAGTACGGCAGGGCGGACGCCCGGGCGGAACGTGTCTTTTCCGCCGACGGCCTGCTGGAAGCCCAGGAACAGGTGAGTGAGATTTTTGTCCACGATGTGGTCTATTCCTATATCGCCCGCCTGTCCAAAGCCACCCGGGAGCAGGAAATGATTGCCCTGGGCTTAAGTCCCCGGGGCACCATCGCCCTGGCTTCCATGGCAAAGGCCTGCGCTTACTTAAACGGCAGGGAATATGTGGTCCCGGATGATGTGAAGGCCGTATTTCCCGCCGTTGCCGCCCACCGCATCCAGCTCAGCACCAAGGCCAGAGTGGGACACATCCTGGCGGACGACCTGATCCAGCAGATCCTGGATCACACCACGGCGCCGTCCATTTCCAAAAAATAAGCTATCCGCAGAACAAAACGAGGATCTAATATGACATCACGAATAATCGAATATATACTGGTGTTTCTCGGCAGCATCTATCTGTTTTTTATGTATGACGGACAGATCTGGACCGGCTTTCTCATTCTGGAGCTCTTGTACCCCATCTGCTCCTGCCTGTTCCTCCGGCATACAGGCAGGCAGGTAAGCGTCCGTTTCGGCAGGTTTCCGGCCATGGCCGAGCGCGGAAAACGTTTTTCCGGTACTCTGATCCTGAAAAACCATTCCAGGCTCTGGAGTGTAAGATATGTCCTTCGGGCACAGGTGCGAAATGGTTTTTCCGGACAGCCCGCCCCGGGAATCGAAAAAAACGGCTCCGCTCCCGGCACAGCGGCCTTCCCCTCCCGGAGAGGCTTCTTCCGCCGAAAAACCAAAGCCGCCCACCGGATCAAATATGCCCCTTCCGAGCTCTCCCCCTTTGAGGAGCAGAAGCTGGATGTGGAACTGGATTCCGCCTATGCAGGCACGGTGGAATACCGGCTGGACGCCCTGGTACTCTATGACATGCTGGGGATCTTCTGCCGGACGATTCCTTTGGGGGAGCGCCGGGCCATCGGGATCATGCCGCCTTTTGAACTGATGCCCCTGGAAATCACACGGCGGACAAGAGAATTTCTTGCCGACGCAGACGAATATTCCACCGAAAAAAAAGGGGACGACCCCAGTGAGATCTACCAGATCCGGGAATACCGCCCGCCGGATTCCATCCATTCCATCCACTGGAAATTAAGCGCCAAGGAGGACAGCCTGATGGTCAAGGAAAACAGCCTTCCCATGGGCTGCGTGGTGCTTCTCTGGATCCGCCTGCCCCTTGCCGACGCAAGCAGCGCCGGATTCAACCGTCTGCTGGAGCAGGCGGCCTCGCTGTCGATCACCCTTCTGGAAGAAAAATGCATCCACATGGCCGCATGGTTTGAAGAAAAGAGCGGCCGGGTTATCAAATGGAGAGTCAGCACGGCGGAGGAAGTCTATGAATGGATCTGGCGGCTCTTGTCCACCGAGCCCTTCCAGAATGAAGAGCTGGAAACAACCTGCTATGAAGAGGCCTTCCGGGGCGTGAATTTCAGCAGCATCGTAGTTTTAAACGCAGACGGGACGCTCACCGTAAACGGCGGGACCCAGGAGCTGCTGCAGCTATGATCCCCCGCAAAAATGCTGTCCGCACGGCAGCGTGGGAAAACAGAACGTGACTGTTTGCACCCTGAGCCGCAGCCCAGATGCGAATGTACGGCGCCGTGTAAGCAGCGGCCGCAAAAAAGGAGCATTATAATTATGAAGGAACGCAAAAAAATACGGGACGGAATCACCTTATATTCCAAAACCGATTCCAAATTCTATCCCCAGGACAGATCCCTTAGATCGGAATCCGACCAGACGGGCGGCCATCGCCTGATCCGGAATCCCCTAAAAAACCGGCTCCATCCCTTCCTGCTGGCCGGTGCCCAATTGGCGGCGGTCTGGTTTCTTATGTTCTCCTGGTGGCATTGCCTGACCGGCGTATTTCCCATTGAGGCAGACACTCCCCGGCTGTATCTCCTCTGCTTCCTTTTCACCGCCGCACTGACCGCCCTCTGGAACGCCCCTCTGCGCAGGCTGTGGAAATTTTTTCTTCCGCTTCTGTTTTTCTGCCTTGCCGGGGTCTGGATCTGGCGGCACCAGGATGGGGCGGTCAATGTGATCAACCTGACGGCCAACGCCTATCTGAGCGTCCGCAGGCCAAATGCGAATCCCTACACCATCCGGCCGGTTCCCGATCCGGAAATGGCGTTCATGTTTGCGCTCTTCCTGCTGCCCCTTCTGTTCATCTGGAGCCTGGTCCTGCATCTCAGGGCGGGAAAGCTGACAGCGTACGTCCTTCTCCTGGCTCCCGCCGGGTGGATTCTGGCAGAAACCCTGGTTCCGTCCGAAACCTCCTGCTGGCTGCTGATTCTCTCGGGCGGAGTATACGCAGCGATCTGCGGCTGCCGGGACGGACGCGCCGCACTGCTCAAAGGGACTGCGTCGGCCTGCGTCCTGGCCCTGCTGATCTCCTTGTCCGCCTTCGCCAGCCGTCCGCTGGAAGCATGCAAGGAACCCTCCGACGGCTTTTACGCCCGTACCCGTGAGACCATCGAAACCGGATGGATTCAGCCCCTGCAGGATTCCTATACTCAGGCCAAGGCAGAGCGTGAGGAAAAGAAACGGCTGACCCGGGAAGTTCCCCCGGAACAGGAGCAGCCCCAAAACCCGGAACAGCCGGATGCAGACAGTTCCGGGGCCAAAAGCGATCCGCCCCAGCCCCAAGAGCCGCCGGCTGTCCCGAATCCCACTCCTGAAACAGACATCCAGCCGGAGTTTTCCGCCGAATCGTCCGGGGATACCCCGGACGGGGACACTTCACAGCCCTCCGCCGAAAACGGCCTGGAAAATGCCGAAGCTCTCCGTATCGGCACTTCCAAGGGAACCGTGACTGTCAGCACAGCCAAATTTCCGGATCTGAATGCCCTGTCCCATTTTCAGCCGGACGCCGGCACCCGGCTGACCCTGACCCTGGATTCCAGGCCGGAAGGAACCGTGTACCATCCTTCTGCGTACGGCGTGTCCTATATGGACAGCCATTGGTATGACCTGACTTCTGAAAACGGGATTCCGCCTGAAAGCTACCTGGAATATCCGGACAGCCTGGAACGCCTGGACACGCTCTGCCAGGAACATGCTCCCGAAACACTTGCAGAAGCTTCCGACTTTATCCAGAAAGAATTTGAGAATCATACGGTTTACGATTTCCAGCCCGGGCCTACCCCATCGGGACAGGATTTTGCCGAATATTTCCTGTTTGACAATCAAAAAGGCTTCTGCGTCCATTTTGCCACAACGGCAGCCCTGATGTACCGCATGTGCGGCTATCCGTCCAGATATGTCCAGGGTTACGCCGTTCCCGCCTCCGCTTTCCGCCGTCAGGAGGACGGCAGCTACACCGCGGAGGTCACCGGGGACATGGGCCATGCCTGGTGCCAGGTTTTGGAAGACGGGGAATGGATCACAAAGGAGCATACCCTGCCCTACCACGGCGTCCGTCCAGAGCCAGGCATTCCCGCCGCATCCAGCGGCAGGCATTCCTGGATCCGCAATGCCGCGGGCTGGGGGCTTTTCTTCCTGAAATCCTGCGCCGTCTGCATCCTCTGCCTGGGGGCGGCCGTCCTGCTTTTGCTCACCCAGGCAGCACTCCGGAGACAGCGCAGATACCGGCAGTTCCGAAGCGTCCGCCGGGGCGCCGGAATCCGGCGGATCTACCGTGCGCTCTATGATACAGCCGTTTTTCAGGGAATGGAACCCACCGACCTGTTAAGCCTGCAGGGCTTTGAAACGCTTCGGGACTATTTCCCGGAAATTCCTTCTGAATCCATGGAATGGCTGTACCAAACCGTACTGGAAACCATGTTTTACACCAAAAACGCAACAAAAGAAGACACAAAAAAAGCCTGGAAGATCTATCGCCAGTTTTCCCATATGGTCAAACAGAACATGACTCCTTCCAGGAGATTTATTTATCAGTATATGAAAGTCTATTGAACCCATAAATACCGTTTCTCTTTTTTTACATGATGTGTTAAACCAGATAGGGATAAAAATAGATATGTATCGGCAGGAGCATAGATTTTCTCCTGCCACGCCCGTATTTAGGCGGTTTGACGTTTGGTACGCTGCATATATTCCCGTTCCATTTCCTGCATTTCCTCGTCCGTGGGGTCTACCAATGTATATACGATGCCGCTGGCTCTTGACCACGCCCAAAATCCTTCCAGGACATGCCTGCTCAGTTCCTGACGCTTTTGCCCAGCACAGTGCCCTGCATATCCCATCCAGGGAGTCATACCCGGTATAGGCATCTGTGACCAGGTACCCATGGAACCCTCTGTAGAGCTTCTCCGCCTCTTTTGCATGACTGGCAATCTTTATTCTCTTGTGTGATTGATTCGCATATATTTACCTATCCTTTGCATGGCTTTTTGTTACTATTCACAGTCATTTCAATCATTTACGCTCTTGCGAAAACTGTGGTGACAGTGATGATGTCATCGTCGATCTTCGCAAAAATTTCGCCATTCATCTTGCGCATGAGCTGTCTGCAAATGTAAAGCCCCAGCCCGTTGCCGCCAATGTTTCCCGCATTTGCTCCGCGCCAAAAGCTCTCGAAAATATGCGGCAAATCGTCCTTCTCAAGCGTACAACCGCCGTTCATGATTGCAATTTGGACGCATTCGTCGTCTTTGGGGAAAATCAATTCCACACGTCTGCCATCGCCGTATTTGAGGGCATTTTCAATAATGTTTTGCATCACTTCAACGCTCCTGCTCAAATCTCCCGATAGAAGGCAGTTTTTATATTTCCCGATAATAAAATCTGTTTTGATAAGCGCCAGTTTTTCCCTGTAATATCCCGCGATTTTTTCAACAAGTTCCGAAAGATAAAACTCGCCCATGTTCACTTCAAGGCTGAAGAAATCTTCTCTTGAAGCTGTTATAATCTGTGAAACATAGCCCTCGATTTCGTCCGCTTTTTCGTTGATATTTTCAGCGATTTTGTGCTGCTTTTCCGCATCCGAATACAAATTTTTCGATAGTGCTACCGAGTACAATTTTATAGCGGAAAGTGGCGTTTTAATATCGTGCGAGAGCGATAGCAGCAGTGTTTTCTTTTCTTTTTGCATTTCCAGTTCGCGCTGCTTTTGCTGTTCGATATTTTCACGGAGAATATCGATTCCCCAAAGAAATTTTCCGAAAAAACGGTTTTTCGTTTCCTTTATCGGCGCGGCGAGATTACCCTTTGAAAGCTCGTAAGGGATACCGCTCAGACGTTCAAAGGGCATAAGAATTGCGAATTTTATATAAAGCAAAACCGTTATGATTAAAATCGCCATAACGCCGAGAACGGCATTTACAATTCCTGTAAGCTGCGTTTTGTCGGAGTAGCCGTTAGTATTGTAATCAAAGCGATAAAGTTCTCCGTTTATTTCACGGATAACATAGTCGCTGTCCGTGCTGTAAAATTTTTCTCCGTATCGTTCAATATTTGTAACGTACACACATTCGGAAATGTCGGCAGAACCGTTCGCTTCTATTTCTCGAACAAGGCGGCTTATCTCTACGCGGTACAGTCTGCCGTTATTGGTCTTGTCGGCAGCAAGAATCAGATTCACGACAGCAAACAATAGTATCACGGCAACCGCAACTATCGAGAAAATTCTGTTAAACGCTTTCATATTTATAACCCACCCCCCATACAGTAACTATTTTTTTAGGATTTTTGGGGGCGTCCTCTATTTTCTGCCGCAGCCATTTTATGTGTACCGTCAGTGTCTGCTGTTCTGAAAAGCTGTCGCTGCCCCAGACCTGTTCAAAAATGTATTCCTTGCTCAAAGCCCTGCCCTTATTCTCCATCAAAAGCAGAAGCAGCTCAAATTCCTTCGCGGTCATTTCGAGTTCTTTTTCGTTTTTGTAAACGGCACGGCTCGCCTTATTTATGCGTATATTGCCGTCAGTAATTTCGTCAAGAGCGTATCGTCGCTTAAAAATCCCGCTTATTTTTGCGAACATAATATCAATATCATATGGCTTTTCTATATAATCGTCTGCGCCGAGATTCAGTCCGTTCAGCTTGTCATCCTTTTCCGTTTTCGCACTTACAATCAATACGGGCGTGTTGCTTGACCTGCGGATTTTTTCCAGAACATAAAATCCGTCCTTGTCGGGCAGCATGATGTCAAGCACGACAAGCCTTGCGCCGTATCTTTCGTACAGCAGCAAGGCTTTTTCGGCTGTTTGAACCGCCGATACCGTATAATTTTCCGCACGGAGAAAATCACACAGCAGATCGGCAAGCTCCTTGTTGTCCTCAACAATGAGAATATCCATATTACCACCCTAATTCCAAAAGCCAGTTATTCAATGCGCGCTCCCGTTCTCTTATCTGTGTGGAACAGTCGCTTAAGTCGTACTCTCCCTTTATGTTCCCATCAACAATGTACATGACCCTTGTACATTTTGCCGCGACCTTAACATCGTGAGTAACGAGCATGATTGTTGTTCCCTCAGAATTTAATTTTACAAGCTCTTCCATTACCTCGTCGGAGGAAGCACGGTTCAAAGCCCCTGTCGGCTCGTCCGCAAAAATCATTTTCGGGTCGTTTATCATACTGCGGCAGATGCACGCCCGCTGAAGCTGACCGCCCGAAACCTCATTGATGTCGTTGTCGGCAATGTCGATAATGCCGAGCCTGCGCATGAAATCCTGACCGCGCCGCGCCGTTTCTCTGCGGGGTTCACGGAGCTTTTTGGACTGCGTTGCGGGAAGTATGATATTATCCAATATGGTGAGGTTTTTCAGCATATACATTTGCTGAAAGATAAAACCCATTTCGTCAAGGCGCAGGTCTGCAAGTTCTCTTTCTCCTATCCCTGCGATATTTTTCCCACAGAAACTCACTTCTCCTGCGGTAAAATTATCCATGCCCGAAACTGCGTACAGCAGCGTGGATTTTCCAGAGCCTGACGGACCCATAACGGCGACCATTTCTCCCTCGCCAATCGTGAAATTTACATTTTTCAGTACATTATTCTGCCGCTTGTTTACGATATACGTTTTGCAGAGGTCTTTTACTTCGAGAATATTCATAATTGCTTCTTCCTTTCATTATTCAATGCTTGCCGTATCGGAGGATTTGATTTTTCTTGTGTACAGAGAGGTCAAAAACGCGCTTATGGCTGTGGCGGTAAGGACGATAACGGGGAATACTGCGTATATCTCCATGGGGGGTTGCATATATTCCACGCCCATTTCAAGACCCATTGATCTGAAAATTGGGTCGAAGCAAAGCTTTGTAAGGGGCATACCCAGAAGCTCCGCAAGAAGTACAGCCGCCGATGCCGTAATGAAAAATCTTAACGTGTACTGTCCGTATATTTTTGCGTTCCTGATGCCAATGGCTTTCATAAGGGCGATCTCCGCCTGCTCCTTCGCGATAAAGGAACGCTCCATAAGCACGGTGATAAGCGCGGCTAAAATCACTGTAAGGACGGCGGACATTTTTTTCACAGCGTCTATGGCATCGCCGACTCCGGTGTTGTCCTTTACGGTTTCGCCCGCTGTTTTAACGCTTGAAAACTTAGGATAAAGCTCCTTGATCTTTTCAATTCTGCTTAATACTTCCTTATCGTCGGGGCCGTCGGTAAATTTTATCAGTGTACCGGGGGAGCCGATTGCTGCGATATAGTTGATATCACAGTCGGTATGAACCCTTACGGATATGCCCTGGTTGACCATTGCCTGATACAGAGCGGTTATGATGAACTCCGCCGTTTCGCCCGTCGGGTAGGACAGGGTAACGGTATCGCCTATTTCCGCCCCCAGCTTTTTTGCCAAAAGGGTTGTCACTGCAATTTCGTCGCTGTTTTGGGGAGGAGTACCCTCTAAATATTCGTACATATCCATTGTTGTTCCCGTACCCTGAAGTATAGCCGTCTTGCTTTCATATTCGCCGTATCTTATCATCGTATAAATAAAATATTCCGTCATACATTCTGCGGGCATACCGTTTTCCGCGAGGGACAGCTCCATATCTTCAAGATATTTTTCAACCTTTTCATGCCCGTCCTCGGTCATAAATTTCACAGCTTCGTCACCGATGTCCGCAACGGCGTGGCAGTCTGCATTCCCGAAATATTTCAGCAGCTTTCCGCTTTTAAGAGACGCCGTGACATTGGAAAGCATGATCAGCAGCGACATACACAGAAAAAACGTAAGAGCAATGACAGCGTAGCGTTTGGGACTGCTTACAATATCGTTTGCGGCAAGGAAAGCCGTCGTGCCAAGCCGCGATTTTCCAAGGCTCATAACGCCTTTTTTGCGGAAGCGTTCCCCTGTCTGCCCGTTCCTTACAGCGTCGATAGGGGACATTTTGCTCACCCTGCCCGTACAACTGAGACAGAACAGGAGAATCACAGCCGCTGTCAGAACCGCGCAGGCAATGTTTACAAATCCGTTATTGCTGCTGTCTATTATAATAGACTCCGAGGAATAACTTATAAGCATTTTCCCGAATGGGTAGCTGAGTATCAAGCCGAGTGCTGCGCCGACAACGGAAATGGCGAAGTATTTTGTAAGGTACAGCCCCCGAATTTTTATGTTCCGTATGCCTATTGCTTTCATAACGCCTATCTCGCAGAATTCTTCGGAGAGAGTAAAGGCTATGGTGAACCGCAGTACCGCAAAGGATATGATGATAAGAATAAGGCTCACCGCAAGGATAAGACCCATAATTATCATGTTAAAAATATAGGCTTGACCCAGTGTATCCGTGCCACTCGCAAAGGCAAAGCTGTCGGATATATCCGCTATCTGGGACAAGGTCTTGTCAAGATTGGCGGTGTGTATGTATAAGAATTTCCCGCCGGACATATTTTTCATCGTTTCGTCGGACATATATTCGTCAAATTCCTCGCCGTTCATGATAAACCTTTTAATGCTTATCAATTCCGTGCCGCAGACAGCGTCCTTGAAACTGCCCGCAAAGGTAAATTTGCGGCTTACGCCCTCTATTTCGACAGTAATTTTGTCGCCTGCCTTAAGTCCCATGCTTTCCGCTATGAAACGGGTAGCGTAAATTTCCCCTTTCGGTACGCTTTTAAGAATACTCTCATCGTCCAGAAAATAATTCATCCCCATATCGCTATCGCTCTGTAATACCAATATCTGATTGGCGCTGGAATCGTTAAGCGGTTCACCAGCCCGCATAATATTGGACTGGGACATACGGACGAACTCCTCGATACGGAACTCGTCTATCGCGGAGGCGTTTTCAAGCGTCCCGCATATGTCCTTGTCTAAGGATTTGTTTTCGCTCATCGCCCAGTAATCGGGCACGTCCGCCATTTCAAAATAGCTGTCCAGCGCAGTCGTCACGGTGATGATGTTGCTTACGCCAGAGGACATGAACATCGACGCGAGTATAATAAATACCAGCAATATCACGTTCATCGCTCTTTTGCGCTTAAGGTCTTTTTTCAGTATTTGTAAATACATTTTCGCTGCTCCTTTCGCTTTGTGATTCGATTGTAGCATAGAAGTTATTAAATAATCCTTAAATCAGTTTGCGGCAATCAAATTATGCGTGATGATGAAAAACGTATGCCCATTCCCAATGTTCATTAGCCTAATTTCTCCGCATATTTTTCTACCCGCTCTATGCCAGCAAATAATTTTACATAAAGATGGAAAAGCAAATCTATTTCGTCCTCGTTGAAATCTGTAAATAGCAACTTCAAAAACTGTGAATGGCGTTCTCCTATTTCTTCGGCATATTGACCTGCTTTATCCAGTTAGCTCAATACGGACAGAATTATTTCCCCTAATAGCAAACGGACAAATCCTTTCTTTTCAAGAGTTAAAGCTAATTTTTTTATATTCTGTCTGGAACAGCCCATAAGGTTTCTGATATTTGTTCATGTTCGTGGCTCTGGACAGCAAGTTGTCATTACAAGTAATAACCATTGCTTCAGGGATATTTCCGTTTGAAGTTTTTCACCCGCTGTCTGCATACGATTTTGTAGTATAAAGATACTTGAAAATATCGCTTGTACTCTGTGTTCGGTATCACAGTCGTATTCTTCAAAAAGTTTGTCCATTTTCATCTATTTTTGCCACCGTATTTAGTAGGAACAAGTTCCTGCCGAATAGCATAGTAACTCATTACTGCCATGTCAATATATTCAGAAAAAAATCACTATTAAATCAGATGCTTCCCGAAAAGAAAAGCGACAGAGCTTTTCCCCTCTGTCGCCTTGCTGTCTATGCGTAAATGATTTCATCATATATAATCTCCCTCGCACAAACTCTTATGTTATTTAGATACTCTTACGAAGGTCTATTTAAAATTACCAGACAATGGTCTTTTGCCGCAGGCGAGATGTCAGGGGTAAAAAAAGTATTATTTATTTATGACAGCGATTTTGAGGACAGCAGACACGACATGTAGACAGGCAGGCACAGGAACGCTCCCACAGGCTCACAGAGGGCAGGAAACAGACACAAGACATAACAGAACAGCTAAAGGCTGAAAATGCCTTAGAATGGACAGGAAAATTGCAGGCTATGCCGTTTCTCCGTTTTGCAGGTCATTCAGTAAAGACGCGTGGAGTATTCCCACAAGGTCATAGGAAATGTCAATCTGCTATTCCCTATCTCTTTCCCCTTGAGCCTTGAAGTAGAGTAAACAAAATGGTCTGCGACGTTTCAATTATTTATAGCTGTTGCTTGTAGTTTATTCCCCATTCTTCCATAGCCTTAATAATAGGGCGCATAGATTGTCCCAAATCGCTTAAAGCATATTCCACACGGGGCGGCACTTCCGGGTAAACAGTCCGTGTAATAAGACCGTCTGCTTCCATAAGACCGCAAACTGTCTGTCAGTACCTTTTGACTGATACCCTCTAACGTTTTTTTCATTTCATTAAATCGCCACGGACGCTTGCCTTATTTTTACATCACGGGCGGCGATCCTATTTTGCACCCGGATTTTTGGCGGCTGCTTTCTCTGATAAAGGAGCATGAAATCCCATTTACGATTTTAGGAAATCCATTTCACTTGACAGATGAAGTATGTCGGTTACTAAAATCTTATGGCTGTCAGAAGTATCAGCTTTCTCTTGACGGTATGAGAGAAACCCATGACTGGTTCCGCAAGCCGGGTTCTTTTGACTGTACGCTTGAAAAAATCGGCTGTATTAAAAGGGCAGGTATTCGTTCTGTCATTATGACTACCGTATCCGGTACGAACATTAAGGAGATTCCCTTTGACGCAAAGCAGATTGAAGAAACTGTTTTACAGCAGATTTTACAGGCGGGGCTTTATGCTCCAAGCGCCGGAGGGCGGCAAGGCGTTATCCTTGCCGTATATCAAGACAAGGAAATCAATGAACGGTTAGGAAAAATCAAACGGGCAAATTCCAATCCCCGTATGGCAACGCCGACAAGCTATGTATCAAAAGAGCAGCCCAGTATTGCAGACGACCCGAAGCTTGTAAATGCTTTTTATGACGCACCGACAGTTATCACGATGTTTGCACCGAAAAATTTTCTCTTTGCGTCAGAAGATTGCGCCGTTACCGCTGAAAATATGATGCTGGCAGCAGATTCTCTGGGAGTTGGTTCCTGCTATATCGGACAAGGGTGGACGGCTTTTGCAGATACTTATGGACAGGAGATACTGCATAAGTGGGGAATCCGCACAGATTATTATGCTGTCATGCAGCTTTTACTGGGCTATCCGAAACCGGACGGCAAGCACCCCACGGCAAAGCCGCGAAAAAATGACCGTATATTAAGATTTTGACTCCAATGAGGAAGTGATGACAATAACAGTACAGCTCTTAGAGTACTAGGTTTTGAGAAAAACGTCGAAAGTCAGATATTATACGCCACCATAAGCAAAAAAGCGATAATAATCTACACGGTTAAAAACAAAAGCTTTCCTCATATTGTTCTCATTTAACGGCAGTGCTTTCACTTTAGCTGCTTTGCTGTACGAATCCTGTACGATCAGACCGTGAAGTGTAATTTTTTCCGGTATTCCTCCGGAGATATCCCGAACTGCTTCTTGAACTTCTTCGTAAAATGGCTGGCGTCAAAGCACCCCACCTCCTGGCTGATCTGCGCCAGGTTCAGCTTCCCCTCCTCGATCAGTTCCTTTCCATGCTTCATCTGCAGCTCCGTGATGATCTGCACAAACGTCCTGGACGTATATTTTTTCAGCATCCTGCTTAAATATGCCTCGCTGAAATGAAAAAATTCCGCCGTCTGCTTTAAGCTCACCTGGTTATAATTGACAGAAATATAGGCCAGTATGGCCACCACATGACTGCCCATCTCCTGCTGCACCGATTCCGCAACCACCGCCTGAAGCTGGTAGCGGCGGATCAGATGGATCATCACCTGTTTCACATATAAAACAAGATATTCCCTGTAGGCATACTCCCGCTTCTGCTCCTCCTGGTAGATCAGTCCGAAGGTCTGCTTCATCCACGGGTCCGCTCCCGTCGGAAAGAGGATATAGGCACTCACTCCCCTTTCATACAGGATGTTTTTAAAAAAATCCGCCAGCAGGTACTTGTCCTTCAAAAGCGCCAGAAAGCCGGTGTCGATCAGCTGCTTACTCAGCAATACATTAAGCACGATCACGTCATCTTCCAGCGCTGTGATCACATGCCGGACATTGGGAGCCAGCAGGCAGAGATCTCCCGCCTTCATCTGGAACCCCTTCCATCCGGAATGAGTCCCCGGCTCCTGAGCTCCCGATTCAATATAATGCGTACAAGTTCCGCTGTACACATAGATCATCTCGATATACACATGGTTATGCACCACCGGATATCCATACCGCTCATGCACCTCCACATCAATCGCGTCCCCGTTGGTCAGCGCCTCCACCTCCGGCACGGTTGTCCCAAGCCTTGCCATGGATCCCATCTCATACACAAATCCCACATCCGGGTACTCCGGATGCTCCCGGATCAATTGTTTATATTCCGCAAAGCTCATCGGGCGGGACAAAAAATCATTTCCTTCGCCCAGATACAGCTTTTTCATCTGTTTTTCCCGTTCTGTCAGAGTTTCCAGTTTCCGGATCATGTACTGCCCCTTTCAAAACACTTCCCCTGTTTCACACGTATTTCTTTCCTTTAAATAATCAGCATGTAAAAACCGATTCGCTTTCTTCCGCCTGATCCCAAAACTCTGTTCCGTTTTTTTCAACCGCGGCTTCTATATCCTCTGAAGTTCATGCGGAGAATTTTCTCCCGGTTCCGGGCCATTACAGCAGTCCGTACCTCCGTAATCTTCCATTTCCCTCTGCACACACTTTCCCCGCATCCGCAAGTTCCGTGAGCAAAACTCTTGTCCGGGCCGGGCTAAGACCAATATGCGCTGCAATATCCACAGCCTTGCTGCTTCCCTCTGCTGCAAGAAACTTCAAAATAAGTCTCTTATTTTCTCCGGTTTTTGCTGCTTTTCCATGACTGCTTGTTTTTTCTGCTTGTTTTTTCTGCTTGTTTTTTCTGCTTGTTTTTTCTGCTTGTTTTTTCCCACTTATTTTTTCTGCTTCTTTTTTTGTAAATGAGAGCGATAAAATTGTCCGATCCGGATTATACTGCTCCTCTACAATCGGTTTCTCCCAGCCCTGGTTTTCCCATACAGAATAGATATCCGGCACACCGCTTCCTGCACGTTCTCCAATACCGATCATATTAAACATTTTCATCAATGCTTTATTTCTCGGATCAGAAATTCCGCCCTTGAGCATCTGCTCCCGCCCGGTCCGAATATATCCGGGATTTTCCATGATAATCCTGTCGGCGTCTTTTTTAATAACGATTCCTCTGGCCACAAAAAAATCTGTATTTACAAGACAATTGGCAAGCGCCTCACGCAGAGCCTTATGAACAGGAGTATCATCAATTCGAGTAATCCCTTCCAGCTTAAAAGGAACTTTCAAGTCTTTCACTATTTTTGAATACACGCGGAAAAAGAAATCAAACAGATTCCCCGACCAGTCACCTGAACTTGACTGCAGTCGGTCTGTCCATCGTATCGCCGGATCAAGTATCTCCCTGTAATCCAAAAAATATTCTGGATATTCATACAAAATACGGTACTCCTCACCAAACATTAAAAGACCTGCTGCCGTGGGATGCAGCTTTTTATCAGATTTCGCCTTTTTGGCTGCTCCAATCCGTTCCAGATATTCTTCATCAGGCAGACTTTCCCACACATGTTCTGACCGATAGGCAGAATGTCTGTTGCGGTAAGCACGGATCGTTTCCATATCCAGGTCACAAATGTCAAAATCCTCCAATACTTTCATGTCCGACGTTTCTTCTGTCTGATCGCGGAGCATCGCCCGTACTTCACTTTTCGTACAGTGATAATCCCCTTCTCCATTCCTTCGGAATGTTCCTCCAAAGAGATCATCGTTGATATAGACAGGCTTAAATTCGCGTGGTGCTCTCGGTACACGGATTACAAGAATTACATCATTGTTTACTTCATAAGATTCTATATCCGTATCCGTGAGAAGATTCGCACTGACCTTCCTGTTATTATTGATTGTATTCCAAAAATCTTTTTTCAGTTTTTCAACATCTTTTAAACCTGTCGTAACAAAGCTACCGTCGTCCTTTTCTATGATACCTAAAATAATCGTACCGCCATGGCAGTTCGACATAGAAGAATAAGTTTCCCAGAGGCTGACCGGCAGGCCGCCCTTTGCTTTTTTAACTTCCAGACGATTATTCTCTCTGTATTTTTCAAAACATCCAATGTCAAACTCCATCGACCAATACACTTCCTTTCCGATTACAAAGTTCCATGACTGCACACTGTTTATTCAGTTTATCACATATTTGGACCAGTTTCCATAACATTTCCGATCCACTTATTTTTCCCAAGCAAAAAAAGTTTCTATCTGGATCAGCCCTGGAACTGCAATCTGTACGGGGAATTTATCGGACGGGAGCTGGTAGAATTTACGAGAAGGTCCTTCCCGCTTTATGTGACCGAATGGGATGTGACCCTTTCCTGCCGGAATTTTTTGAACGAGAGCTGTTACAGAGCGGTGTATCTTTTGAAGAATCTTGTTGCGTGCATGGAGAATGTGGAACTAATGTCATGTTCTGGAAGTTTGGATATGCAGTGTGAATATTTTGACTCCGCACTGCCTCTCAACGGAGGGTTCGGGCTGCTGACGAAAAACGGGATCAAGAAACCTGCCTTCTATGCTTTCACATTTCTGAACCGCATGGGAAAATACCTGCTGGCCAAGGGTGAACATTATCTGGTCACAGCCGATTCCTATAGTGGCTATGCAATCCTCCTGTTCCATTGCTGCCAGCAGAAAAAACAGACTGGAAGCTGGCTGGATTTTATCTGATGTTTGCGCCGCCAGTGCTTGCTGTATTCAATATGCTCACCTTTACCGTACTCCCCGTGACCGGGGCTTTGAAGGTGGTATTGTGCCTGGTATTTTATATCGGTGCAGGAATGGCATATACCGCAATCTGTATTACATACGGCGGACTGGTCAACCTGATCGCAAGGGATTCCCAGGTGCGTATGAACTATACTTCTGCAAGAGCAATCGGTTCTTCCATCATCTAGTTTGTCCTTTCGACCATCGCAATGCCGCTGGTATTATATTTCAGCAAAAGCGAAAACCCGAATGCACAGGGATATTTTTGGACCACCGTGATCTTCTCGATTGCCATGCTTCCCTACCTGTGGCTTTGTGCATGGAAATGTAAAGAAACCGTTCATGTGGAAATGCCGGCAGAGCAGAAAAAAGAAAAACGCCCGGTCATCCAGTCCCTGAAGCTGATGTACAAGAACAAAATGCTTCTGATCACCGTTTTCTGCGTATTTATGGGTGCCGCATCCACGATGGCGCGTATGTCGCTTTTGACCTATTATGTAATCTATGTGGTCGGTTCGGCGGCCATGATCGCACCCATCTTTTCGTCCATAACCGCATTGATGTTTGTCGGTTCACTGTGCCTGCCGTGGGCAACCAAGACCTTTGGGAAACAACTGACAAACAGATTTCTGCATCTGTGATCCGTATGGATCTATATCATTCATTTTAAAGAGGCTGTGAAAAAACAGCCCCTTTTCTGTTTTTAACTGGAAGCTATCCGCTTGTATGTCTGCCATGAAAGAGTTAATATTGGAGTATCCAAAAATTATCCGATCAAAATCGTTTTTCCTTCAAAAGCGAATCCATAATGCCGGATATTTTCTTTTGCAACCCCTCGTGCCATGAGTTCTGTATCGTACTTTTTATCCTCAATCTGCTGCAGCGCATTTTCTACCGTTTCATGCAAGTCCTTTTCCTTTATAGGATTAAAAACCTTAAACTCCATGACCACCGCCTGTCCCTGCCTATCCAAAGGCTCCATGACCACATCATACCGCCCAAGGCCGCTCTCCCTGTTGGAAGTGATCCGGTACTGCCCCGCCAGGTCCACCATCAATCCCAATACGAATCCGTGATAAAAGCGTTCAGGTTCCGCATCCTCTGATGGCTTCCTCCCCGTATCAAAGCTGCTGAACGTCTGCAGCGAGATCTGATTCATATACTGATTCATATAATCTATATCATCCGCCAGCAGCGCCTTGATAAAATCATTATAACGGACAGACGTATTCTTGAACCATTTTCGGATCATTTTCCGAAACTCCCTTTTGACCTCAAAATTAGTAAGCGATAACTGATATAGTTCTTCTTCATCCTCATTTTCAGCAATGCTATCCACTTTCAGGTAACCAGATGCCAGAAGCAGGCTCCAGATTGCCTCATTACTTTCGTCAAGCTGGTCAAAGACGATCTCTTCATCCAGCATAGTCGTAATCTCTTTTCCTGCCAGCAGATCTTCCATGGCAATCTTGATATCCGGAGTCCCCTCCCGGATCAGTCTTCCCACCAGCTTATTGGAACTGGTATTCATCCAATAGGTACTGAATTTTTTTCCATCCAGATATTTTGTGATAGACCATGGATTATAGATATCCCTCCTGTTCCCGAACCGGAAACCATTGTACCAGTATCGAACCTTTTCCAGAAATCCGGACATCCCGAACTGCTCCAATGCCCCGGCAACCTCCTCTTCCGTAAAACCAAATGCAGTCTCATATTTTTCTGAGGTCGTGGTTACCACTTCCAGATTGCTGATATCGGAAAATATGGATTCCTTGCTGATCCTGGTAATTCCCGTCATAAGTCCCCGCTCCATATAGGGATTGGTCTTGAAGGTACAGTTAAAAAGACTGCGGATAAAGGATACCAGCTTTTCCCAATATCCATACACATAGGCCTCCTGCAGAGGCGTGTCGTATTCATCCAGAAAAATCAGCACTTTTTTTCCATAATACCGATTCATACAGATTGCCAAACGGTGCAGTGACATGGATGCCACAGCGTCCGACATATCCGGTTTTATAAAATCAAAATATTCCTTCTCCTGCTCATTCAGGGCATTCCCATCCATCAGGAATCTATATTTTGCATAAATGTCTATGATAATCTGAACAATCCCTTCTCTTGCTGTTTCATAAGTATCCCCTTTCATCCCTGCAAAACTCAGAAAGAGTACAGGCCAGGTGCCCTGAAGCCGACGGTATGCTTCCTCATTCCAGATGGACAGCCCTTCAAACAGCTCCCCCCTGCCTGCAATCTGGTTGGAAAAAAAAGCCTCCATCATACTCAGATTCAATGTCTTTCCAAAACGGCGCGGACGGGTCAGCAGGGTGACAGCATCGCCATATTCCCACCATTCCTTTATAAAGCTTGTCTTATCGATGTAGAAATAATGGTGGCTTCTGATATAAGTAAAATCCTGAGCTCCGATTGAAATAACAGGTCTCATGCCGCCCTCCTTTTCTGCGAATCAATAGCATCATAATCTGTCACCATTTTCCGCCAGGAAATTGATGACCTGCTTGCGCATCAGCGCAATTCATTATATCACGATATGCATACCAGTACAACGAATAAAAACCACAGCCAGAACAAACCGACTGTACTGTTAAGAAAGTGAAAATCTGTATAAAACCAGGTTAAATATGATATAATCATTAGGGCGCTTAGAATGGCAACATTTCCCGACAGCGCCTTTTTCCTATACAGCCTTCAAAACATAAATCCTCGAATCAAAATCACATCCCGGCTTTATATCCCCAATGACCTCCCCGGAAGACGAATCCGACGTGAGCAGCCCTAGTACATCATTGCATTAATAACTGAGTAAATAGTGCCCGCTGTTCACACCATCGCTGCGTTGGAGTCAGTCAACGATGCTACCAGCATCGCCTCCCTCCTCCGTCTTGCGCTACTGTAAACATCAGACGCTATTTACTTCAGAATTAGTGCAATGATGTACTAGGTTCATCAGTTCATCTCCATAATAGCCCCTTCCCGCCGACGCATCCTCATAATACAGCTCCGGCGCAAGCCCTTTCAGCCGTATGCGGGCATAAGGCGCGTTCACCCGGTTCATCATACGGTACCAGCCTACCAGCGCTACCTTCTGATCTTCACTTACCGTCATCCAGGCGGTCATATTATGCTCAAAGGGACTGCTCAGACGGTAAAATGTGCCGAACTGCAGGAGCAGGCGGTACTCCTTCATAAAACGGATCTGCTTTTTCACTTCTTCCTGTTCTTCCCCTGTCAGCCTGTTCAAGTCCAATTCATATCCAAATGTTCCAAAAAAAGCGACGTTTGCGCGTGTATAAAGGGGCGTGCTCCGGTTTACCTGGTGATTTGGGACAACAGATACATGGCTTCCGATGCTGCTGACCGGATAGCAGTATGTGGTGCCGTATTGTATCTTGAGGCGCTCCGCCGCGTCTGTGTTGTCACTGGCCCATGCCTGCGGCGCGTAATAGAGCATGCCGGGATCAAAGCGCCCTCCCCCGCTGGCGCAGGATTCAAACAAGATCTGGGGAAATTCCCGGGTCAGCCGATCATACAGATCATAGACCCCCAGTATATAACGGTGGAACACCTCCCCCTGCCTGTCTGCCGGAAGGGCGGGTGAATAACACTCGGTAATGCTCCGGTTCATATCCCATTTTATATATGAAATCCGGGATTCCCGCAATATTTCAGACATCATCTCATAAATTCGGCTTACCACCTCCGGACGGGAATAGTCCAGTACATACTGATACCGTCCGTGGGAACTGCTTCTGCCCGGAACATGGAGGATCCAGTCCGGATGCTCCCGATAAAGTCCGGAATCCTTATTGACCATTTCCGGCTCAAACCACAGTCCGAACTTCATACCAAGGTTCTCGATCTTTTTTCTCATAGCTTAACTCCTCCTTTTTGTATTTATAAGATTGCATTTCCAGTATTATTATAAAGATTTAGATTTGCTTTCGGAATGAAATAATGGGAACAAATTATGGTATTTTGAACATAGAAAAATGAATCCTGATATGGAAAAATAAGGCGTAAAGCTGGCCTTGGCCCTGAGAGGCTGTGATAAACCAGCCCCTTTTCTGTTTTTATTTACAAAGTTCTTGAGGTAAAGTCTCCTTACGGGAAAAAAATCCAGCTGTGCGGTTAGAGGATCCAAGGATCATCCGATCAAAACTTTTTTCCCGTCGAACGCGAACCCATATCTTCGGATCCGCTCCGGCGGAATCCCCTTTGCTTCCAGATCCGCAGCATAGCGCATCCGGTCGATCTGATCCAATGCTTCTGCCGCGGCGTCCTCCAGAGTCTGCTTCTTTCTTGCGCTGCAGACCTTGAATTCGATGATCACCGCATCTTCCGAAGGTCCAAGAGGCTCCAGCATCACATCATATCTTCCGAAGCCGCTCTCCCGGTTGGAGGTGATCCGGTATTTGTCTGACAGCTCCACGAGCAGTCCCAGCACAAAACCGTGATAAAAACGTTCCGGTTCTGCCTCCCCGGAAGGATTTTTCCCGGTATCGAAATAACTGAACGTTGCGGAAACCACCCGATTGATATAGGTATTCATGGCATCCACATCCCCCAGCAGAAGCGCTTTGATAAACGTGTTATATGCGGAGGCAGAAGCGGGCTGCCTGAACCATTCGGCCACCATCCGCCTGAACATCGCAGTTACTTCCCAATTGGTCAGCTTTAATTCGCATTCCGGGTATCCGCTGTCAGAAAACTCAAACTCCTCTACCCGCAGATAGCCGCTTGCCAGCAGCAGGCTCCAAACCGCATTTTCATCGGCATCCAGCATACTGAATACGACCTGCTCATCAATCTGTGCATGAAGCAGCCTGCCGGAAAGCAGATCCTCCATGGCGATCTTTAAATCCGGGCTCCCTTCCCGGATCAGCTTCCCCACCAGGCTGTTGCTGCTGGTGTTTGCCCAGTATGGAGAGAAACGGCGTTTGTCCAGATAATTGATGATAGACCAGGGATTGTAGATGTCTGACTTGTTACCAAAGGTAAAGCCGTCATACCAGTGCCGCACCTGTTCCCTCTGCTCATACAGACCGTATTCTTTCAGGGCTTCCCATACCTCCTCCTGCGTGAAACCGAAGGAATCCTCGTATTTTTCGGAGGTCGTAGTCACTACCTCTAAATTGTTCAGATCAGAAAAAACAGATTCCTTGCTGACCCGCGTGATCCCCGTCATCAACGCCCGTTCCAGATAAGGGTTAGACTTAAATGTAGAATGGAACAGACTTCTCATAAAAGAAATCAGCTCATCCCAATATCCGCCCACATAGGCTTCCTGCATGGGCGTGTCGTATTCATCCAAAAGAATGATGACCTTTTTTCCGTAATAGCGCATCAGATAATCGGAAAGATTGGACAGCGCTTCGGATGCGAGATAATCTTCCATGTCAGCATTTACTTCATGGTAAATGCTTTTTTCCTTCTCATTTAATAATCCGCTTTCCAGCAGAAAATCATATCGATTATATAGATTAGTAATAAGCTGGCAGATCTTCTTCCTTGCATTCTGAAAGGATGTTTCTTTCACCTTTGCAAAACTTAAGAAGATCACCGGCCAGGTTCCCTGCAGCCTCCGGTACGTTTCCTCTTCCCAGATCGCAAGCCCCTGGAACAAACTGTTTCTATCGGTATGGGGCAGATCTGCCTCGGAGTCGGAATCCATCCGGATGGCCGTCCCGTCCGCCCCGCCGGGGTGTGACGCAAGCAAGGATCTCTGGGTATATTCTACAGAGAAGAAATGCTCCACCATACTCAGGTTCAGCGTTTTCCCGAAACGTCTGGGGCGGGTGATCAAGGTGACATCATCATCGTTTTCCCACCATTCTTTAATAAACTTTGTTTTGTCCACATAAAAATTATTCTTTCTGATCAATTTTTCAAAATCCTGGTGACCGATCCCAACTGTCCTGGACATAAATGCACCTCCCGTTTTTCCACAGTTCCTAAGCCAAATGCCCCGCAGCAAGCTGCGGGGCACCCTGATTTATCGTTACTCTTTTATTTCATCAATATCTGTCAGATTGACACCCGCTACCTGCAAAATAGCTTTTAAAGATAAATAATCTTTTTTTTAACTTGCATATGTTTTCTCAGCATTTTCTTCTTTCGCTATTAACATATGCCGTTGAACTTTTTGAAACTGTTCAACCGCGTCTTTAGCAATCTCAACAGAATTTGGCATAGAACCGCCTCCCTTCCATAATGAAAATACCGTCTTGTGATATCCTCATTATATCAAAAGGCAATTTGCGTGTAAAGTCTTAAACGCTTTAATGCTTCCTAAACTTCCCAACCTTCGTCAGCCTGTTCGGCAGCTTCGGTACCTTGCCGGTAGTCTGCACAATTGCGTCCTCCGGACATACTTCCATACATTTCCCGCACTTGGTACAGTCAAAGTCATCGATCATATGGATATATTTTGCCTTTCCTTCGATACAATCCTTCGGACATACATCCACACATTCCTCACACCCGCTGCACAGCTTGGGATCAATGTAAATGTTGACAAACGAAGCGCACACGCCCGCCGGGCAGTTTTTCTTCTTGATATGCGCCTCATATTCCTTGCCGAACAGCTCCGTGGCCGTCAGCGCGATCTCTGCGGATACCTGCCCCATGCTGCAGGGCGTGGAACAGCACATGGCCTCCCCGATCTCTTTGGTCAGATCCAGAAATTCCATCTTCCCTCTGCCCTCCGCAGTCTCCTTCTGCATATACTGCAGCTGGATCAGCCCTTCCCGGCAGAACACGCATCTTCCGCAGCTCTGCTTCCTGGAGGCGGTCAGCTTCTTCTCCGTCTCCGCCACAATACAATCCTTCTCTGTCAGCACCCGGACCACGCCGTTTGCGATCCCGGCCTCTGCCACAGTCAATTGCGCATCCTCCGGCTGGTGGAGCCGATATCCCAGAAGCAGCGCTTTCGCCCCTTCCGTGTCCGCCAGATCCGCTATCTTCGTATCCGCAGCCACCTTCTTCACTTCCACGCCGTTGACCGACACATACACGCCGGGCGTATAAGCATCCGAAAATGCATCCGCCAGGTCTGCGCAGGTCACGATGTGGAGCAGCGCATTTCCTTTATTTTCACGGATATTCAAAAATTCCGCCTTCACTTCGGCCTGGTATTTTGCCGCCGTATCCGCCAGGGATTCTGCCAGTGCAGTCTCCGCCTCCGGCACGTACAATACCATCTTCTCTGTCCCCAGCGCATAGGCTGCGATTGCCAGCCCTTCAAAAATCTTCTCCGGGTCATTTTTCAGTACTTCCAGCAGCACCTGGTCTGTGTCTGCGTTGTTCAGCGCAGCGACAGCCGCAAGATCCGTTCCCTCCTCCACGTTTTCCGCAAGGGCCGCGTCGAAATGGGCGGTAAGGGGGCCGGCATGGATTCCGGATTCCTGGATCTCAAGCGCCGCGATCTTTTTCAGCACATCTTCCCTGCTCATTGTTTTTGCATGTTCCAAAGCACCCATCACTCTACGCCTCCTTACTCTCTGAAAAATCGCCCCACAGGCTCGGTTTGGAAATCTTCAGGCGCAGGTCGCACTGCAGGCAGCGCCCCGCCTCCGCACAGATATCCCCGTCGCAGATCCCATGGTCAAACAAATTGAAATTGTCGCTTCTCTTCTCCGGTCCGTCCACCTGTGTATGCTTTTTCTCCAGGTATCCGAAGCCCGGGCACTGTCCGATGAAGGGATCTGCCTCCTGTACCGGAGCAAGCACCTCGGAAATGTCTCCGTCGCCGCCTAAGTACCTGTCTACCTCACTGGCCGCCTCCCGTCCGGACTGAATCGCCATGATCACGGATTTTGTACCGTAAATGGCATCGCCTGCCGCAAAAATGCCTTCCACCGAGGTAGCTTTATTGGTTTCCATATCCTTTACCGCAATGGAATTGGCTCTTCCCAGCTCCAGCCCGGCTTCTTCCGTGATGTCCGGCCTCTGGCCCACCGCGAAAATAACCGTATCGCCTTCGATATGATGCTCGCTGCCCTCTTCCTTCTGGATGATGGCACGGCGGTTCTCGTCAAAGGTAAAGGATTCCACGTTCATAAAATCTACGCCGGTCACATGGTCCGTCCCTGTGATCCGCTCAAAGGTCTGCGCCGGATGTACGAAGATGCCTTCCTCCTGGGCCTGCTCGATCTCTTCATCATCGGCTGTCATCACGTCCCTTGCCTCCAGGCAGGCCAGATGGATCTCCTCCGCGCCCAGACGTTTCGCCGTCCTCGCACAGTCAAATGCCACGTTTCCGCCGCCCAGTACGATGATCCGCTTTCCGATGCCGGTTTCCTTTCCCATGCTTGCATTGCGCAGGAAATCCGCGTTCAGCACCACGCCCTCCAGGTCATTTCCTTCCATGGGAAGCCGAACCCCTTTGTGTCCGCCGATGGTCATCAGCACCGCGTCGTATTCCTTGAGCAGGTCAACCGGCTTTTCCACCTTTGTATTCACTTCGATCTTTACGCCTGCCGCTTCGATCACTGCCGCTTCCTCCGCAATGATCTCCCTGGGCAGACGGTAGGACGGGATTCCGTAAGACATCATGCCGCCGACCGTGGGGAGCGCTTCCTTTAAGGTCACCGTATGGCCCTGCTTGCGCAGGTAATATGCCGCTGTCAGTCCGGCCGGGCCGCCGCCCACCACACAGACCTTCTTTCCGGTATCCGCAAGCTGCTTGCCTTTTCCCTTCCAGCATGAGCCGGTGTCATGGTCTGCCGCATACCGCTTGATATCCCGGATGGACATCGCTTCGCTGACTTCTTTTCTCTTGCATTCCAGCTCACATACATGGGTACAGATGTATCCCAAAGCACGGGGGAACGGCACCTTCTCACGGATAACCGCAGCCGCCTCGTCGTATTCCCCGTTTTTCACATGGCGGATATAGCGTGGGATGTCGGTATGGGCCGGACATGCGTGACGGCACGGAACTACCGCATCCTCTTTCTTCACTTCCGAATTGATCACCTTGTCGCGGATGGTTCCTGTGGGACAGACTTCCGCGCATGCGCCGCAGAACCGGCAGTCCGCATCCTTTAAAAGCTTATTATGCAGCGTCCCTACATAGGTCTCCAATTCCTTCTTCTGGTACTGCAGAACCTTGACTCCACGCAGCTCGTTGCAGGCACGCACACAGCGGCCGCAGAGCACGCAGCGGTTCATATCATGGAGGATCAGCGGGTTGCCTTCCTCCGCCTTGAATCCTTTGGTGCGCAGTTTCAGTCTTCCGGTCTTGGGGCCGATATACTGGATCAGCATCTGCAGCTCGCAGTTGCCGTACTTCGGACAGGTGGAGCAGTCCTCCGGATGCCCTGCCAGCAGAAGCTCCAGCGCCAGCATACGGAGACGCTCGATCTCCGGTGTCTTTGTCCGGATGATCATTCCATCCTTTGCTTTCAGTGTACAGGACGTCACCACGCCCTCCTGGCCTTCCACCTCCACGATGCACATCCGGCAGGAACCCAGCGGGTTCAAGTCCTTGTGATGGCATAAGTGGGGGATATAGATGCCGTTTTCCAGGGCCGCGTCCAATACATTCTTGTTGTCCGGTACTTCCAGGCGGATCCCGTCAATTGTTATGACTGCCATGTCAATCTCCTCCTCTTTATTTCCAGTAATTCCCTTCTCTTTCTCCTGATTGGCTTCATCTAACCTAAAAGTCTGCCGCCGGCAGCCTTTCCCTTTCCGATTCGGCGGGCTCAAAACAAAAGCCGCACACAACCATACATCCCCGCGTCATTTCCCAGGGTTGCCAGGGCGATCTCCGTCCCTTCGCTGGCATGGAACGCCTTCTCCACAAAATGTTTTTTGATTCCTTCTATTAAAAAAGCGCCTGCCTTCGACACACCGCCGCCCACAACAAAGATCTCCGGGTCAGCCACACAGGAAATACTTGACATCGCCGTCGCAAGTATGCCGCAGAGCTGATCTGTCAGTTCTAAAGCCACGGTGTCTCCCTCTTTCGCCGCGTCAAAAATATCCTTTGCGGTCAGCGGCCGGATGTCACTCAGCTTTGTCTCCCTCGTCTCGCCGGAGAGCTTTTCCTGCGCCATCCGCACGATTCCGGTGGCGGAAGCGTACTGCTCCAGATGCCCTTTCTTTCCGCATCCGCAGGTTTGCGTTTCATCCTCCCGCATGAGGATGTGTCCGATCTCTCCGCCGGCCCCGTGATGGCCTGCCACGATCCTGCCGCCTATGATGATGCCGCCGCCCACGCCGGTTCCCAGGGTGATCATCACCACATCCTCATGGCCTTTTCCGCCGCCCTGCCACATCTCGCCCAGGGCCGCCACATTGGCGTCGTTGCCCGCCTTTACCAGAAGGCCGGTTTTCTTATACAGCTCTGTCTCCACATTGAAAATATCCCAGCCCAGGTTGACGCATTTATAAACCGTCCCGTCGCTTCCCACCGGGCCTGGAACCCCAAGTCCGATCCCCTGGACGTCCTCTTTTTTGATCCCTTTTTCCCGGAGCTTTCCCAGAACCTCCGCAGCCACGTCATCTAAAATCGAAGCGCCTCCGTTTTCCGTATTCGTTTTGATTTCCCATTTTTCCAGAACGGTTCCGCTCATGTCGAAAAAACCAATCTTGCAGGTGGTTCCTCCGATATCCACACCAAATCCATATTGTTTCATATTTTATGTACTCCTTTATTTGTCTGGCTGTTCCTTTTTTTGTGTCACTGTCCGCCCTTTACGCGGGAACGCATTGCAGCTATCAGCATCAGAATCCCAAGCAGCAGCATACCGAAACATGCGACCCGGAACTGATTCACCGCAGAATTTTCACCCAGCAGAAGGGAGCTGAGCATCAGCCGCAGGGCTGCAGCACGTCCCAGTGCTCCGCCAGCATTCCATCCTCCAGCCGATATATGTCTACCACACGGCATTTTGTATTTCCCTGGGGATCTACATTTTTCAGATAGACCGCAATCTTGTCCTTCTCCGCAATCATCATCTGGATATTCAGCCGAAACTCCGGATGCTCCGCAAATTTTTCACCGAATGCACGCTTTAAAGCTTCCCGGCCCTGATCCACGCCCGGATTGTGCTGGATGTAATCCTCCCTCACATATTTGTCTGCGGATTCTACAATATGGTCATTGAAAAATTCCTGGTAAAAATTACGGATCACTTCTTTATTTTTTTCTTCCATTGTGTCATCCCTCCATGGCCAAATTATCGGATGATCTTATAATAATCCGGTTTCCGTTTGATGGGCTCCGGGAAACCGTTGGCAGGATATCCAAGGATACAGGAGCCGACTCCGATGTATTCTCCTTCGTATCCGGCTTCCTTCAAAAGCTCCTTTCCCAGCTCCGTTTCAAATGTTTCCCGAATCCGGTTGATCCAACGGGAACCCAGGCCAAGCGCGTATGCCGCGTTGAACATATTTCCCAGGCACAGGCTTCCGTCCTGTACTGCGTCGGGCGCGTTCTTGTCCGCCAGCACCAGTATGATGGTCGGCGCTCCGTAGAACACGTCAAATCCCTCCGGAGCCCCGGCGATTTCCGCATTGAGCCTGCAAAGCTTCTGAATCCATTCTTTATTCTGCACCGCGATAAATACCGGGGACTGCCTGTTGCCGCCGGAAGGGGCGTTCATTCCCGCTTCCAGCACGGCTGTCAGTTCCTCATCTGTAATCTGTTCCGCTTTATACTCTTTTACGCTTCTGCGGTTCTGAATATCTGATACGGTCTCTCTCATATATCCTCCTTTTTCCTCTCGAACAGCAGACCTCAAACCCGTCTGCTCGCAGACTATCCGCTGCATTTGCAGCTCCTGTTTGAGGTTGTTGGGCTATCCGCCCAATAACAATATGAAAAATCAGCCTTTTGCAAGTAAACTTGCACAGTCTGCTTTTTCATATTGCTGCTGTTCTGATTATTCTTCCACATATTCCGCCGCGCTCATTCCCGCGATACGTCCGGTATTTACCGCATATCCCATGGAATTTCCCGGAAGCAGGAACATATAGCTGTCGTCGTAAATGTTGCAGGAATCCGCGCCTGCCGCGTAAAGTCCCGGAACCGGCTCAAAATCCTTGTCGCATGCTTCACAGTTTTCATTGATGCGGATGCCGCCTACGGTTCCGTATCCGCCCGGGCAGATCTTCGCGCAGTAGTAAGGAGCCTTCACCAATGGCCGCAGATATTTCTTCGGCTTGAAAAATTCCTCATCCACGCTGTCGCAGTAATCGTTGTATTCGTCCACTGTATCCACCAGATTGTCCACATCAATCCCCGCCAGCTCTGCCAGCTCTTCGATGGTATCTGCCACAACAAGGCCGGTATTTCCGTTTTCCCGGGCCATCTTTACGCCTTCAATAAAGTCGGATACATCCGGGTCCGGACGGACAAGGCTTACATTGTCTACGCCGTTCTTCATGTAATATCTTACAATGGAAGAATCCACGATGCTGAACCCGCTGCGCTCCTTCTGATGGGAAACCGCGTTGGACAGGTAGGTTGTATTCTGCATATGGTCCTCGTTCATAAAACGCTTGCCGAATTTATTGACCAGAAGGTTGGGCTGTGAGAAGATATTGGAAACACTTCCCGGAAGGTCTTCCACGCCTACCACGCTTGCGGCCTGCTCGATCCGCACCGGAAGCTTGTCAGCGCCTGCCTCCCATGCCATCTTAAGTCCGTCGCCCATGATGCCCGGGATTGCGAAGTTAAACATGTCTTTTCCGTGGATATAACCTGTTTCCTCCTTGATAAAATCCGGATTGCAGCCCGCTCCGCCGGTGCAGATGATGGCAGCTTTACATGCAACATGGACTTCATTTCCGTCCTTGTCTGTCGCCAGGACACCTGCTACCTTTCCGTCCTCCATGATGATCTTCTTCGCCGGAGTTTCCAGAAGCACCTTCACACCCAGCTCCTGGGCCCTTGCGTACAATGCCTTGTTCATAAAGGAAGCGGCTCTCGGTCCGATGCCGGTGTCAGTCTTTACGATATGCCAGGTAGGCTCTGACTTCGGGAAATAGCGGAACGCGCCTTCAAATTCCACACCCATGTCCTCCAGCCACTCAATGGTCTCCGCCGACTGCTCAAAATACCGTTTTACCAGTCTTGCGTCTACATTGTAATGTGTATATTCCATAAACATGTCGAACGCCTTTTCTACGGAAACGTCCTGCATGTTCTGCTTCTGATATCTGGTTCCGATTCCCAGCGGTCCCATCCCCATGTTCGCCGCTCCGCCGACTGCCGCCGCCTTCTCCAGAACGATCACTTCTGCTCCGTCCTCCGCTGCCTGCACTGCCGCTGACAATCCGGATGGTCCTGCCGCGATTACACAAACCTGTGCTTCATAATTTGCCATAAGTTTTTACCTCACTTTTCCTCGTTTTTTGTTCTATATCTTTAACTTGATACTATTTTATCGTTTTTTTTGTCCATCCAATACTATGATTTAAACCAAAAACGCGGTTTTTTTTGTCCTGAACTCCCTGTTTTTATATTCAGGTGACAAAAAAGCATATATTATTTTTGTTCTGCGGCTTAAAAAAGCTGCCGCACCGGAGGTTGAACACTGTATCTCCAATGCGGCAGCTTTTTAAGCTGGCTCCATATTTTATTTATCCTGCCCCTGCCAATATAAATAGCACTTTTCAATCAATATTTATACAATTCCACATACAGACATTCCGGCATATCTCCCAGCTTCAGCGCCATCTGCTCATCTCCATTCAGTATCCGCCCCGGCTTCCACCGGCCGTTTTCAATCTCCCCTTCTTCCAGCCGCAGGAAATTGACCTTCACATTTTCCCCGGCTTTCGCCTGGAAGGTAAGCGTACTCATCATTCCCACGATCAACAACTGATTCTCTGCCAGCTCATACACCATCCCCGCCCCCAGCGGCTTTGCCGTCATGCGGGGCGCATACGCCACGGCAAGGTCGTACTTCTCAAACCGGAAAAACGCTCCATAATCTGTCTCCGACTTCCTGCACCAGCTTTGCAGATGTTTTGTCCCCCTGTGCTTCAGGTACAGCGGCTTCATCTGTTCCATCAGGCCATACGTCCTGCTCAGATATTCCTTGCTCCCCTCGATCTCAAATGCGGAGGGATCTATATTCAAAGCGGCCATCACCTCCATGGGCGGCCTGTCGACCGCCTCCGGCGGCAGCCCCAGTTCTTCCGCCCCAAACGGTGAATAACCGATCGCGTTGTGTTTCCCAAACGCATACATGCAGTAAGACGATGTCACTGCGTCTTTCCTGACCTCCGGGACAAACAGCGGATTTCCCTCATAACTATATTCATCCATCACATCCGCAACATAGGGCACATAGATATCCGGCGCCAGGGTGAACAATGAGGGCGCCGCCAGCTTCCAGATCCGGTGTACCTCCCGAATGGGGCCGCCGGATGGATAAGAGCCTGCGTACCAGGGGTACTGTTTCAGCCATGCGTTGGTATAGCAGGGAAGCGGATATTCCTTCTGTCCGGCCCGTGTGATCTTCTCAACTGCCTTTGCAAAATGATATGCCATAAAATATTCTTCCGCATCCGCTCCAAAAGCCGCCTTCCAATCTCCCGAAACACCGTACTCCCCCGCCAGCTCTGCCGGAATTTCCCGGGCAAATGCCTCTCTTGCCGCCGGGCTGTAATCACAGGCTGTTCCCAGCAGGCCGATCTCATTTTCCACCTGCATGATCATAACCGTAGACTCCTCCTCGTCAATCTCCCGGATATGCGCCATGATCTTTGAAAACGCCTGCGCGTCCTTTTCCACTGCGGCTTCGCAGAGCGGTGAGATCGTATTCAGCTTTTCCCCGCTTACCTTTTCCGCCCGGAAATAAGCCTCGGTATCCTGCTTCATCCATGCCGGCACATACATGGATTCACTGTTTTTCCACAGTCCGAACCATAAAAAGATCAGATGTATATTCCGTTTTCTCGCCTGTCCGATCAGCCCGTCCAGAAGTCCGAACTGATATCTGCCTTCCTCCGGTTCGATGGTTTCCCAGTATAAAGGTACGATCAGAGAATTCATGTTCAGTCCTTCCAGATTGCTCCATACATGCCGCTCCATGTATTCCAGGCTGCTGGCGCTGGAATTGTGGATCTCTCCGCCAAGCACAAAGAACGGTTCCCCTTTTACATATAATGTAGGGATTCCATTGTCATTTCTAATCTGCGGGATGTGGTTCATTGTTTTGTCCTCCTGATATTTGATTTCTATTTTTTCTTCCCTTATTATATCTCTGCTTGACATATGATCTCAATCTTAATATCATAATATTTGTATAACAATTTTAATATTAGTCCACTGCTCCTAAAACATTGTCATTGTATACAGAATCCACACTGCATTCCAAGTATCACGAGGTGCCCCTATGATTTACCAGATCCACAATTCCCCAGACCAGTACACCCTCCCCCTGGCCCTTCACCTGTTCGGCATCAACCATCGACAGGAACCGATCCGCCGCCCTCATGGGATGCTCTGTTACCAGTGGTTCTACTGTGTCAAAGGCCGGGGAGAATTTATCGTAAATAACCAGCGATCCATCATCTCCGAAGGCCAGGGGCTTCTGATCTATCCCCAGGTTTCCCATATCTATCAGGCCCTGACCCCTGACTGGACCGTGCATTTCTTCGGTTTTGGCGGTCCTTTGTGCCAGGAAGTCCTGACAGTCCTGCAGATGCACGAAACCGGAGTATACCATTTTTCCCGGCCGGAGGTTTTTATTGACCATATCCGGCGGCTCCATAAGCTCCATCAAAAAAAACGCTCCGGAAAAACACGGGAATATTCCAAGGCGTGCTATGCGTTTCTCCTGGATCTGTCCTCATGCATCACACGGATCAATCCCTCTTCTTATGTGGATGCGGATGATCTGATCACAGCGGTTATTTTCTATATGGAGCAGCATTATGGCAGAGATATTTCATTGGATGAGCTTGCAGAACTGGTTGGATTGTCCAAAGAATATCTATGTACCCTGTTCAAAAAGACCATGAAACAGACGGTCATGCAATATCTCCTGACCATCCGCATCAGCCAGGCCCGTACACTTTTGATCCGGTTTCCTGAGAAAAAGGTGCAGGAGATTGCGAAGCTGTGCGGTTTTGAAAGCCCCAGCTATTTTGGAAAAAAATTCAAACAGGAGACCGGGATGACTCCGGATGCTTTTCGGAAGAGGCTTGGATAAATTTTATATTTCTCAGCCATGCGTAAAACGAAAACAGGGGATTCGCCCGGTGCCGCGTCACACCAGGCGAATCCCCATTCTCAAAAGTCAATATCATTTTATCCGAATATACCGAACAGGCCCTTTTTCTTGGCCTTAGCAGACTTTTTGGCTGCCGGACGGTCGTCATATCTGCTTCTGGACTGGCCGCGGTGATATTTGACCGCCTTCTGCAGCTGATAGGCAGCTTCCTTGTCTGAGCAGAAGCTGAGCGGTACGTCAATGTCCCGGAATCTGTAACGAAGTCTTTCGAACTCACGATCGCTGATATCCTTGGAGCCTTCAAGGGTACGGCCTTCAAACATTTCATCGAGGATACCTCTGATCTTGATATACTTCGCCGGATTGTCTGAAAGCAACTTCCCTACCTGTTCATTCATTTCTTTTTGATCCATACTTACTCCTTTCCAAAACGGTACGGTGGGTAAAAAGACTACTCAATATTCAGTGTAATATAGAACAAGGGGGATTGCAATAGTAGATCCATGGTTATATTCCCATTTTATGCAGGAATTGTAAACGTGAGCAGCATCACACCCGCAATGAATACTTTGATTACCAAAAATCCATTTTCAATGCTGAAATAGCGGCTCAAAATTTTGACAGACGAATCATCTATAGTAAACAACATAAATCAAAAAACCGAAAATCACCTTCTAGCCTTTCACTGCCCCACCAGTCAGCCCTTCTACAATCTGGGATGAGAATACAAAATAAATAATAATGATTGGTATCAGGGTAATAACAACGGCTGCCATGGATTCACTCATGTATTTGGTAAACTGTCCTACATAGCGATAAATAGCCAGTGTGAGCGTCGTTACATTTTTATTTCCTAAAAGCACCATCGGCATGTAAAAGTCATTCCACTGCCCAATTGCAGTGATCAATGCCATAGTAAATATAACCGGCTTTGTGATCGGCAGAATAATCTTAAAGAACAACCGTAAGTCACTGCATCCGTCCAGCCTGGCAGATTCTTCCAATGCCGCCGGGATTGTCCGGAAAAATTTCTGAAAAATCAAATTGAAAAACACACGCAATGCTTCTGTCCATCCCCCGTCCATATGGTACAGAGCATAATAATTGACTGCCAATGTACCTGCAGCAGCCAACATTGCCGCCCAGATACAAGAGCATTTTTTAGATTCTCCCGAAACGCTTTAAAAAATGTTTTCAAAATATCCGGTTAAGGTATCCATCATAATGAAACAGGCTGTTCATACATTTTTCCTCCAAGGCTTTTTCTGAATTATATACCTTTACAGCAGAGAAAAAACTGTAAAATTTTATAAAAATGATTCATTTTTTTATCTAATTGGGTTAACATGGCAGATTACAGAAATAAAAGTACCAGAAGTACATCAAAAGTCTTTATTGTCAGAAACATAAGTCTGAATTTTCCCAATTTGAACTCAATCCATCCTGTCCCCGCTATTCCCGGCTCCTTTTTTCCCTCATGAAAAAATACGCCCATGCCGCCGCTATCGGAACCGCGCAGATCCAGTACATGATCCCATACCCGACGCTCTGTGCCACCGCCCCGCCCAGCATCGGCCCCACAGCCTGTCCCAGGTCTCCGCCGATATAAATGGTACTGGACGCCACTCCCCTGCGTTCCGGCCTCACCATCCGCAGCCCTTCCGTCTGGATCGCAGGCTGGGACATGCCCTGGGCAAATGCTTTGACTACGGCAGCCGCCAACAGCATCTGCAATGTATCTGCCCCGCCGATCAAAACCAGCGCAAAAATCCCGCATACAAACGCCGGATACAGATTCTGTTTTAACGTCCACCTGTTCATATTCCGTGCCAGGATAATCCGTGAAAAAATCAGTACCGCCGCATTCAGCGTAAAATGCCAGCTTACGCCCTCAATCCCCTGCTGCATTGCAAATACAACAAGGAATGCGCTGACTACCCCGTTCATCATGGTAAATGCCGCATTCACTCCTGCCAGCCCGAGCAGCTTCGGCTCTACGAACTGCCCGAAAGACAGCCACCGTGTTTCCCGCTTCCCTCTGTCCGGTGTTTCTGCACGGGATACCCTTGGGGCCATTGCCGGATGCGTTCCGCCTGTACTCCCGGGATGTAGATTACAGGATCCCCCTTGTGTATATTCATAAGGAAACAGCACCGTCGCGATCCCTGCCAGAAACAGGACCGCCGTACTGATCAGCAGGCAATACAGATATCCCAGTGTTTCACTCAGCCAGATCCCGATCCCCGGTCCCACAGCCATGGATGCCACCGACATCACGCCGTAGTAGCTGACCGCCTCGCCCAGCCGGGCCTCCGGCACACTTTCGCTGACCAGCACAAGGCTTGCCGTACTGGAAATCCCAAACGCGATCCCATGAATCCCCCGAAAAAACAAGATCACAAAAATATTCGGGACCAAAGAGTACAAAAGCAGTGATACCGCCATCAGCATCGTAAACCCGCTCATCAGCATTTTCCGGTTCATCCGGTCTGACATCATGCCGCTGAAGGGGCGGGACAGGCAGGAGGTAAACGCGAACAATCCGCCGGCGATCCCACACACAAAGACACTTGCCCCCAAGTTCTGCAGATACCCGGTAATGACCGGAGCCACAATATTATAGCTCAGCCAGCTAAAAAAATTGGAAATTGCCAGCAAAAGATAGGCTGGATTCCATAAGCTGTTCTGCCTCGCCGTCACTCCCATACGATCCCTTCAAACTTCCGGAATCCCTCCATACTGCGTTTTACACTTTCCAGCTGGTTCAGTTTCGTGGCATCCTGCTCCAGCACGATATACTCAATACTGCCGATCTCCAGCGCTGTATCAATGATCTTCTGGATATCCATCTGCCCATATCCGATCTCCACAAAATCATCATTACATTTGTACTGGTTAAATACCTCTCTCGTAATATAGGTCTCCTTTCCCACAACATTGAACATATTCACCGGTGTCTTCGTATCCTTCGCAAAATCCTTCTGATGCAGCATTTTGATCCGTGTACCATAACGCTTCATCAACTCCACCGGATCCACACCGCCCCGAAGCACCCAGAAAGTATCCAGCTCCAGGTTCACATGGGCAGGATCCGTATTTTCCACGATCAGGTCCAGCACCTTATGCCCATGAAATTCCTGCAGCTCCTGGTAATGGTTATGATACAAAAACCGCATTCCTTCCTCCGCCGCCATCTTCCCCATCTTTTCATAGGTTTCGATCTTCCGCATCGTATCATCATAATCCCGGAAAACTTCCATCGGGAAAACGACCGTATGGTTTCCGATCTTTTGGTTATACTCTACCACCTTCTTATAATTTTCCTCACAAAACGGGAAAATGTGCGCGCTGATGATCTTACTTCTGGATCTTGCCAGCACCTCGTTCAATTCCTCCGGACTGACTCCAAATCCCACTCCGTCATCTTCCAAAGCCCTGTGGTTGGCAGTTTCCAGATATCGGTATCCCGCATCCGCCACCTGCCCGATCGTCCCCAGCGGATTCTTGTCCATCAAATCCCTGACCGAATATAATTGTATCCCTACTTTCAATGCCATTCTTCTTCCCTCCTATTATGAGCACTTAGCACCTGTCCTTCAGGTGCTTACGTGCGAGTTATAGTTACCTGCCACTTAGCGAGGTCTTTTCGAGCTTAGTGGCAGTGTAACTTCCTTTTAGCAGCACTTAGCACCTGTCCTTCAGGTGCTTACGTGCGAGTTATAGTTACCTGCCCACTTAGCGAGGTCTTTTCGAGCTTAGTGGCAGTGTAACTTCCTTTTAGCAGCACTTAGCACCTGTCTTTCAGGTGCTTACGTGCGAGTTATAGTTACCTGCCCACTTAGCGAGGTCTTTTCGAGCTTAGTGGCAGTGTAACTTCCTTTTAGCAGCACTTAGCACCTGTCTTTCAGGTGCTTACGTGCGAGTTATAGTTACCTGCCACTTAGCGAGGTCTTTTCGAGCTTAGTGGCAGTGTAACTTCCTTTTAGCAGCATTTTTATCCCACAAAATTCCGCAGATATCCCACGCTCTGTTTCACAGCCCTTTTTGCGTCCTCTATGGAAGCCTCATAAGCCTTATCCTCCACCTCGATACAGGTATACCCGTCATAACCGATATCTGTCAGCGCGGAGACATATTTTCCCCAGTCCACATCTCCCAGTCCGGGCAGCTTCGGTGACATATACTGCAGCGGAACTGCCATCACTCCCACATCCGCAAGCTGATCTGGATAGACCTTGATGTCCTTATAATGAACATGGAAGATCTTATCTTTAAATTCATAGATCGGACGGATATAATCAATCTGCTGCCATACAAAATGGGACGGATCATAATTAATCCCCAGATTCTCATAATCCAGGATTTCAAATACCTTTCTCCAGATTGCCGGCGTAGTCATCAGATTCTGCCCGCCGGGCCACTCGTCCTCCGTAAACAGCATGGGGCAGTTCTCGATCGCGATCTTCACGCCCTTCTCCTTCGCATGGTCCAAAATCGGCGGCCATATTTCCTTCACCAGCTCCAGATTTTCACTCACAGTCTTTTTCGGATCCCTCCCGATAAATGTGGTGACCATATTTACGCCCAGCCTTGCGGACGCGTCGATCAATGTGTGCAGATGCTTTATGTACACATCCCTCTTCTCCACATCCGGATCCATAGTATTGGGATAGTATGCCAGGGAAGAAATCTCCACCTTCTTCTTTTCACAATATTCCCGGATATACGCACACTTCTCTTCATCCAGCGCCGCCGCGTCAATATGGCTCACTCCCGCATACCTGCGTTCTGCCTTCCCCTTCGGCCAGCATGCCACTTCCACACATTCCAGGCCATTCTCCGCCGCACAATCGATCATTTCTTCAAAGCTCAACCCATCCAGGATTGCGCTGACCAGACCTAACTTCATCTCTTCACACTCCTTTTTTGAACACCAGATCCGCTTAGATCCTTTGGCATATCTTTTATACTACTTTTAGTCAAAGAACACTTCTTTCCCTGTCTCTGCCGCCTTATAGATCCCTTCCAGGATCTGGGTCACCACATATGCCTGCTCCGGCTTTACCAAAGGCTCCGTATCATTTAGGATCGCTTCCAGCCACTGCTTCGCCTCGCACACTCCGTCCGTCATTTCCTTACCGCTGAAATAAGCCACCGCCTTGCCCGGAGAATAATGTTCCTCTGTCAGCTTTCCGTGATGTCCCCTGTTAAATACCAGCTTATCTTCCTTATCCTTCACACTCATACCAGAATTGATCTCAGCCCCCGCCTTCGTTCCGCACAATGTCGTAGCCGCTTCCTTCGCCCCCAGCATATTCAGTGCCCACGAGGTTTCCAGATAAATGGTGGCTCCATTTTCCATTTTAATAAATCCAAACGCAGAATCCTCTACCTCATAGGTCTTTGGATCCCAGGGCCCGAAGATATTGCTGTCTGCCGCTTCCTGCAGATGCCCCAGCTTATAAAATACCGAACCGGACGCAGACTTCGGCTTATAATTATCCATCATCCACAATGTCATATCCAGCGCATGGGTTCCTATATCGATCAGCGGACCGCCGCCCTGCTGAGATTTATCCGGAAATACGCCCCATGTAGGAACCGCGCGCCTGCGGATAGCATGTGCCTTCGCAAAATAGATTTCGCCCAGTTCTCCTTCCCGGCATGCTTTATGCAGCTCCTGCACCTCCGGACGAAAACGGTTCTGATAACCAATCGTGAATTTCTTCCCTGATTTTTTCCATGCGTCCAGCATCTTCCGCGCCGCCTCCGTAGTATGTGCCATCGGCTTTTCACAGAGTACATGCTTGCCCGCCTCAAATGCCGCGACCGTAGCCGGGCAGTGCGCCACGTTCGGTGTAAGCACATGTACCACATCGATCGCGTCATCTTTGAGCATCTCGTTATAATCCGTATAAACCTTTGCGTCTTCCGTACCGTATTCTTTTGCGGCGTTCACCGCGCGTTCCTTGACGATATCACAAAAAGCCACCATTTCACAAAGCTCCGGCAGTTCTGCCAGAGATGGAAAATGCTTGTTAAACGCAATCCCGCCGCACCCGATAAAAGCCATCTGTAATTTACCATTCTTCATTTTTTTCTTTCCTCCATTTCTTGAATTCCCTTTTTTACTCAAAGCTCACCGATCTGCGGATCGCCGCCGACTCCCGCGCCGCTTCCATGACCTGCAGCACCCGCCGCGCCTGCTCCGGCTTCACGATCAGTTCTTCCTTTCCGTTGATCACTCCCACGATATTTCGGAAATAATCATTCCAATCATTGTGTCTGCGCTGTATTACCGGCAGTTCCTCCATGTACACCACATCCTCCGCCTTCGTAGAAAATGTTCTTGTAGGGCCTGCGTCCAGATTCTTCACCGTTTCCGGCAAAGCCTCCCGGAATTCCCCTGCCCGGTAAATGGCGCCGTTCTCCGCCTTGATTTCTTCCACTACCATCGTCCCCTGGTCGCCTGCCACATAAAATCTCGGCATCTTTCCAAGCAGGAAGGTTCCCAGCTCGATCTCTGCAGTGAGGCCGCTTTCGAAATACAGCAGGATCCGGAAATAATCATCCACCTCTTTATTCACCGCACATTTCATATCCGCACAGACCTGCAGAATCTTCCCCGGAATCAGATCCAGCATCTGGTCGATCAGATGCACGCCCCAGTCATAAAGCATTCCGCCGCCGTATTCCTTGTACTCGTGCCAGTCATGCATTTTCCCGAACACACCGTACAGGCTGGATTTCACCATAAAAATATTTCCAAGCCGTTTTTCCTCCCATGCCTTTTTCACCATGGAATAATCCCGGTCCCAACGGCGGTTCTGATCCACGGTGAACATCACGCCGTTTTCCTTTGCCGCCGCATACATCCGGTCAAATTCCTCCACATTCAACGCACAGGGTTTCTCCACGATCAGATGCTTCTTGGCGTTTGCCGCATCAATGGCGATCTGGCAATGGAGATGATTGGGCACACAGATCACCACCCATTCTACCCTTTCATCTTTGAGAAGCTCCTTATGATCGCTGTAGCGGCTGGCGGTATCCGGCGCCTTGTTCAGCTGGGCAGGATCGGTGTCGCAGATTGCCACAACCTCCACTTCCTCCAGGGTTCCCGCATGGTTATTGTGCCATTGCCCCATAAAACCATAGCCGATGATTCCTAATTTCAATTTTTTCATAACGCCCCTTCTTTCTACTATTTTTTGTATTCCGTATGAAGCCTTCCGGACTGCGGTAATAACACTGATGCATTTATATTGACCGTTCCTTGTGCTTCATTATGTCTGCATTATACAATTTCCAGACCATTTCTTTCTATGGCATTTCTTTTGCAAAACACCGCATATCTTTACATCCCATTGCCTTTTTTCCTATTCTGTGTTACAACTAAATTGCCAGCTGTGCGGTTGGATGCTCCAAGGAGCATTTTTCCAAATGCCTTCCGGCGACATGTCCTCGGCCAAAGGGAGGGGGCGCTACATTCATTAGGAGGAGGAACCTTATGATACACCATAAATCTTACAGCATGGTAAAGCTGCTCCGGACTATTTATACATCCATCACTCTGTTTCTTCTTACCATTGTTTTTGTGTTCAGTCTTTACAGCCTGCATATGGTAAAAAGCCAGTTCACCGCCGCGCAGCAGCAGGCGCTGAATTTATATATGAATGAACTGGACCAGTGCCTCTCCAGGATCTCCTCTTCCCTGCACATGTACCGGATACAGGAAGGCGCTCCGGACTTTTCCGCCCTCGGCTCTGGTGATATCTACCGAAGAAAATCAGATATTATTTCTGATTTTTCTTCCAATATCCTGTTTTTAAACCACTGTGAGGGCCTGTTTCTTTATGACGCGGAAAATGACGAATACGGCTATGTCTTCAACAATTCCCCCAACTCGCCCCAGACCTACAATACCCGGCTCAAGATCAAGGACACGGTCTCTTCCATCATGGAAGAGACCGGCCTGAGCGCCTTTTCCGGCTGGCATCTCAAAGAGCTGGACGGGCGCCGGTACCTGCTGTATCTGCAATGGATGAACGGTTTCTGCTACGGCTCCTGGGTCAGCACGGATTCCCTGCTGCCCGAAGTCTCCGGTCTGTCTCCCTATCCTGACGCATTTCTTTTCCTGACAGATGAGCAGGGAGAATATCTGTCCTCCAGCCCGGGCGCGGATCCTGCCGCGGCATTATCCACACATACTTACATCACTACAAGCCAGGCATCCTCCGCAGCCCCCCTGGTGCTCTCTGTCAGCACGCCCGAATCACATTATCTGGCGACCATGAGTGTCAGCCTGCGGTTCCTGATCGGAGTCAGCATATTTGCTTTGCTGACCATCGCCGTTGCCAATACTGCCTTAAGGCGGATCATTAAGGACCCCTTGAACCAGGTTCTGGCTGTGATCACCCAGTACGAATCCGGCAATCTGGACTATACGCCTTCCAATGAGGGCATGCCCCAGGAAGTCCTCCACATCAACCAGGCCCTGAGCAGTATGTCCCACGAAATCCAGATGCTGAAGATTGATGTCTACGAAAAGCAGCTCCGCCTAAAAGACATCCAGCTGCAGTACCTGCAGCACCAGATCAAACCCCATTTCATTATCAATATATTGAACACAATCGGTGTGATGGTACAGATGAAGGAAAACAAAAAGATTACAGAAGTGGTCAAATGTCTGTCGCAGTACATGCGCAATACTATGAACCTGACCATCCGGACCGCCACGCTGCGCCACGAACTGGAGCATCTGGAAAATTATCTTACCCTGCAGCGGATTCGCTATCCGGACCAGATCACCGTCAACTATCGTCTGGATCCTGACCTGAATGATTTTGAGATCCCGATCCTGACTATCCAGACCCTGGTAGAAAATATCTTCAAGCATGCCTTAGAGCCCTATGAGCCTCTGGTCATCGAAATCCGGACCTACATACGGCAGAACCGGATGGTCCTGGCCGTACACGACAATGGATGCGGATTCCCCCGGGAGCTGATGGATGAATTTAACTCCCACCCATCCACTCCGGGAGACGGGCAGCACATCGGCCTTGTAAATATTCGCCAGCGTCTGGATCTGGAATACCCGGATTCCTCCATGCTGCTTTCCAATGACTCCGGTGCTGTCGTTACGATCACGCTGCCCTTGCCCGGATGAACCCTGCCGGTTCCTCACAGCAGCGCGGCTCTCACCCTTTCACCGAGCCAACCGTCATACCCTTGACAAAGTATTTCTGGAAAAACGGGTACAATAGCATGATCGGCAGCACGCCGATCACCGCCAGCGCCATCCGCATGGAAGAGCTGGGCATGATCATTGACCCCTGCGCTACTTCCGCGCCTTCCGCCGTTGCCAGGTAATTGATATTCTGCATCATACGGTTCAGGAAGTTCTGCAGGCTGAACAGGTTTGCGTCTGTCACATAATACAGACCGTTCATCCAGTCATTCCAGTAATTGATCCCGACGAATAATCCCACCGTTGCCATGATCGGCTTGGACAGCGGCATCACCACCCGGTAAAAGATAAAGAACTCACCCGCCCCGTCAATCTTCGCCGCCTCGATCAGCGAATAGGGGATATTCATTTTGAAATAATTCTTCATCAGCATTACATTGAACGCATTGAGCAGCAATGCCGGGATAATCAGCGCCGGAAGTGTATTTTTGATGTGGAAGATCTGCGTCCACATCATGTAGGTGGGCACCAGCCCGCCGTTAAACAGCATGGTAAAAAATACCAGAAAAGACATTACGTTGTGCAGCTTAAAGTCCTGGCGGGAAAGGGGGTACGCCAGCAGCGGCGTAATGATCAGGGAAATCGTCGTCCCCACAAGTGTCACCAGCATGGTGATCCCGTAGGCTTTAAAAATCGTTCCTGCCCTTGCGATGATGTAACGGTAGGCATCCAGGCTGAATACCCTGGGCCAGAACTGGTAGCCGTCAGCGATCAGCGCGCTTTCCTGCGTCACGGAAGACATGATCAGCAGCACAAACGGCAGCAGGCTGCACAAGGTCAGAAAAATCAAGATGATATTGATCACGATCTGAAATGTAGTTTCACTTTTTAATTTTCTCATTACAAACTCCTCCCTAGAACAATGCATTCTCCGGATCCATCTTCCGTACCAGCAGGTTCGCTCCGAGTACCAGAAGGAATCCCACGATCGACTGATACAGACCTGCCGCGCTCGCCATTCCGATATCGTTGTTCAAAAGCAGCGCGCGGTACACGTAGGTATCAATGGTGTTGGTCACATTAAACAGTGCCCCCTGGTTCATCGGCACCTGCAGGAACAACCCGAAGTCTGAATAGAAGATCCTCCCCACATTCATGAGCACCATCGTGATGATCGTCGGCCGTAAAAGCGGCAGTGTAATGTAGAAGATCTGTTTCATCTTTCCCGCCCCGTCCACTACGGCTGCCTCATACAAGCTCCTGTCTATACCCAGGATCGCGGAAAAGTAAATAATCGACGTATACCCCATAGTCTTCCACACCTGTACGATCACCAGGATGAACGGCCAGTATTTTGGATCTGCGTAAAAATTGATCGGATCCCTTCCTATGGCCTCCTGGATGCTGTGGTTGATAAATCCTGTATCGCTGTTCAAAAACGCATAGGCTATGTACGCGATGATGATGATGGAGATCAGGTGGGGAAGCAGCAGCGCCGTCTGATAGAATTTCATCATAAACTTCTTCGACACTTCACTGAGCATGACGGCAACGGCCACGCAGATCACCACATTCAGAATAATAAATGTCAGATTATAAAGGATGGTATTCCGTGTAATGATAAATGCGTCCTCCGTACGGAACAAATATTTAAAATTCTCAAATCCATTCCAGTCCGACTTAAAAATCCCCTTCGAATAATCAATGTCCTTGAATGCTATAAAAAGTCCGCAGATCGGAATATAGTTATTTATAAAGAGATACAGCATTCCCGGCACTGTCATAAGCAGCAGCGGAAGCTGTGCCTTCCAGTTTGCTTTTTTCTTGTTGGCCATAATTTCTCCCTGTTTACTTTTCATCTTCTACCTCATTCTTAAAAAATGCTGCCGCAGTATTGCAGCAGCATTTTTTTCTGTTTTATCAGATTACGGATGCCTGTTTCTATTCCTTCAGTGTTTCCTTCCATTCATCCAGCTGTTTCTGCTTCTCCTCTATGATTACATTGATCCCGCTCTTTTCCAGTTTTTTCAGAAAAGCAGGTAATTCTGTCGCCGGATCCATGGCCCCCATCTCCAGCCCGGTACGGAACTCATTCAATACCGCGGAGCAGGCAGCGACCTCATTCTTAATTTCATCGGAGCTATAATTAAAGCCCATACAATTTGTAATGTAAGCTCCCGCGTCATACGCCTTTCCCTCTTCAGCGCTCTGGGTGGTATAGGTCTCATGGTCCGCAAGCAGGAACGCATTTCCATACATATAAGTCTGGTCTCCCGGATATTTGCTGTTGCTTGCGTCCACACCATCCGGATATGCGATCCAGCCGTCTTCCTTTTCTACATAATGCTCTCCCTTGACCCCGTAGGCCATCAGGTTCACTACGTCAGCGTCGCTGTACAGGAGATTCAAAAACTTCATGGCAGCTTCCGGCTCCGTCGTCGTAGTCGGGATACAATTCGCGAACAGGGTAATACTGTTGTTGCTGATAGACGGTTTCCGCAGGTTTACACAATACGCCTCATAGCCATTGGCCGCCCCGGGATCTATATAATTTCCGCGCCCGGAGCTTAACGTATACGCAAACAGACGTCCGCTCTTCATCAGGGAGCCTGCCGACTCTGTGGTGGTCGCCGCGTCCTTCATGATATAGCCATCCCGCGCCCATCCATAGATGGTCTCACAAAGCTTCTTATACTCTTCGCTGGCAAACAGATTTTCAATATCCTCCCCATCGTACATCATCACTCCCAGTCTGTCGCTAAGCTGGTCATAATTGATCCCCATGTTCGAGCCCCAGGGGAATAAGATCTCCATCTCCGGCTCATTTTCCTTGATCACCTGGAAAATCCCTTCCAGGATCTCAAAATTCTCATCCATATCTAAAATACTGTCACTGGCCTTAATCTTTTCCACCTCATCCTGCAGGTCATATTTATCTACCAGGTCCTTGCGGAGAACAATATTGTAATTATCTGATTTTGTTCCATTTGTCGTAACCGCATAGATGTTCCCATTTACCGTGGTCCCGCGGAAATAATCATCCGGTACCGTATCTTTGATATCCGCGCCATACTCATCCAGAAGGTCATTCAACGGTGTCAGCTGCCTCTGGCTTAACAATGCGGACCAGATATTGGAGCCTGCCGTCGTAATGATATCCATTTTCTCCTGGCTTGCCATGATCAGGCTGATCTGGTTCTGATAATCTGCGAACGATACCGGATTCAGCTTTACATGTACCTGGATCTTTTCCTCCGTGATTTCATTCAGCGCATCCTCCACCTTCTGCAGGTCTTCCGGAATCATACCGGACATCTGTGCGTACATCCAGGTAATATCCTTGATCTCTGTGCTTTCCTCTTTGCCGCTTTCCTTTGACCCCGAGTCCGAACCCGAGCCAGAACATCCCGCCAGGCAGCCTGCCAGACATGCCGCGGCTGCCAAAACAGCCATTCCCTTTTTCCATTTCATAATAAAAAATCTCCCTTCCTTTCCTCCGTGTATTTGACACGGCGTTTTCTTTTGATGCATTTACTATACCGGATTTCTTTTCTGTTTTCTCTCTCTAAAGCGACCCGGACCGCAACAAATCGGACTTATATCATACACTCCTGGGCTCTCTCTCCTGAAAATCTATTTCTTTCCCATTTAAATTATCATTTTTCCTGAAAATTAACACAAAAACGACTCCTAAAAACTGCCATGAAATAACTTTACATTACTTCATGGCAGTTCCTTTCATACGCAGCTTATACTCTCTCGGAGTGCAGTTCTCAAACTGCTTGAATATTTTAGAAAAATAAGAGAAATTCGTATATCCTACAGATTCCGCCACATCTCCCACCGGCATATCCGAGGTGGCGATCAGAAGCTTTGCCTGGTTGATCCGCTCACGGTTGATATACTGGGAGATCGACATTCCCGTATCCCGCTTAAATACCCGCGCGATATAGTCTACATTCATATACAGTGCTTCCGCGATACTGTCTCTTACGATATCTTCAGACAGATGCTGAAAAATATACTTTTTTACCGCATTGGTAATGTCTGTCACATCGTTCTCGTAGGGTACGACCTGCGCCAGACAGCGTACAAAACGCATCATATGCTCCACAGACACTGTAGACTCATTCATTCTCCTGCATAATTCCTCATCCAGAAACAGCGAATGGGCCGATATCCCGCGGCCTTTCAGATACACATCCAGGCTCTGACAGATATCCGCGCGCAGAGTATAAAGTGCCGCCACGGAAACAGGGTGCTTCCATTGCTTTTTCTGCAGATAATTGTCCAGATCATCCGCAAATTCCGCAAATCTTCCGCTGTACAAAAGCTGCTCCATGTCGGCTGTCAGTTCCACATCCACCAGCTTTTCCCGCTCCACACGGCACACATCCCACAAATTTTCCTGATAAAATGTCATCATCATCTCTGTTTCATGCAGCTTTTTGTATGCCGGCACCAGTTCTTCACAGTAAAGCCCGGTCTGATAACAGCCGATCAGCCGGAGTTCCCGCTTTTCACGCTGCATGACCAGATAATCCATACAAAGCTTCCGGAATTCGAAAGGATCCCTGTTCTTCATCAGGACCGTCCATTTATCACGGTTTGCGTTCTCTACCAGGACTGTCTCCGGATCTATCCGGTCAAAATATTCCTGGGTGATCTTCAGATAATCCGTTGGTTCTGTTTCCCCCGCCAGATCCACAAATTTGGCTGAAAAAAGCGCCATACAAAAAGTATCGTCCAGCTCCAGCCTGATATTGTTTTCCTTTGCCTGCGTCAGCAGTTCGCCCGGCGAATCCCCGTTCCGTCCTTCCAGTGTATTTCTCCAGAAATTCCGGTCTACGATCCTGCGCCTTCTTTCCAGATAATCCTTTTCTTCCCACGCCTGCCGCATCTTCCTTTTTTCCTGTATGTGCGCCAGCGCCTCCGCAATGACCCGCTCAATATCTTCCACAATAATGGGCTTCACGCAATAGTCATAGGCCCCCAGCCCCAGAGCCTGTTTTGCATAGGAAAAATCCGTATGGCAGGTCAGAAGAATCATTTCCGTGTCATAACGGTTCTCCCGTATCCATGTAAGAAAATCCAGTCCGGTCTCTTTGGGCATCTCAATATCACAGATGATCAGATCCACCGGATGCTCCTTCACGATCTCCTTCGCCCTCGCCACTCCGAGCGCCGACCATACCTGCCCCACTCCATGGCCCTCCCAGTCAATGGCCGTCTGCAGGATCCGGATCGTATAAACCTCATCATCCACCAGTAAGATTTCCATCACGCCACCCCTTTTCCAAACGTTTCCTCAACCACGCGTCTGCTTCAACCAAGTATACGCAGCAGGTATAAAGCACGGACCGTTCCCGATCCGTCACGAAAAATTCAGTTTCAGCTTTGCGTAAAAATCTTCCAATGCCATTCTGACATTTAGTTTCCGGAATACACGTATGTTCCTGTTTGTCACTTCATAAGAATACATCATATTCTCATACCGGATGCACGGCGCGGCCATCTCCTGATACAGGCTGCTCTTCGATTCCCGCTCCAGCAGCACATACACGGACGGGGAATCTCCCAGGCACCAGCTTTCCCCGCTTGGCCATGGATTGTCCGGATGGCCGGACGCAAATTCCACCAGTTGACGGAACAGATACTCTCCGACAGCGCCTCTTGGCTGTACCCTTGCCTCCAGCTCCGCATAGCTGACTTCCATCTGCTCATACACATCTGACGGGATCTGCCACAAAGGCACCTGGGATTTCATCACCACATTTGCCGCCGCAATGTCCTGAGATACATTAAATTCCCATCCCCCCGCGGGATACGCTCCGCCGCCGATCCAGATCACAGTCATCCTTTCACAGATCTCTGGCTTCAGCAAAATAGCACAGGCCACATCCGTAAGCGCCCCCTGGACTGCCACAAATAATGGATGTGTATCTTCACGCATGGCCTCGTCAATGATCAATTGCGCCCCTTGTGACCAGACCGCCTCCTGTTCATTGTCCAACGGATATTCCGCGCCCTTCGCCACTGGGCAGATTCCTTCCATATCCATCAATTCCAGGATTTTCTTCACTTCCAGCAGGCTTGCCCGGGCCGTACACCCGTCTCCCCATTTCCCGGAAGTCCGGTTAAAATGACCGGCTACGATTCCTTTCATGATAAATTTGGGTGTCAGCAGATGATGTACAAGGGCATATTGGTCATCCGCTTCGTTTTTGCAATCCGTATGCACGATCATCCGAACCTTTTTCATGTCCGGCACTTCAAATTTGTACTTAATCTTCCTCATCTCTTCCCCCCGTAATTGATCGCCAGCTTGGCATAAAAATCCTGTATCGTAAGTCTTGCGTTCACCTGATGGTAGACCCGGATCTCCCTGTTCTTTTCATTGGTGATATAAGACAGATCTTCCAGATTTATGCAAGGCGCCGGAATCCTATCGTAGCTGTCCGTACACTCACGTTCTTCCAGCAGCACAGAGATCGCCGCCGAATCTCCCAGCCCCCAGACCTCGCCATGGGGCCAGATCCCTGTGGGGCGGCTCAGATTATATTCTGCCATATGCCGGAAAAGATATTCCCCGATTTCTCCGCAAGGCTTTACATAATGTTGTACCTCTGCCAGCGAAACTCCCAGTTGTTTATATACATCAACCGGAATCTGCCATAAAGGCATATCCGACTTGAGCACTACATTTGCCGCTGCCGCGTCCTGATAAAGATTAAACTCTTTCCCGCCATTCGGATATGCTCCCCCGCCGATCCAGACGGCAGTCATCCTGCCGCATATTTCTGGTTTCATCAAAATCGCCGCCGCCAGATCCGTAAGCGTCCCCTGGCAGGCAATATACAATGGATGCGGATCCTCACGCATTGCTTCCCGGATGATCAGCTCCGCCCCTTTTGACGGATTCGGTGTATCTTCATCCGAAAGTGGATGCTCTGCCCCTTTTTCCACCGGACAGATCCCCTCTATATCCATCAGCTTTAAGACCTTTTGCACTTCCTCCAGACTTGCCTGGGCGGTCTCCCCCTGCGGATAGCTCTGCGGCACCCTGTCAAAATGCCCGGCCACGATTCCTTTCATAAGGAATCCCGGTGTCATCACATGATGCGCAAGGGCAAACTGGTCATCCGCTTCGTTTTTGCAATCCGTATGCACGATCATCCGGATCTTTTTCGCATCCGGCACTTCAAATTCATAATTCCACGGTCTCACTCTCATCCCCCCTATTATGAGCACTTAGCACCTGTTTTTTAGGTGCTTACGTGCGAGTTATAGTTACCCGGCCACTTAGCGAGGTCCTTTCGAGCTTAGTGGCGGTGTAACTTCCTTGTTATCAGCACTTAGCACCTGTCTTTTAGGTGCTAAGTGCGAGTTATATTAACTTTTCTACTCTTTGAATGGCTTCCTCCACACAGTCTGTCACATCCTCCGGAAGAAGAAAACCGGCTTCCACCTGCTTTTGTGCCGATCCTTCCACAAGCTTCCTGTAATTTTCCAGATTCCCATACAGCTTTTCCAGTTTCCTTTTTGAAAATGGCTCCATATGCCCGAACAAGCCATGCTTTACGACCTCTCCGTTTGCTCTCTTCACCGCACAGTACGGATAATACACTGCGGCCGGAACATCCAGGAACGGGGTGCGCATTCCGCCGACCGCGTTTCCCAGCGCGTCCGTCTTATTCCGCCCGTCCCCGTCCACTTCGATCCGCTCTCCATGCGGCGGACATTTCCCTTCTCTTACCCATGAAAACAGCATCCGGTACACTGCATAAAAACAATATTCATAAGGATAATCATTGGGATGATCATCCACCGAAGGAAAATCCGGCACGATCCCAATCTTTTCCATATCCGGGTCCCCTGCATAATAATCGATCATAGAAAACTTTGTATCATGCGTTGCCCCAGCGATCTCATATACCCGATATTTTAAATCTTCCCTGTCACTGTCCTCCTGCCTTGTCTTTATCCCGTCAAAATATGCGTTCTCACTCTCCGTCTGCACGGAAATAAACGGCACCGGCATATAAGTGATCATATTCTTTCTGACATCCTGCTCCTTCCCATAATCATTCTGATTCAAAGGAACCACAAAGGAATGCACCCCTCCTGCTGCCAGATACCCGTCAAATACCGATACCCCTGCCGCCGGAAACGCAAAATAATTCAGATATGTATACATATACACCGCCGATTGTGACCATCCCGCAAGATAGAGATACCGTTTCTTTCCCTCCGGAATGAACTCCGTATCCGTCCGCAGGATCCCCGCCAGTTCCGTAAGCATATCCCAGAATAAGCCGGTCTCGCAATCCGCTTTACGCGGAAGCGCCGCCTTGTCCGCCCCGCTGTATTGATTTTCCGGTCTTTCATAAGCAATCTTCCAGCTGATCGGAGCATATCTGGCAGGATCTGCCTTTTTCAGACTATCAAGCACATCTGGCTTACTGGTGATCCCTACATAAATATCCCCGCCGCGCATCAGTTCTTTCGCTCCGACTACCCACATCCGTTCTATATCAAACCCCGCCGTGGCATTGAGGATCTCCACCACGATATTCCCACTGAACCGCTCTCCCCGCACCGGCTTTCTCACAAGAAACCGGTTGCAGTAGGGCAGGTTCTCATGTATCACTCTTCTGGTTTTTTCCCCTGTCTCTTCATATACATTTGCCGTTCCCTCAAAAAAATATTCCTCTTCCACATATCCCGCTTCCATAAAGCCTGGCTTTCTAACCGCCGTTGGAAACGGATGGGAAACCTCGCTGTACTCTTTTTTATAAATCCTTTGAATCATCATACGCCTCCTGAAAATTTCATATTCATATCGGTCGGGCAGATCTGTCCTTTGGAGGACAGATCCCTCACAGTTCCTTAATACCATTATATCTGAAATTCCCGGAGACCCTTAACACTATAACGACCTCTTTTATTAAAAATCCGTAGCGATTCCGGGCAGCAGGCCGCAGACGGTCTGTTTTATTCCGTCAACATACTTTTACGGAATTCCGTAGGGCTCATCCCGCACTCCTTCTTGAACAGCTTATTAAATGTTTTGATATCCCGGAATCCGGACTGTACGCATACCTCCGTCACCAGAAGCTTTTCCGTCGTTATCAGCAGCCACTTTGCCCTGTCGATCCGCAGTCGTTTGATATATTCCTGAAATGTGATGCCCATTGCGCTGCTGAAATATCTGGATAAATAGGTACTGTTAAATCCCACCTCATCCGCGCAGGACTGCAGCGTAATATCCTTGTAATAATGCAGAGCGATATATTCCAGGATGTGCCTGATCTGAACCACATCCTTTTCCCGCGCCCCGATTTCCCTCTCCGGCATCTCCCGCAGAGCCGCTAATATCAGTTCACTGATCAGAGCCTTCACCGACAGTTTCCACGCATAGCCCTTTTCACTATATTCCTGGTACAGCTTTCCCACGATCTTCGACACCTTCTCCTGGACTGCTTCTTCCCAGTGTCTGCTGAACATATCCCTCTTTTCCAGCTCTTTGCGGATCCACAGTTCCTCCTGGTTCTCCTTCGTCCTGCTTCCCAGCAGCCGCAGATCCAGCAAAACCGAGAGTCTCTCACAGTCCGGCTTTCCATTCCCGATCTCATGGCTGCCAAAAGGCGGAACGATCCAGACATCCCCTTGCTGCAGCTCATACGCTTCATTCCCATAAAATACCTGCAGTCTCCCCTTCCGCAGCATCAGGATCTCCAGTTCCTGATGGCAGTGGTTCATGAACGGAAGATTCCCCCGCATCACCGCACATTTAAGTGGATACTCCGCATTCTTCATGCTATTTTCGTAAATCATAACGCCGCGCCTCCCGGTTGTGTTCATCCAATGTTTTTCATGAGTATATCACAAATATGCCTGTAAATAAACTTCCCCGCGTAAAACCTGCCTATGTACCCTGTTCAAAAAGACCATGAAGCAGACGGTCATACAATATCTCCTGACCATCCTCATCAGCCAGGCGTAAAACGAAAACAGGGGATTCGCCCGGTGCTGCATCACACCAGGCGAATCCCCTTTCTCAAAAAGTCAATATCATTTTATTCGAATATACCGAGCAGACCCTTTTCTTGGCCTTAGCAGACTTCTTGGCTGCATTTCTGCCTACAGATACGACTTCAGATTCTTAAGAACCACCTGGTATCCATTTGCGTACATATGAACCCCTTCCACCGTAAACTCTCTCCTGAGCATTCCGCGTTCGTCGCACAATCCGGCATTGACATCAATATAGTGATATCCCATCTTTTCCGCCAGCTTCTTCACCGCCTCATTCGCGATCGGGAGGTTCCGGTTATTGCGGTTGACGAACATCGCCCCCGCCCATTCCGTCTCCGGAACCTTATCCGTCTCATTGACCGGATAATAAGCCATCATATAGACCTCTGTTTCTGGCAGACGCTCCTTGATCTGCATCAGAATTCTTTCATAGTTCTCCAGCATGGATTCCAAAACCGCCTCAAATGACCGTGACGCATCGCTGATGTCATTGGTTCCGATATTGATAAAAATTTTGGACGGTTCCGTACCGAAAATCTGTTCCTCCATATTTTCCAGCATATCCGAAGTTGTAAAGCCTCCAACTCCGCGGTTGTAAATGGTCAGTCCCAACCCCTCGTTCATCATCAGCTCATGGATTGGAAACTGTTCCATCAATGAAGAACCGGTAAACAAAATTTTTCCCTTTTTTACCGTCTCATTCAAAACACGGTACTTCTCAATCTTCTCCTGCTGTTCCCTTTTCATGAATCCCTGAATGATTTCCATTGTTTCCATTTGTCTTCTCCTCTCTTTTTTTATCTATAACTGTTCCGAACGCAGATGCGGACTATCCGCTGCTCACGGTGCCGTCATGTGGCTTTTCGTTACATATAACCATTTTTCCGTGAACCGGATGTATCAGAAAGTCTTGCCGCGCGCTGCCGCTTTTACTATAATAGTATCGCAGCCATATATCATTTTCAATCATCTGTGAGGTATCTATGGATTTACTACAGTTAAAATATTTTCGTGAAGTCGCCCGTACACAGCAGCTTTCAAAAACAGCGCAGAAGCTGCACATCGCCCAGCCCTCCTTAAGCCAGACCCTGAAACGTCTGGAAACCGAGCTTGGCTGTTCTCTGTTCGACCGCCAGGGAAAAGGAATCTGCCTGAACCACGCCGGCACGATCTTCCTCCGTTATGTGGAACAGGTCTTTACTGCCCTTGACAATGCCCGGCTGGAACTGGATGAGCTGAAATCCAGCGAGGATCAGACGGTCTCCCTCTATGTAGGCTCCGCCTCCATGCTCCTTCCTGCCATCGTCCGGCGGATCCAGGAAAAGGATCCGGGCATCCGCCTGCAGATCACACAGCAGCCGCCCTCCCCGAATGACCCGCTCCCGGCATTGTCCCTGACCTCCGTGCACACCCTCCTGCCAGACAGTAACAGCCGGATCTTTCTTCTGCGGGAACCCATCAAAGCGGTCCTTCCCTCCAACCACAGGCTGGCGGATCGTTCTGCCCTGACTCTGGACGAGATCCGCAGTGAATCCTTCTCAGAGCTGGTTTCCGGAACCAACCTGACCTCCATTGTACGGCATTACTGTGAACGCTATCATTTTTCGCCAAATGTCACAACCGTCGCGGATACGCCGGCTGTCATGCGGGACCTCCTTCCGCTCGGACCCGGGATCGCATTTATCCCAGAATATACATGGCATGATTTTCTTACCCCTTCCATGTCTCTCAAAGCGGTCTCCGGGATGCCCATGGAGCGATTTTTGATGCTGTCCTGGAATCCGGAACGTTTCCAGACCTCCGCGGTCCGGACCTGCCGGGATGTGATCGTCCGCTATTTCAAAGAATATACACAAGCGCATCCTGTTACGTCCGTTCAGCCGCTTCACAACACATAATCCGCAATTCCAAGGATCAGCGGAAGTGTGATGATGCACAGCAGCGTACTGAGCGTCACCTCTTTCACGGACTGCATATAATCCTGCCCATACAGCTGGGCGAAGATTGACACGTTGGAGCCCACCGGAGCCGATGCGGCGATCAGGATCGTCAGCTTCAGCATATGATATTTTTCCGGAAACACAAACAACAGCGCCATCGTCAAAACCGGGATCACTATGAGCCGCACCAGAGCACAGCGGTAAACCACACGGCCGGAAAACAACGACCGCAGCGGAACCTGCCCCAGGTAGACTCCCAATACGATCATGGCCAGCGGGCCGTTCATGGCTGCGATCGTACCGACCACATTTTCCGCGGTCTCCGGGAGGGATACCGGAAGCAGGAACAATGCGATGCCTGCCAGAAAGCTGAGGAGGATCGGATTGGTTCTGAGCCTTTTCACGGAAATCAAAGACCGGTCACCCGTGATCGTGACCAGTCCGTATGTCCACTGCAGGATGTTCAGCAGCGCAACATAGGAAGAGACATAGAATACCGCTTCTTCCCCCAAGGTCATCTGTACCAGCGGAATCCCGATGAACCCTGCGTTGGAAAATGCGGCTCCGAACCGTTCGATTCCCTGTTCTTTTGAAAATGCGATCCGGGCCGCGGCAATCGAAAGCAGAAGCGACAGCAGAGCGGCCAGGAAGGATACAAAAAGCCCTTCTAAGCGCTCCCGCGAAAAATCCGCAAGATAGGATTTCAGGATTGCCGCCGGCATAACGATATACAGCAGGATCCTGCCGATATCCGCGCTTCCTCCGGCGCTGACCAGCTTCTTTTTATACAGGAAATAACCAATCATCATATATACAAGCATTACCAGATTCTGCCTGAGCAGCAGCACTACAATCTCCATCGGACAACCTCCGCTTTCTATTCATAGAATATTTTCTTTCGCTGTTCGATGGAATTATACCACAGACATCCGGCAGAATATAATACATATTATGCTATCTGTTGATAGGCTGGATGCTATGAGTTACATGTCACACACTGACCAATCACTACGCTGATTGGTCAGGAGGATGCACATAAAAGCTGGGATTCAGGCCGTCCATTGCCGCAGGCAATTTAAAATGACGGCCTGAGTTACAGGGCACGCCTGGTCAAGGTGTGACCTGTAACTGCTATGAAAGCAGTCCTTTTCATCCGGGGGTTCAATATACACCTTTGTCTCCCCATTTTCCAATCGTTCTGAATGGACAATCTCTGTATTGTCTTCCAGTGTCATCTTTTCAGCAATATATTGCGATAAACAGCACTGCAAATGGATGAGCAATGCTGTACTAGAATGAAACTACTCTATACTTGGAATACTTTCCGCCACACAATAATTCCAGACGGCCTTCATCCTGCAATTTTTTGATTATCGTATATGCCTGGGAAGGAGTTACTTTTAGCAGTACAGCAACATCCTGCTTTGTAATGATCCCATTTTGAGTATCCGCAAGTTTCATTACTAATTCCGGATATCTGATACTGTCAATGTCCGTCTGACGAACATATTGAATGCCTTTCTTGTTTTCCCGATAAATTTTTTTCCCCAGAATATACGTACGGTTATTTCCTTTCCCGGACGCTTCTATCAATCCTAACTCTATCATAGCTTCTATTGCAGATCTCACCTTATTCCCGCTCAAATTTGTCAATTCTACTATTCGATCCACAGTACTTCTTCTTTCATTGTTCAAAACTGAAAGAATCATTAAAGTATAGATAGACAACGGTTTTCCCCGCCTGTTTTGTTCCTATGCGACAAACTTTGCAAATGGCATATCCGCTTTCGCTCTTTGAATAAATAATTTCACATTTCTGCTTGTAGACTCTGAATAATCCGGCCAGGGTCTTCCATATACAATAGACCCCTCTCAAGATCATCCAATGTAGCCCCTGCAAGGGGCTGGGCTGAATAGTCAAGCATTCCCAACTCTGCCAGCCGTGATGGGATTTCATAGGAATACATGGGAATCACTTCCGGACTGCCGTCAAATTTTAGCCTTCTTCTTAGAATTTTACCAGATGCCGTTGATACAACGCCTCGGCTTCTCGGCACTTCAATTTTCAGGACATCCAAATTCTCTTCCGTAATAATTTCTGCTCTTACAGAAATTGGCGGAACCGTGCTGTTTGCAATCAATGCCATAACACCAATGGAATCCTTATGCTTTTTATGAACTCCGGTAACCATGCCATCATCCTCAACTCCAAGGAACAGAAATCCTCCTGCCGTATTAGACATACCTATAATTTCTTCTATCAAATCGTGATCCGGGTAACATTTGAAATCACTTTTGAACTCAGTATCCAAAGTCTTCTTTTCGGGAATGTACGCATTTCAATCCCTCCTGATCTCTAATTCGATTTTGGTATAACTCATTTTAATTCAATAATCGAGTTAAATTTCTAATTTTAACTCGATTATTGAATTAGAAATCAAACACTCTCCTCAAAGAAATCCTTACAGGTTCCCGCTTTTCATAGGGGATGGTCTGTGGAATCCTTTGAGGGATCGTAGCCCTTCTACCACCCGGTTTATGCTTGGATGGGGTGGGTAAGCGTCCTGAATCCCTCTAATCAGACATTAGAACAGCTAAAACCCCTTATTCAAGAAGCATACGAATTTTCAGCCGAAAAATTCGAGAAGAGAAAATAGATCAGGGGCTATCATTCCTGATATGCCCCTTCCTTGAGTAAATAACATTGAGTGTGACCAGTCACTCCTATCCTTCGATCGCCCTGCGCATTGCTTCCTGATGACGGCGTACCTGCTCGATGCTGTCCACGCCCACGTCGCGCAGATGCTCTCCGCCTTCATACTCGGAACTCAGGAAGCCCTTATATCCGGCTTTCTTAAATGCCTCTACCACCTCCGGGATGGCAACTGCCGTCTCCACATAATCCTCATGTACATTGTAGAACTTCGCATGGGTATGGAAAATGTAATCAATGTTGTCGATCAGATCCTGCGGCTCGGACCAGGAATATGTAAAGGATGCCCCGGCGTAAGCCTTATCTGCCGGGCCGCCGCCTGCCTTTTCTACAGCGTCCATCATTTCCTTCATGCCGTTGGCCATCCGGTATTCCATGTTGGCTTTGCCAAGGTTCAGGTCGTATTTGATCTTTACAAATCCTTTTTCAAGACGCTGTGCATAAGAATCGTCTACGATCTTGATGCATTCCTCGGACGCGCCCTGCCGTCTCGCCTTATCCCGCAGCACATCCGGAATGTTCCTGCAGAAGATTCCCATATCCGGAATAAATCCGAAATGCTTCGTTCCGGTCTTGTGGATCATTTCCATATATCCGTCCGCCCAGCCGGAATTTAATGAAAACGGCGCGTGCACCTCCAGCCCGATCTTTACATCCATTTCCGCGGCATAGTCCAGGCTTCCTTCAATCACGTCCATGGGAGTGGACACCAGGGTACGCAGATTCTTAAATCCCAGCATGGAAGCCAGACGGATGTCACGCTTCATCATATTGATCTGCTCGCCCAGCGACAGGGTCCGGTTGTCATAGATCTTATTTTCCAGAAACGCATCATAGCAGGACGGCTCCAGGTTGTATTTTTTCAGCCATCCAAACCACTGGTCTCTGAACTCCTGTGTCTCGATCGGAAGCGGGAACCTGCGGATCATCTGCTCCGCCAAAAGCTCCACACCGGTTGCCCCTGTCTTCGCAGTCTCTCTCAGACAGCCCTCCAGGTCTAATTTTCCATCATAATATTCATCCTGATAACTATACAGGGAAACGCTTCTTTTGATATCATAGCTCATAATTTTTTCCTCCTGCTTTTTTTCTAAGTCTTATGAAACGGCCCCATGGCCGTCACGGATGCCCCCGGGTTCATGATCTGACAATTGCCTCAGGCAATCTCAAAATCTGCTTCACACAATGCCTCTGTCTGGAACGGCATATAGGATGGGGCAATGATCTGCATAGCCTTGATATGATGCGCTCCCTTTGCAAGCCCGCCTTCCTTTTGCACAGTCACTGTCGCATAGTCGCCGAATTCCCAGCGATAATCAGAATCTACTACGGTGCGCATTTCTTCCAGCGTGAAAGTCTCCCCGTTCACGGTAAAACGGATATCCTCCCGTGCCGCATCCTCTCCGTCCACATTGACCTGGATGTCACGCACGATGGATAAGGTAAATCCACGATAGTACTGCGCCTTAAACTGAAACTGATATCCCGTAATCTTTCCATTTTCTTCTACATTCTTAAATCCATCCGGATTATAAATCTGTCTGCCCGCCATTTTCTTCCCTCCTGCATTTATTGTAACCAATTTGCGCAATGCGCTGTTCTTCCCATCTGTCCGGAACCGCAGGCCTCAGACACGTCTGCTTTGCAGACTATTCACTGCTTCGCAGCTTATGTCCGAGACTGATTGGGCGTCCCGCCCAATACCACTCTGTGAAAACAGATCTTTGCAAGCAAGCTTCCACGATCTGCTTTCACAGAGTGCTGCTGTTCTTCTCATCCGTCCGGAACTGCAGGTCTCAGACTCGTCTGCTTTGCAGACTATCCGCCGCTTTCGCTGCTCCTGTCTGAGACTGATTGGGCGTCCCGCCCAATACCACTCTGTGAAAGCAGATCTTTGCAAGCAAGCTTGCACAATCTGCTTTCACAGAGTGCTGCTGTTCCTGACTTTTAATCAAAGTATACTTCTTTGCCGGTCTCTGCGGATTTGTAGATTGCTTCCAGGATCTGGGTCACTACAAATGCCTGCTCCGGTTTTACGAGGGGCTCGCCGTCGTTGATGATCGCATTCAGCCACTGCTCCTGCTCTCTCACTGCCTCTGCTGCCGCACCGCCCTCGAAGAAGTCTACCACGCCTGCCGGGGAGATGGTCTTTTCCATCAACTGGTTGTGCTCTACCGTGTTGTAGATCAGCTCGTCCTGGGGATAGCTTCCGCCGTGATGGATCTCGGCTCCGCCCTTGGTTCCGCACAGTGTGGTGGATGCTTCCATGGACTTCAGTACGTTCAGCGCCCAGGATGCTTCCAGATAAATGGTCGCTCCGTTTTTCATCTTTACAAGACCAAATGCGGAATCCTCTACCTCAAAGGTCTCCGGATCCCATGGGCCGAATACGTTTCCTTCCGGGCCGTCCGCCTGGCGTCCCAGCTTGTAGAATACCTGTCCGGATACAGAAGCCGGCTCGTAGTTGTTCATCATCCAAAGTGTAATGTCCAGCGCATGGGTTCCGATGTCGATCAGCGGACCGCCGCCCTGCAGCGCCTTGTTCGGGAATACGCCCCATGTCGGAACCGCTCTTCTTCTCAGAGCATGTGCCTTTGCAAAATAGATATCCCCAAGCTCCCCTGCTTCACAGGAAGCGTGCAGTGTCTGGGTATCGTCACGGAGACGGTTCTGGTAGCCGATGGTAAATTTCTTGCCGGATTTCTTCCATGCGTCCAGCATCTTCTGTGCGTCCTCGGTATTGTGCGCCATAGGCTTTTCGCACATCACATGCTTGCCTGCCTCAAAGGAAGCAACCGTGATCGGGCAGTGCGCCACGTTGGGGGTACATACGTGAACCACATCAATCTCAATGCCCGTATCCGCCAGCATTTCCTTGTAATCGGTGTAAACCTTCGCGCCCTCTGCGCCGTATTCTTTACATGCCTTCTCTGCCCGCTCCGGAATGATGTCACAGAACGCTACCATAACAGCCTTGTCCTCATTCGCCTTGATCGAAGGCATATGCTTCTGATTTGCGATACCGCCGCATCCAACGATTGCTACTCTCAATTTGCTCATTGTTTTGTTCTCCTTTTCTTTTTCTCTTACCTTGATTCATATTATACCGAATCCCTCTAATGAAAACTTTCTTTGAATTATCCAGATTTATCCCCTTATTTGGACTTTTTTCCAGGCAATAAAAAAAACAGGACAAAAAAGCTATATCTTTTTTTGTCCTGCTGTAATAAAGAGGTGCCTTAGTTACCTGTCAGTTCATTCTTTCAGGAATCATTTAATAGATTTCTAATTATCTCTTTAGATATCCTTATTTATAATTTGTTTTCTCGAAATCAGCCACGAAATCGCATAAAGTAATACACCTACAATAGTCACAAGACCACAAGCGAGCAGCTTGTTATCAATTAGTAGCGCAGCTCCTACAAATACGAAAGAGGAAAGAGGGTACGCAATGATTAAAGCCAACATACTTTTTTCTTCACTAAGCAGGAATGTGAGTGGTATTGTCATGCTTCCAGAAAGCAATGCCATAGCAACGCTGATGCCAACAAACAGCATCATAGATTGATCGTCAATTTGACCTTTTATAATGGATGCCACAACACCCAGAATGACACCTAAAAGCAAACCGATCCCACTAAGTAGTAAATACAAGATATATTTACAGTCTAAAACAGCCGTTCTGGATACAGGTAAAACAATCGAAACTTTTTTCCAACCAGAGTTTCTGTCCATATTTATCGTCGTTACAGAGATCATTCCGAGCATAACAGTTGCAATTACAGTTAAAACCCATGTGGAAGTCAAAAAAGACATTCCTATTCCAACCACTGCAAAAACTACGAGTATGATATATAGCACAGACTTGATTAAATAATAATCTTTCAGTAATAAGCCTTTCATTTTATTTCCCCCTTTCCCCTTTTATATAGAGAAGCATAATTTCGTCAATCGAAGCTGAATCAATCAGTGCTTTGGGATATTTTTTCTTCATGGCAGCACGATCAGCAACCAGTGCCTGCCATTCATAGTCCATCTTGCGATATACGATGATGTCCGATTGATCCAATGCCTCGAACTGTGCGGCTCCACACTTAATGATACCATACTGCTCGATCAGCTCATCCTTCGGCTTTGAGAATACTACTTGCCCTTCGTGAATAAAAACAATGTAGTCAGCAATTTTTTCAAGGTCAGTAGTGATGTGCGAAGAAATCAAAATAGAATGCGTTTCGTCCTGTGCAAAGTCCAATAAGATGTCTAATATATCATCTCGTATGACGGGATCAAGCCCGCTGGTGGCCTCATCCAAAATCAGCAGCTTAGAATTATGGGACAAGGCAACTGCGATTGCCAATTTCATTTTCATTCCTTTTGAAAATTGCTTCATCGGTTTATCAGCAGGTAAAGAAAATTTTTTCAAAAGTTTCAGGAATGTGTGTTCTTCCCATGAATGATAAATGTCTTTCATAACCCGGTTGAGTTTTCGGGTAGAAAAGATTTCAGGATAGTTATTGCCGTCAAATACGACACCAATCTGTTCCTTGATTTCGTTATCTAGCTGCTCTTTACCTAAAACGCAGATGCTGCCTGCCTCTTTCTGAATAAGTCCCAACACTGCATTGATAGTTGTACTTTTTCCGGCTCCATTTTCACCAATCAGTCCTACAATAGAACCACATGGAACAGAAAATGAAACTCCATTCAACATAAAATCTTTATATGTCTTAGTTAGACCTGAAATAATTAAAGCATCATTCATTCTCCATCATCCTCCTGATACATAAGGGTTAGCAAATCGGTCAACTTGTTGAGAGATATTCCGCTTGTGCGGGCAATTTCGATTGCCTCTGCAAATTTTTCCTCTATCTTCTTTTGTTGTTCTTCAAGATAGAAGTCTTGGTTTTGTGCCGACACATAGCAGCCTTTTCCAGCAGTTGTTTCAATAAAACCATCTTCCTGCAAAGTTGCATAAGCCTTTTGTACTGTAAGAATACTGATGTGCAGCGATTTTGCCAATGAACGCACAGACGGAATCGCTTCACCAGCTTTCAGTTCTCCACTCATAATAGCCGCTTTAATCTGTGAAGAAATTTGCTCATACAGCGGTCGGCTTGCTTTATTGCTTACGACTATTTCCAAATTCTCACCACCATTTCTTCTTTAACTGTATTACTACTACAAATACAGTGTAACACACATAAAGACAGTTGTCAATATGGCAGATAGACATATCATAGAAAAAGTTCTTACAGGTCTCATAAAACCTGTTCTGGAAAAGCCTTCTTATGCCCTTCATGATGCCTGTGGCTTTCGAACAGATTATCAGTTCATAGCAAAAAGTAAGATGAAAACAATTCAGAAAAAAAGGAAAGGACGGGAATAAATTACCATAGTCCGTGACAACAAAAAAACTGCTATACCCCAGTAAATATAAGGGATATAGCAGTTTTTTCTTTTTTTAAACTGTGAAAGACGGAATTTTATAAGCTGCAATACCACATGTCAAAATAATCGATACAAAAAAGTATTCCTAAGGTCTTACGAACATAACAGCATTCGTATCTAACACCCCTGCCCCTTTAGAAACTCCAAAAACCTTCCCACGCCTCCCCCCACCATTTTCACCCCTTCCGGCCGCTGCCCGCTTACCTCCGACACATCAAAAAAATCCCCCGCCGAAGTCCGCCCGGTACGCATAAAGCTGTCGCTGCCGAAAATGTTTTCTTCTATCCCCACATATTCATCTCCCCAAAACGCACAGTCCCCGGCCTGGATGCCGCTTTCCCGGGATACGCGGCCGAGGATCGCGTCTACGTTGTCACTTTTGCTGGACACCCCCACCTCCAGATACTTTGCGTCGCAGGTGGGAACCACCTTGATCCCATAATCCTTCCCGATGGAAACAGCCAGCTCCAGCAGCTCCATGAGCCCTCTGCGAATCCCATGGTTTTTCAGCTTTTTCCGAAGCATATGGAGTTCGTCCTCCTGCATAAATAAATGATCTCCCCTCAGATTGTCCGCCATCAGGTCAATCTTGCAGTAGTTGGGCCTGCAAAAAACGATGTCCGTATCCAATCCGTACTGCTCTTTCAGCCGGACATGGATCTCAAAACAGATCCGGTGGATATCCAGCAGCGTTTTCTGATCCGGGATCTTGTTTTCAAAGATATAGGGCATCCCATCCCGAAATTCATAATTATAAGCGCCCCGCCCCAGGCCCAAGTATAGATTCTCAAGCTGTTTTTTCGTAAAATAATCTTCTATGCGCCCGCCCGCGATATTCTCCAGGGTGGTCCCGCTGATCACCGCCAGCTTCACCCCCTTCTCCAGCAGCGGCCGCATTGCCGATACCGCCGCCTCTGCCGGTGCCGTTCTGGATGTCACTGCGGTGCCGTCCCAGTCAAAAAAGACCGCCTTATATTTTTTCAACGTGTCTCCCTCCGTTCTCCTGAATACAAATTTCCTTTCCACCGATATAAAATGTGATCTTCTCCCCCTCTTCCAGGGTAAACTCCGCCTGTCCCCGGGAAACCCCGATCCTCAAAAGAGACCTTTTGTACCGGAGCTTAAAGGAATAGCTTTCCCACTCCGATGGAAGGGAGGGAGAAAACTTAAGCCTCGACTCCTGGCACCGCAGCCCGGCAAACCCGTTTACAACCGCCTGCCATGTGCCCGCCATGTTTGCCCCATGGATACCGGCATAAAAATTATGATGGTAATCATCCAGATCCATCCTGGCCGACTGTGAAAAATACCGGTAAGCCTCGTCATCATACCCGATATCACTTGCGACAATCCCGAAAATACAGGTAGACAGGGAGGAATGATGAAGAGTCACCTCCTGGTAAAAGTCGTAATTCCGCCGGATCTCTTCCTTCGTAAAAAGATGGCTGTGCAGATACATCCCCAGGATGGCGTCGGCCTGCTTGGACATCCGGTGCCGCATAATAAACAGCGGATGATAATTCTCATACAGCCATGCCCGTTTCTCCTCAGGTATCCTCGATTCGTCCCAGGGCCTGCGCATCATGAATCCGTCGTCAAGGGGGTAGACCTGCCGGGCTTCATCATATGGAAAATACATGTGATCTATGATCTTCTGCCAGAGCTTCAATTCCTCCTCCGAAAAATCCAGTTTCTTTTTCAGGCGGCCAAGCGCGTCCCTGCCGTGCCGGGCCAGATATTCCACCGCACCCTTCGCGTCCCGGAGGTTCTCCCTGGCCATCAGGTTTGTGTAAAAATTGTTGTCCACAAGCACATTGTATTCGTCCGGCCCGGTCACGCTGCAGATACAGTATCTGCCCCCTTTGCACTCCGCAAAGCTGCCCGCGTCCGCCCAGACCCTGGCGGTCTCGATGAGGATTTCCGCTCCCTTTTCTTTCAGGTAGTCCACATCCCCCGTCACCTGCAGGTACAGGGACAGTGCATAGGCAATATCCGCGTTGATATGGTACTGGGCGGTTCCCAGCGGATAATAGGTGGACGCCTCCTCCCCGTTGATGGTGCGCCAGGGGAACAAAGCGCCTTTGTCATGCCCCAGAATCCTGGCCCTTTCCCTGGCCTGTTCCAGGGTGCCGTACCGGTAGTCTAAAAGACGCCTGGCCGTCTCCGGCTCGGTATACACAAACACCGGCAGCACATACATCTCCGTATCCCAGAAATAGTGTCCCTCATACCCCTCTCCCGACAATCCCTTGGCCCCCATTCCGGTCCTGCCGTCCCTTCCCGCGGACTGCAGGATATGAAACAGGTTGAACCGAAGCCCCTGCTGCAAAGCCTGGCTGTCCTTTCCCTGAATCCGGATATCCGCCGTGTCCCAGAACCGTCCCATATAGGCTTTCTGGCTCTTTTCCAGTCCTCCGAAGGTTTTCTGCTCCGCTTCTTCTAAGGCGTCCAGAATATATCCCTTCAAATCCTCCGCCGGCAGATCCAGATCCGTGGAATAGCAGAGCATTTTTTCCAACACCACGGCACAGCCCTCCTTCGCCTCTGCCGTCAAAACCGCCGTCCCTTCCAGTTCCCCTGTGCAAAACTCCCATCCCGTCTCACATCCGCTACCGGATACCCTGTGGCTGCACCCGCAGGCTGCGGTGAGCCGGCTGTTTTTCGTAATCCCTTCATAATACAGGCGGTGTCCTTCCCCCTCCAGCCTGAGAGGTTCCAGCCTTCGGCCGAAGGGACCGTAATCCACGATCGGATTCGTCTTTCTCGTATGGTTTTCCACATCCGCCTGCAGCCTTGACCGGAACTGGATCTTCCCGGAAAAATTCAGCGGTGTGACCTGAACGCGGATGGCCATGATATTTTTCATTTCAAAGGACACCAGCCTTTGGAACCGGATCTCGGCCTTCCTTCCCCGGGGCGAAGTCCAGACCAGGCTCCTTTTCAGCACCCCGTCCTTCATATGCAGGATTCTGGAGTAGTTTTCTATCGTCCCCTCCTCCATGGTGAACCATTCATCCTCCAGGAGCACCCTTGTCTCTTTCATATTCGGCAGGTTCAGCAGGGACTGGCTGAACAGCGGCGATCCGAAATTCGCTTCCCCGTAGCGGATCTGCTCACTCTCATAGAATCCATTTACAAAATTCCCTTCCAGCCCGGTGTCTATGTCAAAATCATAGGCTTCCTCAAACGTCCCCCGGGTTCCGATGTACCCGTTGGAGAGGGAAAACGTCGTCTCATTCCTATAATTATATTTCCGGTCAAAGGAAGTCTCCGTAATGGTCCAGGGCTCCACAGGGTAGATCGGCTTTATTTCCATATTCATCATTTCCGGTCACACTCATCCTTTCACTGCGCCTGCGGTCAGGCTTTCCATCACCTGTCTCTGCAGGACGATAAACACCAGGATCGTCGGCAGCACGGTCATCACCACCGCCGCAAACAATGCGGAATAATTGTTGGCAAAGGTTCCCATATAATAATTCAGCGCGATCGGAACCGTCCGCGCCGTATCCCCGCTTGTAAGCATCAGCGCAAAATAAAACTCATTCCAAGTATTGATAAACTGCAGAAGCGCGATCGTCACCAGCCCTGGCTTCGCAAGAGGCAGGATGATATGGACAAAGGTCTGCAGAAACGACGCGCCGTCAATATAGGCGGATTCTTCCAATGCAGTGGAAATGGTTTTATAATAGCTGACCATCACGAAAAACGACATCGGAATCCCCATGGCGGAATACACGATGACCAGTCCCAGCTTGGTATCAAAAATCCCCAGCTTCTGGAAAATCATAAACAGCGGCTGTGAGATCGCCTGGGCCGGAAGCATCAAAGACGCGGAGATAAAAAGAACCACCAGCGTTTTCAGCTTAAAATCAAACCGGGAGACAATGTAGGCGCACATGGCCACCAGAGCCACCGTGACAAGCACGCTGCTGCCCACGATCACAATACTGTTGAAAAAATATTTCGCAATCGGCGCGTACTGAAACGCCGCCTTATAATTGTCCAGATTGAAGGACGACGGCAGGGACAGCGCGGAGGAATTGATCTCCGCATAGGTTTTGAAGGAACTCAAAAAGGCCCAGAGGATCGGCCCGACTGCGATGGCCGTAAATACCGCCATGAACACATATTTGCATAATTTCGCAATGGATTTCATCTCTTTTTCTCCCCCTGTTCTCTCTTTTCCTGGAACATCCTCTGAATCAGAAGCACCAGGATCAGCCCGATGGCAATCTGTACGGTTCCCACCGCATTTGCCTTTCCGTAGTTGTTCTCAAGGGTTGCCGCCTTGTACAGATAGATAGGCAGATTCAACGTCGTATTCCCCGGCCCCCCTTTTGTGGTCATGTAAATGATGTCGAACTGGGATACCATGGCCACCGAAGCAAGGGTCACACAGGTCCCGAAGATATTTTTCATCAGGGGCAGGGTGATATACCGGTCCAGCTGCCAGGGGCTGGCCCCGTCCACCGTGGCGGCCTCGTAGATCTCCTTGTCAACCGCCCCCATCTCTGCCAGAAAGATGATCGTATTGAATCCGGCGTAGAAAATCCACGTAGCGGTAACGGTCCAGAACGCGTATCTGGAATTTCCGAACAGGTTCGGCACCTGGCTCACCTCCACCCCGATCATTTCCAGAAACGGCTTTACGATCCCGAAGGTGGGGTTCAGAAGCAGCGTAAACATCACCCCCGTGGCGGCCGTGGGTACAATATTGGGGATCATATAGGCCGTGCGCGCCACCTTCCAACCTTTGGGCTTGCGTCTGAGGACCAGCGCCATCACAAGCCCCAGGGACACATGGAAGGTAGACTGCAGAAGCACCCACACCAGGGTATTTTTTATGGATTCCAGAAAATCCCCGTCCCCGAATATGTTCACGAAATTTTTCACCCCCGCGAATACCGGCCCGGAAAAGGTCGTATAATCACAGAGCGACGTATAAAGCACCGTGACGATCGGAGCCGCGTACACCAGGGCGAACAACAGCATGCAGGGCATGGTAAACAGCACGATCCACAAGCCTTTATTTTTGATTCTCATTGTACAAATCCTCCCAGTATAAAAAGGGGCAGGCCCGCAAGTATCGTCACCGTTGCAGTTCACGGCCTGATCGGCCGCAAACTGGAACTGCTTACCTGCAGACCTGCGGTTTGTCTCTGACTTACTCCTGATTCTTTGCCGCGGATTCCGTCAGTTTGCTGCAAAATTCTTCTGGTGTGATATTTCCGAAGGCCAGCTCCGGAAGCTCTGTCGAGAAGGTATCGATGGTGTTCTGATACCAGTACGCCTGATTCTGTCCATAGGTGGCCTCGGCCTCGTTCTGGATCTGCAGTACCTCCGCCATCAGCGGGTCGCTCTCCGTAAGGTCCTCCGGGATATCCAGGTCATTAGATACCGGCTGCAGCCCTGTCATTTCCAGCGCCTTGATCTGATTCTCCGGGCTGGTCTCAAATTTCAAAAACGCAACAGCTGCTTTGATCTTCTCCTCATCCGATGCCCCTACCATATCCCCGGGTGTGGGAACCATTTCCATGCCCCGGCCCGGCATCAGCATAATACCCACCTTATCATAAAATCCTTCCGGCGCTTTTTCCGTCTGGGAGAAATCCGGAATCATCCAGGGGCCGTTGGGGATCATCGCGATCTCCCCGTTGAAGAAGTGGGTCGCCATGGGGTCGTATTTCCCGCCCACCGCATCGTCTGTGGTGTATTCCTGGAACATCCTCTGGATCGTCTCCGCCGCGGCTTCCACCTCCGGCGTATTAAAGTCGTCTGGATACATGGTATTCATCCATTCATTTCCGGCCTCCCCGCTTGTGCCGATCAGGGCGCTCATCCACAGATTGGTAAGCCACCCCATATCTGCGGTGTCCATGCCCACCGGCGTGATTCCCGCTTCTTTCAGCTGATCGCAGGCCGCAAAGAAGTCGTCCCAGGTCTCATACCCTACCTCCGGCACTTCCACCTTCGCCTTCTCAAAAAGCTCTTTGTTGTAATAGATGTAAGAAATTTCCTTGGAAACCGGTACTCCGTAGATCTTCCCGTCTACCGTATTGAAGTCCAGCGAGGTTTCATCAAACAGCGCTTTCCACTCCGGATCTTCCTCAAAATACTGGGTCAGATCCGCCACCTTCCCTGACTTAGCCGCCAGCTCGGTGATGTTGTTCCCGCCGTTGAACACGATATCCGGCAGATCCCCGCTGGAGATCAGCAGCTTGATCTTCTGGTTGTAAGCGTCCGTGGTCGGAATCTCCTCAAATTTGAACTCTACGTTCTTCCCTTCTTCGGTTTTCTGAAATTCCTCGAACAGGTAGGCGTAGTAGTCCGCCGCGTAATCCGTTCCTACGTGGTAGTTGATGACATTCAATACGGTCTTACCCGTATCTTCCGATGCCCCGCCAGATTCCGTCTTGCTTTCCGTTCCCTGTCCCCCGCCGTTTCCGCAGGCTGCCAGCCCCAATACCATCGTACCCATAAGCGCAGATGCAAGTACCCTCTTCAAATAGTTCTTTTTCATGCTCGTTCCTCCTACATTTTTTGCCGCCGGTTTGTAGGGCAGACAGATCCTCCGCCTGCCTGTATGGAATCATCTCCCATACGTCTCGGCTTTCCTTAAGCTGGTTCTATTATAGTACGCCTGCTGCCCGGATTTGAATAAAGGGATATGCTGTGTTCTTTGAATTTCATAGCCGGAACACCCTCTCATCGGCCCCCGCCCTCCCGACGCTGTGCATTGCTTTAAATTATTTGCTGCTTTCTTTGGAATTTTTTGCTTCCGCCCCAAAACCGATTGAAGACAGGGGCGGATTATGTAATAATAATATGTAATAAGAATTGCGCCGATGCGCAAGCAGGTCATCAATTTTTTCTTGCGAAAATTGGTGACAAATGATAGTCAAAGACCCCGCAGCAAGCTGACAGGGCATCAAAATTCTAGCGCAGCAAGCTGCGGGGTATTTGACCCTCGCGGCAGTCGCCAAATATCCATGCAAGCATGGCTACTTGGCTCGTTGCTTCGCGGGAATAAATGGAATACAGATAAGGATGGAAAAAAACAGATATGAACAGAAGCAACACGATACACATCCCCTCCCTGCGCTCCTTCATCACCGTTACCGTTTCCCTGATCGTAACCCTCATCCTGCTCTGTTCCTTTTTCTTCTATTATATAAGGACAGACCGGATTCTTACAACCAGTTATGAACACTCTGTCACCGGCCAGTTTGGACAGGTCAACCAGAAGATCAGCGACCAGGTGGATTCCATTGACTCGGTCATCCCCCTTTATGTATCCAACGCCTCCATTGCCGGGATTTTAGAGGATACCGCCCACAAGCCGCTGAGCTCGGAGCGTAAGATCCATATAGAAAAACAGATGACGGACCTCTATTACAGCACGCCCCTGTCCGCAAAAAATTTTACAAACGGGATCTACATCCTGAACGTGCAGGGGGACGTATTCCGCATATCCACCTCCGCCTCCCCTGCCGGGAGCCTCTCCGGAAGCCATGAGCTCCTCCGGGATCTGGATCAAAAAGAACACCGGCTGACCTGCCGGATGCTGCCCTCAGACGGAAAAAACCTTTATTTTATCCGAAATCTTTTCAGCGGCAATACGGGAAGCTACAGCGGAACCTTCATCATCGCCGTGGACTTGGAAAAATGGCTTGCCTACTGTGTAAACGGACTGGCTCCTTCCTGGTTCATCTGCCTGTATGACCGGGACATGAATCTCTGTTCCAGCCGGGACATGGAACCCCAGAGCCTGGAGCTGCAGGCCGCGCTGGATCAGGGAAGTACGGCCTTTGTCTCCTTCCAGGAGCTAACGCTGTGCTCCGACGCATATTTTACCGCCGTGCAGAAGCTGGACAAGATCCAGCTCACCGCCGCCGTGGCCGCGCCGAAAAGCATCCTGTTCCAGGATCTCAACGATACTTTAAAGACTTACGTCCTGCTGCTGGCATGTACGGTATTGGCTGCGCTCCTCCTGGCCGTGATCGTCAGCCGGGCAGTCACCAGGCCCATTGACCGGATGATCTACCACATCAACCAGATCTCAAAGGGGGAGCAGGACAGCCTGCCGCCCATGAAGATGTACCGGGAGTTTCGGGTCTGGGCGGACGCCCTGAACCAGATGCTGAAGCAGCTGGATATCTACTACAACGACAATTTTCAGAAACAATTGCTGCTGAAAAGTTCGGAAATCCGGGCGCTGCAGTCGCAGATGAACCCCCATTTTTTGTTTAACGTGCTCAACACCATCGCATGGAAGGCACAGATCAGCGATCAAGAGGAAATCTATCAGATGATCATTTCCCTGGGGGAGCTTCTCAAGAAAAATACGCTGTCCAAAGAAACGGACTATGTGCGCCTTGCCCAGGAGATCGAGTATGTGAAGTTTTACGTCTACCTGCAGCAGATGCGTTTTGAGGACAAGATTTCCTGCGTATTCCAGGTTCCGGACGTGCTGATGGACTGTATGGTTCCCACGTTCTGCATCCAGCCGCTGGTGGAAAATGCGATCGTACACGGTCTGGAGCCAAAAGACGGAAAGGGACGGCTCATCGTACAGGTCATCCCGTCCGACGGCCGGCTCATGGAGATTTCCATTATCGATAACGGGATCGGCTTCGACCCCATCCCGGATATACGCAATATCCGGCCCTCCGGGGCGGACGCCCACACCCATGTAGGACTTTGCAACCTGGATAAACGGCTGGAGCTGCTTTTCGGGCCGGATGCCCGCCTGCGCATCGACAGCATCCCGGAAAAATGCACCACCATTTCCTTTCAGATTCCGATCCGCACAAAGGAGGAAGACCATGACATTCAAACTGTTAGTTGTTGACGATGAAGCCATCATGCGCAAAGGCATTGCCAATTTTATAGACTGGGATTCTCTGGACTGTAAGGTGGCCGGAACGGCCGGAAATGGAATGGAAGCCATTGAATTTATCAAAGCCAGTCCCGTGGATATCGTCATCACCGATATCAAGATGCCTGTGGCGGACGGCCTGGCCGTGGCAAAATTCATCTATGAGCATCAGCCAGAGATCAAAGTCATCCTGCTGACCGGATACGCAGATTTTGAATACGCCAAAACAGCCATCAAATATAACGTATCCGCTTTTATCCTGAAACCGACCAATAAAAAAGAGCTGATGGAAGCCATCCAGGACGCGCAGAAGCAGATCGTCACCTCCAGGAAACAGACCTCCATCGCCGAAGAAGAACTGGCATTTCTGAAAGACCAGCTATTGCTGGAAATGACCGGCTCCGCCTTCCTCCCCTCCTTTGAGGAGCGGCTTTCGAATCTGGGAATCCGTCTGGACCACTATTATGTAGCGGCATTCCAGATGGTCCCCCTGGAAAATGACACCGCCTTTTTAAAGAGCATTATCCTCGACGGAAAAAAGGACGCCTGCTGCTACCGCTACAACAACCTGATCATTGCGGTCTATTTTTTGGAGGGCCGCTGTGAATCTGTACCGGATGCGGTTCTGGAGAATTGCCGGGAGATCACCGTGATCGCCCGGACGCTGGATTCCCGGGAGGTGTCGGTCGGAATCAGCCGGTACCACAGCAGCGCTTCGGACTTTGGCTATGCCGTGTCCGAGGCGATCCACGCCCTGACATTTCATTTTTATTATGAAAAAAATATTGCCCTCTTCTCCGACGCGCCAGAGGACGCGGACTATGACCTGACCGCGGAAAACTCCCTGGATCTGTTCCATTTTGAGAACCACCTGCACAACTGGCTGTTTGAGGACGCCGGCGGGGTTCTGCATAAGATCTTCAATAAGTTTAAGTCCAATTTTGTCAACTCCGCGGATGCCAAAAATATCTGCGCCCAGATGTATTACATCTGCTGCCGGGTGCTCATCAAGCGTGAAAATGCCGCCCCTCCCGGCGAATACCTGTCCAGGATCACCCAGGCGTCGGATATCTTTTCCCTGGAACATACGGTCTTTGAACTGATGGCTTATACAAAGGATCATTTTGTAGGGACCGCCGCCCAGAACAAGCTGTTTGACCATGCGGTAAAATTCATCCACAGCCATCTTTCAGAGCCCTTGTCCCTGGAGGTCCTCTCGGACCATCTCCATATCTCCGCGTCCCACCTGAGCCGGACGTTTAAAAAGGTATGTGGGGAATCTCTGACGGAATACATCAATCACGTGCGGATTGAAAAAGCAAAGGAATATCTGCTCCGGCAGGATATCCTCGCCTATGAGGTCGCGGATCTGGTGGGATACCATGACGCCACGTACTTTTCGTCTATCTTTAAGAAATATACGGGGGTGAGCCCTACGGAATATCGGCAGGGGGCTTTGAAGTCAAATACCCCGCAGTAATGATGGGGCATCAAAATTCTAGCGCAGCAAGCTGCGGGGGGATTTGACCCTCGCGGTGGGCTGCCAAAGCCCTCTTAACAAACTTCTTTCCATATGCCCTATATCTCAATTATATCATCAACACATTTGTACAACTTATAGCATTTCTGATCACTTTCCTGCACAAATGTATTCATATCTTCTTCAAAATCTTCATAACTGTTTCTGACTTTATATAAATGATATCCTTCCTCCGTAGAACAAAGCGTAACAAAAGTAATTCCGACTTGCTTTCTCAGTTCCAAAATTCTTTTCTCACAATCATTCAAAAGAATATCTCCCAGATAAATCTTCCCGTCTCCTGTTTCAGCAATCTTTGTCCCCTGGTATCCGCTATGTACAGCCAAATAATTAACTCAAACTTCGCATTTGAATAAGCACAGATGCAGCTTGAAAATTCAATAAAAACTGGCAATAAAATAGCATGAAACCGTCTGGTTTGGTATAATTGAGTTGTCAAAAAACAATTAAAACCGGAGGCTCATGCTATGAATAAAAGTATAACACAAGCAAACCAGAATGAT
>CAJSZT010000023.1:0-81672 GCA_910573785.1 Lachnospiraceae bacterium | reverse complement strand
GCGGCAAAATTACGTCACCGGATATCGGAGCTAGAAAAAGAAACAAACAAAATAAATTAAGCGGAAAGAAGAAAACAGTCTCTACCAAAACGCGCAGCCTTGCCAGCCTTAGCTGCCCCAAGAGCCTGAATCATAACGCAACACTAACGATAAGGAGAAATAAATGCATATTTATTTGCTACATCAACAAAAAGGAGGAAATATATGACGAAACACCAAACTACCGGATTCCTTAATACATCCGCCAAAATCAAAAAGTTCCGGACTGAGATAAATATTTATACCATTCTCCGCCCTCAAGCCCCTCACAGGGCGGAGAAAGCGACGACAACGGCAAGAAAGGAGGCGACATAATCATGCAGGAATCACAGAAACAAACGATTTTAGATTTACGTGTACAAGGGTTGACCTATGCGGAAATTGCACAGGCCATGGAGCTATCCCCCAATACCGTCAAATCCGTCTGCCGACGCAGCGGCATTAAATTGCAGCAACCGGAGCAGATCTCATCCGATCTATGTAAGAACTGTGGTAAGACTTTACATAAACAACCTGGCAGGAAGCCCAGAACCTTTTGTAGTAACCGGTGTCGTTACGCATGGTGGAACAAGCGCCGTAAGAAACGGGTCTACCACTTAATCTGTCACCAATGCGGACGGCAGTTTATCAGCTTTAGTAATAAAAAGCGGAAATTCTGCGGCAGAGATTGTTATTTAGCAAGCCGCTATGGGGAGGGGTTGCCCTAATGGAGAATAAAAAGCTTGGGGAGGTAAATGCCCAGCTTGCTATTGCCAGGCAGCTCTACCAGCGTGGACTAATCAGCCAAAGTGAGTATCTCGTACTTAAACAGATGCTTGCCAATCACCGTCTGGAGATTAGTCCCACGCAGGATGCCATTAGCAGCTCCAGCCCCAAAAAGCACAGACGGATAATCAAAGAAAGGAGGTCAGAAAAAGAGTAATCCATAGTTAAAACAAATCGGCGGACATGGTGCGCACCAGTAAATCGGGGGCGCATCCGTGGATGCCCTCCGAGCTTTGTGCTTTGGCAATGTCTGTCAGAAAAGGAGGGTAAGCCAAGAATGTTTACAAATCGATTCGGCATAGAGGTCGAGTTTACCGGAATTACCCGGATGCAGGCAGCAAAGGTTGCCGCACAGTATTTGGAGGGAGAACGGGAAACACTGGGTGATTATTACGACACCACTAAAGTCTCCGCTCCTGGTGAGAGGATCTGGAAGTTTATGTATGACAGCAGCATCCAATGTCAGAAAAAGGAAGGGCGACAAACCGTCAGTACCAATAGTGATTACAGTGTGGAAATGGTCAGTCCAATCTTACTGTACCGTCAGGACATCAATACCTTACAGGGGCTGATACGCCGTTTACGTAAAGCAGGTGGTTTTGTAAACAGCTCCTGTGGCATCCATGTCCATCTGGATGGGGCAAACCACACCGCCCGGAGTATACGCAACTTTATCAACATCATTGCCAGCCACAATGACCTGTTTTATAAAGCCCTGCAGATTGCCCCGGAGCGGATGCGCTATTGTAAAAAGATGGACGAGTTTCTGGTGGAACGCATGAACCAGGTCAAACCCAAAACCCTCGCCCAGATAGAAAAAATCTGGTATGAGGACTATCGTGGGAATCCCCATGGTCACTACCACGCCAGCCGTTACCATTTTCTCAACCTACACAGCTTTTTCCATGGCAACCATACGGTGGAGCTAAGGGGCTTTAACGGCACACTTCATGCTGGGAAAGTCCGATCATATGTAGTTTTTGCACTGGCACTTAACCATCAAGCTTTGACCCAGAAATTTGCCAGCTACCGGAAAGTGCAGGAAGAAAATGAGAAATTTGCCATGCGTGTGTACCTGAACCGTATTGGTTTTATTGGTGACGAGTTCAAGAGCTGCCGGGAGCATCTTTACCAGCATTTAGACGGCAACGCCGCCTGGCGTTACGGCTCCCGTGAAAATGTCAGAAGCCATATCAACCCCAGAATTACAGTAAACGGAGGACAAAATTCATGAGTAAAGAAAAATCAGCAACCAAAAGACCCAGATATTACATTGCCTATGGCTCTAACCTGAACCTGCGCCAGATGAACCACCGTTGCCCGACGGCAGAAGTAATCGGAACAACCACACTTTCTAACTGGCGACTCCGGTTCCGGGGAGGAAGTAGTGCGGTAGCGACCATTGAACGTGCTACCGGGTACAAAGTACCAGTACTAATCTGGCAGTTACAGCCGAGTGATGAGAAAATGCTTGACCGTTATGAAGGTTGGCCGTACCTTTACCGCAAGGAAAACTTACGGGTCACCGTAAACGGCAAAAGAATCTCTGCTATGGTTTACATCATGAACGAGGCTAATCATTCTTATGGCACGCCATCTACCGGCTACCTTGCCACAATTTTTGAAGGCTATGAGGACTCCGGGTTCAATCTGGAGGTCTTACGTCAGGCTATTCCAGCCGATTATCTCAAGCAAGCTTCCACATCTACTGAGTTAGACCTGCTCTTTAGGGAGAGGCAAATAGCTACTACACATCACAAAAGCAGGAAGGAGGATTTCCATGGAACCAATTATTAAAGAACAGATTTTGGCAATCCGGGACACTGGAGAAGTTAACATGTTCGATGCCTATGCTGTTCAGTATATTGCCCACTGTAAAGGATTTTATGAACTGGTGATATTCCTGCAAGACCGCAGAAAAGAATATGTTGAGTTCATCCTACATGGTGACCAGAACCAAGAATAACCCGTAAATTTCCACACCTTTTTCCGATAAATCAAGACTTGCATTTTTATTTAATCTGAGTGACAGATGTGCGTGTAGACTAAAGAAAGGAGCAATACTATGAACAACCTATATCGTTATAACCAAACCGGTGGGGAGCGTAAGGTTTTTGTACAGGCAATCAGCGACATCCTACATCAGCCAGCCGTCTACCAGAAAGCACCGACCTTTGCTTACCAAATTGGCATTTACATAGTAGATAAAGACGGAAACTTATGCTGCGGTGAGAAGCCCAGTAAAGCAGAAATCGGGCAATTACTGACAAAGTTACGGGAACGGGGCTATACGCCAGAAAGTTGGGCAGACGCTTATCCTCCGCCATTTGCAATAGGAGCAAATCATCTAACTATCCATATCTCACTTAGTGATGATTTTACGGATATCGCTTACATCAATCTCCAAAAGATCGTTGACAGTAAAGCAAACCTGCTCAAGCTTGCGCTTGATACGGATAATTTAGAAATCAAGGTAGATGGGAAGAATATCAGCTTTCCGTGGTTTACCTTGCATGACATTGATCATGAATCCTTTGTCTACGCCCAACTGGTGACAGCTTTAATGGAGATGGCAAAACGGCAGAAATGGGTTATTGCTAAAGCAAAGCCCATTGAGAATGCCAAATTTGAGATGCGGCTATTTCTGGTACGGCTGGGAATGATTGGGGACGAGTATAAAATAGCCCGTAAAATCTTACTGAGAAACTTGACGGGTAACAGTGCCTGGAAAGCTGGACAACCGCCGGAAAACCGGGCAGAAAACGCAATCACGGAAGCGACAACGCTGCCAGTACTGACACCTGCGGAAACGATAGAAACAGAAACTCATGAAAAGAAAGGGGGTGTACCTTATGCCTAATCAGCACAATTTTCCAGACCGGGAGACTGTAGAGGAAATCAAACGTATGTACCCCAAAGGGTGCCGGGTAAAGCTCGTTCATCTATCGGATTATGTAAAAGAAATACTAATGCGTGGTGAACAAGGCACAGTATCTTTTGTAGACGATACTGGCACTGTGTTCGTTGACTGGGACTCAGGGGATAGTTTTGGCATCGTATGCGGTGCCGATCGTATCTGGAAGGTATAACATTCCGGGGGCAAAAGCCCCCGGAAAAACCAAAGTACATCAATATGGAGGTAAAAATGAGAAAAATCACTAAACTGGAAAATACACAGCTAATTCCCGTTAAGCGTAAACGGGTAGCGGCTTATGCCAGGGTGTCATCCAGTAAAAATGCCATGCATCATTCCTTATCTGCGCAAATTAGCTATTACAATAATCTAATTGGCAGCAGGGGGGACTGGCAGCTTGTCCGTATTTATGCTGATGAAGCTATAACGGGGACGAAGGATGACCGTCCGCAGTTCCAATGTTTACTTGCGGACTGTCGGGCAGGCAAAATTGATATGGTCATTGCCAAATCCGTCACACGCCTGGCTCGTAATACTTTGACTTTGTTAGAAACTGTCCGGGAGTTAAAAGCGCTCGGAATCGACGTTTACTTTGAGAAAGAAAACATCCATACCCTAAGTACGGACGGTGAGTTAATGCTGACTTTTCTTGCTTCCTATGCACAGGAGGAAAGCCGCAGCGCATCGGAAAATGTGAAATGGCGTATCCGCAAGAATTTTGAGAAAGGAATTCCCAATAATGGTTATTTGCTGGGATATCGTCTCAGGAACGGCGTATTCCAAGTAGTACCGGAAGAAGCCAAAGTGGTGAAGCTAATCTTTACAGATTTCCTCTCCGGCATGGGGATGAACACAATTGCCAAAAAGCTCACCCGTATGGGTGTTCCAACCAGGTACGGCAATGCATGGTACCCTAACACCATCCGGCAGATTTTGCGCCAAGATAAATATACTGGGGATTTGCTTTTACAAAAAACTTACCGTCTTGACCATATCAGTAAAAAGAAAATGGTAAACCATGGCGAACTCCCCATGTATGAAGTCAAGAACAGCCATGAAGCTATCATAGATAAAGAAACCTTTGCCATGGCTCAGAAGGAGCTGCAGCGCCGGGCTATCCTATTCCGCCACATGAAACAGCCTACCGAACCTTACCTATTTACCGGTCTGCTTCGTTGTGGGCTCTGCGGTAAACATTTCCACCGCCGGATCGCTTCCTGCGGCAAGCAATATCCTAAGAAAATCGTCTGGACTTGTTCCACATTTCTGCTGCGTGGAAAAGACGCCTGCCCCGCCAAGAGAATCCCCGAATCTATTTTGATAGAAAAAACCTCATCAGTACTCGGCACAGAAGAATGGGACTGGGAGACGTTGATGGGAAGGTTCCAAGAAATACAGGTACCAGAATACGGTCGTTTAGTCTATATCTTCCGGGATGGATACAAACAGGAAGTGAACTGGCAGAACCCTTCCCGCCGGGAAAGCTGGACGCCGCAAATGAGGCAAAAAGCCAGAGCACGCCAATTAGCACTGCTAGAAGAAAGGAGAAAAGCCAATGAATGCACAGAATAGGATTGTCCGCAAAATAGAGAGCTTTGCCAGCCTTGATCCGTCCGTTACTGCAGCTACCCAGCAGAAAAAGCAGGTGGCAGCTTATGCCCGTGTTTCTACCGATTCTGACGAGCAGCTTTCCAGCTACGAAGCACAGGTGGCTTTCTACACCCAGCACATTAAAAGCAACCCGGAATGGGAATTTGTAGACGTATACACCGATGAAGGAATTTCCGGCACCAATACCAGAAAACGGGAAGGATTTAACCGGATGGTGGAGGATGCTTTGAACGGTAACATCGACTTAATTCTCACCAAATCCATTAGCCGCTTTGCCAGAAATACCGTGGATACTTTAACTACTATCAGAAAGCTCAAAGAAAAGAAGGTGGAAGTCTATTTTGAGAAAGAAAATATTTATACACTGGATGCTAAAGGTGAAGTAATGCTGACCATTATGAGCAGCCTGGCGCAGGAAGAAAGCCGTTCCATCTCAGAAAACGTCACCTGGGGGAAGCGCAAAAGCATGGCAGACGGCAAGTTCTCCCTGGCTTACAAAAATTTCCTCGGTTACGAAAAGGGTGAAGATGGCTTCCCCAAAATCGTGGAGGAAGAAGCCAGGATTGTCCGCCAGATTTACAGCTGGTTCCTGGAAGGGCGTACCATCCGTGCAATTGCCGACAGCTTGACACAGCAGGGGATTCCTACGCCCCGTCGCAGAACCAAATGGAGCGTTTCTACGGTCACCAGCATTCTGACGAACGAGAAATATAAAGGTGATGCTTTGCTACAAAAGACCTACACCGCTGATTACCTGACCAAAAGTGTCAAGAAAAATCATGGTGAAGTGCCACAGTACTATATTGAAGATTCCCACCCAGCCATTATCGACCCGGAGACCTTTGAACTGGTGCAAAACGAAATCAAACGCCGACGCCCACACCGCCACCAGCTTCACCGTAACAGCCCCTTTACTGCCAAGATTATTTGCAGCGACTGCGGTGGGTTCTACGGTCGGAAGGTCTGGCACAGTAACAGTAAATATAAAAAACTCATCTGGCGGTGTAACCATAAATACGAGCAAGACACGGTTTGTTCTACGCCAAATCTAACGGAAGAAGAAATCGAAGCGGCTTTTATAAAAGCATTTAACCAGGTGCTGGGAGAAAAACAGCAGCACATCAAACGTTTTGAAGCTTTATTGCCAATATTGGCGGATACCAGCAAACTGGACGAACAGCTTAAAGTAGCACAGTCGGAACATAGCAGGTTAATGAACGACTTACGCTTATTCATGGATGAGAATACACTTCATGTCCAAGACCAGGTAGAATATAACCGCAAGTTCACCGAGAAGAGCCAGCTTTGTGAAGCTAAAGAAGCAGAAATCGGCAATCTGGAAAAACAGCTTCTGGAGCAATCCGGCAGAAAAGAGCTGATTAAACGGTGCCTGGAAGAAATCCAGAAGTGTGGGGAGATTCTGGCTAAATTTGACGTCAATTTATGGAACAGCATGGTGGAATCCGTAACGATTTCCCGTAATAAGACGTTTGGCTTCTTGTTCCGGGATGGGACAAGAATAGCAGTCAGATTAACCAAGGAAAGCGATAGAAATAACCAGAAATAGCTTGCAATCATGCCCTTACAGAGCTATGGTAGAACACCATAGCTACTACAAATACCAAAACTTAAGGAGGTCTCCGTTCATGAAACTAACACACTTAACCGGAATTTGGAAAGAAACCGTAGGCGCTTATATGCAGGATATTGCTTCTGAGATTATTGGCTACAGCTATTCCCAATACTGTATGGGGTATAGCATAGATAGAAAAACAATCTTAGAAGAAACTAAGCAGCTATTCCCGCCAATACAAGATTTACAATTGGAGCCGTTTACAGTGACTCTGCAAGTTAGTGACGCTGGTAGGCTCAGGATTAAGTACCGCAGCCAAGGAATGGCAGTAGGGTATACTTTTACAATAGAACGTTAGGCTGATCTAAAAATAAAAAATGCCTGAACCGTAAAGTTAGGCATTAAAATCGTTTTACAACATGCAGGCTATAAGCGAACCTGCCGTACTTTAGCTATGGTTGATTTTACATAGTCAACTTTATAAGACCGCCTAAGTGGCGGTCTTTTTCTAGCCAAAGACCGGAGAAGAAATAAGTTTTATAATCGTGTAGAAACCGTGTAAAATGCGTGTAAACGTTAGGCATCAATCAAAAGTGTGAACCGTGTAAAAGCCTCATACTTTTGGTGCATCGTGTAAAAACGAGCCAGGAAGTAAACCAGAAAATCCATCGTCAAATCAGCCTATTTATCCATGCATTTTCGACTTCATGGCAGTGCCCCATCAGGAAACCCCTGTAAAAACAGGGGTTCCCTAGAATTATCCTTGTATTAAACGTGTCGTCTTGACATGGGCTGGATGCGTTACAGTTCGCGGCCGGTTGGGCCGTGAACTGTAACTAGTAACATTATATTTTTGGTATTGATGCTATTCACTTGACAGCTATATTCTTATACTGCTATACTGTATAACATAAGTATAACACTATAACGATGCGGGAATATACAGAAGGAGGCGATCACAGCTCATGGAATTTGATAACGAAAAGCCGATTTATATCCAGATTGCCTCCCTTTTGAAGGAACAGATCGCCAGCGGCCGGCGAAGGGCCGGGGATAAGCTGCCGTCCGTGCGGGAGGGCTCAGTTTTATTCGAAGTTTCCGCATTGACGATGCAGCGGGTGATGCAGCAATTGGAATCCGAAGGAATCATCATTTCCAAAAAAGGAATCGGATATTTCATACGGGAGGAACATGCGGGCAGCCTGCAGGCAAGGCTGGCCAGAGAGAAAACAGGGGAATTTGTCCGGACAATGAAAAACTGCGGCCTGCCCCTGGAAGAGGTTCAACGCCTGATCGAAGCGGAATGGGAGGGGACGTCATATGAGAGATCATGATTTTCTATTTCAGGGAAGCAGTGAGTCCGGGCAGAACAGATCTGGATCTGACGGTCCTTTCGGGCAGGAACGCCTGCAGGACTGTGGGCGTCACAGGGAGCTTCTAATAGAGCTGAAAGGTGTGAGCAAGTCATTGGATGAAAAATGCATTCTGCACCGCCTGAATGTGCAGATCCCGCGAAACCGCATCATCGGACTGGCAGGCAGAAACGGCAGTGGAAAAAGCACGCTCCTGAAATTGATGGCAGGAATCTGGAAGCCGGATGAGGGGAGAATTTTCCGTTATACAAAGAGGATCTCCTATCTGATGCCCAGGGACATCTTTTACAGATGGATGCGTGTCAGGGATGCGGTACAGTTTTACCAATCCCACTATCAGAACTTTGCGTCCGAAAAAGCCTGCGGTTTGATTGAAAATATGGGTTTTGACAGGAAGACGCTGCTCAGGAAGCTGTCGGACGGACAGCGGGAACTTCTGATGCTGATCCTGGCGATCTGCGTGGAGTCTGAACTGTATCTGCTGGACGAACCGCTGACCGGGGCAGACGCGGCATTTAAAAGGGATGTCCGGCGGTTTTTGATGGAATATCTGCCCGAGGGTGCGTCAATCGTCATGGCAACCCATCTGCTTCGTGACTTTGAGCAGCTATTCGATCAGATCCTTTTTCTGGATCATGGAAAAATTGTGGAGAAAGATACGGAGGAACTCAGGGAAACCTGCGGAATGTCCGTGGAACAGTATTACCTAGAACGGTTTCGGAAATGAACAGAAATATTTGGAAAGTAAATCTGCATTTCGAAAAAATAGGAACCCCGTGTCTGTGTCAGAACAGGGCGGAGAAAGGAGGCATATGATGACCTGTGAACAAAGAGAATGGAGCATGGCAGAACAAATAAAGCGGGCATTGGGATGGGAGTCAAGGAAGCTTTTTTATAAGCTGTACATTCCAGCCGGTACATTCCTGGCGGTACTCCTGCTGATTGCGCTGCTCCCGGAGGCTGCCTGTGATCTCCTGCGGGCTCATGCTTTCTGGGCAATTGCGTTTGTCAACATGGGCCTTGTGGTCATACTGATTCTGGGATTGCTGCAGCCGATGGTTGTCCTCATGACCCCTTATGAAGACCGGCTGCATCCAATGGAACGCTCAGGAGACTTATCGGAAAGCGCCAGGCTTCTGGCAAGGCTGCTGCTCAGCGTGTCGCTGATGGCCGCAATGATCCTGGCCGGACAGCTGGCAAGTGCCCTGATGGAAAAGTTTGCAACCGAATCCATGCGCTGGTTCTACTTGAACGTGACACCGGGCTTTTGGAAAGTGCTGATCATCGGCGGCCTGGTGCAGCCCCTTACGTCTCTGTGGGTCTTTCTGCGCCGCTTGGGCAGGCACCAGGAATATCAATATGTAAGATCCTATTTCCTGGGCCTGCTTTTGAGCGAGCTCATTCAGGCGGCCGCGGAACTGCAATTCCTGCATTTCGATCCGGAGAAAGTGCCGCCTGTGTGGATACTGGAAGGGGTGTGGTATCTGGTCATGCTGGGAAGCGCGGGACTGTTCTTCCGGCTCAGCCTGAATCTTTCCCGCGCCTTGTTTGATGAGGAAGCCTGAGTATTTCCAGCAAGAAAATGCTGGTACGGCTTCATAAATTTTCATGCCGTTTTCTTGCGCAGCCGCCCGTTTCCATGCGGAAATATGCCTATGTACCAGATTCAGCCCTTGCAGCAAGCTTTCATGCGGAAGCCTGTCTATGTATCAGGTTCAGCGCCTTAGTGACAGGCGGCAGCGAGATGATGACCAGCGTCACGATCCCCTCCGTGCCCAGGTAGGTGCCCTGATACAGGGAAGAATACACCCACGGATTCATGCCTTCCGGCGCGTAGGCGGCAAAGAAAATCGCGCCGGACAGCGTGGAGAAGACAAACCGGCCCAGCACTCCGACCGTATATCCGATCTGAAGCCCATACTTCCGATTGCTGAAAAAGCCTGACAATCCCAGCGCGCCGAACGCAAACGGATAATCAAAAAGCACCTGGGGGATCGAAAGTACATACGGATCAACGACAAATTGAAGGAGTCCGTATGCGACCCCGGTAATAATCCCATATTTTGCGCCGAACCAGTATCCGATCAGGCAGATAAACAGCATGGATAACAGTGTGACGGAGCCGCCCATCGGCATCTCCCATACTTTGATGTAGGAAGTGACCATCGCGAGAGCGATCCCCATTGCAGAAAAAACGAGTTTCCTGACGGCAGAAGACGTACTTCCGCCTGTGACAGAATGAATTTGTGACATTATGAAATTCTCCTTTCCTTACGCCGGCATTACCCGGATCAAGTTAAAAGGGTTCGTATGAAAACACATACGTCTCAGCCGTTTTATAACCGTTCCGCAGATTCCCGCGGAAAATATCCCCGGAACAGTCTCACAGCGCCCCTGTGTACCTTCATAAGCATAAATCCGCCGGACGAAAAAGTCAAGTATTATTCTGCGGGAAAAAATCTCTACTGTCAATATGGGTTACTGTTCACACCCTGGCCGGGCGCTCACAGCAACGGCATCCAGCCCATTGAAAAGTCGCCTCCCGGCGAGGGGCTGGAATCCGGCCTCTTGCCGGGAGGCACCCGTCCAGTAAAATAGCGGCTGCAGGCATCCAGCCCCCCGCCGTCCGTTATATTTCTCTTGCCGGAATGACAGGGGAATGATATACTTTGTGTGAATCAAAAGAAGGGCATGCCGGAAAGCGCAGGACAAATACACCCGAAGCAGTATTTTATGGGGGGATATGATGGATATGAACAAAAATTTCCGATTAAATTTTAAAATTTCCGCCCTGCTGGGCGCAGTCATTTTCTTGATCATTATCATATATCTGCTCATTTTCACGAATCATTACCAGAAATATGAATATGAGATCATCGGGCAGGAAAATATCAATACCCTCCGCTCCATTGATTCATCATTAAGCACGATGGCCGCAAGCGCGGACAATTACTCGAAGATGATACTTGCCGACAGTGTGGTACAGCAGATGATGGAGACAGGGGACATACTGGATGACTTCAGCAAACAGCAGACGCTGATGAAACGGATCTATTCTGTCCTGCAGTTTTCTGAATTTATTGATATGATCTGGCTGACGGATCAGCAGGGGCAGAGATTGATCATCGGGGACAGTGCCAGTATCCATACTGACAGCGGAAGTGGATATGAAGGAAAATATGAATGGCTGAGAAAACCCTATGGAGAACCGGAGCTGGTTGTGGAGAAGGGGGAAAATACGAACTCTCTGATGCTCATTCGTTCCTTCAACAGCCTGGAGCAGTTTGCGAGTCTCGGACTTATCGGCGTACAGATCAATCAAGATAAAATAGACCATCTGATCTCAAATAGTATCGACTACGAGAACGAGCAGATCGCGATCCTGAATTTTGATAATGAGATCATCTACCGGGGCGGGACACAAGGGGCGGTCGGGGATGTGGTCAAAGCTGCGGAGGCGATCAGCCTGTCGGACCGGGAACTCATCAAAAAGGAGCATATAAACGGAAAAGACTATTATCTGCTGGGAGTCGTAAATCCGAAAAACGGTTGGAAAATCTTTCGCTATACGCCGATTGTCAGAAATAAAGATATCAACACACTGGTCCGATTCAACATCCTGCTGATCCTGATCATCGGCCTGCTGATCTTTTGCGGCGCGGCTGCAATTGCGCATATGCTGACAATCCCGATTCAGCAGCTTTTATGTTATATGAAGAATGTTGAAGGCGGGCAGTTGGAAAAGATTCAGGAGCAAACCCTGCTGCAGGAATTTAAGTCGCTGTTCCACGGCTATAACAGACTGGTGGATGAAATCAAACGGTTAATCCAGGAGACGATCGAACGGCAAAAACGGATCCGGATCGTAGAGATGAATGAAATCCAGGAACAGATGAAGCCGCACTTTTTATACAATGCGCTGGATTCTGTAGAAGCGCTTGCCATGCTGGGTGATACAGACAACGCCTGCAGGCTGATAGAAGCGCTGGGCGGCTTTTATAAAAAATGCGTAAGCGGCGGCCGGGAATATATTTCCATTGACAGCGAGATCCGTATGGTCCATGATTACATGGAAATTTTAAAAATCCGTTTCGGGGATTTGTTTCAGTTTGATATTGAGGTAGAGGATTCCTGCAGAAAATATGAGATTCCCAAGCTGACCATTCAGCCCCTGGTAGAAAATTCATTCCAGCATGGAATCCGTCCGAACAAGACATCCGGATATATCCGGGTCTGCGTCAAAGAGGAAAGCGGGAAGCTGCATATCCTGGTTCGGGACAATGGGAAGGGAATCCCGGACGATATCGTCAGTGAACTGCAGAACCTAAAGGACTGTGGAGAAAAGAAGAGCCTTGGACTGCGGGGGACGATCCAAAGACTGAAATTGATCTATGAAAATGCTTTTTCCTTTGAGATAAGAAATCAGGGGCTTTCAGAGATGCATCTCTATTTAGATACGGATGTTTTGGGAGAATAGTATGGAAAAATTAAGGGTTATTATTATTGACGATGAAATGCTGATCAGGAAGCTGATACGCATGAAAATGGATCTGGAGGGATTGAACCTGGAATTGGCCGGGGAATACCAGGACGGCGCCGATGCTGTCGAAGCTCTGGATTCGGTCAGGCCGGATATCATAATCAGCGATATCTGCATGCCGGAAGTGGACGGGCTGAGCTTCAGCGAAAAATGTATCGAATTATTTCCGGATATCAAAATCATCATCCTGACAGGATATGATGATTTCGATTACGCAAGGCGGGGGATTAAGGCAGGGATTTTTGATTACCTTATGAAACCTGTCCGGGCTGACGAACTGAATGCCACACTGAAAAAGGCAGCTGACGAGATCTTGAAGCTGAGACTGCAGAAGGCAAAACAGAAAAAGCTGCTGGAAGAAATGGAACGCAATATTCCTGCCTTAAGGGACATTTATATCAACCGGATCCTGCTGCAGGAGCGCGCGGAGGATGATATTGAAAAAGAACTGGACAAATATGGAGTGAAGGTCAATACAGGGAAGGATCGGGGCATCAAGGTTGGGATCATCGCAATTAAAGAAAGCGTCTCCCAGTTGGGGCTGACAGAGCAGATCATGGAAGAGGCAAAGTCATTTTACCAGAGTGACGACGATATCATAGTGCTGCGGGATCACTGGAACCGGATTGTTGCGGTGACGGATAGTATGGACGTACCATTTGAGGAATGCATGGATATCCTGATCTCTATTATCCAGAAAAAATTTCACTGCCATGTAAGCACCGGAATATCCGAGGGATATCCAGGCTGGAACAGCATCCACAGCGCTTATGCGGATGCGCTGGATGACATGAAAAAGAAACATGGCACAAGAGCCGGCGGCGCAGGCGCGAAAGAAACGGAATTTTACGGACTGTGGGGAGAACTGACAGAATCGGTGAAAAACGGATTTGCTGAGGAATCCCTGGAAATGGTAGAGCGGATTTTTTCCGCTCCTGAGCCGTCTTTTCCGGAGCAGCAGAAGAAGGTTATGATCTGCTGCCAGAAAATGTATGCGGACCTGGAAGTAAACCAACAGAAAGTCCTGTTTGATAAAATGTTAAAATGGTGCTGTACAATGGATCAGCTGAAACGCTGTGTGGATAATATCCTTTCTGAACTCCTTATCAGAAGGAAGCTGGAATGCAGCTGCCGGAACAGCGATCTGGTCGTGCGGATCATCAAATATATGCTGGAAAACATTCGGAACGAGAAATTGAGCCTGAACCTCCTTGCGCGGGAATTTTCCATAAGCACCAGTTATCTCAGCCGTCTGCTGAAGCAGTTCACAGGACGGAGCTATGGCGAGATCCTTTCGGATATCCGGTTCATGAGGATGATCGAGCTTATGAATACAACCCGCATGAAAGACTGCGATATCGGGGGGCAGATCGGGATCAACGACGCGCATTACCTCAGTATCTGGTTTAAAAAGATTTCCGGATATTCGGTAACGGAATATCGGAAAAACATGAACATCAGTCCTCTTTAAAAACAAAATAATGAAACCCGAAGGAAGAAAAGAGCAGGAAAATGAAACATTCTCTCATGGTTTGTGAATGTATTTACCTGCTCTTTTTTTGTATAATGTCATATATCAGGAGAGAAAACTCCATAAAAGCATCACAAAATAATTCCAGAGGAGGGAAAAAGGATGAAAAAGATTTTCAAAAAAACAAGTGCCTTATTTGTGGCAGCTTCTATGACGCTGGCGCTTGCAGCCTGCGCGGGCGGGGGCTCAGGGACAGAGAAGACCGGCGGAGAGGGACAGGCAGAAGGCGGAAGCGATGCCGGGGAGGAGATTACTCTGACAATCTGGCACCAGTCTGTATCAGATACGGATCCTGTGAAAAAGATCATTGAGGATTCCGTAGAGGAGTATCACAAGCTGCATCCCAACATCACGATTGAGCAGGACGGCGTTACGGGAGAGCAGTATAAGACCAAGATCAAGACGGCATTTGCCGCAGGGGAAGCTCCCGATATCTCTTACATGTTCAGCGGAGGAAGCTTTGTAAAACCGTATATTGACGCAGGATATCTGCTTCCGATTGATGAATATCTCAGCGAAGAGACGAAAAGCAAAGTGCTTCCGGGGATGCTTGACGGATGTACATTTGACGGAAAAGTCTATACCCTGCCCACGGTCACATTTCTGGCAAACCTGTACTGCAATACGGAAATGTTCGACAAGGCGGGCGCAAAGATCCCGACCACGTGGGATGAGCTCTTAGAAGCTATAGAAAAACTGAATGACGCAGGGATGACTCCTATCATGATGGGAGAAAAAGACCGGTGGCCGGGAATGTACTGGTATGATATCGTTTCTGCAAGGACAGCGGGAAACAAAGGGCTGGAAGAAGCATTCGGCGACCCGTCCAAGTTCAACTCCGAACCGTTTATCAAAGCGGCGGAGAAGATGCAGGAGCTTGTCAATGCAAAGGCATTCAACGAAAATATGATGAGTATGAGCTACGACGAGATGGTAGAAGGGTTTGCGGCCGGCCAGGGAGCGATGCTGTTCCAGGCGAACTGGGTTCATCCCTCAATCCAGGCAGATACATCGGCTACAAAGGGAAAGGTTACCTGTGTTTCCTTCCCGGTGATTGAAGGAATGGCAGGCAGCGAGACAGAATTTTCAGGAGGCAGCTCCGACGGGTACTATATCAATGTGAACTGTGAACATCCGGAAGAAGCCGTAGAATATCTTTCCTATCTGAGTGAAAAGATCGGCCGGGACGGCTACCAGCAGGGCGCGGGTCTTCCATGCTGGAATACCGAAGATGTGGATACATCAGGACTGAGCGTGCTGGATACGGAATCTGCGGCGCTGATGGAAACAGGTACTTCGTATATTACATGGTGGGATAATATTTTCCCGGCAGAAGATTCAGAGACCTACAAGGATCTGGTAGCGCAGCTGATGGCTTTAAAGATTACTCCGGAAGAATTTGCGGAAAGTATGTCTAAATTAAGTCCGTCTGAATTTTATTAAGGTATTCGGATTTCACGTGACCATACTCCCGGGACGGCCTGACCGGACATCCCGGGGGCTGCGGCAAGACATGAAAGGGGTTACTCGGTTTCAGGTAATCCCTTTTACTTTATCTAAGGGAAGGAGACGCAAAAAATGCGAAAAATTTTATCCAACAAACAGGCAATTGTGCTGTTCATGCTTCCGACAATGCTTCTGATCGCAGTCTTTGTCGTGATCCCGATCGCTATGTCCGTTTATTACAGCCTTTTGGACTGGGACGGAATTGGGGCAGGGATATTTGTCGGACTGCGGAATTATAAAGAAATGTTTCTTGATACCAGGTTCGTTAATTCGGTGAAAAATTCCCTGCTGTACGCTGCGCTTTCATTGTGCCTGCAGATTCCGTTTTCACTGTTTCTGGCGATTGTTGTAGCAAATGTGTCCAGAGGGGAAAAATTTTACCGTACAACTTTTTTTATACCGGTGATCATTTCCAGTGTTGTGATCGGACAGCTGTGGCAGAAGATCTATAACGGAGATTACGGTCTGTTAAATGCGGTCCTCGGCATGTTCGGCTTTGCCGGGCAAGACTGGCTGGGACAGGAAAGTACGGCTCTGATGGCAGCATTTATCCCGAATCTGTGGCAGTATGTCGGTTATCATATGCTGATCATGTACGCGGGTATAAAGTCCATTTCGCCGGATATCTGTGAGGCGGCAAAGATCGACGGGGCAAACCGGGTTCAGATCGCGTTTAAGATTACGATTCCGTTGTTGAAGCCGATCCTTCAGGTGTGCGTCACATTTTCATTGATTGGTGCTTTGAAGATCTTTGACCTGATCTACGTACTGACCGGAGGAGGACCCTTCTTCTCCACGGAAGTGCCGACGATCTATATGTATAAAACGGTATTTGATTCCTTTAACTATGGCTATGGAAGCGCCATTTCTATTTTTGTGATCCTGGAATGCCTGCTGCTGACAGTTGTGCTAAGGACATTTTTCAGAGAAAAGGAGGAAGCATAATGAATACAAAGGGTCCGAGAAATATAAAAACAATTATTACACATGCATTTCTGCTGATCTTTGCGTTTATCCAGGTATATCCGATTTTCTGGCTGTTTGAATTTTCACTGAAAGACAATAGCGAGATCTTCGGCGGAAATATTGCCGGACTGCCTGAGCACTGGAGGTTTAGTAATTACGCGACAGCATTTTTCAACGCAAATATCATGCAGTATTTTTTAAACAGCGTACTGGTCACAGGTGTTACCATTCTCGTGACGCTGGTGGCGGCGGCAACTGCGGCTTATGCAATTTCCCGTATGATCTGGCGGGGGAGAGAGACGATGCTCAAGGTGATCCTTCTGGGGATGATGGTGCCGATCCATGCAGCCCTGCTTCCGTTGTTTATCATTTTAAGCAAGACGCATCTGCTGAATTCCTACTGGTCGCTGATCATACCTTATGTGGCATTCGGACTGCCCATGGCAATCTACCTGTTTACAAGCTTTATGGCATCCATACCCAAGGAAATGGAAGAGGCTGCGGCGATTGACGGCTGCGGGATCTATCAGATGTTTTTCCGCATTATATTCCCGCTGATCCGGCCCGCAATCGCGACCGTGAGTATCTTTACCTTTATTTCTTCCTGGAATGAGCTGATGTTTGCGGTCACATTTATCAATAAATCGGAATATAAAACACTAACGGTCGGCATTATGTCGATGGTCGGAGCATATACCACCAAGTGGGGCGAGATCGGCGCCGGCCTGATGATCGCCACGATTCCTACGGTGATCGTATATCTGCTGCTCAGCGAGCAGGTACAGAACAGTCTGGTTGCAGGAGCGGTAAAGGGGTGATAAAATGGAAAAGAGTGCAAAACTGGCGGTTTATGCCGACCATACGAGAAATACGATCAGTAAAAACATTTTCGGACATTTTATGGAGCATTCTGTAGATGTGATCTACGGAAGCGTGTTCGATCCGGAAAGCCCGCTGGCGGATGAGGACGGTTTTCGGCGGGATGTGCTGGAAGCATTGAGGGACGCGAAGGTTCCGATGCTGAGATATCCGGGAGGAAATTTTGTATCCAACTATCACTGGGAAGACGGGATCGGCCCCAGGGAGAAACGGCCAAAGTGTTTTGATTACGCATGGCTTGCAGAAGACGATAACCGGATGGGCACGGTCGAATTTATCAAGCTCTGCAGAAAAACCGGAGCGGAGCCGTACCTCTGTGTCAATATGGGCAGCGGGACGGCCGAGGAGGCCATGCATTGGGTGGAATTTTGCAATGGTACGGGGAATACCCGCTATGCCGCCCTGCGGAAAAGCCTGGGGTATGAGGAGCCTTTTCATGTAAAATACTGGGGACTCGGAAATGAACTGTACGGAGACTGGCAGTTCGGCGCAATGAATGCCTCGGATTACGCAAAAAAGGCGCTGGATTTTGCCAAGGCCATGAAGTGGATGGATCCGGAGATCGAGCTTGTAGCCTGTGGCTATGACCTGGGAAGCGACTGGAATTATGAGGTCGCGCGGGTTCTGAAGCCGCTGATCGGCCATCTGGCGATTCACCATTATTCCATCGGCTACGGGATTTTTACAGATGAGGATTACAGGCAGTGCATGTATATCCCGGATTATATCACGAAGCTCACCAATGCGGCCAGGGCCTCCGTGGTGGCAGGCACCAACGACGCGCTGTCTGAGATCAAGATTGCCTGGGATGAATGGAATACCCATGCATGGGATCTGGAAAAAAAGGATGACGACCGGAATTATACATTGAGGAACGCCGTCCTGACAGCCGGAATCCTTCATTCCTTTATCCGAAGCAGCGATATTGTGGAGATTGCAGGATATTCGCCCTTCGTGAATGTATGCGGAGCGATTTCTGTCAAAAAGGACCGGGTGCTCAAACGCCCCCAATACTATGTATTTGAACTGCTCTCAAAGGTGTTCGGCGAATGTACGGAATATGTGGAGACACGGCTGGAGTGTGACACCTGTTCCATGCCGGAGGTCATTGACTATTCAAACCGTCCGGCGGAGGCAAAATTTGCTCTCAACGCAAAAACCACTGTCCGTTATGTGGAGACCGGTTATCTGGACTGTGCGGCGTCGATGAACCGGGAGGGGTCCCGGCTGGCGTTATCTCTGATCAACAAAAGCGAGGACAGGGACTACACGGTGGATGTCTCCGTATTCGGGAGCAGCGCTGTATGGAAGGATGCGGTCGGTTATGAATTGTACCATCCGGATTTTGACGCGGCCAATACCGTCCAGGATCCGGAACAGGTGGTGATCCGGGAGGCGCATCCGGTTTCGGAGGAAGGGAAGATTTATCTGAAAAGGCATTCCCTGACGGTTGTGGTGATGAATTTGTTGCAGGGAGAGGAATCATGGACAGAAAAGAAGCAAGACTAAAGGCACAGGAGTTGGTCGCGCGGATGACGATCGAAGAGAAAGCTTCCCAGTTAAAATTTGACGCGGAAGCCATCCCGCGGTTAGACATTCCTGCCTATAACTGGTGGAACGAGGCACTGCACGGAGTCGCAAGAGCAGGAACGGCGACGGTATTTCCCCAGGCGATCGCGCTGGGAGCCGCGTTCGACACGGAGCTTATGGAAGAGATCGGAAGCTGCATTGCGGCTGAGGGACGCGCGAAATATAACGAAAGCAAAAAACACGGCGACCGGGATATTTATAAGGGACTTACCTTCTGGGCTCCAAATGTCAATATTTTCCGGGATCCAAGATGGGGACGCGGGCATGAGACCTACGGAGAAGATCCATATCTTACATCAAGGCTGGCCGTTCCCTTTATCCGGGGGCTGCAGGGAAATGGGGAATATCTGAAGACGGCGGCCTGCGCCAAGCACTTTGCCGTACATTCAGGACCGGAGGCAAAGCGGCACTTTTTTAATGCCGAAGCTACGAAAAAGGATCTCGAAGAGACTTATCTTCCTGCCTTTGAAGCCTGCGTGAAAGAGGCAGAGGTAGAAGCGGTCATGGGCGCGTACAACCGGACAAACGGGGAGCCCTGCTGCGCGAGCAAAACCCTGATGCAGGATTACCTGCGGGGAAAATGGGGATTCGAGGGGCATTATGTATCGGACTGCTGGGCGGTTCGGGATTTTCACGAAAATCATCAGGTGACGGACCGCCCCGAGGAATCTGTAAAAATGGCTCTGGAAGCCGGGTGCGATTTGAACTGCGGCTGTACCTATCAGAAAATCCTGAATGCGTACCAGGAGGGCATCATTGATGAAGCGTATATTACTGAATCCTGCGTAAGGCTTTTTACGACAAGATTTCTGCTTGGAATGTTTACGGAGACGGAATACGACAAAATTTCTTATCTGGAAGTGGAGAGTCCGGAGCATCTTGCATTGGCGCACAGGGCCGCAAGAGAAAGCATGGTCTTATTAAAAAATGACGGGATCCTCCCGTTAGATCCAGCCAGGCTGAAAACCATCGGCGTGATCGGCCCCAATGCGGACAGCCGGAGCGCCCTGATCGGCAACTACCATGGAACATCCTCACAGTATATCACGGTATTGGATGGGATCCGAAATATTGCAGGCGCATCCTGCAGGATCCTGTACTCCGAAGGATGTCATCTCTGGAAAGAGAATGTGGAGCATCTGTCATCTCCGGAACAGATGGACCGGCTGTCGGAAGCCGCTGCGGTTGCGGAGCATTCGGACGTGGTGATCCTTGTGCTGGGACTGGATGAAACCCTGGAGGGAGAGGAAGGAGATACCGGCAATTCCGATGCTTCCGGCGACAAGCAGGATCTTTTGTTCCCACTGTCCCAGAGAAAGCTGACGGAAACCGTTCTGCAGTCGGGGAAGCCGATAGTTATCGTGAATATGACAGGAAGCGCTATGGATCTCCGGGCGGCGGACGCACAGGCAAATGCCATCCTGCAGGCATGGTATCCGGGGGCGCGGGGCGGACAGGACGCGGCGGAACTACTGTTTGGAATGGCATCGCCTTCCGGAAAGCTGCCGGTGACGTTTTACCGCGGTACGGAGGATCTCCCGGACTTTGAAGATTACTCCATGAAAAACCGGACCTACCGCTACTATGCCGGGGAAGCGCTGTACCCCTTTGGATATGGGCTGACATATGGGGAATGCCGGGTTGAGAGTGCGGACTGTGAAAAGGCTGCGTCGTCGGATGGGCGGCTTGAGGCAGTGAAGATCACCGCGCGGATTCGAAACGGCGGGAAAATGGAGACGGAGGATGTCCTGCAGGTCTATGTAAAAGATCTGGACTATCCGGGAGCAGTACTCCATCCAACACTGGCCGCGTTTGCAAGAGTACGGCTTAAGCCAGGGGAAGAAAAGCAGATCGGTCTGACGGTTGACAGGATGCGGTTTACAAGCGTGGACGAGGATGGAAACAGAGCAATCTATGGGAAACATTTTGAACTGTATGCAGGATTTTCACAGCCGGATCCCCGAAGCGAGGAGCTGACCGGGCAGAACTGTGAGAGGATGACAGTGGTTCTTTAAGAGATTGCCCGTTCCCTTGATACAATGCCCATCACAAAAATTTCCTGGCCGGCTTATATAGTCTTTCTATAAGCCGGCTGTCTTTATGTCATTTTGCGATTATCCGGAAGCTGAAATACAGCTATATTCATATTCTAAAATCCATTAGGAGCAATTGTTTGTAACTATTCACAGCTGCTTCACCCGCATGCGCAAAAGCAGTTCTGCTTTTAAATCCTTTTATATTAAATTTTTTAATGAATTTCTTTGGCCGCTGTAACATTTCGCGGACATTTGGGGTTTACAATGTTCTTATCAACAAGTAAAAAGTCTTGGAAGGAGCATTTGATTATGAATGTATTACAAACAATCGACCTGAAAAAGTATTATGGCAGCGAGCCGAACGTCACCCGTGCCCTGGACGGCGATACGGCGGATGAGAGATTCATAGATGAGATTGTGGAAATGCTGGCTTTGGAAGATAGGCTTATGAATATGCCGAACAACCTTTCCGGCGGACAGATGCGTGTGGCGATCGCCCGCTGCCTCGTAGAGGAAGGCAAGCGCGAAAAGGAGGCGGAAGATCATGATATGGCCTTTTGAGAATGATACGGATGCCATTGTGAAAAAACTGGCGAAGAAAAGCCTTGCAAGTGAGAAGCGCCGGAACCTGATGGTAGTGGCTGCTGTCGCATTGGCGGCGTTTTTGATCTGTTTTGCGGCGGTGATACCTGTTTCTATCGCACAGATTCAGCGGAATCAGGTGGCTGACACTTATGAGGCGGTTTTCACCGGTGTTGACGCATCCGATACCGCGGCACTGAAAAAGCGGCCGGAGTTTGCGCGCGTGGGAGAATATTATCTGCTGGGAGAGGAGCATTCCAGACAGGGGTACAACGTCTCCTATGTGTACTGCGACAGCGAAATGATGTATATCGCCCGCAGCCAGATGGAGCTGATAAAGGGAAGGCTCCCGGAGCTGGCAAATGAAGTCGCTGTCAGCGAATATTTTCTCTCCGCTTACGACACTGGTGCCGAAATCGGTGAGACAGTCCGATTGGATACCGAAAGCTTTCATGGAGATTATACCGTGACAGGAATCCTGGAGAGCGAAGGGGAACAGGAAGCGAATACCTGTGTCGCTGTCGTTTCCAAAACGGCATTGGCGCAGCACCCCGGATTTGATCCTTCCGGGTATTGCGCCTATGTACACTTTCAAAATGACAGGCAGTTGGGCGAGGAAACCATGACCGCCCATTGCCGGGAGATTGCCGCACAGTATGGCCTCCCCCATGTGGCAATGAACAGCAATTATTTTGCCTATCATTCCAGGCCCATCGATTTTGTGCCCACCTTTGGCATTGCTGCCCTGGCGCTTTTTGGCGGATATGTGGTCATCCAGAGCATTTTCCGTATCTCAGTTCATGACAAAATACAAAGCTACGGACAGCTTCGCACCATCGGCGCAACAGCAAAACAGATCCGGCGTATCGTGAAAAGGGAGAGCCGGCGGCTCTGCTGCATTGGAATCCTTCCTGGCGTTTTGCTGGGTGCTGGCGGCGGTCTGCTCCTGTTTCCAAAGGGGTTCCATGTCGGCTGGTATGGGCTGGCTGCGCTTCTGACTGCGGTGGCCTGCTGGTTTATGGTATCTATTTCCGTTCTCAGGCCGGTCAAAATTGCTGCCAATATCTCACCGCTTCAGGCGGTGCGCCTTTCCGTCGGACAGGAAACAGTACATGGCAGGAAGAAACATCGAAAATTAAGCCCCTTATCCATGGGATTCGCAAATTTTCAGCGTGACCGAAAAAGGTCGGTGAGTATTGTGGCCTCCTTAAGTCTTGGGGGGATCCTTCTTCTGGTGGTGTCCTCTATCGTTCTGACCAGGTCACCGGGGCAGATCGCAAGGCTGCTTTTCCCGGACGGAGATTATAAGATCTATCTGTCATCTGAACAGCCGGAGGAGGAGGTCATGGCCGCCGGCAATCCGCTGAATGAAGAACTGCGGAAGCAAATCCTTTCTGTAGACGGGGTGAGGTCAGTACTGGCTACCCGCCGGTCCCTGCACGGCAAATTTAGAACTTCCGCGGATGACGGGGCTGGGATGTGCGATATGCTGACGGACGAGAACCGGCTGGATGTGGAAGCCGCACTGGTATCCGGCATCATGCCGGAGGACTCCCGAAGCGTCCTTCTGGGTACAAACTACCAGAAAGCTCTTGGAGATATAGAGGCGGGAGAGGACATCTGTCTGTCCCTGGGCCGGAAAACCGTGACAGTTACCATATCCGGCCTGTTTGACGCAGAGAAGATGGCAAACGGACATGGCGCGCTGACCATGGATTCGGCAGCTCTGTTCGCGCCGGAAGAACTGTTCCTTGATCTCCATCCCGAGATCGATAGCTTTGACTATTCCTGGAGCATAGTCAGCGCCCCGGAAAAATCAGAGTCTGTGGAAAGCGGACTGAAAGAGATCGTATCCGGACACAGCAATCTTGGGCTGGATACCTTGGCTGCTCATATCGAGTATGAGAAAATGCAGAGCAGCATTATTTTCGGCAGTATGCAGGCCGTTTCCTGTCTCATCTTTCTGTTTGGCGTGGTCAACCTGATCAATACGACACTTTCCAACCAGATGTCAAGAAAGCGGGAGAGCAGTATCCTGCGTTCCATCGGCCTGACGGGGAAGCAGCTATGCCAGATGAATATTGCTGAGGGGATGTGCTATGCATTTTTCGCGGCGCTGGCGACCGTAATTGTAGGAGTGCCGGTTTCCGTGGTAATATGTATGGAAGTGAGTAAAAAATCCTTTGCCGGAAAAATTGTTCCATATCGGTTTCCATTTCTGGAAATGGGGTTGTTTATCCTGGTGTTGTTTGGCATGGAACTGATTCTGTCTGTCTGGACGGTCCGCAGGCAGAAAAAGCAATCTCTGGCAGAGCAGATTTCTTTCAATATATGACATCATAATGCGTTTTACGGTTCACACAGTAACCATTTTACGTTACTGTTCACACGGTGTCGTGCACTTGCTGCATGGCATCCGGCCAATTCAGTGATGGGGCGGGCATCCAGCCCCTCGCCGGGAGGCGACTTTTCAATGGGCTGGATGCCGTTACTGTGAGCACCCGGCCAGGGTGTGAACAGTAACCATTTTACGTTACATGTCACACCCTGACCAATCACTACGCTGATTGGTCAGGAGGATGCACATAAAAACTGGGATTCAGGCCGTCCATTGCCGTAGGCAATTTTAAATGACGGCCTGAGTTACAGGGCACGCCTGGTCAAGGTGTGACCTGTAACCATTTTACAGCAACAGATAAACATTTCACAGCGATTCCATTGTTTTGGTGTTTCGGATAGGCTATAATAAAATGTCTGTCTTGATGATTTAGGAGGTGGCACATTGATCCATATTGCAATCTGCGACGATGAAAAACAGATGTCCGATCACATAAAGACTTTTGTTTCCGACTTTTTTCGTAAAAAGAACAGAGAGATCCGTCTCCGGACGTTTTTAAGCGGCGAAGAGCTGCTGAACTACGATGGGCAGATCGACATCCTGTTTCTGGATATCCAGATGAATGGCATGGATGGTATGGAGACGGCAAGGAAACTGAGGGCGGATAAGTTCCGGGGATTTTTGATCTTCATCACGGTACTGAAAGAGATGGTATTCCAGTCTTTTGAGGTGCAGGCTTACGATTATCTGGTCAAGCCGGTGGAAGAAAAGCAGTTTGAGAGAACCATGGAGCGCCTGTTAGCCTCTATGCAGAGCGTCGGTGAAGACAGCCTGCTCGTGCAGAAGGGATATGAAGGGCGCATTATTCGAAAGGATGAGATTGTCTTTTGTGAGATCATAGACCGGAAAATATATCTGAACCTGGTATCAGACGAAGTTCTTGATTATTATGAGCGGATTGAAAATCTGGAAACGAAACTGGGCGGCCATTTTTTCCGATGCCACAGGAGCTATCTCATCAATCTGAAGCACTTAAAAGGTTATAAAAACGGGACTGCCTATATGGATAACGGCAAAGAGGTTCCCGTATCACGGCTGCGGAGTAAAGAGTTCTCCAGTGTTGTGCTGCGGCATATGAAGAACATCTGAGATTCGAAAGGGTTCTGATTCGGATTGCCGGCCTGCCTGAAAGGGTGCCGGGCAGATAGGGAGATTTCCATATGGGAGGTAAAATGGCTGAGTATTTAGACTTTTTTAATAGATATATTATGGGTGTTACCGAGATATCTATCCAGCTTTATTTTCTGGCAAAAATCCTGAAAAAGAAAATATGGATTCCTTTTTATTTCCTGTTTGCGGTATGTGCGGTGGTTGTCAACGATTTTTTTTCGGTCGGCACGATAACGGGCTTCGTGGTGTATGTATTTCTTCTTACGGGATACGGGATGCTGGTCTGTCACGCGGATTTTAAGTTTTCTATTTTGTATGCGGCCTTGATGACGGAAATCATGCTGCTCTGCTTTGGGATTGTGAACTCACTGACGGGGCTTTTATACTCATGGAGGCCGGATTTTTTCTGTGGTAATGCCGGCATCGCGGTCATGCTGGGCAGCGAGGCGGCGTCACTTCTGCTGGCCGGGTTTTGTTATTATATGGTATATCGCTATTTTTTCTATTATACCGCAGCGGAAATGCAGCAGATGTTTCTGGTTTTCATCCCGATCCTGATGATCTTTATTATGAGTGAGTACATTAATACGATCGCATTTGAGTACGGGTATAAGGTGAAAGGGGAGGAAGAACCTTACCTGTATCTGTTCAACCACTGGCAGCTGCTCGTCATGCAGTTTTTTGGGCTTTTAAGTGTGTTCTGCATCCTGTTCTCTTATAAGAAATTGCAGCAGAACTTCCGCCTTAGCAGAGAATTATCATTGCTGGAGCAGGAAGAACATTCCCTGAATCAGTATGTAGAGGAGGCGAAGACCCGTTACGATGAAACAAAGTCATTCCGCCATGACATCAGGAATCACATCGCAGTGGTAAAAAAGCTCCTGCAGAGCGGGAAAGTCGAGGAAGCTATAAGCTATATGGAAGATATGGACGATATGGCGGAAAAAATGTCATTCCCCTGCAGTACCAATAACCCGGTAGTGGATATCCTGGCAGGAAATAAACTGGGGATTGCAAAAAGCATGGGGATAGGCGTGGATTGTTCCCTCCTTCTGCCATACCCCTGCAGCCTGCGGGACATTGATATCTGCATTGTCCTGTCAAACGCGCTGGATAATGCGATTCATGCATGTAAAAATCTGGATGATGGCACAGATGGGCATATCTATGTGTCCGGACGTATCCAGGGAGATTTCCTTATGATAGAAGTGGAGAACAGCTTCCATGGAAAAGATACGTTCAAAAAAGGGACTGGCTTGTCGAATGTAAAAAAGGTAGCCGAAAAATATGGCGGCGCCATGAGTATAGAGACACGGGGGGATGTATTTATCCTACAGGTACTGCTGATCATTCCACAGCATCCAGAAAGCATCTCACAGCAAATGGATTAATCTGCCGCTTCTTACTGCCGAAAAACGAAAAAGGGGACTGTTTGCAAATGTAAAACAGCTGGGACAGATCCTTACCCGGCAATATCAAATTGGAGGGATTATAATGCATGCGAAAACGATGGAAGGCCTTGCAGGGGCAAGTATGAATATGAAAATGATGAATACACCTTTCCGTGTCTATCAAGAAGCAGAGAGGAGAGGTGATACATCTGCCATGGAGCGGGCAATGGGGTATGTCGGTGAGACCGCAGATAAGGCAGAGGACTATCAAAAGAAAGTTGAAAAGGGAATGAAGGAAGAAGCGAAGGAGGCGCGGGAAAAAGCGAAATCAGAGCAGGAAAACGCTATCCGGAAGCGAAAAGAAGAACACGGGGAACAGGAAAAGAGAATAGCGGAAAGCAGGAATGGGAACACAGATACAGTCAACATTAGTGAAAACGGGAAGGCAATACTGGGTGAGAGGTCTGATCTGGCTCAGGCTGGTACAGACAGCGGCATACCTGTAGAAACAGCAGATGTTGTTAAGACAGAGCCGGTAATCTATACGAAAACCGGAGAAGCCGCCAGGCCGGAATCCAGTACGAATATTTCGGTTTCTGCATAGAAGGAATTGATCTCTGAAAAAGAGAGGGGATAAAAAAGGATAATGAGTAAATATAACGCTTTATGGGAATATGTTCAGAAAACCGAAAAGGAATCTTTTCGACTGACCTTTGAGGAAATTCAGGATATCGCGGGGATACCCATCGACCATTCTTTCCTGAAATACAAAAAGGAATCGACGGATTACGGTTATCAGGTTGGGAAAATATCCATGAAAGAGCAGACTGTTATTTTCAATAGGATGCCCTGCAAAATCCGCTGTCAGCTTTTATAAATAATGTGTGGATGCGATTATGATTGATGAAAAATCATCGGGAGTATATAAACGAATGATTGATATTGATGAATAAAAGGGAGTTTCGGATGATGAAAAAGATGTTAATTTCGATTGGTCTTTTGGCGGTACTGCTTACAGGGTGTGGGAAAACGAATATTGTCAAAACGTATGAGAAGTCAGAGAATGCCGGAATTTCAGCCACATATTATGAAATAGATAACGGAACATGGAAATGTGATGGTGTAACATATCAATTTAGATTGGAGTTAAGGGGCAGAATGCCCAACGCTGAATCAGATAGCTATTATGCCGTTCTTACGGACAATAAGAATTTAACTTTCGAGGATGTCTCAAAAAGCCTGTATGGCAGTTTACTTGAGGATAGTAAGATTATGGAAGGCTCTATTATTGTAGAAATGAGATAAAAATCCAGTTATCGAGGTAACTATATATGGAGAGAAATACAAAATACAAACCAGATCATTTGTGCATTGCAATATTCACGCTTTGTTTATCCGTGAGGTTTGTAGAATACTTTCTGATTGAAACAGACAAAACGGCTATTGGAGAAAATGTGCTTCATAAAGTAGTTGGAATTATCATATTGGCTTTGGTACTAAAAAGGGTAAATCTTTCGTGGAGTGATATTGGATTTCAAAGAAACGGTTTTGCAAGCGGTATTTTGAAAGGATTGTTATTGGGAAGCGTTTGCTTTATTATTTCATATGGTTTGGAATTAGCAATTTTTATTCTGCAAGGCAATCCCGCACATTTAGAAATGTATATCAGCAGTTTTTCGTTAACCGACTCTCAAATAAAAAATACGGATTTCGTTTTCTTTCTGTTATGTGTGCTATTTAATATGATCAATGTATGGATGGAGGAAGGTGTTTTTCGCGGATTATTCATCAGAACACTTTCCGAAACAAAGCCATTTATGCAGGCGAATTTTATTGCCGCATTTTTATTTGGTATTTGGCATATGGTAATGCCAATCAGAAGTTATATCAACGGCGAAATGTCATTTGCGGCAATGCTTCTTATGGGTATTGGTTATATGATCCTTGCCGGGATTATGGGAATCAAATGGGGCCTTCTTTACCGCATAACAGGAAATCTATGGGCAGGGCTTGGCGACCATTTATTCAATAATACTGTTGCTGCAAACATGCTGCATGTCGTTTCACTAAATGGCGCAGACGAATTACAAATTGTCCGGATTTTGGCGGCACAAATGATATCCTTTGCAGTTGTGTTGGCAATTCATACTGATCGAACGACTAATGTTCGATCAGGTATTACTGCAAGAACAGAAGCGGAAATAGATAACGGAAAAGAAGTTGAAGGACAAAGGAGGAAAGGTTCATTGAACGATTTAAAAGAATTAGTGAAACTGATGAAAGAGCATCCTATCATTATTGTTGTAACATTGGCGGCGATGGTCGTTGGCGCAATTTTAGGAGCAGCAGCGTTTTATCAGGGGTGGTTAGGATGAGTTTTTATTTGATGCAGATTGAATGACAGGAGGCAATAGAGTATGGAACTTGTAAAATTGACATACGAAAATATGGATAAAGAACACATCTGCTGTGCTATATCCAATAACAAAGATATTCAGGTCATGTCCAAAAAGAACTGGCTGAAGGAGCGGCTGGACGAAGGGCTTGTATTCTTAAAAGGCAATGTCCGGGGGAAATGCTTCATTGAGTATATCCCTGCGGAATATGCATGGGCGCCCATCTGGGCAGAGGGCTACATGTACATCGACTGCCTGTGGGTATCCGGGCAGTTCAAGGGGCATGGATACTCGAACTTCCTGCTGGATGCGTGTATCGGAGACAGTAAAGCGAAAGGAAAAAAGGGGCTTGTGACCCTGTCCTCCAAAAAGAAAATGGGATTCCTCTCTGATCCAAAGTATATGAGCTATAAGGGATTTCAGACAGCGGATACGGCGGAGCCTTATTTTGAGCTGATGTATTTGCCCTTTGAGGAGGACGCTTCCCTTCCACGTTTCCGGGACAGCGTATGCGGGCATGGAGATATGCCGGAAGGATTTGTGCTGTATTATACAAACCAATGCCCCTTTACGGCTAAGTATGTACCGATACTGGAGGAGATGGCAAAAGTCAGGAACGCTGCGTTTCAATCCGTACATATTCAGACCAGAGAGGATGCGCAGAATGCCCCCTCGCCCTTTACAACGTTCTCTCTTTTTTATGACGGGCAGTTTGTGACCCATGAAATCCTGTCGGAGAAGAAATTTGATAAAATTTTAGTGAGTAAGGGACTGTGAACCGGAATTACACAAGTCAATAAATTTAGGGAGTGTTGCTATGAAAAAGAAACTGTTCATAATTATAACGGGGGTCGTATTGGTTGGTTTCGTATGTATTTGGCTTTTGGTAAAGAACAAGTCTGCGGAGCAAATGACTGTTGACCGCTTAAACGAAGCAGTCTCTCATTATACGGATATGAACATAAAAGATGATAAAACATATTCTCTGAAAGTTTCTGACACGGAAATGCTTGTGACGACATATGTGCCTGAATATACGTTTTTTGGAGTTTCTACCGATGCGTATACGGTCCGTCCATGCAAAATAGATGAGACTTTAACGACAGAAAAAGAACAGGATCTGCCAATCTGCAATTTTGATTATGTATTGATTTACGATGAAAAAGCAGACAAGTTTTATAATATAAAATTCGAGGAAAAAGGAAAACCAGTCATTCCAAAGTTTACAGACGCAAAAGAACTGGCTTATGAACTTGAATTACCAAATGTGGGGACAGTAGAAAATCTCTCTCTCAAAAAGAATTCTGATAATCCAATCGTAATAAGCAGCAAAGAGGATGTGGAAGACATATTGGGCATTTTACAAGGTACGAAACCGACTACAAAGAGCGGTGAAATAGGTACGCCTGTCCGTGTTGAAAATATTATTAATGCAGACTTTATCAGTAAAGAGAATGTGATATGCAGATTATTTTTATATGAAGATGAAGGAAAATATTTTATTGAACAGACGGACAATGGAGTGTATACGATTTCTAAAGAGGATTATGATTTGATAGAAAATTATATGGAAGGCAATTGATCATTGAGCAGAGTATCTCTGCGGAATGGTCAGGATCAAGGAAGCCGTGGCTGCTGCAGTTCATTCGTACAACAGCCCGGTAATCCTTACTATCCTTTAAATACGGATTTTCTTTTTTAGTTTCTCGCTGATAGGCAGTTCATAAAAACCGGCTGCATTTTCCGTATGCATGGGATAAATGGCCTCTTTGGGATCTATGGCTTCGATTATTTTCGCGATCATTTCCGCATCGGCATGGCCGCTGGTATGAAGATGCTTCACATCCACTCCTTTTGCCTCCTGTCTCTTCAGGAAAGAATCCCAGTCAGCCTTGTAGGCTTTATGCTGGGGATTCAGATAGCCGTCCCACAGGGAGTAAATGATGGAAGGCTTGCAATCCAGGAACTCGTCAATATACTTTTCGCAGAAATCCTCCGGTTTGATGACTGCCAGAAATCCATATTCTTCCATGATCTCTTTCTGTGTCCGGGGCTGCTCCCAGTTCTTATGACAAAGGCATTGTTCCAGGTGAAGCGGATAAACATGCTGAAACTGATAGAGACCCGTATATTTTCCAGCAGCTTCTGTAAATGTCTTCAGCTGCCAGATGACATATTCGCTGTATGTGTACATCCGCAGTCCATGCGGCTTTGCTTTCTGTGCGGCATTGTAAAAAGAGGCAAGGGAATCCAGGTTCGTGGATGAGCAGATCAGGAATATGTACTTGTGGTCTTTGAAATATTCTGCCGCTTCTTTCTGTAAATCAGCTTCTGTGATGATGTTTTCCGAACCGCGGTTCATCATAGTACCTTCCGTGATCAGGATATCTACATTCCTTTTTCCGGACCGGCGGACATATGTTTCGATCAGGGGGAGGGTCGCTTTTCCGCGGTAACCATGTCCCCGGAAATCCCCGGTGTGCAGGATGGCCTGATCCGGTGTCTCAATGAGGTACATATAAGCGTCATAAACGGAATGGTCGATGGTATATCCTGTGACCGTGACCGTATGATGTGTATCAAGTGTCCCGTTCCTGGCAGGGGATCGGAATACGATGGGTTTATCCGGTGTCACTTCCACGATCCGGTCATTATCACACAGGATGGACAGCGCCTTTTCCGCCGAGGCTTTTGTCCTGGGATTCCTGGATTTTTTCAAGAAGGTCTGGATATTGATCATGAGCTTGCGTGTTACGGCTCCCATATACAGCTTGATGCCAGATGGGATCTCTGCAAAACGGCCGATATGATCCCCGTGACAGTGGGTAAAGAAAACGCCGTCTACGGGTTCTTTCTCCCAGTCATATTTGAAATCCTCCGTAATCTTTGAGCCGGGCAGCGACTGGCCATAATCAATCATGAGGCGGATTACCCGGGACTCCTGCATACACTTTGACGGATCCTGTTTTTCCGGTTCGGGCCGGGCCGGAACAGGGGATATCTCCGGAGTATACGTTATGACCGTTACACACCCGCCAATCTGGTTGCCATGATAGATTTTTACATTTGCGGACATTTTGTTTTTCCTCCTGGTATTTTATTGTGTCTCGTATTTGGTCAGATGGAACCATATTTGGGAAGGATCTTCGTAATCTCCATTTTTTCACATCTTTCCCGATATTCCTGCCGCCAGTTTAAAGGGAACAGGGTTTCCAGCATATCTTTTACAGCATCCGGCGAATATCCTTTCCGGATATAGTGTGCCCCACAAATATAAATGTAGGAAATCATAGCCTGTATTCCCAGAGGATCTCTGCTCCAATAGTCATTTGTCGCGATTTCTGCCATCTCTTCAAACGGACAGGCATCTATGATCATCTCGATGGGACGCTGCAGATTTTCAGGAAGATCCTCTATAAAACAACACAGATACAGGTGTCCCTCCTCCCTTGCCGACTTCGCAAGTGCTATGATATACAATGCCGCATCAATCAGCAGACCAGCCTCCTCCTCATCAGCAGACCTTAATTTTTTAAAGGCATCCTGCCGTACATCATTTAATATACCATTTCGTAATCTTTCTTCAGTAATCCCCTCTTTGATTTCTTCTTTTAAGTGTTCTGATTTCCATCCTTTTTCCAGTCCTTCTAAAATTTTTTCCTCTAAAGTCATTTACATTCCTCCTGTGTTTATGAATTCGTGCGGGGCAGGCAGAGATATCTTACAGGCATCAGAGTATGCGGATTTCCCCGGATGCCTCCAGCCGTCTGAGAACGAGCAGCATGTTGGCCATACTTTGGGATGCGATTTTTTCGTTTATGGGATGTAATTGTATGGCGACTTCTTTGATCTTTGTGCCGCCGCGCCGGCTCAGGTTCTGTATCACCCTGTTCTGCATATTTTCGCTGAAAGCACAGATACAGGCAGAAATTGTGTCTATGTCCATTACACGGATGAGCCTCTGTATATCTCGGTCTGGCAGCCTGTCAAGCACCGATTCCAGGGCACGGATGTTTTCCAATGTTTCCGCATCCTGAAATTCCGGCCAGATGATATGGGAAAAGCTTTCTGATATTTTTCTCTCATGGCGGGATTCTATTTCCCGGTCTATCTTTCCCGTCTTTTCCTCGAATTCCCGACGAAGGCTGCCCGGAGGAACCAGGGATTGAAGGAGAAATCTGAATTCACCCGGAAATGGGTGCTCTGGGTCAGGAATGCAAAGAGCTGTCCGGATATAGATATATGCGGTCATAGCCTGGACACCCTGGGGATTTCGGCTCCAATATTCATTTGTGATAAGTTGGATGGCATCGTCAGCTTCAAATGGCTCCGAAATAAATTTGCAGATGAATCTGAAAAATTCTGATTGGGAATCCCCCACTGCCTGTTTTACGGCGGAAAGTCCATATAACTGTTCTATTTTCGTAAGCGAACAGGCGTAGGCGGCCGCGTCAGTCAATAAATGGAGATCCTCCGTATCCGCTGTCTTTAATTTTTCAATCGCATCCCGCCTTACCTCATCTAAGATTTTTTCCATAAGCATTTCCTCCTCGTATTGGATTAGATTTATGTGTTTACTTTGACGGTTTAAGTCCAAAGCGACTAACCGTATCTGTAATTATAACACAGGCAAGGCGTGACGGATGACAGCGGTGTGGCGGGCAATTTAGAAAATGAAAAAATAATGGAAACAGAGATAAAATTCGACGATTTTTACATCTTGGAATATTCTGAAAAATATCTATCTGCATTGCCATAATGTTGTCGTTTATCTGCAGGACAGTATGATATATTGATGAAATAATGAATTGCGCTGATGCGCAAGCAGGTCATTAATTGTCTGACGAAAATTGGTAATAAATTATATGGAATTGCGCTGATGCGCAGGGGAAGGGAAAAAGATGCAGGAGTTGTATTCAATCATGAGAGATTTATTGGAAGTGGAGTACAATCAAAAATCTTTACTGTACATATTAAAGGAACTGGAAGCTTCTTATGGGAATGAGCAGGAGGAAAAATGGATCACAAATAGTATCAAATATTATCTGGAAGCACTGCTGAAAGAACTGAGAGGTGCCATCAGCCGGTTGGATGCTTACGTGGCGGAAGGGGCAGGCAATCCTGTGTCATCAGAATAACGCCGAGTACCGCTTCGGGCAGGCTGCGCCTGGGTGTCTGGGAATAGGAGGTCAATCTGTCGGATAAGGTTTTTTCCGGTTGCCTGCGCCGGTAATATAATCCATAGACACATTGTAAAACCTGGCAAGAATCAAAAGGCTGTCAACGGGAATCCTTGTCTTGCCGTTTTCATAATCTGCGTAAGTCCTCTGTCCGATATGGAGCAGGTCTGCAATCTTTTGCTGAGTCAGGGATCTGTCCTCCCTGAGTTCTCGTATCCGTTCATTATATTTCATGTTGGTCATACCTCGGTTTGGCTGTAAAGAACTGTATCAATGTAGTCTGCTGTTTACGGGGCTGTACACCATGCAGCACAGCATCCGAACCAATATAGTATGTCCAGTATAAAGTAAAGGTTTGGGACAGTTGACAAATAGAGTTATAAACTCTAAAATGGAAGAAATGGAGAAAGGGAGGGGGAACCAAATGGAAAAAGTTATGGAGTTATCGAAAATCGAAAGGCAGCTTTTGTTATATGAGATCTTCCTGCACTGCGAAGTGACGGAATTTGTCGAAATCACTTCAAGACTTCCCATCAGCAAGCGGATGATACAGCGGGATATTGTGGATCTGCGGGAGGCCGGGCTGGTGGATGTGACATTTTCCAGAAAGGAACGGGGATATATCAAAAAGGACACGCCCCCATTTCATGAACAAGCGGTCGGAAGACGGAGGCAGTATTTAAAATATCTGTACCGCCTGGGAACATTGATGACCGAACTGGAGAATGAGGATATTGCAGCCTGGGAGAAGGAACTGGATAAAGAGAACGGGGAAGAAAAAGAGTATTTTACCGCGAAAGATTCCTATTATGAATTATTTCCAGATTCCTCAGAACGTACCCGCCAGAGGGACTTTAAGACTCTGAGGCGGATCGGGCATGAGGTCAGATATGACAATAATGACCATTGCTTTGTCATGGAGGAGGACTATGGGCTTCGGGAGGATTTCGAGGTGGAAAAAAAGAACGGAAAACTGATCTGGAGAACCGAAGAATCAGAAGGTTTCTAATCCGATATTCGGACAGCGCAGCGGTGAAAAATACGGGGTGACACACAGATGTCGCTTTATGGCAATCCGATATGGTATAGTGCTATACGAAAGATGCAGGAAGTATCCAGTATACGAATGGAGGAATGCCGATCATGAATTATTTATGTGCCGCAGTAAAAAAAGAAGTCGTAACAGAAACATTTTCCAGCAGGGAGGAGGCGCTTGCGTATTTCCAGCAGAAGTATGGGGAACGCATCATAGAAAAAATGGAGGAGAGTGAACGGCGTCTGGAAAACCAGATCACCATTCTTGGGAAGAAGTTGGAAAAGTACAAAGATGAACCGAAAATGACGCAGAGGCTTTCCGAACGCAGGCAGACGGCAGAGGAGAAGTGGAGGGCGATCGAGAGATGGCTGAACGGGGAAGACGAACGAAAGCCCGTATATATGGAAGAAACCTTTGACCGGTATAAGGAACAGCTGCCCACAGAGGATGAAGAATTATTTTTTTACATGGCGGGAATCTACAATATAGGCAGGCGTTACAGGGTGACCGAAGAAAAGCATTCCTATATGTGCGTAGTGGTGACAGGCATGGAAGGAAGCTCTGAGGCAGTCAGGCATCTGCCAGAGAGGATGGCGGAGGGGAACCTTGTACTCTATGTCTGTGAGGAGAGTCCTGAGACGGTAAAAAGATACAGGCAGCAGATTTCTAAAATAAGGGCACAGGTGAGACGGGATTATAATAAGAACCGGGCTTTGATGAAAAACACAGGCATATTCAGGGAGGTGCTTTGAGGATGGAGGGACACATTCTGGCGGACAAGGTCCGCCGGCCCTGTAAGGGCACGGATCAAGAAATGTCATTTATCTATTCATTTCTCAATTCAGAGGATGTGGCCAGACTCTGCCGGGAAATCGGACATCGATTTACATCTCTGCAAAGCGCATATCTGATTGACCACAGCTACCGGCATACACTTGAGGAAAAGCGCAGGGCATTTCAGTGGGTTACGGATCATATGCCGGATGAAGAGATGCTTTTCGGATCAGAAGGCCGGGCGGCCATTAGAGAAGGAAGAAAACCGGAGACGCTTCATCGCTTTTTAGAGAAATATGTGCGTCTGCAAAATCAGTGCCTGGGCGAATTTTTTGATGTGAGTGAAGACTGTGTTTATCAATGCAGCGTCTATGAAAGCGGCTGTGGCTGCGGCACGTATGAAAGCGTCCACCACTTAGCAGGAGAATATGGTAATGGACGTGAATGGTTTAAACAGGATGGATACTATAAGTCGGCAGAGGAAGCGCTGGATGCGGCCAGAGACAGGGATGATCGGAATAGAAGAGTCAGAGTATGCAAGCATTATATGGATAAAACGCAGAGATGCATAAGTGTTATTTTTGATTCCAACAGGGCAGTAACAGAGATTGAATATGATTCCGGCATGTCGGATGAAGAATCCGATATCATGCTGAGACTGGATGAGGTTTGCTTTGTATGTCCTGTGCCGTTTCAAAAAGGTGATATTGTCTGCGCATCATCGTCCACTTATATGGCTGATGGTCCATTTGTCTTTCTCGGGACATGGTATGAAGGGAAGACAGCGGAGGAGATCAGGAAATATCTGAAAAGCGCGGATTCTTCGGATATGACTGCATACGGGTATTTTCAGGACGACCGATACGGCCGCAGAGGGAGAATTTACTGGGAATGCATGCACGATTATGTAAGTCTTGAATATTACAGAGGCAATTTTAAAGGAGGGAAGAGGATTCTAAAGGCTGTGAGCAATTTCCTGAAAGGAGAGCTGGATCTGGATCATGTGCTGAATGCATACCATATCATCCTGAATGAAGAAAATGCCGGTTATTTCAGAAAAGCATTGGGGATCACGCAGGAAGGGCTGTGTCTTGCCGGCTTGGAGCCGGAGGGACATTTGATCTGTGCAGAGAATACCACGGAGCTCCGGGCCTATCATGGGTTATTTGGATTCTGTGTGGGAGATGCGCTGGGAGTACCGGTTGAATTTTCGGACAGAAACGAAAGAAAAGAAGATCCGGTTCGGGAGATGCGCGCATACGGAACACACCGCCAGCCGGCCGGAACCTGGTCTGATGATACGTCCCTGATGCTCTGCCTGATCGATGCGATCAATCAGGGATATTCCATACAAAAGACGGCGGACAACTTTGTGGATTTTTACAAAAACGGGGCATTTACTTCATATGGAAAGGTATTTGATATCGGCATTTCTACGAGGGAGGCCATTGAAAAAATGTGCGGCGGTGAATCTCCTGCCATATGCGGCGGGACATCCGCTGAGGATAATGGAAATGGTTCACTGATGCGGGTTCTTCCGCTCGCATTTTACGGGCTGCGGATGGAAGGGCCGCAATTGATCTCGCTGGTGGAGGCGGTTTCTTCGCTGACCCATGGACACAGGCGTTCCGTGTTTGCATGTATTTTTTATGTGAAATTTGCAATCCGGCTGATGGCAGGAGATTCGAAAACGGAGGCACTGGAAAGGACAATTGGGTTTATGGAACAATACTGCGCGGAAAGCTACGCGGCGGAATGGGAGCATTTTGACAGAATCCTCAGGAAACGGATTTTGGAACTGTCAGAAAATGACATCCGAAGTACAGGATATGTCGTAGATACGCTGGAAGCAGCTCTTTGGGCTTTTTTTGGAGGGAAATCGTACAGGGAGATTGTGCAAAAGGCTGTGAATCTGGGCGGGGACACCGATACCGTGGCGGCAATTGCCGGCGGGCTGGCAGGGATCTACTGCGGTGTATATGGGGAGCAGGCGGCGAAGGATGATCCGGCGGAGATTTGGGAAGGAATCTGGGAGAAGGACGGTCTGGTGGAAAGAGAGACAGAAACACAGGAGAAGGACGGTGCGGTGCAAAGGGGGGCGGGAATCCCCCAGGAGTGGCTTCAATGTATTGCGAAAAAAGAAGAGCTTTACCGGATGTTCCGGCAGTTTTATCAGGTTTGTAAAAGGAAATGGCAGACTTGAATGGATGGACAAACTGAAATTCTGATAGAAAAACAGTGGGGCGGGTGCTGGGATAAATCCAAGATGCTATTCTCTTCATAAAGTTGGTATTATATGGTAGTATTGTTCATGAAGAAAAAAATAAACTTCAAGGAGGATGAAAATGAAAGAGAACTATGTTGACAAAGAGATATTGGAGGAAATCAAAAAGCTGATGGGCTATGCAAGTAAGGCTGGTGGGACAGAGGAAATAGAGAAACCAATTCTTGTGTTGGCACCGAAGATGAAAAAACCTGGCAAAGAATCAACGTCCTTGCGCGTATATGCATATGGAGGAATACTCGGAAAGATTCCGACAGCCAAGAACAAAAAGGGAGCATTGATGAGTAAAAAATATCTAAAGTATTTGCCTGAAAATACAGAAGAGAAAGCAAAACTGGAAGAGCTGTTGAGAAATCCTAAAGCACAGACTAGAGAACAGCGGATTGATACATTGCTTAGCAAAGAATATCTGGAACTGGCTCTGGAAGCATGTAGGAGAAGGTTTGCAGGGAAAAATGGAAAACCCAAGGAACGCTGGATTGAAACGGATCTTATAAAAAAATATCTAAATAACAAAGACCGTTGGATTCCGATAGATATGGAATTTGCATTTCCTAAACAGTGGATGGGCGATAAAGAAAAGTGTGTACGGCCGGATATTGTAATATATGATAAAAATGCCGGAGCATTTCGCATGATTGAATTGAAAGGTAATAGTAAGAGCTGTCATGGAAAAAGCGGCTTATTTGAACATTATCAGGATGCCATGGATATTATGATTTCGTCCCACCGGAATGAAATTATAAATGAATGCTTTAGAAAGATGGAATATTTATATGAATATGGGATTATAAGCGGCGAAGCGTGGAAAGAAGTGCTGGATAGTACAGACCGGGAAAATGTTGATTTGAAATTCGGCTGTTTCTTTATCGGAGGGAAATTAGATACATATCAAAAATATGTAGACAGAAAATTAAGCTGTGTAAAAGAAAACTGCAGCTTTTTATATAGCCCGGACATTGATACCGACATCCTAAAAAATTGTCAGATGCTTTCATATGATGAATTTATGGCGTACAAGGAAGAGGCATGATTGATTTATTCTCGGCCTTTCTGGAAGGATGGGAGGAAGCGGGCGATCATCTTTCTGAATCCTTGCATCTTTTATTAAGGAGTAACTATGCACTACGCAATCTCAGACCTGCACGGCGTTTGAGAGTCTGAACAGGGACGGGCAGAAGGCGGTACTGGACTATATGGAGACCTTCTGCTTTTTACGTGAGGTCCAGGTGAATGGAAGAAGATTTTTTCTTGCGCATACGGTTCCAGATAAAAGCAAAATGTTGGATTTTATTTCCGCGGGCAGCGGGCCGGGTAGCGGCCCGCAGGCAGTTGGCGGCTACTGCGAGGGGCAAAAAAGCGGATCGGGGAAAATAGAGCCGAAATATGGAGCCTTCTTTCTGTGGTCGATACCCGAGTATGAGAAGATTTACTTTGAAGACAGATATATCATAACCGGGCATACGCCTACTGGATATATCGACGAAAATTATATCGGAAGGATCTGCCGGAAGAACCGCCATATCGCCATAGACTGCGGCGCTGTATTTGGCGCTCCGCTAGGGTGTGTCTGTCTGGATACATTGGAAGAGTTTTATACGGACATTTAGGAAATGTGGAGCGAAGCGGTGCGCAGACATTCTCAAGGGATTATTCTGGGTGATCGATAACCAGGTTGTAAGCGAAACGAAGCCCTTTAACTATTTTCCGCGCGGAAGAGTGGAGACTCGGAGGAAGCGAGCAATCATCTTTCTGAATCCCTGCATCTGTTATGAGGGGATGATCCAAAAGACCAAGGCAGAATTTTGTTTAGATATGAGGCGATCGGGGATATCTCAGTGAAGGCAGACGGCAGCAGACATTACAGATGTGACTGTGAGGAGGATATGAATGGATAATCTGACGTATCAGGGGGCTTCGGCATGGATGATTCGCCGTGACGGCAGTTTTTTTCCGGTCGTACAGCATATTTATGGGAATCCGGAGGATGTGGAAGAGACGCTGTTTGCCGCAGAATGGCTTTATGAGCGTACAAGATGCAGGCAGACAAGGAGACACATCGAAGCATTCGTCCGGATGTGGGGACTGCAGTTTGCGGAGGAAACAAACGGCGAAGCGTTAAGGAACCGGATCTATCGCAGGATGGAAGAGCGGCCGTATCAGTTTATTACCCGTCAATTTGCGGACAAAATTGCGGATATTATTACACAATGGAAGGAGCAAGGCGGACATACGGATGAGGCCATGGACATCAACGGATATTGCAGGCAGGTGGTCCTGGATCTGAATGAAGAGTTTATGAGAGTGCGGTTTGGCGGCAAGTACCATACGGAGCCGGGAAACCGAAATCTGTACTTTCGGATTTCCTCCGAGAATTATAACTGGAGCAAGGTGATCAGGGAATTTGACAACCGTGTCTGCTCCCAGCTGCATAGTGAAGGGTTTCTTGTGATGGTAGATGAGGAATCGGCAGAAGTCAATCCTGCGATCGTAAAACAGCGCAAATATTTTTTGGACGCAGACTAAGAAAGACGCAGCTGTTTGAAACGGCAGATTGCGGGTCAGCCTGCTTCTGTTTTGAATACCATCGAATGCAGAAAAGCTGCCGGTTGCAGGTTTTTATATCGTTATATACAGAGAACGGAAAGGATGTGTGGCATATGCTTCTCACAATTACATACAGGGTATCAGATGGAGACACAGGGCATTCCGCTCAGGATCTGAGCTGGCTTCTGCATAAAAATCCCTCCAGGCTGCATGAATTTTCCCTTCCCATGGGAAAGGCGTATGTATGTTACCCGGAGAGATCGGATGAGAGGACTACGGCGGCGCTGCTCCTTGATCTGGATCCGCTGGACATCGCAAGAGGAAAACCGGGTGCCAGATACCGGAAGCTCTCGGATTACGTCAATGACCGGCCTTATGCGGCGTCTTCGTTTCTGAGCAGCGCCATTTCCCGTGTGTTCGGAACCGCCATGAGCGGCCGCTGTGAAGAACGGCAGGAATTGGCGGACAGTAAGCTGGATCTTTCGGCCTGTGTGTATATGCTCCCCGTGGGGGAGAAAAAGGAAATTCTAAGGGAGATATTTGAACCTCTCGGATATCGCCTGTCCTATGAATGTTTCCCGATCGATGAACAGTTCCTGGAGTGGGGCGAAATCCCCTATGTCAATCTGACGCTGAGAGGGCGTGTGCGCCTGGCCGAGCTTCTGCGTCATCTGTATGTACTGATCCCTGTTTTCGACCGTCAGAAGCATTATTTTGTTACAGAATCCGAGATTGATAAGCTCCTGCTCCGTGGAAGAGGCTGGCTGGAAACGCATCCGGCAGGAGAGCTGATCGTGCGCAGATATTTTGCCAGGACGCGGAGTTATGCGGACATCGCGGTACACAGACTCTGGGGAGAAAGCGGGGATGAAGCCGGGAGTGAGACCGGAAACGGACGAAAGTGTAAAGAAGAGGACACGTGGGAACCGGCAGATACATTCCGGAGAAAGCGTAACTATGTTGATCAGGAAGAGGGCGCATGGGAGCCGGAGGAACGGTTTGCGCCATTAGATCAACTCCGCCTGGAAGCAGTGCGGCGGGAAGTGATCCGCTGCGGCGCTTCTTCTGTCATTGATCTGGGCTGCGGGGAGGGAAAGCTTTTGGAGTTTCTTCTTCCGGTCCGGGAGATTGGGAAGCTCTGTGGGATGGATGTGTCCGGAGAGGCGTTGGAAAAAGCGCGGAAAAGAATTTTACACAGGGGATATTCCGGACAGGACAGAGGATATCCCAGGGATGAGGGAAGGGCTTCCAGACAGTGGAGAAGGCTTCCGAAGCTGTTCCAGGGTTCCTTGCTGTATCAGGACAGCCGGATCTGCGGATTTGACGCGGCCTGTGCGGTTGAGGTGATGGAACATATCCTGCCCGAAAAGCTGCCCATATTCGAACAGGTTCTGTTTCAAAAAGCGGCTCCGCCCACGGTCATTGTCACAACACCGAACCGGGAGTACAACGCGTGCTATCACCGCGCGGGCCAGGAAATGCTCCGCCATGAGGATCACCGTTTCGAATGGACGAGGGAAGAATTTGCGGCATGGGCTGCAGGAATCTGTGAGCGGTTTGGTTATGAAGTGAAGATAAAGGGAATCGGGGAAATGGATGAGCGCTTTGGATGTCCAACTCAGATGGGGGTGTTTACAAAATGCGGATAGAACTGCCGGAATTTTCATTGATCCTGCTGGTCGGCCCGGGCTCGGCCGGAAAAACGACGTTTGCAGGGAAACATTTTCTTCCCACACAGATCTTGTCTTCCGATCTGTTTCGGGGCATGGTATGCGATGATGAAAATGAACAGAGCGTAACCAAGGATGCCTTTGAGCTCCTGTATCACACGGCGGAGAAGCGGCTGGAGCACAGGAGGACAACGGTCATTGATGCTACCAATCTGCAGAGAAGTGACCGTCAAAAAATGATCGCGCTGGCAAAAGCACAGAATGTGCATGCGGCCGTGGTCGTCCTGAATCTGCCGGAGAGCGTGCTCCGGGAGCGGAACCTGACACGGAAGAACCGCAGGCTGCCGGAAGCGGTGCTGAGATCCCAGCTTATGGCCCTCCGGTTCTGTATGCGGAAATTCAAAAAAGAGGGCTTCCGTTTTGTCTATGTGCTGGACAGTGAAGAAGAGATTGAGAATGCCGAGATCGTCTATACAAAGCTTTGGAGTGATAAAAAAGAAGAGCGTGGCCCCTTTGATATCATTGGGGATGTACACGGGTGTTTTGATGAACTGACAGAACTTCTTGACAAGCTTGGCTATGAACCGGGGGAAGACGGGATTTATCGGCATGCCTGCGGGAGACGGGCGGTATTTGTGGGGGATCTCTGCGACCGGGGACCGAAGAATGTGGACGTGCTCCGGTTGGTGATGGGGATGGTTCGCGGGGGTACTGCATTCTGTGTTTCGGGCAATCATGACGATAAGCTGAGGCGATATCTGAATCACGGCAAGGTACAGATTTCGCACGGACTGGAAAACACGATCCAGGAGCTGGAGTGTGAAAAGGAAGGCTTTCTTGAGGAAGTGCGGACATTTTTGGAAAATCTTGTAAGCCATTATATTTTTGACGGGGGAAGGCTTGTTGTCTCACATGCGGGAATCAGGGAGGAGTACATCGGACGGGTATCGGGAAAGATCCGGGCCTTTTGTCTCTATGGCGATACCACGGGAGAGACGGACGATTCAGGCTTTCCGGTCCGGCGAAACTGGGCCGCGGATTACCGGGGAGAGGCCACGATTGTTTACGGGCATACGCCGTGGAAAGAGGTGCAGGCCGTGAATCGTACTTATTGTGTGGATACCGGATGCGTGTTTGGCGGGAAGCTGACCTGTATCCGGTATCCGGAGATGGAAGTGGTAAGCACTGCGGCTCACAGGCAGTATTATGAGGGGAGCCGCCCGCTATGCGGCAGTGAAAAAGAAGATGCGGGGATTCTGGATATCCGGGATGTACAGGGGAAGCTGCATCTGTCTACAAGACTGATGCCGGGCATCACCATTCCGGAGGAGAATACGGCTTCGGCACTGGAAGTGATGAGCCGGTTCGCGGCAGATCCTCATTGGCTGATCTACCTGCCGCCAACGATGTCGCCCTGCAGGGCAAGTTCTATGGAGGATTATATGGAATATCCATGGGAGGCATTTCAGTATTATCAGAAAAATGGCGTGGAACGCGTGATATGCGAGAGGAAGCATATGGGCTCCAGGGCAGTGATCGTATTATGCCGTACCGCCGACACTGCCAAAAGACGTTTTGGTGTGGGGGATGGAGGCAGAGGCATTATTTACACCAGGACGGGAAGACGCTTTTTTGAGGAAACGGGTATGGAAGCGGAGATTTTGGAAAGGCTGGACCAGATGCTGACTGAGAATGGGTTCTGGGAGGATTTTCAAACGGAATGGGCCTGCCTGGATACCGAGATCATGCCCTGGTCCGGGAAGGCAAAGGCTTTGCTGAAAAGTCAGTATGGCCCGGTCGGGAGGGCGGGCAGGGAGTCGCTTTCGGCGGCCGTCGAAGTTCTGGAGCTTGCAGGCGGGAGTCAGGATATCCGGCAGCATTTTGCGGAAAAGCTGACTGCGTCGGAAGCGTATGTAAAAGCTTACCGGCGGTATTGCTGGAATGTGGATTCCACGGAGGATCTGCGTATTGCGCCTTTTCATCTTCTTGCCTGTGAAGGACGGGTATTTTCCAGGGAGAAGCATATCTGGCATATGGAAACATTAAAACGATACTGTACGGGGGGAGATCCGATTTTTATAGAAACGGAATATCTGGAGGTGGATCTATCACGCAGAGAAGAGATGGAGAAGGCGGCCGGGTGGTGGGAGTCGCTGACGGAAAACGGCGGGGAAGGGATGGTGGTCAAACCGGAGACATTTACCGCATGCAAAGGCGACAGGCTGATACAACCGGCCGTAAAGTGCCGGGGGAGGGACTACCTGCGGATTATATACGGTCCGGAATATCTGATGCCAAAGCATTTGATCCGGTTAAAGCAACGTTCGTTGTCCCGTAAGCGTAGTCTGGCTTTGAAAGAATTTTCGCTGGGGTTGGAGGCTTTGGAGCGGTTCGCGGCGAAGGAACCGCTTTATCGGGTACATGAGTGTGTATTTGCAGTCCTGGCGCTGGAAAGTGAGCCAGTTGACGCGGCGCTGTAGGGATGAATATGAAGAATCGGCAGGAAGGAGAAGGGAAAATGAGGAAGGAGGAAAATCGTGGGTTATCATTATAAATACAAGGAATATGTTTATCGGCATATGTATCCGAAGAAAAGTTCAGCGCTGTTTACATACCATAGGCACCCGGATGGACGGGGAGGCTTTCTGGATGATGGGACTTGTGAGCTTTGTGGTACAAGGGGAAAGACGGTTCTGATCGAAAATGAGAAGCCGCGGTGCTGTTATAAATGTTATTTAAAGCTTCGCGGAAGTAAAACAGAGCCGTTTGGTGCAATAGGACTGCAGAATGCAAAATATATTTCACTGGAAGAAGCAAAACGTATTGTGAGAAATGCAGACGTTCTGAAGCAGAAAAAGAAGGCCGGTTTGGCCATAGCTTTGGGGTTACTGCTTTTCGGCGATAAGGAGTAATCGAGGGCATGGCTATATGATCATACAAAATGTATTGCGACAGGATATATGATATGCAGGAAGGAGAGGTGAACATGACGAAAAAGGAAATGAGAAAGGAAGCGGCAGATAGGATGCGCCTGCTGGGGCTTCTGGATGAAAAGGAGCAATCTGTGATTCGGGATTTTGAAGAGGAACACAAGGTATATGTAAGCAGGCCGAAGAATCTGGGTGTGATGGTGGGAGTTCTCTATGAATGGTCGGATGAAGAGAGAACGCTGGTTGAGAAAGTAGAGAATCAATTTCAGATCCTGGTCTATCATATGATCAGAAATGTAACCAATGTAGGTATCCTGTACGCAATGCTTTCTGTCTCTTCATATGAAGAAGAATGGACGGCGGAGAGGAAGGCGCTCAAAGGCATCAAATCAGATGCAGCAAATCCTCTGGCATATGTATGGAATGCCGGTCTGCAGGAGGAAGAAGCTTTGGATCTGTCAAAGGGATTCGGAGAATGGGGCTCCATTCTAATTGTCGAAGGGGAAGGCGGGCTTTGCCAAATCTTTCCGGATTATGAATGATTTTCAACTGTACGCCTGCATCAGCACTGTTTTTTCGAATGAATGAGCGGTTGGAATCATTTCTAGAAAAACAAAAGGAGGATGTATTTATCCTGCAGGTGCTGCTGATCATCCCACAGCAATCAGAAAGCATCTCACAGCAAATGGATTAACCAGCCGCTTCTTGCTGCCGAAATAATGAAGGAATTATATTCTCCGCCGGGACATTTATGAACAATGCGGGGGATATGATGAATCTATGCGCTCTGACTTTGAAGATTGGGATTTCTTTTTAAGTATGTTGGAATCTTCTCCAAAATCTGTGATTGGGATTGTGGATAAACCGCTGATTTGGTATCGTACAGCTCCTGCTTCATCAAATATAAGAAGCATGGATAAACGGCTGGAACTATTGCGTTTTATGATTTAACCAAGGCCAAAACAGGAATTAAATGAGTTAATCCGCTGAACCATCGTAGAGAGGGCGCTGCATCATTATAGGAGGAAAATATAGTTGGAAGTATTGAGAGCAGAGAACATTTCAAAAATATATTGCCAAAATGCGGTGTCATTGCAGGCACTATGCAGTGTATCGGTGACAATCCAAAAAGGTGAATTTGTCGCTGTACTGGGGAGAAGTGGTTCGGGAAAATCAACGCTTTTAAATATCCTTGCCGGTTTGGACAGACCTTCAGAGGGAAAGGTTTACATTGACGGTACGGATATTTTTAATTTGAGCGAAGAAAAAAGGACGCTTCTTCGGCGGGAAAAAATAGGCTTTGTATTCCAGGCATATGAATTACTGCACTCACTGACTGTCACTGAAAATATCCGGCTGCCGGAACTGAAAGCAGATACGGATTATGTGAGGGAGCTTCTTGATACGCTTAAAATCAGGCAATATGAAAAATGTTATCCGGATCAATTATCGGGAGGGGAACAGCAGAGAACGGCCATTGCAAGGGCGCTCATCAACCATCCGCCTGTCCTCTTCGCTGATGAACCCACCGGAAACCTTGACTCCAAAACGGAGAGGATTGTCATAGACCTGTTGAAAAATCTGGCGGCAAAGTATGGAACCAGTATCCTGATAGTCACGCATAATGAAGATCTTGTAAAAGATGCAGACCGTGTGATTCGCTTAGAGGATGGTGAAATTGTCAATGGATAGAAAGAAAATCTTATCAGTAGTGAGAGGGTATCTTTTAAAAGAGAAAAGAAATACCGTCCTGACTGGCCTGTTCCTCTGTTTTGTCACGGTATTTCTTCTGATCGGGAACCAGCTTTTTGCAAACGTCCGGGCGGCAGACAGATTGAATGCGGAAGCCCAGGAGGGAAGGCAGCATGTGACATATTCTGATATTTCAGAGGCAGAGTTTCAGAAGATCAAAGCCTGCGATTTCGTTGCGGAGGCTGGCCTGAGCTTTCATCTGGGGCAGACGGAGGATGGGACAGCATTTGACTATATAGATGAAAGCTTCCGGGATTTAGGGGCAGCCGTAGCAGAGGCGAATATCAAGCAGGTCATAAAGGGGCGCTGGGCACAAAAAGAAGAGGAAGCTGTATTTACCCAAAATTATCTGGAAAAATACGGGCTGGAACTGGGGGATACGGTTTCAGTCAGCCTGACAGCTACAGACGCGGATACGGGGGATGTGACATTTCGCGTACCGGGGCTTACCCTTACGGTTGTCGGAGTCGTTGACAACATGACCGGGTTTACGGATCGGAAGAACGGATATGTCTCAGAGGAGCTTGCAGAAAAAATTCTCAGAGAGAAAAAAGGGCGGGTAAACGCTGTGGTCCGGTTTGCCGATGAGGAGAAAATCCCGGAAAATCTAGATAAGCTGAATGCTTATTTAGGCTATGGAGAGGAAGAATCAGAAGCCTTAAATGCGCGGATCAATTATATGCTTGCAGAAGCTGTCACGGATGGAGGAACCCTGAAAAAGCAGAATACAATCATGAACTTCACCATATGGCTGGTGTGTGTCCTGGTTGTATATAATATTTTTTATAACCGTCTTTTTGAAAGGAAACGGGACTTTATCGCTCTAAGAAAAATAGGGTTTCAGACAAAGGATTTGATGAAAATCGCAGGGACAGAATTCCTGGTTCTTGTCCTGATTGGATTTGCGGCAGGAATCCTGGCAGGATGTTTTCTAAATCAGGCGGTATATGGTGAAATCATGAAGGCGTTCGCTCATGCTTATGACGCAGAGGGACTGGTTTCTCCCGAATTATCGTGGGACAGCGTATGGAATACGGGGGCGCTGTTCCTGTTCATTATCATACCGGGCGCGGCAGGTATGATGCTGCAGCTTCAAAATGTCATACCGGCAGAGGTCATGCGCGGCAAAAGAAAAAATGTAAGGAAGCAGGCACTGGCGCTGACGATCGCGTCGCTTTCGGCAATCTTGATCAGCTTGCTGGGAATCCGGGATAACCACAGCGACGAAGGCGTTCTTTTTGTAAAGGAATATGTACCTGGGGATCTGCAGGTGACGGCAGGAAGCATTTATGAAAATATAGCGGGAGGAGATATTCCCTCCATATCGGATTCGGTTTTTCAGGAAATGAAAGCAGTTCCGGGAGTCAGGCAGGTGCAGGATTATGCGATCAATTACGACAGAGGGATCTTTCTCTGCGAGGAAAGGGAAAAATTAAACGCGGACAGCGGGAACTATGAGTCGATGCTCACTATGGAACAGGAGATTGACGGAAAGAAGCAATGCTTATACAATCTGGTTTTGGCGACAACGGATGATATAAAGGCGCTGGCGCCGTCCTATGATGAAGAAAGGGACGGTCCTGCCGCGATTATGGAAACGGAGCTGGCAAAGACATTAAACCTGGAGATCGGGGATATGTTTACCATTTATGATGAGCAATTGATTATAAACGGTTCGAAAAACGAATGCAAATCTGCCCGTGTAAAGCTTCTGGATGCCCGGAATATTATATTGTCGGAAAATCATATAGGAGGGAATCTGCTGGTCGTGGACAGGGAAACTGCACAGTTATTTTCAGGCAGATTATACCGACAGGTTGTCAATGTGTGGACTGAGGAAGGCAGGGAAGCAATGGCTGTGTCCAACTTGGAGCGTATTTCAGATACGAACGGATATTCCTTCCGCAATGCCGGCCGGCAAATACAGAAGTACGTTGATTCAGATCACTGCCAGAAGGTGATGCATTGGTTTTTTATCATCATCCTTGCGGTGATTGGCCTTTTGGTCTATTTCAATACGGTATTTACGAACCTGCTGAACAGGAGAACTGATTTTAAGATCATGTATAAAATCGGCATCCGGAAACAAGAGATGTATTGGATGGTAATGAAAGAGGGTTTGATTCAGGGCGGCATGGCAGCAGGAGCCGCGGCGATTGTACAGGCCATTTTGAGTGTGAGCAGACAGGAGTCATTTTTCAATATATTCGCGGTAACAGACGCGGGTGTGGTGACAGCATGCGTATTGTTCCCGGTTTTTATACTTTGGTATATGTTTCATAAGAAGATGGCAGCTTCTTAGAGCGGTCTCGGAAACTCTTGAGTGCAATAATATGAAAATGTATCCTGCGTGTAAGGTAGCAGATCCGGGAATGCTTTTGATGTTCCGGGCATTTTTCCTGGCCGGCTTATAGAGTCTTTCTATAAGCCGGCTGTCCTTATGTCATTTTGCAATTAGACGGAAGCTGAAATAAAAGCTATACTAAAAGACAGAGAACAAGGAGTTGCAGAAAAATAACTCCTAAACGAAAAACAAAGGAGAAGAACAATGGCAAATTATGCAGAAATCTGGAAAGACTTAGGGATGGATCTGGAGGCCCACGACGCGCTCTGCGCAGTGCTCCCCACCGCATTCGGCGACGTATACCTTTCACAGGAAAACCGCCCGGAGGGCATGGGCTTCTGGGATATGGTCGTGGCGGACATCCACGGCATCCGTCCGGCGGAGCTGATTGAGGCGCAGAAAAAGGGGCAGAAGGTATTCGGTACGTTCTGCGTCTATGTGCCGGATGAGGTAGTGATCGCGGCAGACGGCATTGTGACCGGGCTGTGCGGCGGTTCTCAGTTCTGGGTTCCGGGCGGGGAAAAGGTTCTGCCGAAAAGCACTTGTCCGCTGATCAAGGCATCCGTGGGCGCGCGCCTGGAACGAACCTGCCCGTTTTTCAGAATTGCGGATATGTATGTAGGGGAGACCACCTGCGACGGCAAGAAAAAAGCCTGGGAAATTCTGGGCCAGGACGTTCCCATGCACATCATGGACATGCCCCAGATGAAGCGGCCCCAGGACGTGAAGAAATGGGAAGACGAGATCAAAACATTTGCCCATGTTGTCGAAGAATTTACAGGAAATCAGATCACTCCGGAGAAGCTGGGTGACGCAATCCATATTATCAATGAAAAGAGGAAAGCCCTGGCCCGCCTGTACGAGGCGAGAAAGGCAAAGAATATCCCCATCAGCGGAAGAGACGCGCTTCTGGTGATGCAGATCGCGTTTTTCGACGATCCGGCGCGCTGCGCGCAGATGACAAACAAGCTGGCGGACGAGCTGGAGCAGCGGATTGCCGACGGCGTGTCTGTATTTCCAGCAGGGACGAAGCGTATCCTGCTCTCCGGAACCCCGATGGCGATTCCAAACTGGAAGCTGCATCAGATCATCGAGACCAGCGGCGCCGCGGTGGTATGCGAGGAGACCTGTACAGGAACACGCTATTTTGAAAATCTGGTGGATGAGACAAAAACGACCCTGGATGAGCAGTACGCGGCCATTGCCGAGCGGTATATGGGTGTGAACTGTGCGTGCTTCACGCCGAATACCGGCCGTGTGGACGACATCCTGCGCCTGGCAAAGGAATACAACGTGGACGGCGTGATCGACGTGAACTTAAAGTTCTGCTGTCTGTACGATACGGAAGGCTACACGGTGGAGAAGGCATTGAAGGACGCGGGGATCCCGGTCCTGGGGATCGAGACGGACTATACGGATGCCGATGCGGAGCAGCTCCGTACCAGGATCCAGGCCTTTGTGGAGATGTTGGGCTAAGATGGAAGAAGAAAGCAGAATCAATTATTATATCTTGTTTGAAAATTATACACATGGGATGCTCCTGCAGGAGCTGTTACGGGAAGAACACATTTCTTCCCGTATTTCTCCCGCGCCCCGTTCCATCCAGGGGGAGCTGGGATGCGGCATGTCCCTGCTGATCCAGCCGGAGGACATCGACCAGGTGCGGGCATGCATCGAAAAGCATCACGCTGAGTATCACGACATTGCGGCTTTGCCCTGCCAGATCAATCCCCGGAGGAACAGATTTTGCTGAGGAAAAATAAAAATCTTATTAAAATTGGTTGCTATTTTAGGCAGAATTGAATATACTATATATAGTTAATGCCGCTGGCTTAACAGAACGCGGATTTAACAGTGGGACGGATTTTCCGTCCCTGTTTTTATAACAGGAGGATGCAGGAGAACAACAATGGCAAAAATCTTATTACTGGAAGACGATACAAGCCTCAACCGGGGCATCAGCCTGAAGCTGGAAAAGGAAGGCTACGAGGTGCTGAGCGCCGTCCGGGCCGCTCAGGCGGAGGAAATGTTCCGGGAAAATGAGGTGTCCCTGATTATCAGCGACATTACGATGGAGGACGGGGACGGACTGGAATTTTGCCGGAGCATTCGCAGAGTCAGCGACGTCCATCTGATTTTCCTGACCGCCCTGGATCAGGAAGTGGATATTGTAAACGGCTACGACGCCGGAGCCGACGACTACATCACCAAGCCATTCAGCCTGATGGTTCTGATCTCAAAGGTCAACGCGCTGATGCGCAGGATCGGGCAGAGCCAGAAGGAGCACGGACAGGCCCTGTGCTCCCGGGACATTCGGGTGCAGTGCCGGGAGATGCGGGTCTATAAAGGGGACGAAGAGCTGCTCCTGAGCAAGAAGGAAATACAGCTCCTGCTATATTTCCTGGAAAATCCGAAGCAGATCATTTCGAAGGAGCAGATCCTGGAAGCCGTATGGGATATGGACGGGCAGTTCGTGGATGACAACACGGTCCCGGTCACCATCAGCCGCCTGAAAAAGAAGATCGCCGAGGATGAGGATTACGAGTATATCAAGAATGTCAGGGGGCTGGGGTATCTATGGACGTCGGAAGCATCGAGAAAGTAAAGGAACTGTCGAATGCAGGAGCATCTGGCGGCGGAAGCATCGAGAAAATGATCCGCAGTCATGAACGGGGCTATATCTGGCTGGAACACGAATGGAAGAAAAATCTAGGGATAAGCACGGCGGGAATCGCGGTCTTATTCCTTTTTTTGCTGCCCGCGAAAATCCCGCTGCCCTACTATTCCGCGCTGTTCGCCGGAACGGTTCTGGCAAACGGAATCTGGTGCTTTCTGACATACCGTCGGAAATACAAAGATTACCTGGAAATATCAGACTGCCTGGAGGAATTGGAAGCAGGCAATTACAAACGGCGGACGGCTGAAACAGGAAGTTACAGACAGCAGGCGGGCGGGGATACCCTGAAAACCGGAATCAGATCCCAGCTGCAGGAGCAGATGGAGCGGGTCGGCCATGCGGTGGAGGTGTATAAAAGTCAGCTGGAGAAAGAAAAGGAAAATACCAAAGCAATGATCACGGATATTTCCCACCAGCTAAAAACCCCGGTGTCGGCGCTGGGGCTGAGCCTGGAGCTTTTAGGGGATGACCAGATCACGGAGGAGGAAAAGCGGGAATTTCTGGAGCGGGGAAAGCAGGAGGCGGAAAAGCTGAACCACCTCATGGAAACATTGGTGAACCTGTCCAGGCTGGAGGCGGACATGATCCGTCTGGAACCGCGGAAAGCCAGCCTGAAAGCAACGCTGGTCCGCGGGGTAAACGGCATCTATCTCAAGGCAGAGGAAAAACAGATCGAGATGGAGATGAAGGAATTTTCCGATATGGAGCTTCTGCATGATCCCAGATGGACGGCGGAAGCTATTTCCAATGTACTGGATAACGCGGTGAAATATTCTCCCGCCGGAAGTACGGTCCGGATCCGGGTAGAGCCCATGGCCTCCTATGTCTTTATCAAGGTGGAGGATGAAGGGATTGGGATTGAAAAATCCGAGTATCCGAACATTTTCAAACGCTTTTACCGGGGAAAGCGGCCGGAAGTCGAAGCGCAGGAGGGCGCGGGCGTGGGGCTGTATCTGGTTCGGAAGATTTTCGAGGAGCAGGGCGGAAATGTGTGCGCGCTTCCGGCCCACGGCAGGGGAACTGTGATCCGGATGATGCTTCCGAAGAAATATGGATTAGAGTAGAAAGGCTTCAGGTCCGCCGCGCGTAAACTCGTAGTATAACAAAATTGTTATCTTTTTTGAAAGGTTCTTGTAAGGCTTCCGGAGTATGATAAAAACAGGTTGCGGGATGCCCCTTGATCAGGCGCGCCCCGTAACACATACAGAACAGAATCAATTGAACATCTATCATGAAAGGAGCCTTCTTATATGCACCCGATTTTAGAAACCATTGATCTTGTAAAAACTTACGGCGACGGTGATCACCAGATCAAAGCCATCGACCACACCAGCATCACTGTCGAACACGGAGAATTTGTGGCAGTGGTGGGCCGGTCCGGCTCCGGAAAATCTACCCTCCTTCATATGCTGGGCGGGCTGGACCGGCCGGACAGCGGGCAGGTAATCATCAGCGGACAGGATCTGTTTTCCTTAAAGGATGAACAGCTTGCGGTATTCCGCAGGCGGAAGATCGGATTTATTTTTCAGGATTTCAATCTGATCCCGGCGTTGAATGTGTGGGAAAATATCGTCCTTCCCATCGGCCTGGACGGCAAACGAGTGAACAAGGACTATGTGCTGGACATCATCCAGAGCATCGGCATGGAGGACCGTTTAAAAGCCCTGCCCAGTACGCTCTCCGGAGGCCAGAAGCAGCGGACGGCCATCGCCAGGGCATTGGCGTCCCGCCCGGCCATCATCCTGGCGGATGAACCCACGGGGAACCTGGATTCTCACACCGAGATGGAGGTGGTCGCCATGCTGAAAAGCTGCGTGGCAAAATACGGCCAGACACTGGTCATGATTACCCATGACGAAACCATTGCCCAGATGGCGGACCGCACCCTCATCATCGAGGACGGGAAGGTGGTGGGTTAGATGAACACAATCAGCAGGACTGCGCTTTCCAATTTCAGGAAAAATAAAAGCAGGAATTTATTGATCGGGACGGCGATTGGGCTCACCGCGCTTTTACTGACCGCTGCGCCCACAGTCATTCTCGGCTTTATCACGATCCGGAATCAGGCAGTGAACCAATATTACCCAACCTTTCATGCCATGTACCGGGATGTGGACAGCCAGACAGCGAAGAAGCTCCTGGCGGATGAACGGATCGAACAGGCCGGGCTCCGGGAGGATGCGGCGGCGATGTACTGCGACCAGGATTCCGACATCCGGATCACCATGATATTCATTGACCAGGCAGCGGCGGAGCTTTCCAGACAGGAACTGGCGGAAGGACATTTGCCGGAGAAGGCGGATGAGATCGTGGTATCAAAGGGAGTCCTGGAAGCCATGGGGCTGGAAGGGACGGTGGGAGACCGGATCCAGATCCCATACCGCCCGAACGGCGGGAGCGAGACCAGGGAAAACCGGGAATTTACCATTTCGGGAATGGTCACGGACTCCGAGATCTCCATTCGGGAGGGCCTGTACTTCTGCTTCGTCTCGGACGCGTTTGCCGGAGAGATCCTGGCGGAGAATGAGCATGAATATCGGATCTACCTCCGGCTGGCCGGTGCGGACGGGATGACCACCGACGCTATTCAGGAGCAGATCGAAACACTGGGCGGGGAATATGGTATTGCGAAAAATGAGATCGTCCTGAATCGGGAATATCTGATGGCAAATTATGTGGATACGTCCGTATACAGCGGGCTTGGACTGGTGCTGGCACTGATTGCGCTGGTCGGGGCGCTGACCATTTACGGAATTTACTATGTGTCCATGCTGGATAAAGTGCAGGAATACGGAAGGCTGCGCGCGGTGGGCGCCACGAAACGGCAGATCCGCCAGCTTGTCTTCCGGGAGGGGCTTGCGGTGGCGGCGATTGCGGTTCCCATCGGGATCCTTCTGGGAATTTTGGCAGGGGTGCAGGTGATCCGGCTGACGGCCAGATACAGTGTCAGCGGCGACATTGCCGTAGCAGAGCAGATGAAGCAGATTGTTGAAAAGGGAGAGGTGAATCTGATCCAGCCCTGGATTATTGTGTTCGGCGTTTTGATCAGCCTTGCGACGGTATACATTTCACTGCAAAAGCCTATGCGCACGGCGGCCAGGATCTCCCCCATTGAGGCGCTGCGCTTCCGGGGGGACGAAGGAAATGCAGCCGCTTCCCGGAAAAAATCCCGGCAGGACAAAGCAGGCGCAAAAGCAGAAAAAAATGCTGCGGCTGCCGAAAAAAAATCTGCGGTACGGCTGCGTTTCCGGCAGAAAAATGGCAGCGCGTCCGGGAAGACCAGAAAGGGCTACGAGGAGATCGACATCCGGAAACTGACCCTCACCAACCTGAGCCGAAATAAGAAACGCACGGTTATGACCATTTTTACGCTGGGGGCGACCGGGATCCTGTTCATGGTTGTTGCCGCGGTCTGCAGCTGTCTCTCCCCCGAGGATATGGTGAAGGACGATCTGCGGGAGAATATCCAGATATCCGTGGACGCCTGGGAGGATCCCATGTACCCGGAGCGGGCGCTGAATAAAATCCAGCAGAATAATCCGCTGACAGAGGAGCGAAAGGAACAGATCCTTCAGATTGACGGAGTGGTGGATATTGATGTGGACACATCTGTAAGAGCCATGCTGGAAGGCCCCGAGGAGGCGGACGGAAGCCCGCTGGTAAGCAGCATCACAGGAGTCAGCGCAAAGGCATTGGACGCGCTCAGAGATTATGTCTCGGAGGGCTCTCTGGATGACCCGGCTCTGGCGGACGGCACCGGGATTATTTTAGGAGAAAAGTTCCGGGATCGGTATGAAGAGATGAAGGACTGGAAGCCCGGGAAAACAATCCGTATGGAGCTGATGGACGGTGAGAAAATACTGCGGAAGGAGTTCCGGATCGCGGCAGTGACAAACGGCCCGATCAGCTATGGCGGAACCTGGCTTGCCATGCCCTCGGACGCGCTCCAAAGCCTCTGCGAAACGGATCTGACAGACTGCTTTGAGATCACGGTGGAGTCTGGGATGGAGAAAAGCGCCGCAGAGGAAATCCGGCAATTGACGGCGGATATGGAATACCTGGAGATCAGGACGTATGAGGAAGCCTATGAGGAGGCGGAAAAGTCCATCGGCATCATTCTCTCGGGATGCTACGGGGTGCTTCTGATCTTCGGTCTGATCGGCATCCTGAACCTGGTCAATACTATGATCAACAGCGTGTATGTCAGGCGCAGGGAGCTGGGAATGCTGCAGGCCATCGGCATGTCCGAGCGGCAGACAGTAAATATGCTGCAGATGGAAGGGCTGTTCTACACGATGGGGACACTGGTGCTGTCGCTGGGACTTGGGAGCCTGCTGGGGTACGGCGCATTCCTGTGGTCAAAAAAGACAGGGATCTTCTCCATTACGACTTATCGGTATCCGGTGGTCCCGGCGCTGGTCCTTGCGGCAGTGGTGCTGGCAGTGCAGCTGCTGGTCACGTATCTGGTGAACCGGAGCTTCCAGAAGCAGAGTCTGATCGACCGGATCCGGTTTGCTGAATGAGAGGCCGGCGCAATACTCACGGCAGATTTCATCGGCCGTGAGTATATTTAGGATTCATGTTACCATACCCCTGTCATCGGCATTGATGCGCCTGCCGGAAGTCATGAGGAGAGACGGAAAACCTTTCCATAAAAAGCTTCCGGAAATGGCTGACATTGGAGTACCCGATCTGCGCGGAAATCTCGCTCACCGGCAGGTCGGTCTCTTCCAACAGGGCCGCCGCCTGATTGAGCCGGATCTGCTGGATATTTTTGGAAAAGCTCATCCCCGTATAATCCTGGATCAGCCGGATTAGATGACGTTCGCTGTAATGGAAAAAATCCGCCATTTCTTTCAGGCTGGTATTCTGATAATGACTTTCCATGTATTTCAGCAGAAAAACAAAATCAGGCTCGTCATTTTCACCGGTTGGATTGGGAATGAAAACATCTTTCTCATGATTGCGGAGCAGTATCGAAAAGAACAGCTCTGCAATCTGATTTTTCACCGCGTTTTTATATCGTTTTTCAGAGCATTCCTCAAGGTAGAGATATTCCAGGATCCGGAATAAACTGTCGTCATTTCCGGCATGGAATAACAGGTAGGAGTGCTCTTTGTTGCGGTAAAGCGTTTTCTGAAAAAAATCCCCCAGGATCGTTTTATTGGTCAGCGTATTAAAAAATGCCGAGTGAAATGTGCTGGAACGGATCAAAATATTGATCACCAGGCTGTCGTCATCTGCGGCATGGATCGCGTGCATGGTTCCGGGCGCCATGATCAGGACGTCCCCCTGGGATAAATGCTGATGCTGGCCGTTGATGTAATGGCTGCAGGAACCATTGAGCAGGCAGACGATCTCGAAAAAGCTGTGGGTGTGCAAAAAAGCAGGAAGATAGCGGAGATGCCTTGCGATCAGAAGGTCATTTCCGGAAGAGATGAAGGATTCTTCCAGCTTATGGTTAATCTGAAAATTCACATGGAAGCGCTGCGTGATCTCCTGGCTGATCTCCGATTCATGTTCTATCTCGATCAGATAGGCTTCCTCTGATCCGAGGCCGCTTTTCGTCTTAGCCTTCAAATAATCTTCAATTTTAAAATCCAGGTTATCTGTCCCACGGGGGGAATACATCGTGCTGGTATTGTAGCAGCTCTGCTTATATGCTTTCATGATTCATCCTCTGCAAATTTATTCCCTTCGGGTCTAATACCCCGCAGCTTGCTGCGTAACGAAGGGCGAAGCTGGGGCTAATACCCCGCTCCTGCAAGAATTGCAGGAGGCAAATGTCCAGTGGACATTTGAGTGCTTGCACCGGGGAAGTTTATTCCAACTGTACGGTTGCAATCCGAAATCTCGGTTTTATGCAATTTATTGCAATAAAACTGAGATTTTGGATTAGCAACCTACTCATAAATGAGCAAAAAAGCAGCTGAATTTCTTCTTCCATCATATCACGCAAATTCGGGGTTGTCACTTATTTTCAGGTCAATGTCATTTTTCGTGCTGTTTTTTGTGCTTCTGAATTGCTATAGTAATCCTACGATTTACAGATGTATGAAAACCAAATAGCTGTTATCTAAAAATGAGAGGAGAGAACACAGATGTCAAACGAACCTTTAAAGAACACGAAGAAAGAAGCCGGCCCCGCGTTTACCTTCTTTTACGCAACCTCAGCATACGGCCCGGCCGCGATCATGGCGGCGGTGGCGGCGACCTTTATATCTCCGTTTATGACGGATACCATGCTTCTGCCGGCGGCAGCATGTTCGGTGATCATGTTTATTTCCAGCCTGTGGGACGCGATCAACGATCCCATGATGGGAGTCATTGCCGACCGGACCAATACAAAATGGGGGCGTTACCGTCCATGGCTGATCCCGGCTCCCGTGCTCCTGACCATTTTTTCCACACTGATGTGGATCAATCCGAATCTGCCCACCATGGCAAAGGCGGTATTCTTTTTGGTCGTATATATGGGCTACGGAATGACCAGAACCATGTTTACTATGCCCCATGTGGCGCTCCTGCCTGCCTGTGTGAAAAGTGATAAGGAGAGGAATCATGTGATCCATTTCGGAGCGATCCTGAATACGGCGGCATTTTCTATTGCTTCATCCTTTACCCCGCAGATGAAGGCATTTTTTGAAAATATATTCCACATTGACAACGGTTATGTTCCGATGATGCTTGTATTCGGCCTGATGTCCTGCGTGACCTTCTGGGGGCTGTTTAAAACCTCCGAAGAAAAGTATGTGGTAGAGACAGAAGAAAAGGCAAACGCCAAAGACATTTTTAAGGTATTAGGCGAAAAAGAACTCTGGCCGCTGCTGATCGTTTGGCTCACATTCTTCATCGGCTACGGGCTGAACTTCGGGACCGCAGTGTATTACCTGATGTATTATCTGGAAAATCCAGGCCTGATCACGCCGTTTTTCCTGATGCTGACCGTGACCGGATTCATTGCGATCACGTTTCTGTTCCCGCTGATGCTTAAGGTATTCAAGACCGGCCAGAAGGTGTATATTTTTACGTTGATCGTAAGTGGTATTTTGTATATCCTGCTGTTCCTATTTGGAAAATATAATGTGACGCTGATGCTTGTGATGTCCGGCCTGGTGAATCTGGTGACGACCCCTCAGATCGCGCTGATGTCTATCTTGACTATTGACGCCATTGATTTTATGCAGTGGAAGACACACAGGAGCTCCAACGGTATCATTGCATCCATAAAAGGGTTTGCGGAAAAATGCGGCAGCACCGTAGTCAATACCGGTATCCTGGCAATCCTGGCAGTGTCAGGATACATCCCAAATGCCATCGGTCAGGAACCGGCCAGCGCGCTTTTTGCGATCAACGTGACGCGATTTGGAATCCCGGTGATCTTTGCGGTGATCCAGCTGATCTGCCTGAGGAAGAATCCGGCGGAGATCCACAGGGCGGAGATTGAGGAGATGAAGGCGAAGGAGGCCGCGGAGTAATAGAATTGCAGAAATAAAGAAAAAATGGGGGCTGTCCGATAATTGGGCCAGCTCCAAAATCTCAATCGCCTTCGCCGCGTCTGAGGTTAATGGTATATTCCCACAGCTTCGAGGACACGCCGGACGGTGACATCTGTATGACCGAGCTGGAACCGGATCTTTCCGCTGCCAGGACCGAGCCTGCTGTCTTATTTTCTGCAAAGGAGGCACCCTGGGCGAAGCCGGTTCCCTTTGCGGAAGCGGAATTTGGCATCAAGGGGGATGTATATTTTACGGACGGCCCCTGCCTGTTTCCGATGGAGGACGGGAAGCTGTACATGACCTGGTCCAGCTGGGGCGATGTGGGCTATGCGGTGGGGGTTGCCGTATCGGAAAGCGGGAACATACACGGCCCATGGAAACAACTGGCGGAGACCATCTGGCCGCGGAACGGCGGACACGGGATGCCCTTGGGCATAACCACTGACATTCGAAACAAGAAATGAGAAAGGATGGTAAAGCTATGGGCACATACGTTAATCCGGGAAATGCGGCATTCCGGGAAGCGCTGAATTCCAGGATCTATATCGATAAAACAAAGCTGACCTTATACACAAACAGCATTTTAAATACCACCAAAAAAGTATATGCGTCAGCCGGCCCCGCCGTTTCGGAAAGCCAATGTACACTGAAGTATTTCCATTTTGCGCCCCAATCTTGACACTGCTAAGTTTTAGCGATATAATCTTATCGGCGACAAGATTGGAGGTTGTTATGGATAATAAGCCTTATCATCACGGAAATCTACGAAGCGCTTTAGTTGAAGCGGGATTAGAGTTAATTAGCATGGAGGGTGAGGAGACTTTATCCCTACGTAAAGCTGCTATGAAATGTGGTGTCAGTAATGCTGCTCCTTATGCTCATTTTAACAACAAGGATGAGTTTATTGCCGCAATTCAACAACATATTATGGATTTGTTTGTGTCAACGTTGGAGCAAGCAGCAGAGACGTATGAAAATGCTCCTGATTTTCTGCCTATGCTCGGAACCGTCTATGTTAAATTCTTCTATCACAATCCCGTATATTTTGATTTTCTTTTTTCCAGAAAAAACATTCGGATAAACTTGTCATTGGATTGTGCAGGCGAAAAAGAACCCCTGCCGCTAAAAATACTGAAGCAGGCTGCAATGCAGACTTTTTCCAAAGTTGATATGCCAGAGCCTGTCATACAAAATAAAATAATAGCAATGTGGGCATTGGTCCATGGTTTATCGGCTATCGCAACGATGCCCAATGTAGAGTATGACAAAGATTGGGAAACAAGAATTGAAGATATCATTAAATCTATTTAGCGCCATATTATAAAACGGGAGGACGAAAATGAATGTTATCATACATGATTTGACCGACCTGCAATTTCAACAGATTTTCCCGCAAATCACAGGAGATACACGGATTGTATCTAATAAAGGTTTCATAAAAAACTGTATTGGATGTTTTGGCTGCTGGATTAAAACCCCAGGACAATGTGTAATGAAAGACGGATATGAAAATATGGTTAGCAGGAACAGCATCAATTTTAATGCGTCAAAGCATAACGTTGCTTTTTTCAATTCCATAGAGCAGCTATGTGGGAAAGTGGGGGAGCAGTAAAAAGATGAATATAAGTATTATTAACGGAAGTCCCAAGTCTGGGGAAAGTACATCAGGACTTTTGATAAAGTATTTGCTGCAAGAAACGGGGGAAAGTAATGCGCAGGTGTTCAAATGTTCCTTGCAAGCAACAGAGTTGGCAGAAATAGCAAGCAGTGATGTATTGGTATTTGTGTTTCCGCTCTATGTAGATAGTATCCCCTCCCAGCTACTCCAATTCCTAATTATCTTAGGAGAGCTAAAAGATTTGAACCATGATATGATGGTATATTGCGTTGTGAATAATGGTTTTTTTGAAGGGACACAAAATTATATTGCGATTCAACAGATGAAAAATTGGTGTGCCGCAGCTAATTTGAAATGGGGGCAAGGTGTTGGCATTGGGGCTGGCGAAATGCTCCCGTTTATTTCCAATGTTTCACTAAAGCATGGACCGAACAAAAAAATCGGATATGCAATCAGCGATTTAGCAACCAATTTGCTAAATAGGCAACCTGGAAAAGACATTTTTATTTCACCAAATTGGCCTCGCTTTTTATGGAGAATACAATCAACAAGGTTCTTTTGGATGCCGCGAGCCAAATCAAATAGTCTTAAAAAGCAAGATTTATACCAAGGAATAAAAAGATCATAGAGACTAAAGGGGAGCGGCAGATGGTGATGGAATGGATATATTGCCCAAAATGCAAGCAGGAAAGCCATTTTCCAGGTTAACTATCAGCAAGATACTCCGCAATCCCATTTATGCAATGGCTGACCTGGACATTTACGAGTTTTTCAAAAGCCAGGGAACGGGGATTTATAACGATGCCGCTTGGGCTGGACCAGTCCGGCATGGGGTGTCTGGCGAACAGAAATAAGGAAGGAGATTAACTAATGACAATTCTAAATGAATTGGATTCTACTTGCGGACTCTTTGACGAGGAGCTGACGGTAAGATTCAGGGAATCTATAAGGATTGATAATGAAGTAAGAAAGATAAAAGGTTTGCCTGTGGCAGGATATGACGATGAAACCCAGAAGGCGTACCTTGAGTATCCGGACGGGAGGCGCGAGCATGTCGGGAGATGATGTGATAAGGCTTCCGGAAGCGAGATTTGTGATATCTCGCACATATATGATAATACACAGGAGCCGTTCAGAAGTTCGACTCGGTTTATGCGCCCGGCGAGATCAAAGCGGCGGCTTATTACGAAGACGGGCCCAGTGAAGAGTACTGCCTGTGTACGGCAGAAGATGAGGTGCCCCTGTGCATGACGCTGGACCGGGGAATACTGATTGCACGGCAGCGATATTCTTTCTCCACATATACACACAGATATTCTTTCATACATTCTATATTCGTTTCCATGGGGACTCCCCATTTCTGATGAAACCACGGTGCGGCTTTTTCAGATATCCACTCATGTTCCAATCATTTTATGATGTTCAGCATTGCCGCATTTTCTTTTGTGAGCGCATAAAACATAATTATATTTTATGCATATAATTTATTAAACCCATCGGGAAATCAAATTTGATACCGAATATAAATGAGGTGGTTTTGATTGAATAACTATAATGCAAACTGGATGTTTCACCCGCCGAACCGGTCCGGCATGGGAAGGAATTGCAATAGAAACTGTGATAGAAATTGTAATAAAAACACAGGCCGGCCGGTCACCTGCAATGCGCCTGAGCCGAACATGGTCCAACCTGCGCATTCCCGATATTCAGATTGCGCAGGCGCGGAGGAATGTGATTTTTCCTGCGGTCATAAGCATGGATCGGGAGGACAGACAAAAACGCCGGATTTGCCGGGATGTCCCGGAGAATGCGCAGACTCATGTGTGCCGGGATGTCCCGGAGAATGCGCAGACTCATGTATGCCGGGATGTCCCGGAGAATGCGCAGACTCATGTATGCCGGGATGTCCCGGAGAATGCGCAGACTCATGTATGCCGGGATGCCCCGAAGAATGCGCAGACTTATGTGTGCCGATTTGTCCCGGAGAATGCAGAGAGCCAGGGGCCCGGGGACCAAGAGGAGAACCCGGGCCGCCGGGGTGCCCCGGAGAACGGGGAGAGCGGGGAGAGACTGGCCCCCAGGGGCCGAGAGGGGAACCCGGTCCGCCGGGGTGTCCCGGAGAGCGGGGGGAGATTGGCCCCCAGGGTGTCACCGGGCCTCAGGGGCCGCAGGGAGCAACAGGCCCCCAGGGACCAAGGGGAGATCCAGGCGCGCGGGGGCCGGCAGGTCCGCCCGGTTACCCGCAAAACAGTATCTTTGCGTCATTTTTAGGGCAGGAAGTGATTCTGCCGGAAAAAACCAGCCTTCCGCTGAAGACAGATATACCGGATGTTACCCGGAATATCACTCTGTGCAATGAGTATTCCGTATTGCTGACGCCCGGCTGCTATGCGGTCTGCTACTATATATCCACGGTAATGAAAAGGCATGGTTTTATCAAGCTCGCGCCAATCTTTAACGACAGTGTACAGACGGTATATGCCGCATACGCAGAGGCGTCAAAGAGGAAGGAAATGCTTGTTTTATCCAGATATTTTATTGTCCGGATACCCGATGCGTCCACGCTGTTTTTTTCATGGACATCATCATGTGTTTCCAAAATCAATATGAATATGAGTATCGTAAAGCTTTACAGAGAATAATCGAACAAGGAGGGAGAGTCGACATGCCGACAATCAGTCTCTGCATGATCGTCAAAAATGAGGAAACGCATCTTGCGCGCTGCCTTGACAGTGCAGCGGAGCTCGTAGACGAAATCATTATTGTGGATACCGGTTCGACGGATCGGACAGTCGAAATAGCGTCTGATTATACATCCAAGGTCTATTCGTATCTGTGGAAGGATGATTTTTCCGATGCAAGAAATTATTCTTTTTCCAAGGCGTCTATGGATTACTGTATGTGGATGGACGCGGATGACATTCTGGAGGAAACGGAAAAGGATCAATTTTTGCGGCTAAAACAGACTTTGCCGCCGGACGTGGACATTGTAATGATGAAATATAATATTTCCTTTGATGAAGCCGGAAATCCTTCTTTTTCCTACTTCAGGGAAAGATGGATCAGGAATTGCTCAAAATTCCGCTGGGTAGGTGCAGTCCATGAGGTGATTCCGCAAAGCGGAAATATCATTTATTCGGATATTGCGGTCTGCCACAAAAAAATAACGTCCGGAGACCCTGACCGGAATCTGAATATTTACCGCAAACTCCTTAACAGGGGAGAACGCTTAGAGCCCCGGCATCAGTACTATTTTGGGCGGGAGCTATACTATCACAAGCAATATGAAGAGGCGGTTTCTGTACTGGAGCAATTCCTGCTCTCGGCGGATGGATGGGCTGAAAATAAAATAGAAGCCTGTTCGGTCTGCGCCAACTGCTATTACCGCCTTGGGCAGGAACAATCCGCGCTGGATATTCTTCTGCGCAGCATGAGCTTTGATTTGCCAAGAGCGGAATTGTGCTGCGAAATCGGGAAACATTTTCTGGAACGCGGAGATTATCATATTGCTGTCTACTGGTATGAGACTGCGCTGAACAGACCGAAAAATCATTTTTCCAATGGATTTGTCCAGCCGGACTGCTATGATTATGTTCCTCTTTTGCAGCTATGTGTATGCTTTGACAGAATGGGGGACAGAAAAAAAGCGAAAGAATACAACGAAAGGGCGGGAGCGTGTAAACCTTATTCCAAAGCATATCTTTATAATAAACAGTATTTTGACAGTCTGCAGATTTCTTGATTGGGAGGGTAAACATAAAATATATTCTGTTTTTTCTGGAAAAATGCAACAAATATTTTCGCTGACCATAAAATATTTGTGTGAAAAGATACTTTTTAAGTGTTTTTTCAGATAATTTGGAAAGGATATGATGTTTATGGATAACAGAAATTCATGCAGCAGTTGTCAGAATCAATGCTATCCTCCCTGTTGTGAACGAGGGCCTGTGGGGCCTAAGGGAGATCAGGGTCCTGCAGGCCCGCAGGGGATCAAAGGGGATACCGGCTGTCCCGGCCCGAAGGGTGACAAAGGCGATCCGGGCCCTATGGGACCACAGGGGATTCCAGGCGCTCCCGGAGCGCGGGGACCCAGAGGAAATCCAGGGCCGGTAGGGCCTACCGGAGACATGGGGCCGAGAGGCTATGCCGGACCGAGAGGTTATGCCGGCCCACAGGGGATTCAGGGAATCTAGGGTGTCCGCGGTGATATTGGCCCCAAAGGTGATCCGGGATGCGAAGGTCCGAAAGGAGATGCGGGCCCCCAGGGACCGGCAGGACCCCAGGGACCGATAGGACCTGTGGGACCCCAGGGAGATGCGGGGCCTCAGGGGCCAAGAGGGATTCAGGGCCCAACCGGAGCCACCGGCCCGACCGGCCCTATGGGCCCGCAGGGTGTGACCGGTCCGCAGGGGATTCAGGGTGAAACCGGTCCGAACGGCCCCCAGGGACCGAAAGGATGCCAGGGAGATGATGGTCCGATGGGTGCCACCGGTCCCACGGGAGCCGATGGAGCGACTGGGGCAACCGGGGCTGATGGAGCCACCGGCCCAACCGGAGCCACCGGAGCGACTGGAGCCGATGGAGCGACAGGTCCCACTGGAGCGACCGGAGCCGATGGAGCGACAGGTCCCACTGGAGCGACCGGGGCCGATGGAGCGACCGGAGCCGACGGAGCCACCGGAGCCGATGGAGCCACCGGAGCCACTGGAGCCACCGGTCCCACCGGTCCAACTGGTGTTGCTGGTACGGGAGCGATCATTCCATTTGCGTCAGGGCTTCCGGTTTCACTGACAACAATCGCCGGTGGGCTTGCGGGGATCCCTGCATTCGTTGGATTTGGAAGCAGTGCGCAGGGGCTTACGGTTTTGGGAGCCTCAATTGATATCACAAATGCCAGCGGAACACTTTCGAACTTTGCATTCCAGGTTCCGCGTGCCGGAATCATTACCTCGTTCAGTGCATTCTTCAGTACCACAGTAGGACTTTCGCTGCCAGGTTCCACGGTTGCGGTAAGAGCGCAGATCTATCAGTCCGCAACGCCGAATAATGTATTTTCTCCGATTGCCGGAACACTGATCAACCTGACACCGTCGCTTACGGGAATCGTCTCAATTGGTACACTGCTGAACGGTTCACTTACAGGACTGAATATTCCTGTAACGGCCCAAACCCGGCTGATGCTGGTATTTTCAGCGACAGCAAGCGGTCTGACGCTGCTCAATACAGTCGCGGGATATGCAAGCGCCGGCTTAAGTATTAATTAATGATATGCTGATACGAACAGAAACATGACATGAAATAAAAATAATTCCAGCTGTGCGGTTGGATGCTCCAGGGAGCATCCAACCCACTTATCCATTCGCAAAAATCGTGCTGACGCACTCTTACGTCTGCTAACGCAGCCGCTTTTTGCTCATTAATAAGTGGGTTGCTGATTCGATAGGTCATTTTCATTACAATAAATTGCATGAAAATGACCTGTCGAATCGCAACCGCACAGCTGGAAATAATTCCCAGAGGTTTCGGGATTCCGAACCTCTGGGAAAGTCTTTAAGCCTCTCTGTGAATATACATCCTGCTAAGCGTTGGTTCGCCGTCTCCCTGTACCATACAGAAAAATTCCCAGCCATAACGTTCATAAAAGGATGTATGATCCGTAACAAGATAAAGTGTATCCACTCCCTGTTCTTTCATATCCGTGCAGACCGTATGCAGCAGCTCTCCCGCAATTCCCCGGCAGCGATAGTTCTCCTCCACATATACGGCGCAGACATTGGGCGCTAAGTCCCTGCGGTTGTGAAAATCATTTTCAATGACGCCCAGACCTCCCACAACGGCATGACCCTCCAATGCCAGATACCATTGCGGTACCGCCGTCTTTTGACACAGACATTCCTCGATACTTTCCGTATAGGCTTCCAGAGGGATTCCCCATTTCTGATGAAACCACTGCGCGGCTTTTTCGGCCAGTTCCTCATACTCCCGTAATTTTATGATGGTTATCATTGTCACATTCCCCTTTCTGCAATGAAGTGTTCGATCCGTCTGCCTGTCCGGTTAGAAGCAGCGCGGCCGCTGCGCCGCAGAGCCCTCCCGCCAATTTGGAGAGAAGAAGCGGGACGACCAGATCTGGTTCCGTCCCGAAGGTGAATCCCATGTGGGCCGCCAGTGCGGAAGCGCCGCACACCAGAAAGGCGGCGTTTACCACCTTGCCCCGGTCATCCATCTCCTTCATCATGGCGATGGCTGGAACCGGGCTTACAATTCCCATGAGAAGGCCCGCCACGCTGTTTCCGTTCATGCCGGTTTTTTGGCCCGCCCAGTTCAGGGGCTTTTCCAGAAGCCGCCGCAGGATTTCCGCCACAGGAAGGCTTCCCAACATTACCACGCCGATGGAAGATACCACGGCCATCGCCTCCTCAATGGGGGCGAGCCCTTTGAGGAGACGGAAGCCGGTCATATATTCCACCGCCCCTGCGGTCAGCCCGACGGTTGTCAGAAACCCGATGACTGCTGCAAAATATCCGAAGCCTTTGATCATTTGATCCGGAAAAAAGCGGATTCCGGCCATGAACATCAGGGAGAGCAGAAAAAGCGGAAGGCTCTGGAGTAAAATTTCCATGATACCCAGTCCGCAGAACAGCCCGCCCATGACCAGCGACACAGGCATCATGCCCAGGCCGATGAGCATTCCTCTGGCGAACAGGGGCCGTTCCTGCCGGGAAACCATCCCCATCCCAACGGGAATGGTGAAGGTGACGGTGCACCCGAAGGTAGCCCCTGCCACAATCCCGGCGTATCGTCCTACCGAAGGCGCGTTCGCCAGCTCCATGGAAAGCTGGTAGCCGCCCATGTCGATTGCCAGAATCCCGCCCAGGATTCCGGGGTCCAGTCCGGACAGGTTCCACAGCGGGACAAGGAACTGCTTCAAAAGCCCGGAAAGGAGCGGGGTCAGGCAGATGATCCCTGCCATGGAGAGGGCGGTGGCGCCCAGAAGCATAAAGCCTTCTTCAAACCGCTTTCCAAGCCCCAGGCGGTTTCCGCAGATTCTGTCCAGGCCGCCGGCCGCCGCGCCTGCGGCCATGATCCACATGATGGTTGTATTCATGGTTTATCCAGTCTCCCTCGTGTTTTGTATACCCAAAGGGCATCGTATCGAACGTAGCCTGTCCGTTATTATAGAGTGAAAAAGGGGAAAGATCAAGAGCGAATTGCAACGCATCCAGCTCATGGAAAAGCCGCCGGCTACTGATGTGATAATTCTTTTATTTGTATCTGAAAACAGTTTAGCACAAAGAAAGGCGGTTGTATATGCAATTACTTCTCATTGGGAAGGTGACTATCTGATTCCCGACCTGAAACTTTCGGATACAACGGAATATCAGATCGGGAAGTATGGACGGATGAGAACGCGTTTGTGTGATTCTGAAAAATTTAAAATCGGGGATTGACAGGACGGAAGAAATGGCTTTCTTATTGACAATAAGAAATGGGTTTTCACCGTACATCTTGCCGCGGCTTGCTCGTTTCTTTTTTTATTGCTAAGATATCATACAGATATTTCTTGCCATTTTCAGCATGGTTAATCAAAAGCCGGGCATGGAAGATATTGTATCTTACAAGCGTATTTTCCTCATAGACCGGGAGGGCAAAACGGACATCATACCTATACCAGCCGTATTTTGCGTTTATATTGTGTTTTTCCTTGCGGTTTTCTTCAAAAACCGGGTTAGATGCTATCTGGATCAGCTCCGGTATCGCAGTGGCGGCATTTGCCCTAGTACAGCATTGCGTAATTAACGGTGAATTCTGCACCTGCTATTTCTGCCAGTTCTGCGTTGTCGTCAATCAACGATGCCACCGCGTCGCCTCTTTCCTCCGCCTTGTCCTGACAAAAATATCAGGCACATTATTCACCATTATATACGCAATGCTGTACTAGCTTTTGCATTTGCGCCTATGAGGCTTTTCCGGCTTTCTGATTCCGTGTATTCTTCCGGCAGTTCACTCCCGATAAAAATATGCTCTGCTCTTTTATTCCCCTTTTTCTTTTCTCTTGATTTGTAGACATTAAACTGGTTCTTGTACTTCTGGCTGAAAATTCATTTCCCTTCCGGCTTGCGACAAAGGCTTTTTTACAGTGTTTGCACATACGCATATCACTGTCACTGATTCATAGGAAATGAAATCCGCAGTTGTCGGCAGGGCGGTCATAAAGCCGAGTACGGCTTCTTTCAGTTTTTTTCCGGAGCCTTGTGCATGGCGGCAAGCCCGACATTTACGGCATCAATGACAAGCTGTTCTGCTTCCTGCATGGGATACTTGTCATCGGCCAAGCTGTCCGATGCCCTTTTCTTCTGTACTTCGTTTTCCAAAAAATATTTTTCGCCAAGCGTCCTTGGCAGGCTGTTTTCTTTCCTGTATGTGAGTATGCCGCCGTAGAGCTTCCGTATCTTTTTCAGTGCGGTTTCACGAATACCCCTGAAATTATTAAAAATATGACTCCTGAGCAGTTGAATGGGAAGGCCAATGAGGCTTTAGAAAAAAATGAGTCTGAAAACATATACCCAAGGGCACCCCATTATGCCCATTATGCCGTTTCACAAAGTATACCCAAGGGCACCCCATTATGACCATTCGGCCGTTTCACAAAGTATCAGAAGATGGAGAGGCAGATGAAAAACAAGTATGCAGAAAGTTTACAAACACACTTGACAATATCTCGACGTTCACACGGGCTGCCAGTTCAGTGAATTGGAATTTCCCAATCAAAATCATCAATTTCGGGAAGCTTCCTTAAAAAAATCTGCTGAATTGACGATATAATAATAAAGTACTTAGCCAAAAGGAATTTATATTTAAGGAGGATTACGTTATGTCAATGGCTGTAGGTTATAAGCCTTATACAGGTGCGATTAATACAAACAGCGCACGATACAAACGTGCGAAAGCAATGTATGACGAAGGACATCCCAACGGAGAAGCAACGAAGTCTGCTGCGGAAGTGAAGGTTGAAAAAGATTTGCAGAACCTGAAAATGCTTAAACAGATGCTCGGGCAAAAATATGATGACCTTGATTTAAAATTTAAAAATCCGCTTGAAGCAGACGAAGAAACATTTATTCGTAATTATATGGGGCTTTTTGATGAGGACGGTGATTTCGTAAATCCTTATGGTGTAGCGGGAATGGACATTACAGGGAAAGACCCGTCTGAATTTCATAAAATAATCGATGTTTCCGAAACTGCCCGTCAAGATATGTTTGATGAAACGATGCGCCATTTCATACAAGAAAAAGGAGTCGCCAATGGCGATACAACAAAGCGTACTGAGGTTTTTACACGCTATCAGTTAAGCGTTAAAAAATCAGATCGGTTAAGCGGTACATGGACACTTGGACAATATGAGCGAATGTATACAAAAGCATTTTACGAAGCTGTAAGAGAAGCAAACCCCAACTGGCAGCTTGGGCAGCCATTTGATACAAGCATTGTACGCAATATTACCCGCGAAGATGTAGAAAACCGCATTGTAAAAGGCGACAGCGAATTTTCATTAAAACCGAGGGCATCTTTGGATATTAAGGCATGATGTTACTGTTCACGCGGTGCCGTGCACTATGTCTTAGATGCGGATATCAAGAGTTTTTTCAACCACATAGACCATGAATGGGCGGTCAGATTTATAGAATCACGAATCAAAGACCCCAACATCATAAGACTGGTAAGGCGGATGCTGAAAGCAGGAATCATAGAGAACTACCAATACGAGGAAATGGAAGAGGATTCTGAACAGGGTGCATTATGTCCTGAACGGCATAATGCGCCATTAAAGAAAAGCGCATAAAAATAGACCTGCTAAAAGACTCAGATCCTGCCTTGTAGCAGGGTCTGGGAAAGTGCGTCCATCTAAAAAAAACAACGGGGAATACCTCTCTGACTTTAACAAAAAAACTACTCTTTTTAGAAAAAGGGGCTGTTACATCCCGAGATTTTTTGATCTCTGGTGCAACAGCCCCTCTTCTTTATCAGAACCTAAACCGTGGCAGGATATGTCTTTTTGTACCACAAATGCAGATGGGGCGGGCTGGCAGGTCAGAATATCCCAGGTGTGGTAGATCTGATCGTATTCGAAAAATATCGGAGGATGCACATAAGAGCTGGTATTCAGGCCGTCCATTGCCGTAGGCAATTTAAAATGACGGCCTGAGTTACAGGGCACGCCTGATCAAGGTGTGACCTGTAACACTATTCAAGCTGACATGGCTGAAGAAAGTGCAAAAAGGCTGGATATTAAAGACATTTTGTGATAGAATTTTTTAAGATGAAATTGGGGATGGTCAGATATGAAATACAATATTCCGGACAGGGTTATAAAGGATATTTTTACATTTGCCCGGAAATGCGCGGTTCAAAAAGTGATTCTTTTTGGTTCCCGCGCCAGAGGCACGCATACCGAAAGAAGCGATATAGATATTGCCGTAAGCGGCGGTGACTTTGACGCGTTTTATTGGGAAATAAAGGAACATGTCCATTCACTCCTGACTTTTGATATCATGAATCTCGATTCGGGCGCTTCGGAGGAATTAACACAGGAAATAGAAAAAGACGGGGTGGTCATATATGAAGAAATTTGATAATTTTTCAAGCTGTCTGAATGTATTGAAAAATGCGGATTTTGATTTTGCGAATGATAATGAAATTTACAGAACAGGTGTGATCGGACAGTTTCAGCTTACCTTTGAACTTTCATGGAAGGCGCTGCAGGCAGTGTTAAGAGTTCATGGAGCAGAAGGAGCGGAGACAGGTTCGCCCAGAGAGATTTTACAGCTTGGTTATAAGCTGGGATTTGTGAATGATTCAGCTGTGTGGCTTCTGATGTTAAGAAAACGCAATACAGCCGCCCATATATATGACGAGGATAAAATTGATGAAATGCTCCTGCTGATCCGTGACAGCTTTATACCGGCATTTCTGGCTCTTGAAAAGACCTTGAAGGATAAGCTGGAAAAGGCTGAGGGGGATTGGAACTAAAGAAAGAGGCTGCAGGCAAAACATTTGCGTCTCATTTCTTATGATCTGCCATTATTCTTTATTCCCGCAAAGCAACGAGCCAGGTAGCCATGCCTGCGTTTTCCGGCTGAAGCATGCGGTTTCGGAGCTGCTCTATACAGGCAGCAATATCACGCGTATCGCGATGAACAGCGGCTTCTCCAATGTCTCGGCATTTAACAGGGTATTCAGGGACTATTACGGCATCGCGCCCACCGAATACAGAAATCAAAACAAGGAGCGTATGGAAAGGAAATTCTGGAGTAAAGAAAAATTAAAGAATAAACTGCGGCAGGAGCTGCAGGCCCTGGAAAAAGCGTAGGACGCGGATGGACCGAAGGAATCCGTCTGTATTGAGGCGGATGCCGCAGCCGCGTCCCACTATGAGAAAAACTGGAATAAGGCGATCAATATAGGCTCCGTATATAACCTTACACTGGCGAATCTGCAGTACCATGTGCTGGCCCTGACAGAAGAGCTGGGAATGTGTCCGCTGTCAGTGTATTCCGGATTTTATCTCTTTTATGCTTTTTCCATATGAGATCATAAAAAGGGATGAGTTCTATACATACCGGAGCAACCTGTAAGATTCCTTCGAGCTGGACATGATCAGGAAGTATAAGCGTATGCTCAAAGAGCAGGGGATGGAACAATGCAGGATCTATATCAGTGAATGAAACAATTCGATATCCAACCGGAATTATCTGAATACAGCAGCTTCCGGGGCGCTTATTTTGCGAAAAAGATCTGTGAGATCTGGGATTCCGTTGATATGATCTGCTGCTGGATGGGCTCGGACTGGATGAGCAGCTATTACGATTCCAGAAGCTTTATCAACGGCGCTTCCGGAATTTAGATTGTCAATCACGACACAGGAGGATGCCGCGAAAACCATGTATGTGTGTCGCCGGGAACACTGTTTCCCGGAGGATTGTCCTGCTATACTTTATCCATCACTGAAAAACAGCGGCATACGCCGAAAGCCTGTTTGCGGGAGACATGGGTGAGGAAGAACAGGAATATTCCCGGAACATTAGGACAAGGCGGAGGAAAGAGGCGATGCGGTGGCATCGTTGATTGACGACAACGCAGAACTGGCAGAAATAGCAGGCGCAGAATTCACCGTTAATTACGCAATGCTGTACTAGTACTCCATCCAGTCAGGAATTGAACTAATGGACTGTCTGGTTCGCATCAGTGCTAGGCAAAAGTTCGACGGCGATGTGGGCGCATCGGCTAGAACTTTTAACGACGCAATGGTGCGGAACAGGCAGTTCAGGAGTTCAATTTCTGGCCGGATGGAGTACTAGGTCATCATCCCCCGGACCTTTGCGGAATTCGGAACACCGGATCCGGGCCGAAAAGCGTCCGGTTCATTTCCTCATCCCGGAGTCCATATGCCAGATAACAGGAGCACCATTTCCTGCGGCACAGAAAGCTCTCTTCGAACAACTCCTTCCGATGCCCTCCATACCAGTTTTTGCCCGATGCCCCGCTGATATTGCATCTGCGGACATTTCCGTCGGCCTCCACGAAAAGCCGGTTGAGACACAGGCTTTCATCTGCGGGAACATGCCGGAGCTCTCGGTCAAAATAGGGATCTATGGATTGGAACAGCCGAATTTCCTTTTCTGTATAAGGGCGTTTCAGGCCGTCCATTTTGTTGACCCAGAGATAAATCTCGTCAGGGAGCATTTCCCGGAGCCTGCGGAGCAGATCTATATTACCCGGCACCCCAACTGCGCCGGCGCAAAGAAGGATACCTTCCTCCCGAAGCCGAATGCATTTTGCGGCAAATTCTTCGCAGGCCGTCATCTCCGGATGGAAGGAAGCCCAGAGACGAAGCTTTTCCCGCGCGCCCCCGAACTGATCGAAGATTTTGAGAGAGCGTTCGGCAGAGAAGCTCAGGTTGGTCTGCGCTCCCGCTGCCTCCAGAACATCCCATTTCGTCAGGCCGCCGAGTCCCTCCCAATACCATGGGTGGACCAGGGCTTCCCCGTAGGGTACAACCATCAGGGTGCGGATGCTCAGATATTCCGCGCTTTCCCGCAGACTTTCACAGAACCGGAACCATTGTTCCCGGTCATCTTCCAATTCCCGTTTAGAAATCCGATGCTTGGAAAAAGGGCAATAGCTGCATTGATAATTACAGCTCTTTAAGCTGCCCCGGTAGAGGACTGTACGGCGTTGGTCCTGTACGGCTCCCGGATTCTCTCCACAGTGTGCCAGGTCATCGGCACAGAGGGATTTCGTTTCAGCTTCACAGCGTTTGAAACTGCTGCATAAGAGGTCAGTTTGTCTGTCCATGCGCTGTCTCCCATTCTGCCATTTTTTCGCTGATTTCCCTGGAAATCAGTTGCGGGCCAAGATAATCGGAAAGGCTGAGCCCGTCATCCGTCAGTACCAGCCAGCCGGATTCTGCCTTCCGCTGTGCCGGATCACAGCACACATCCCGCAGCCCTGAACCGCAGTTGGTCCCGACTTCATCAGGAGAGCTCTGTTGCACAAGATACCCCTCCTCGATCCACTCCGACAGCAGCGGAAATTCTTTCAGGATCTCCGTGCCGAAACGCTCCCGATACCTGCCGATATCCAGTCCAGGCCGGATCAGGAGATGGCGGATCACATATCTGCGTTTCTGTTCCTCACGGGAAAGTACGATCCCATGAGTGACAGCGGTAAAATCCTGCGTATTTTCATAAGCGTATAATTCACGCAGGCAGTCCTGCCTTGTGATGGCGTATGGGGTGCAGAAATGCAGATTCCCTACATAGCTCCGTCCGCCGCAGCCCAATGCCAGGGAGGTGCCGAAGCCGCACTCGGAGAAGGGGCGCAGATGTTCTGATTTTCCCCGAATAATCTGCTCCATAGATGCCTGTTGGGATGCTGCTGACTTCCCCCGGACAATCTGCGCTATCGAACTCTGCCAGGATCCTTCTGATTTTCTCCGTACAAACCGCCTCATAGAATCCTGCCGGAATCCTTCGGATTTCAAAAAGCCGCATGCTTCCCGATACTGCTCAAAAGCCTTTTCCGGCTCCAGCACCATTCCGTCCCGCAGCTCCCTTTCCAGCCCTGCGCCGTGCTTCACATACAGAGGATACAAAAAAATCTCCTGGGGACCGAGAGACACCGCCCGTTCCAACGATTCCAAAAGAGATTGGATTGTTTGCCCGGGAATCCCGTAGATAAAGTCCGCATTTACACAGTCGAATCCAAAGGAAAGCAAAAGCTCCAGGGCTTCCAGCGCCTTTTTCCCGCTATGCCCCCGGCGCAGAGTTTCCAGTTCTCTGTCACAAAAGCTCTGGATCCCCATGCTGACCCTTGTAATGCCACGCCCCTTCAGCAACTGTAACTTTTCTCTGTCCGTCTGGTTGGGAGCCGTTTCGATCACAATGCTCCGGTTTTCGTCAAAATGCAGATAAGATTCCGTCATGGCAAAGACCCGATCCAATTGCCCCGCATTCAAAAGAAGAGGCGTCCCACCGCCTATGGTAAAATCGGAAAATCTTGTGCCTGCCGGCTCCAGAATCCGGCGGTACTGGCTCAGCTGCCGCTCCACCGCGTCCAGATACCGTTCCATTTCCTCTGTCCCGGCTCCGGTGACAGAGAACAGGTTGCAGTAGCCGCATTTCGTCTGGCAGAAGGGGATGTGCAGATACAGCCCGCAGCCCGGTCCCGAAAGACTGCCGGCGCAGTCTGCCAGACGGATCCCGGTCAGCGGGCGGTAAGCCGTTTTGTGAGGATAACTGTACATATATTGAATATACGGATTCATAGTAACAAAAAACCTCTATAAAAAGAAATGCTTATAAGGAACGGTATTGACCACAGGATGATTGATCCCATGGAACTGGCATCCGTCCTCCCCGTAGCAGGTTCCGTGATCGGAACAGCAGATGACAAAGGTATCGCCCCGTTTTCCTTTCCAATGGTCAAACAGCCGTCCCAGCTCCCGGTCCGCATAGCGAAGCGCTGCCCCGTGGCTGGCTAGGTTATCATGGGAGCACCCATCCAGATAGAAGGAATTGGGATAATGAATGGCGTCCACATTGAGGTACATAAAAATCCTCTGCCCCGGATCCGCAGCTTCCAGCTTTCTCAAAATAAAGTCTACCTGATTTTTGGTGCTGTCCTTTACCCCGCAGCCAAAGGACGGGTTCCAGTAGCTTTTCCGGAAATATCCGGGAAATACCTTTCCCAGGTCTGAGCGTTTGTCAAAAAAGGAGACGCCTCCGACACACCAGGTATCATAGCCCTCCTTTTCCAGCCCTTCCATGATCGTGCCGCCGGAAAATCCGTAAGCCCCCGGGGGCGTTTTTCTGCCCATGCCGATCTGCCTGGGAAAAAACAGCATTTCCCGGTCAGCCAGATTTTTCGCCTCATGATCCGCAGGCAGGAAACCGGCAAACATGGCGTGATGGGACGGCCAGGTAAAATTTCCCGGAGCCTGGCATTTTTTCCAGGAGCCGTAACGATTCAGCACTGGGGTCGCTCCGTCCTCCTGCTCCTTCACCGCCGCGTCATACCGAAGGGTGTCCAGACATATGAACAAAATGTCCATCTGCCCGACAACTTGATTCATATCCACGGAAGACGTTCTCCGCGCTTTGGCAGAAGAGAACAGCCGGAAAGGGACCTCTCCGGCATGCTCGTGCGGGGCTTGCCGATTGTCCTGAACTTCCATGTTATTTGCTTCTTTCTGTTTTTCCTGAACTTCCATGCTATTTGTTTCTTTCTGGTTTCCCTGAACTTCCATATTTTTTGCTTCTTTCTGATTTTCTTGTACATCCATAATGCTTTTGCACTTTCCTGTTTGATACTCACGGCAGATTTATCCGGCGTTCAGTATACAGCCACTCCTTCATCATTTCCGCCTGATGGAGGTAGATCCGGTTCTGGTCATAAATATCCTGGTAAATGAGATCGCCCTGGCCGTTCAGTTCAATGATCCTGGGCCGCAGGCTCCCCTTTTCCAGAAGTACATCGATCCCCACGCTCCGCAGTTCCGGATAGCATCCTGCCGCACGGATGCAGAGCTGCTCCACATCTTCCATGACATGACACGGAAGCCCAAGCTCATTCCCCTTTAAAGGGTGGTTATTCAGATGCAGATTGGTAATGGGACCGGAAGAAAGACGGGCCAGGATAAAATCCATCCTCCCGTCCTGAACCACTGCCCGCAAGTCATAGGAAAAGCCGTTGTGCTCCGCCTTGGCATACCACCGTTCAACGATACAGCCCAGTTCCAGAAGCCGCCCGATCATGGAAAGTACCTGCTTCCTGTCCGTAAACCGCCGGAGCCGCTTCGTATTGACCAAACGTCCGGTTTCGGGATTCTCCATTGCGCAGGTGTAGAGGATCATCCGGCCGGAGCGGGGCTGCCAGCGGAAAGCCGCCGCTCCGGCGGCACCGGAACCGCAGACCGGTTTAATAAACACCTGAAAAATGCGGCGACGCTCCATAGAATCCAGCAGCAGATCCGCCCGCCCAACGCCATCCAACGTCTCAGCCACTGGAAGCACAGCCTGCCCAACGCTGTCCAACGTCTCAGCCACTGGGAACACAGCCCGTCCGATGCCATCCAACTCCTCGGTCACCGGAATCCCGGCCTCTGCCAGCCGCCTTTTACACGCTCTTTTATCCAAAAGAGCGAGGATATCCTCCGGTTTGTTTAAAAACGTGATCTGCCGTTTCTTCCCCAGTTCTGCCAGCCATTGCAGCTTTTTTTCATAATCCTGCGCCAGGATATTCAACTCATCCAGGCAGCAGCTTTCCCACAAAGGCGGGTCAATTTTCAGAAACACGTTTTCCCATGCGGTTTCATTCCAAAAAGGATCTGCCAGAGCCGTATCATCTCGAAAATCATTTTTCAAAACCAAATCCTTCCGAAGCGGACTTGCCGGCGAATCCGCGCTCCGGAAGGGAAACTCCTTCCAGTCCAGCAGCCGGAACGATATCCCTTCCGCCTCTGCGCCCTTTTCCAGATAGATGGTCCGTTTTGTACCGGGACTGCCGAGGAGAACTGCCTGCCTCATTCGGTCAGCATGGCGTTCATCCAGATCTCGCCTTTGTATTCCTCCGGCTCATAGCGCTCCGACGCGTCAACCTTTGCCGGAAGAGCCTGCAGATCCTTCACCATGCCCTCTGACATATAATGAAAATGCACATCCAGCTCCTCGATATTGGGATAGGAAGGAATCGTTTCCAGGAGCAGGGCGCCGCCCTTGTCTGTCAGGGTGCCGTTGGCCAGATCCAGTACCTTCAGCTGCTTCATATATTTGCATTCCAGCACTGCCCGAACCAGTTCATCCTGGATCTCGCTGTCCTCAATCCCCAGGTGCGCGAGCTTTGGAAAATCCGACTTTTCGAGAAGGGTTTTGATGGTGTCCGCGCTGCCGTCAAATCCGTAATCCTCAATTCCGATGTAAAGAACCAGTTTTTTCAGATTCGGCAGCTTGGCATTCTGAATCTCCTGGATCACCGACACCGGAAGCCCGCCGCAGATGATAGTCAGAGATTCCAGTCCCGGATGGCTGATCTCTCCCAGCACCAGCTCCGAGCTTCCCTTGACAGTCAGTTCTTTTAAGTGAGGAAGGGCCTGCCAGAGCCGGCTGTAATTGCCCTGGATGATCCAGGAAACCTCGCACTCCTCATAGTCCATGTCCCCTACAAACAGACTCTCAACATGGGAAAACCGTTCCTTGTTCTCCACGATCTGATCCAGGATGATCTGGCAGCTGTCGTCCCAGGATTCACCCCAGCATCCAATCACCAGACCTGATACCTGGGGAAATTCCGGATCGTTCAAGATATCCTCCACCATGGTTCCGGGACCCTTTCCGTTCTCAAACTGTTCATAATCATACACATATTTTTTACTCTTTCCCATAAAAACCTCCTTTGCGGCAAGATGCAAGGCATCGTGAACAGCAGCTGCATTTTTCTTATTATTATACGCAATTATACAGTGGGGTTCAACTGTTTTTTGTCCTATAGGAGTTACTGTTCACACCCTTTGGGCGCTCCAGTATCCAGCCTATTTTAAGTCGCCTTCGGTGAGAGGCTGGATATTATGGCAAATGTTACTTTACTGACCGGACACCGTGCAGCAGCCGCGGGCTTCGCAAGCGAAACGCAATGTCCTGCGACTGCTTTTGTCAGATTTTGCATTGTGCCATGTCATGTTTTATACTGTGGATTTTCCATTCCAGATGCTATACTGATTAAAAAAGGAGGCCGCAAAAAAATGAAATATTTCAAGAATATGAGAAACCCTGTACTACCGTTGGAATACCATGTGCCGGACAGCGAGGCGCATGTGATGCCGGACGGGAAGCTCTACATCTACGGAAGCTTCGACGACCGGGAGGATGTATTCTGCAGTGAAAAATATCACGTTGTATCCACGCCGGATATGGAACACTGGACGGTCCATGACGTCTCGTTCACCGGGCAGCAGGTTCCCTGGTTCAACAATCCCGAAGCGCCGAAGTACCCCGGGATCGACTGGTCGAGGCCCACGCCCTTTATCCGGAAAATGCTGGAAGCTGCCCAGGAAAACGGCGATGACATGAAGGAAAAATTTGAACAGGACGGCGAAAAAGAGAAACCTGCATTGCTGTTCGCGCCGGATTGCTTGGAGCATGACGGAACCTATTATCTCTACTTCTGTATGCCCGATGACAGCGAAGGCGTGGCGGTTTCCAACCATCCGGAGGGTCCGTTTACGAACCCGGTACAGCTTCCCTGCGGCGGGATCGACCCGGCCGTTTTCATTGACGATGACGGGCAGGCTTACTATTACTGGGGACAATTATTTTCTCACGGCGTCAGACTGAATCCGGACATGGTATCATTTGACCCGGACGGAATCCGGGACGATCTGGTCACGGAGGAGGAGCATTTCTTCCATGAGGGCTCCTCTATGCGGAAGATCGGGGATACCTATTATTATGTGTACGCCGATATGGAGCGGGGGAAACCCACGTCCCTCGGCTATTCCACAGGCAAGTCGCCGCTTGGGCCGTTTACCTACCGGGGGATCATCATCGACAACGACGGCTGCGACCCTGCAAGCTGGAACAATCATGGTTCCATCGAATGCGTCAACGGGCAGTGGTATGTGTTTTACCACCGCTGCAGCCGGGGCGTGCGGCAGCACCGGAGGCTCTGCGTCGAGCCGGTCACGATCCATCCGGACGGAACCATTGATGAAGTAAAGATGACCTCCCAGGGGGCCGGAGCGCCATTTGCGCCAGGGGAAAGGATATACGGCTATCAGGCCTGCGGGCTGAAAGGGACGGTATATATTGGAGCTGAGGACGCGGCGAGACAAAACAACGTTTTACCGGAAACGGAGACAGCCTCCGAAGCCGGAACAGGCAGTGTATATCCGGAAAAACTCACCTGCGTCTCACCGGGGGATGAAATCATCTTCCGCTATGTGAAAAAGGACACCCCATGGTCTGGGATAGAATGTACCTGCGCCGGGAGCGGAAGGCTGCAGGTGTTTCTGGATGATGTGGCGGCGGGAATCGTGGCGGCCGAAGGAGCGCCAGGAAGCATCCAGACCGTGTCTGCCGGAATCTCGGCGCCGGCGGGAGAGTGCGAGCTGAAACTGAAAGCAGAAGAGACCGACGGACTGGAGATCATGGAGATCGTATTATACTGAGCGCCGGCAAGATAAATCTGCCGCTCAGTATCACAGGATGCGTACAGCCGCATAAGGAAAACAGCAGCCCATTGCCGCAGACAATTCAAAATGCGGCCTGAGTTACAGGTCACGCCCGGTGAAGGTGTGACCTGCAACGATTGACTACCCCGCTGTGGAATTGATTATTGCATCAATCAGATTTTGAATACTTTGTTCTAATTTTTCATTTCCCCAGCCCAATTCCCATTCTTCGTTTGTGCCGGAATCAGAGATGATATAGATACCTGTTGCCTTGCAAGAACGAAATTTAGCAGTCGTAAACAATCCGGCTCCCTCCATTTCAACACATGAGCGGTCTCGGAAACTCTTTAAAGCCCATATTTCCGCTCTTTTTCTGTTTTTCTTTTTTATCTCTTCCTCCAAACCTCGGAGAAAATATTTTAATAAATTTCC
>CAJSZT010000022.1:0-82007 GCA_910573785.1 Lachnospiraceae bacterium | reverse complement strand
TCGTCGGTAATCTGTACCCCATCCCCTTTATGCCTTGAAAATACAGGCTTTAACGGTATGCACATTTGTGTAATGTGTCACTTTTCCCAAAAGTCCCTAAAACTACCTAAAAAGCGGACACTCCCCTTCCCGGCAGTTCCCGCTTTCAACTCTTTATCTTCTACTAAACCACAGGCGTGCCACCGCATACCTCTTGATTCATGATTTCCTCTGTTCAGCGGCAATCCTCGTTCCGCTGTATTTTTCTTTTCGTCTGTCCGGGGCTGTTCTTTTTCTTCTGCCTTTCCCATTTTTTTATGGACAGCATCTCAGATATTTCATCTATATTTTCCCTTTCCTTTTTCCAGATCCGCACTTCTTCAAACAGCGAATAGATCATCCTCCGCATCCTTTGAAATGCTTTCTGCTCCGGTACCCCGACCGTAAGGTACACTGCCTCCGTTTTCTCAGCACCCCCGTCACAGCTGTAAAATTCGATACATTCACCCCAAATCTTGTATGCTCCCGTTTCTACAGTTTCCTGCCTTCCATCAACAAGAATCCGATAATTGGTAAGATCAAGGAATTCGTAATGTGCTTGAAAATCCTGCCAGGGAACATCCTTATACTCCAGACAGCGATCCAGATATTGTTCCGGTGTAAAATACAGCTGGATGGAATGCGGAGGAGTGATCTCCTCATTTAAAGATGTGATTCTTTCTAATACGATTCCCATTTGAAATCCCGCCGGAGGCTTTAGATCGATCACTGCATATTTTTTCTTTTGCTTTTCATCTGCTTCAAAAAATGCCGTATCCGCCATCAAAATATGTCCGGGACATTTTGCCTTATACTGTTCCTCTAGCATAATGTTTATTTCCTCCTTCATTCCAGCATGTTATGTTTCAGCGACTTTCCACACAGCACCCGTCTGGTACTTTATCTTCAACAGAACCACAGGCATGCCACTGCATGCCTCTTGGTTTCCATATTATTTTCTATGTTTATTTTATGACTTCAATATACTCAAATTTCTCTTATTCAGTAACTTCTGCTGTTTCTCATTCTGCTGCTTTAATTCCATATTTTCTTTTTTCAGTTCCTTTATTGTCTTTTCTAATAACTCGATCCGGTTCTCCATCGCCAGATCAAGAATCTTTCTTTTGCTGTCTACCATCCCTGCCTGGAGATCCAGTGCCCGGTCTATCTCTTTCCGCACCGTAGCGTTTTTATAAAAGAAGCCCCTCGACAGCCCTGTTTTTTTCATCAGCTTCGGAATGGTTACCTTTTCTTCGTCTTCGATCATCTCCCTGATAGCGCTTTTCGCTCTTGATATCTTTTCTTCACTAACTTTCCGGTTCCGCTCAATCATGTTGTCGTACTTGCTCATATTCTTCGCCCCATCCATCTAAATATTTTTCTATCAGCCTGCTTTTTCGCTCTCTGACTTCTCTCGTTTCATCCGCCACAATCTGCAAACTCATTCTCCTATAATACTTCACATTCTTTATACTCCGGTGTCCAAGCAGCTTTGCGATCGTCCAATCATCATAATGCATTTCTGTCAGACGGATTCCATAGCAATGGCGGAACATATGGGTGCCAAATCCGAATAACTGCCCTTTATCATCCCGAAGGTCTTCTTTTTGTATCATTGCCATAACCCGATTCTGTACCGTATTATACTGCATGGGCCGTTCCGGGTTCTTCTCATTTACAAAAATAAATTTTGTTTCCCCGTACTTCCTTCTAGTATACTGAATGGCTTTCTGTATCAGCAACTCCAACTCCGCGCTGATCGGTTTTACAAATGTATTTGTTTTCATCTGTTGGATGCGTATCATCGGTCTTCCTTCCTGCTCATACAGGCAGTCCGTCTGCAGCGTGAGAGTGTCGGATATCCTTGTTCCAAGCATCTGGTGAATGACCATCAACCGGCACATCTGTTCTTCCATTTTTACAAATACCGCATTGAATCTTTTCAGTTCTTTATCACTATAAGATTTTAGTTCGGTTCTGGCGGAATACGGGATATCTGTATTCAAAAATAATTGTTCCAAATGGCGGTATCCGTATATTTTTCCGATAGTTTCAAGCACCGCTCTTAATCTTGTCAGGTCGCTCCTGAAATTATTTACCCCTGTATCCTCTGTCTGTAGGAAAATCAAATATTCTTCCAGAATCTCCCTGCTGATTTCACTACAGGATTTTATCTTTGGATAATGCGTGTTAAGGTATACCGACATTCGGCGCATTGCAGTCAGTTCTTTACTAATCGTAGCAATTGCTTCATATTGCAAATGCCGGAATATGGATTTCTTTGTTTCCTCTTTTATAGACATCTGTATGATTTTGGAAAAATTCAATGTTTTAAAATTTTTGATCATATTTGAGTTGAATGATACACCAATCTTACTTAAGTCCCATACATCTTTCTCCATTTCAAGCCGGGTATCCTTAGCTTCTGTAAAATAATATATCTTCCGAAAATATGTGATGATATTTGATGGCGTAATTTTTTCTTTTCCATATACAGTAATACCTTGTATCGTTCTTATCTGCCCTTGCAGCATAAGCCATGCGTTCAGTCTTTTCAGCCATTCCTCTAATGTTTTTTCCTGGAAGCTGTCCACCCGGATATTCTTTTCTTCCATGAATCGGCAGATACGATTGTATAAGTTCCGCTCTGAAACTACAGTCGACAATGCCATCATCTTTCCACGATCTAATATAAATTGCCGGAATTCTATCCGCATTCCTTCCGTGGGAAGTTTCGTTAGGTCAAATTCCCATTTTGGATTCACTTTGTCTCTCTGTTTCTGGGATGCTTTCAAGTAGCATTCCAGTTCACAAATGTAAATTTTGTCCTCCATTCCGTTCTCCCTTTATCAGCCCTGATGCCAGGCTTTCCTCCTGTTGGTTGAAAAATTCTTCATTTGCGGCATCCAGTCTTCTCGGCATGTAATCAATATACTGCCTGGTCATATCTTCATAGTCATGGCCAAGATAGTCTCTCACCGCCTGTATGGACACACCGCTTTCATAATACTCCGTTGCCACAGCGTGGCGGTAATCGTGGGACTTAAACAGGTATTCCCCTCCCGCGATCTGATTCTCATCGCATAATCTCAGCATCTGACTCCGAAAGGTTGAATAAGAGTATGCACCGCCATTCTTATTTTTGAAAAGATATTCTTCCGGTCGAATTTGATACTTTTCAATATATACTTTCATCAGCCTGTATAACGTCTCCGGTATTGGGATCCGTTTGTAATTTTTCATTTTAATCTGATATACCTTAATCCAGGCATCGCCATTTTTCCATTCATAGGCATCGCCCTCCAACGTGCATACCTCGCTGCAGCGCAGCCCCACACACCATAAATGCAAAAACATCAAACGGATATGTTCTGGAAAACGGTACAGCTTTGAAACAATTTCCTCGCATACTTCCTCCTGGACGCTCCTGTCATGGTGTACCGGATTTTCTTTTTTCTGGAACAACTCATACTGAAATGGTATTCTCTTGATGTGCCCTTTTACCAGAAGAAAATTGAAAAAATGCCGGATATTCGATAGCTGACCATTAAATGTTTTTTCAGCAACCGCTTTTTCCCTAAGCCTTTCTAAATACGACTGTATCTCTTCTTCCGGCATTTCACAGATGTTTTTATCTTCCTCATCAAATGTCTGGAGCAGGTTCCGGACTTCAAGAAATTTAGTTTGTATGCTTTTTAGAGACATATCCGTAATTCCTAAAGCGTACCGCATGTAATCTTTCAGATATTTTTTGTTCTCTTCCTGGTTAATTTCCCTGAATGAAATACTCCCCACCTTTTTGCTTGGATTAACTCGTTCCCTTGAAAAATGGAACCGTTCCAAATACCATACTTGTGCATGCCAGTGTATTTGATTGGCTTGCAAAAACAATGTCTTTCGACATAATTCTATAATTCCTGGCATTCTTTCAAATCTTCTTCCAGATATTTCCGGAGGCAGATAATCCACAAATTTTCTTTCCTGCTCTAAAGTGATTAATTCCAAGTCAGCAATCCCCATCTGTATACAGTAACTATAAAAATACTGTAATGCCCTCAACTTCTCTTTTCGCTCATGTGATCTATATGTTGTCACTATATAGTTCAGACATTTAAAAAACTGTTCCTTCAATTCTCTGCTGCAAGGTTGTGTAAAATCCCATACTAGACCATCTTTATCATTTGATTTCGCAAGTTGTACCGCAATCTCTATCCTGGTATCATATGGCAGGAACATCATCTTGTCCACATATTTGAATTCATATTTCCTACGTCCGGCAACTGTCTGCATTTCCTCTTGTATGGCATGAATCTTCATCCTATCAAAAGTATGTAGGCAGGTCAAAGGAGTTGTCTTTAATAACTTATATCTTTTTACATAATCCTCGAAGACTAAACGCAAAGGATAGTCTATCTCTGACAGTTTCCACACACCACATTTCATTAAAAAATTTTTTACATAATTTCTTGCTTCGCTCCTGACCTCCTTACATGCTCTTACTTCCTGTGTGAGCTGCCGCTCCAGTTCTTCTCTGCTCTCCTGGGGTTCTGCCGCCCTGAATGCATAGGCAGGCATGTCCACCACCTCCCGTTACAGTAACTGCTGAACATTATAGAGTGCCGAATGTTTCGCATAGTAGGCATCGCTCGCCTCCAGTAATTCATCATCTACAATGTTCAGGTATTTTATCGTGGTTTCTAAGTGCTTATGTCCAAGCGCCTCGCTGATCATCTCCAGCCGCCATCCGGCTTTCCGTCTCATGACCGCAAAATATCTCCGCAGCATATGGGGAGTAACCTTGATCCCGGTCTTATGCTCCATCCTCCGGAACATACTGTATACCGCCTCCACATCCAATGCTTTCCCTTCATCGTCTCCTGCGATGTTAATAAACAGGAACTGTTGATGCTGCAGTATTTTCCGGTATTCCGCAAGATAATACATCAAAAATTCGAATGTCTCATTACTGACTTTCGCCCTCCGGTATTCTGCGTTCTTCGCCCTGGCTCCATTCTCATTGTCATCCCGGAAATAGATCCGTATGGTATGGTTTTTGAAATCTATGTCTTTCGTATAATCAATCCCAAGGATTTCTCCGATCCGGTAGCCTGTTTCCGCCGCCAGCAGGATCAGCAATTGATCCCGGCAGTTTGTGCAGGCTTTCAGTAATGTCAATATTTCATTTTGTTCTGCCGCCCGGACTTTCCGTTCCTCTTCTTTCAGATAACCTTTAAATGCCCGATACCGCAGTCTTCTTTTGGCTCCCGCACTGTTTAGTGTGGTAAACGAATCATAATAAAGAACTTTCAAGCTTTCATACCTGCCCTGCATTTCCATAAAAAGATAGAACCTGAACACATCCTTTAAATATGCGTTGCAGGTTCCATTGTTTGGAATCTTATGTTCTTCAATTTCCCTATGGTTCCCATCCTTCAGCCAGTGCAGGAACTGTACAAAATGACTGCTCTGTTCCTCATATTCCATTGCGGTCACCTGGTCAGCTGTCTTATCTTCAAGTTTGAGATATTCCAGATAAGCCGCCAGTGAATAGGCATTCCTGCGGACAGTGTTTGGCGATTTGTTGGACATTGTCTTATGCATCAGATACCGGGAGGGTTCCAGAACCATCTCCAATGTCTCTGTTTCACAAATGTAATAGCACTGTAATGTTCCATCCATTTCACCGATCACCTTATAATGTTCCATGCTGTTTCCCTCCTTCCTCTAACGCTATATACAGTATGCACAGTTTATTTACAGAAACCCATCTATCAAAACCACCAAATCAGTGTAAATCGCTCTTGAAATACCAACAAACATTCCGCTCCAACCTGTCCTCTTTTTTAGCAGAACCCACAATACCGGAGCCTATTTTTTTCAGAATCTACACTACGGATTTCTCTGTTCCTCAACGAACAGCACTCCGATTCCTCTGAGTCTACCGTTTACATATAATAGTCCACATTCTTCCTCCTACGAATGAAATTCTCTACGTCTTCAATGGACTCCGCCATCTGGCAGGGCGGCAATGCGCACAGCACGTCCTCATAATATCTTCCGCCCCTGACCGCCCTCTGATCCAGGATCGTCACCACGCAGGTATCCGTCTCCGTCCGGATGGCTCTGCCGAACCCCTGCCGCAGCTTCTTCTGCATATCCGGTACCGCAACAGCTTCTATGTATTCCCGCAGATTTCCATACTGCTCTTTCTCCGCCTCCCTCACCGGATCAGGCACAGCGAATGGAAGTCTTACAATGATCAGGGACGATACCATATCTCCCGGAAAATCCACGCCCTCCCAACAGGAACCGGCTGCGAACAGAACCGCATTCTCCAATGTCTTAAACCGCATGATTTCTTCCTGTGTATGCCTCCACACTTCCACCATGGGAAACGGCAGGTCACTGCGCAGAATCTGGTACACACTCCCCATCAAAGAATAAGATGTGAACAGCACCAATGTATGTCCATGAGTGGAACCCGCCAGTTGTTTAATCCGCTTTGCGATCCATACCGCTTCTTCCCGGCTCCCATGTCGGATCTGCTTTCCATCCTGCGGCAGGTAAAGCAGACAGTTTCTCCTATATTCAAACGGCGATTCCGCCACATATTCCTGCACCCCGGATTGCTTTTTCCGGTTCTTTTCATTCAACCCCAACATCTGCCGGGTTCGCATAAAGCCGTTCCCGGCCTTTAATGTTCCACTGGTGAGGATTGCCGGAATCCCCTGATTCCATAACACCTTCTGGAGATAGGCCGGAACCTCCCGGCTTGTGGCGCAGAAAACCGGAAGCCGTTCCGTATCCTGCTCCAAATATAAAACGTACTTCCTGCCGGGGACTAAAAAATAGCAGAGAACTATCCCTGCTTCTTCCAGCCGGTTGCGGATCCATTTGGAAATACTCCCCTTGCACCGCCTGCCGATTTCAAATAAAAGTGCGGCACTCTCTTTCAAGATGGAAATACATTCCTCTGTCTGCCGGAACGCAATCCTCTGCCCGTTCTCAAAGGAATGATTTTCCGCAATCACCTGAAAGAGTTTTTTCATCTCTGCCTTTAAATGTCTGGCACGGATTCCCTGATGCTCCTTTTCCAGTAAATAGCAGATCTCTAAGATATCGTCACTGCATAATGTTTTTCCGCACATCTGCACCGCCGCTTCCGGGAGCTTATGGGCTTCATCAATCACCAACGCCCGGTAATCCGATAAGAGCGGATTGTATCCCTTTGTCCGGTGGGAAGCGTCCGCAAGCAGGTAATTATGGTTACAGATCTGAAAATGGATTCCTGTGCTTTTCACTCGCTTCATATATCTCCGATAACGGCAGGTTTCCCTCTCCGTACAATTCTTCGGGCAGAACTTAGGAACACATACAAGCCTCCTGTCAAACCCGCTCAGCCCATGCACCTGATCCATGTCATAGCAGGTACGCAGGGCGAGCAATGCTTTTTTCTGGTTTCCGTTTTTCTTCTTATCCTGAATGGAAGCAATCCGCTGATTCAGGCGGCTATCGCACACAAAATGTTCCTTCCCTTTGCGGACGACAGCTTTCAGCGGTCTGCAGATCAGTTTTTCTTTCAGCAGGAGCCGGGACAGAAACGGAATGTACTCTTGCAGGATTGCTTCTTGAAGCGCAATACTGGAGGTGGAGATCACCGCCGGATAGTTTTCCGTTCTGGAAAGATTTCCCACTTGTTTTGCGTATTTTTCTTTCATGATGCACGCTACCAGATATGCGTATGTTTTCCCAATCCCTACTCCGGCGTCACACAATGCTATCTGATTCCCCCATAGAGCGTCTAGCATTTCGTGGCTTAGACGGAGCTGCTCTTCCCGGACGGTCAAACCATGTTTTGGCATGAGTTCTTGAAAAATATGATCCACTTCCTCATGGGCTTTTTTCTGGTGCCATCCCATAGGCACAGTCTTGTCAGCGTCCCTCATTTGCCCTGCTCCGTTTTCTGATCTTTCTGTTCTGGTTCGTCCGGCTGTTCCGGCACTGTCCGGTTTTGAATTCCATTTCAACCCGTGCTGAATCCTTTTCAGCCTGCGCTGTTTTCCCCCTCATTTGTTCCGGCATGGGAACCATCGCCATTTGTCCATTGATACGGACAGGCATTTCAGGCACCTTAAACTTCTCCATATATTTTGCCGACAGTTCTTCGCTCAAAGTTCCAAAATCATCTTCTGTCAGCCCTGCGATGAGAAATGTTCCCGCTACAATATCATATAAATTCCCTTTGTCATCATAGAGTCCACGGTTCGGCATCATACCGTTTATTTTCCCCTCGTCGTTCAATACAATCGCAACCGGATCTTTAAAAGGATATGTTGCGTCGATATGTCCCCCAACTATATTCTGCAACGATCTTAAATCTCCGGAAATGGTTTTAAGATAAGGTTCTTTCAATGGCTCCACTATCAGAACTTTCATCCCTTCTGTTTTTTTCCGGCCTGTCTCCTGGCCGTCATAATCGTAATTCATAACGTGATTGCCTTTCTTGAAACTGTATGGCGTTGGTATCACATACATGCGGCCGTAGTACCCCACAGCCGCATGGTATCTGATATCAACGACACACTTCGATTGATTTCATTTTTCTGTTCAGTTCCCTCAAAAATATTACCTCAGCTGAACAGATACATTTGTTTCTTTTGGCATTCGTATTTGACCCCGCATCCCCGAAAGCCGTCCATCTTCTGTGATGGTTGGGAACATTACAGGCAGGCATCTGGCGGGTATGGTGTTTCGGAATTTCCGATAGCCGAGTATGTATTTTCAATTAGATGATCAAAAATACGCATTTAGACTGTAAACTCTATTTCTCTGTATTTATAGCAAACAACATTATTTTTGTGCTAGACTACATGAATGTGACAATACTACAGTATTTATAAAATGTGCAGGTATAAAACAAACTGTCGTTTACTATACACTCGCATAAAGTTTTCCAGTCTGATGATCTGATAATTCCTTCCTGCTATACCGATGCCGTTCACGGATGTCCGAAAGGTCTTGCTGATTACAACCTGAATTTCATCCTTTTGCTTTTTGGCAAATATGTGTATCATTATCCCCCGCTTGTGATCATGGCGAAAAGCCAGCCGCGGCTTATTTCAAGTATAAGGAATCGCTCGAAGCGGAACAGACACTGCATGGTAAGGAATGACCCTCCCTTTTCCAATTTCCGATATTGAAAAAATCCATCCCCTCCATGCAGTGGCTGTTTCCGCTTGTCCTGGCGCTTATCTTGTCACGCTACAACTCACGGGAACGTACCTGTAATGCTGGTATAAAGTTGTCAAAGTGCGGCCGAAGAGATTTACCCTTCTACTATATAGCCGTTGGGAACCCCCTTTTTCTCTCTCACTTTATGAAAATTTTATAATTTTTATTTTTAGTTTATTAATCCTGCAATGAATAGCGTGTTCAGTAATTCCCAATTCCTCTGCGGTCTCTGTTACTGAAAATCCCATTATCCTCATCAATAATATCTGCAGAGTACTTCGGTCTGTATCCCGCAGGATATGTAAAAGATGCTCGTCATCAATGGAATCCAATAGTAAAGGAATATTATTGATTTCCTGTTCATCTAATACCTGACTTTCCCAATCCTGATTTTCTGGAAATGACGCCCAATGATCCTGATAACATCTTTCAGCCTTAAAATATTTCCAGTCAAACTCTCTCAATTTCTGGATAGATTTTTCATCCATTCCCAGGGTTCGGAGTATTTTTTCTTCTTGTTCCTTCCATTGCTTCCATTTACGTTCCTCTCTTGCTTTATTGTAAGCCATTATTCTTTCCTCCGATCTGAAATTTTTAAAATCAAATCGAAGTGTGGAGGCAGACGAGCTCTCCAGTTGAATTTTGGCATAGCAATAATAGTTCAGCCTGACCTGCACCAGAATTACACCACTATCCATAATTATTGAATTTAAATCTCCGCATAATATGGTCTTTTATTTAATTATGTTAGATTTTTACCATTACAATAATCAGATTCCTCATAGGTAAAAGCTAAAAAGAGGACAGGTATGCCTTTATAAGATTCCTTCTATGCTTTGGGCATTTACATACTTCCATAATTTTTACAAACCATTATGATCTAGCATAATAAACTTCCTCGCAGCAAAGCTGCGGGGAATTAACCCCTGATAGATTAAGTTGCAAAAATATCATAATCACCCAAATGTCAAAAAACTTAAAAAGCGTATCCTATCCTTTTTTAGATAAATCTTTTTTCACTTAAAATTATTCTATTTCAATAATAATATCAATGATGTATATACACCCCTTATAGATTCCAAAACTAAAATAGACATGATTTTTCCCTCACAAGGACAAAAAGGCTGCAATTTCTTGCTTATAAAGCATATCAGAAAAAGCCGCCTTAATTTTATCTATTCTATATTGTACAGAATTGTCATTTACTTTCGTGTACGCAAAATGATTCTATAAAATTTTTACACACCTGCTTCCTCTACTTACTCGGCCATAACCTTCTATAACGTATTTCAGACATTGCTTACTTTTTAGTACAATTATTCCGCCGCCTTTTCAGCCTCCATTGTTTTCAGATCACTCTCTAAATGAAAGAACATGAAAACATTACGAAAACAATCATTGTAAGTGCCAGTAGATTTCAATTATATACGAATTGGATTGTGTCTGCACGATTCCTTGGACATCTTGTGCGCCGTCAAATTCAGAGCCTGACAATATCCATCCGAAAATAGCTGTGCCAAGTCCCATATCAATCTTCTGCGAGGCGGAGACACCTGCATTTTCCATACTAACGGTGCCAATACCTCTAAAAGCAATAAAGATGATCCTCAAAAGGGGGGTAGACTCAAAGAGGCCAAACCCAAGATATCCTATTAGTTTTAACCTCATAAAATTTAATCCGTTATATGACTTCCGGCAGTTTTTCTTATTCTATTTCCATAAAAAAGCACACAATCCACCTTGTCTCTAATTTATACGCAAAATGCCACAGAAAATCAACTGTTATCTTCCGCATTCTCTGTCATGGGAATCCATACGCAGATGCGGGTGCCGCCGCCGGGTACACTCTCAATAACCAGCCCATGGGACTCGCCGTAGCGAATCTTCAGGCGGCGGTTCACATTCCTGAGACCGATGGAGTCCTGGGCTTCCATAATCAGTTCTTCATCCTCCCCAAGGATTTCATCGATTTTGCTCTGTTCCATTCCTACCCCATTATCGCTGACACAGATCCGTACCCGGTCCTTCACCTTCTGAACATCCAGGACCACAATACCCTGTTCGATGTTTTCCACTCCATGAATAATGGCATTTTCCACCAACGGCTGAATCACCAGCTTTGGCAGCCGAAATCCCATCAGCTCCTCCGGCGACTGTACAATGAATGTAATCCGGTCGCCATAGCGCAATTTCTGAATCGTCAGATAATGACGGATATGCTCCAGCTCTGCCTCCAGATCCGTCATAGCCGTGCCTTTGATCGTATAGCGCATCATCTGACTCAGAGACACGGCTATATCTGCCCCCTCTGTCACTCCCTTATCCCGGGAAATCCAGGCCACCATATCCAGGGTATTATAAAGGAAATGGGGATTAATCTGCATCCGCAGTGATTCCAGTTCCGCCTTCTGCCGCAGCATATTGGCATTGTAGACACGATCCACCAGATCATTAATATTATAAACCATCATATTGAAATGCTGGAACAGCTCTCCGATCTCATCATTGGCACGCACAGCGCAGATCACATTGAAATCACCCTCTCCGAAACGCCGCATGGCCTCCTGCAGATTCTCAATACGCTCCGTAAACCGGGAGACAATATAAAAGATCAAAAGAGAAATCCCAAAGAGCACCAGCACACAGAACACACCGAGTACCACCCGGAGATCGCGAAGCACACCCAGATAGCTTATCCGCGGAATCAGAGAAACCATGTACCAGTCAGCGGAGTTCATTTTCTCAATATACACATAGCTATCGATCCCGGCAACATTCGTCCGCAGCAGATCACTCCCCGTCATATCATCGGAAATCAAATCCTTGAGTTCCCTGGAAGCCTGGCTCACCTCGTCACCGGTGCTTATGATGACATTCATGGAGCTGTCCACGATCAGACTCTTCCCTTCACGGATAAAGGACATATTTTCCACATGGCCGCGAAAATCATCGGCCGGTATCTGCAGCATCAAAAAGCCCAGAACACTCATATCCTTTTTGCTGTTGATCTGCGCGCCCACCTGCATGAAACGGCCGGAATCATCCAGTCCCAGCCAGACGGCCCTGCCGCCGTCGTCATAAATGAACTGGCGGCGGTCCCTGTTCCAGATGACACCGCCGCCGGATTTTTCCCAGACCTCCGAATGCCCGCGGTCCGATTCCAGATAAACATTCGTAATGGAATCCGTCCACAGAATATTGGCATAAACCGTATCGCGCACGCTGTTTTGCATCGCGGCCTGTTCCGCTATCGTATACTGATGGTGATCCACGCCATAAAGAAAATCCTGGATCGTATCCTCCGACTGAATGCTCAAAATGACCGTATTGATCTGTTTCATGGTCAGTTCCAGACTGCCGACGGATTCCCGTCCCATATTACGGATATATTCCTGGGTCTGCTGCTCATATATCCGGTTGAAATACCAGTAATAGGAAAAGGTCAGCATCAGCGCCAGAAACAGGCTGACACCGATAAATGCAGCCAGATATTTATATTTTAGTTTTCCCCGAAACTTCCGCTTGTGGATTCTGCTCATACGTTTTCCCTCTTCATTTTCTGCCGGTACTGCTTCGGCGAACATCCGTAATATTTCTTAAACATCGTGCTGAAATACCGCTGGTCGGGAACTCCCACGGTCTCGGCAATCTTACCCAGCTTCCAGTCGGTTTCCTCCAGAAAGCGGACAGCCTCCGACATCCGTTTATTGGTCAATATCTCCAGAAACGTAAAGCCTGTCTCTTTTTTCAGCATCCGGTTGATATAAACCGCATTGAAATTAAAGGTTCGGGAGAGTGTGTTTAAGGATAAATTTTCCGCATAATGCTGCTCAATAAAACGGTTGATCTCCCGCACATTGATCTTCCCCTCGCTGTCCGGCTCTTTCTCCCGCATTTCGTCGGCCTCTCTTTCCAGAACTGCCATATGGACTGATGGCAGTTGACAAGCCCCCACTTCCTGACGAATCTGAAGCGTTGCCCTGCGGCATGTCTCCAGAATTTCTTCGGGAGATGCCGGTTTCAAAATATAATCAAACGCGCCCATGTGTAATGCGCATTTTGCATAGGCAAAATCCTCATAGCCACTCAAAAAGATAATTTTGCATTTTTTATTCTGAGCCAAAATCCGTTCCGCCATATCAAGCCCATCCACGATAGGCATACGGATATCGGCCAGCACCAGATCCGGGATATACAAAGAAGCCAAATCAATGGCTTCTTTCCCGTTATTGGCTACCGCACACACGGTAATCCCGATCTTCCCCCAGTCAAGAGAAGAGATACCCCGACGGATCAATGGTTCATCATCAGCAATCAGAAGCTTGTAGGTATCCATAAATCCATTATCCTTTCACAGCGCCTGCTGTCATACCTTCCATTACTTTATCATGAAGGATCAGATATACCACAATCGTAGGAATAACTGTCATAACGACTGCTGCCAGCATACCGGCATAATCCGTAGAATCCATATCCGCAAACTGGGTCAGAATAACCGGAAGCGGCATCTTATTCATTGAAGTAAGGAAAATCTGCGGGAACAAAAGATCGTTCCATATAGTGATAAAGTTAATTACCGAGACCGTCGCAATCGAAGGCTTCGCAATCGGCAATATTATTTTATAATATCCTTTCAAAATTGTACAGCCGTCTACCGTGAAAGCTTCTTCTAATTCTTTCGGAATCGTGGAAAAAAATCCTGTAAGAATATAAATGGTAATCGGAAACGCAAACACCGTATGAGCAATAATAACGGAAATCCAGGAATCCAGAAGATGCATCCTATTAAACATGGAAAACATCGGCACAATGGCTGCATAAGCCGGAATACTCATACCCATGGCAAAGAGAGTGTTTACCGGCTTACAGAGTTTAAAATGCAATCGGGAAATCCCATAAGAAACCATCGCCCCCAAAAATACGGTAATAAATACGGCAACGACCGTAATCACTACAGAACTGATGTAGCTGTGAACAATATCTGCTTTAGATATTGCACTGATATAATTTACAAGTCCCAAAGATTCAGGAAGCCCCCATGTATTCGTATACAGTTCCTGGTTGCTTTTAAAGGAACCGAGGATCAGCCAGACCAGCGGATACAGACACATCACAGCGAAGACGGCCATTAACAAAAGGGCAATTCCCCGTAAGATTCTTCTTTTTACTGTCATCTCTCCACCTCCTAGTATTCCATTTGCTCAACACGAATCAGATGATTCACCAGCCAGATAACTGCCGTACACAAAACGAGAAGTACAACACCGATGGCACTGGCATAGCCAAACTTCAGCGTACGGAAGCCCTGATAATACATATAGGTTGCCATAACCTCGCTTGCATGGTTCGGTCCTCCTTTGGTCATGGACCAGATCAGATCGAAATATTTCAGGGAACCGGTGATGATCAAAACTACATCAATACGAATCACGTGCTTAATCAGCGGCAGAGTGATTTTCGTAAACTGCTGCCACATGGACGCGCCGTCAATACGGGCCGATTCGTACAATTCTCCCGGAATGGATCGCATAGCAGCCAACTGAATGACCATATGATAACCTACAAATTTCCACATAACCACCAGGATCATGGCAAACATAACCGTTTGTTCCTCATTGAGCCATGAATGTTTAAACTGAGGCATATGTAACAAATCCAATAAGGCATTTACGAGACCAAACTCGGAGTTATAAATCATCTTGAACATGATACCGACGCCTGCTCCGCAGATAACCGAGGGAAGGAAAAAAACGGACTGGAAAAATTTACTTCCTTTAATTTTCGTAAAAATGAAATTTCCGAACACCAGTGCCAGAGGCAGATGGGCGATCAAAGAGCCTACAACCAGCATGGCGTTATTTTTCAGTGCCTTCAAAAAGAATTTATCGTTAAACAGATTCATGTAATTGCGAAGTCCGACAAAGTTTTTCGTTCCCATCAGATCGGTCTGAAACAGACTGATGTATACATTATATATAATGGGAATCAGGACAAATACCGCAAACAGAATCAGTGACGGCAAAATAAAGATTGCCACGGTCTTTTTATTACTCAGTACTTTATTCATACGCAACCTCCTCTACAAAAGATAGCGCTGCCCGAAAGCAGCACTATTCCACACGTTGCCCATTAGTTTTTCGCATTGTCAATGGCAAACTGCTGCAAGTTATCCATTGCCTCCTGTGGAGAAGTTCCCCCAAGAATCGCTACGGACGCATTGTTAAATTCTCCGCCTTCGCCTGCTCCATAGATACGGTCAAGCCACGGAGTATACAGAGTCATCTCGTCAAATCTTTCACGGGCGCGCAGCGTCATAGGATCCAGACTTTCCGTATTTACTTCCAGATTAGTTACGGATACCTGGCTGTTGTCCGTCAGATCCTGCTGATAATCCAGGCTAAGGGAAAGCTGCTTGAGGAACGCCGCGGCAGCTTCCGGATTCTCCGCCTGGCTGCTGATCGCATAGGTCAATCCGATGGAACCAACATTTACACCTGCATTTGCAGGATCATCGGTCGGAAGGATGAAGAAATCAATCTGATCAGGAGCAACGGAGTCAGAGATCAACTTATTTACGCCGGAGGTGATCATCGGTATCATAGCCACATCTTTATTATTGAAACGCTCAAATCCTTCACTGGGATCCATTCCCAGTGAACCGTTCATCAGGTAGCCCTTGTCGTTCATTTCCTTCAGCATTTCGCCGGCTTCCACGAAGGTCTCGTTGTTCCATTCCACTTCATCACTGACCATATAATCATAGAAATCCGCGCCGCCGATGATGTTGCACATCTGCTGCAGGAGCTGTCCGCCATACCATGCCTCACCGCACGGACAGCAGAATGCCTGGATTCCCGCATCGGTCAGTTTCTGGCAGGTATCCAGAAATTCCTGATACGTAGTCGGTACGGCAGCACCGGCCTCATCCAGCAGATCCTTATTATAAGCCACCACACAAATCTGTCTGGCATTGGGAATCGCATAAATCTTATCATCGTAGGTCAGAGGTCCGAATACGCTCTTGTCAGGAAATACGCTGTTCCACTCATCATCCTCATTGAAAATGTCGCCTACCGGATATACTTTACCGCCTTCCACAAAGGGCTGCAGATATCCCGCCTCCCAGGTGTAGAAGATATCCGGCTGGGAATTGGAAGCCATCAGTGTCGTCAGTTTTGTCTTATAGTTATCATTGGAATAGCACTCCAGCTGAATTTCCACATTGTATTCATTGTCAGCATTGAATTTGTCTATTTCCTTCTGAACAGCCTCAGCAAACACATCGTTGGTACCGCCATTTAAAGTTGTCATGTTCATGACTACTTTATCGCCGGAATCACCGGATCCGCCTTTGGAACCTCCGTCACTGGAACTACAGCCGCCAACCATGGACAATACCATTACACTTGTTAATGCTAATGCTACTTTTCTTTTCATCTTTTTGTTCTCCCTTCTCTTTTAGACTTCCAGAATCAGGACTCCGTATGCATCCAATTTATATGCACCGGATACCTTCTCATCTGTCAATGCATTGCGCATCTCTTTTTTTAGTTCAAGCTCCACCGTATCTCCGGTGTAATTCAAAACAAAGAGATATGCTTTTCCATCACCCTCACGGATGGAAATTTCACAGCAGGGCGGTACTTCTGCCAGATCTTTGATCAGGCTTTCCACGCCGAGAGCCTTCAAAAGCTCTTTGACAGTCTCACAATCGAAAGCCGCTCCGAAATACCATGCCTGACCTTTCCCATACTGATTCTTCACGATAGCCGGTGTACCCTTATAGAAGTCTTCACTATATACTGCCACAGTCTCACAGGTATCGGCAACCGGAGTCAACAAATCATGGAAAACCGGCATATACAATTTTTTATCACCCAAAGCCGCGTACGCATAAGGTGATCCGGCATTCAAAGCCGTAAAATCCCGGATTTCCATGCCAAACAGATCCGTCATACCAATCGGCATAACCTCCATCGGGCATCTGCCGTTTCTGTCTTTGTATCCCGTTCTTGCTCCGGCGATCAGGGTTCCGCCGCCCTTTACATATTCCTTCATACATTCTGCCAGACCCGGATCCGTGATCGTCATATGCGGCGCGAATACTACGTCATACGCTTTCAGGTCAGCCGCCCGCAGATCGGGCGATACCGTTACATAATTGAACGGAACATGGGATTCCTGCAAAGCCTGGAACAATCCCGCATTGGAATACTTTCTCAGAGGGCCGTGCCATACGTCTGTCTCGCCATCCCACTCATTATCATAATCATAAAGGATCGCTGCTTTTGCCTGATAAGTCTTTCCCGCCAGATCACTGAGTTTTTCAAATTCCCTGCCAATATCTGTAATCTCCTGCAGTCTGCGGTTATCCTGATTGTCATAATTCAGAATACCGTGCCAGTAGATTTCTGTACCGAAGGTACAGGTTCTCCAACGGAAATAGCTGATATAATCCGCTCCGTTGGCAACCGACTGGTAGGTCCACAGACGGATCTGCCCCGGTTTCGGAGTAGGCATAAACCGTCTGTTATACCAGCCGCCCGGTCCGGACTGCTGCTCCATAATGCCGAACTCATTGCCGGCTCCGCGGATCCTTGCCAGTTCCATACTCCATTTACGGTCCTTGAGACGGTTTCCTCCTTCGTCGGATAATCCGAACATAGGATAGCTGTCATAGGTCAAAAAGTCCAATGCTTCATCATGCAACCTGTTATAATTGACATGCGGAAACAGCCCCTGGGTAGTCACGAACACATCCTTCGGAAGGTATTTTTTCAGGATGTCGTAGTGCAGTTTGCAGTAAGAAATGCAGCTTTCCGAATAAAACCGCAGGGAATCCAGTTTTAAATGAGGATTCGACGTATTGTGCGGCGTATGTCTCGGCAGATAAATTTGAGACCAGTCGGTATACGTCTGATTCCAGAATACGGTCCCCCACGCTTCGTTCAATTTGTTCAGGGTCCCGTATTTTTCTTTCAGGAACACGCGAAATGCCGCGCTGTCCGCTTCGGAAAAGAACTCTCCGATCTGACAGTTCAGCTCATTGTCAATCTGCCATCCCACGATACATTTGCGATCCGCGTAATGCTGTGCCAGTTCTTCCACAATGATCCGGGTCTTTTCAAGGTAAACCGGCGCATTATAATTATAATGGCGTCTGCAGCCGTGATAGAAAATATGTCCATCCTGGTCAGCCTGTAATACTTCCGGATATTTCTGCGTCAGCCATGCAGGAGGAGTCGCGGTGGGAGTACAGAAAATGACTTTCATGTCCGTCTGTTCTACTACGTCCAGAAAGCGGTCAAAAAAATCGAAGGTAAATACACCCTCTTCATTTTCAAACTTATTCCACGCAAACTCCGCAATACGGATCGTGCCGATACCCGCCTTCAGCATCCGCTGCAGGTCATTCAGCCATAAAGACTCATCCCAGTGTTCGGGATAATAACAGGTCCCCATAGCAAGCCGATCGAAATATTTCATGGCGGTTACCTCCTTTCATCTTCTTATTATTTTGTGACTAAATTATAAAAAAAATTTGGATTTGCCGAAACACAAAAACAAAACCAAAAATGTTTAAAAAAGAAACCAACTTTTTCTTGAGAAAACCGGTTTCTTCTTTACAGCTATGCGCAGTCTTTTATAATATTTTATCATCCGGTTCTACATAAACGGCAGGGAGTTGATGAAGCATACGTTCCAGCAGAACAATATCACCTATAGCCACTTTGACAATTCCTTTACGGATACTGTAATAAACAAGCTCGGGCAGGGCTGCTACTGGCGCGTAGATCAGTGCGAGTTCGCAACCGATATCATGTTTAAGGAACGTTCTTCTTAGAGGATATTTATCCCTCTCTGGTTGACCATACATTCTACCCGTTACCACGTTACTTCAAAGGGAGACGGATTATGGGAACCCTTGTAGAATTACGCCATAAGGACTATCCCAAGCTTGCAGCGAAATCCGCATGATAATTCTGCTTTAGTTTGTCAGCCAGTAGGTTTGATTCTGGTTTTATCTGTATGTAATTTAAGAAATCTACGATTTTTTTACAGTTATTACAGGCCAATAGCATATCGTAGCTGTTGGCTACAAACAAAATAAAAAGAAACACACCAAAGCAAATACACATGTGCTATAATGTACTTACGGTATCAAAGTACCAATCATCATCAATCGGGAACTAAATTTCCAGGCTGATATTTGCATAAAGTAGTGTTTCTTAATGAAACACATTTTAACTCAATACTAAAGATAAAATCAATGGTACTTTTTCCTTTTTTAGGGTTGTTTCATGAAGAATTTCTGAGTCAGTATTATAGATCGCTAGCAAGACCGTAAATTATATAGTACCACCTTTTAGTTTTAACCTCATAAAATTTAATCCCTTATATGACTTCCGGCAGTTTTTCTCATACTATTTCCATAAAAAAGCGCACAATCTCCCCTTGTCTCTAATCTAGTTTTTTGAAAATTAAACTTCTATATCTAATAGAGACTTGGATTTTGTTAAAAATCCATTTTATCACTATAGAAAAATCGTCTGTTATTTCATCTATTACATTTATAACTTGTTCTCTATCTTCTGGCTGTTCCATTTGCATGAACCGATGATATTATACGCTATTTTTCTCAATACAGATAGTGTGTTTTGGGATTTTTTAGCAATACATTTATCTTCCTGGAGATCCATGTCCAGAACATAATAATGCAGACAGTTTTCCTAGTTTTTATATGTATGAGTACCGCATACCTATCCTTTTTGACACAAACTTTGATTTAAACATATTTTAAATATTCATAAACTTCCCCGGTGCAAGCATTCAAATGTCCACTGGACATTTGCCTCCTGCAATTCTTGCAGAAGCGGGTATTAGCCCCAACTTCGCCCTTGATTACACAGCAAGTTAAGGAGAATTAGATCCGTAAGTGATTAAAGAATAATTATCAGCATCTAAGGAACTGTTAAAGAATTACTCTTTACATCTGACTTGCCTAAATTTTCTCAAATACTACCGAGCACATTTTATTCGTGGCGGTGACATGCGGGCAGGACATGTGGATATCCTATGTTATTCCTATTCACTTTGAAATCAATAAACCATATCCTAAAATTTGACTATTTCCCAACAAATAAATACACTGTCTCACCGCATCCCCTGAATTTCCTTCCACCGTATACACTCTTCCATTCTCACATTTCTCTACAATCCCTACATGATCCGACACCCCATCTCCATCCCAATCAAAAAAGATAATCGTTCCCGCTGATGGGCTATGGGTACTATCTTTCCATTTCCCATTACTCCGAAACCATTCCACTCCTGCCGGGCAGGACGCAAATTTCGGAACTGCCCCGCTTGTGATCAACCCGCACTGATCCGCACACCAACTGACAAAGCAGGCGCACCATTCCTCTCTGCTGGGGAATCCATACCATGACCAGAACTTCTGTCCTCCTACATTTCCCACCTGTGCCATTGCTACTGATACAATCTGATTGTTTCCGAATAAACCGGCAAACAGATTCCCACCGGAATAATACCGCATTACATGTGGAACATATTCCGGGTCTCCATATCCTGACCACCCATGAGCTGCTGCCTGCTCCTGTGAAAACTGCAAGGCGTTGGCTTCACTGTAGCCTCCATGATTTCGGATTGCCCATGATATGTAACCGTTCCCAAAATTGTAGCCCTGAATACTCAATTTCAGTTTGTCCAAATCCTGCGGACTTGTGCATCCCGCCTCCTGAACACAATAGGCATAATACTGAATTCCTACCTGGATAGAATACTCTGGATCAGTGATTGCGTCGGGGCTGTTGGGATATCTGGTATTAAAAGGACATTCACTGGCCTGCATAGGGTCATTCCCCTGCCCTCTGGACTCCTGCATCATGATTGCCTGTATGACCTGCACATATTCCGAGATACCATACTCCTGGGCATATCTCTGGATCACAGGAGTATGATCCAGTACTTCCTGGCTCAGCGACTCCGCACTCTGGCTGTTACTTGAAAGAAGAACGCCTCCGATTACGCCTACAATAATAATCAGAAAAGTGGCCAGACCGCCTCCTGCCATTGCGAACGTCATTAATGCTTTGATTGAGGATACTGCCGCTTTGACTGCTGCTATGATTCCCCGGACAGCAATCTTCGTTGTTCTCTTCGCTGTTTGCGCAGTTTCTCCCACTGCTTTGGCAGACCTTACTGCCATCTGCTTTGATGCCCTTATTGCATAGTCCGCCTGCTTTTTCTGTATTGCGGCAGCCCCGGCCATTCTTTTGGATGCTGCCGCATAGCCTGCGGCTTTTTGTTGTATATGAGTATGCCTTATTGTTTTTTGAGGCGTCAAAGTATGGACTGCGTCTTTTTTATTTACGGAAAGAACAGATGCACCTGTTTGAACGGAAATAGTTTTGACTCCCTTTTCACTACTCGGATAGAACACCTCTCTCCTGCTCTGCCAGGTTTTGATTCCTCCCACACCTGGAAATTTTTCCCTACTTAATTGAGTTCTTCCTTGAACAGCGTTTACTTTCTCCTGAGCCACTTTTGTTTTAGCAGGTTCTACTCCTAAGCTTCCTTTTTCAGTTTCTACATTTCTGAAAGAATCTGGCTTCCCAGAAACAATCTGTTCTTTTCCACGTTCTTTAATCGAATTTTTTGAGTCTTCGTTGATTGCCTCTTTTCCGTTGGCATTGATATAATCTCCTGCATACTCTTCTGTATTGTCCTCAACATTTTCTACCACGGTCTGTTCCCGTCGACGTTCTTTTATTTTCTCATAGGATTTCTTCGCCATGATCCGTCCTGCGGCGGAAACGCCTTTGACTGTCACCCCGGCTGTCCTTTCCTCTACGGAAATCACTTTTTGGCTGGCATATTCCACTGGAGATTCCGTATCACTTCCAGAGCCGCCTGCTTCTGAAACACTATGAGACTTCTCTTTCGCTTTCAGTGCCATATCCCGCATGAGCTCTTTCGGCATCCTGGCCATGGGATCCCTCAGTTTTGGAGTCCTTCTGCACTCTTTTGTTTTGATATCTTTCATGAATCACCTCTTCTTCCAAACGTATACTTCTGGAAAGAATCCGCCAAATTCCTTTCCAGAATCGTACAAACAAATCGTCATCCGCACAGCCACCCCAATGCAGGGAACCTATTGGAAACCGAATCTTCCCATTATCGGACAGCCGCTCTCGCTCTCTGATGAACCGGTCTGCTGGAATTTGCGTTTCTCTCCGCCTGAATTGCTTTCAGACTTCCCCTTACGGATGGCCTCTGAATCCCCTGCGCCCTTTCGCCCAGAGAATCCAGCCTCCGGATTGTCCGATCCGTATGTTTCTCCATATGATCTAAAACACCCATCGTTCCATATAACATTTTCTGCACCTGAAACACTGCGCCCTTCTCTACTTCACGGGAGCCGACTGTCAGCGGTTCTTTCCCTGCCAGCTCCCGTTTTATGTTTCCCAAGTGCGTCTTCACCCCGTACATCTCATCTCCGATATTTCCAAGGCTTACAATCCCACGGTCTGCTGTCTCCAATGACTGATGTAACTGCCTTTTCACGCCCAGCAGTCCCCTTTTGATTCCAAGGAAATCAATGGTTTTATAGACCGCCAGAACCCCTCTCGATTTAAATTCATCAATGGTCCTATGCACACCGTCTACCAGTTGATTTTTCACCTCGATCAATTCGTCTCTGGCAGCACATAGTTTTCCTTCCAGTGCTCCTATGGTACGCAGGAGTCTCTGCTTGAGTCCCCGTTCCTCCAGTTTCTTTACGTGATGCTTTACCGTTTTTAATTCCTTCAGCACCTTTCCAAACTGCTTGTCTATGTTGTCGATATAATCCACCAGATTCAGGATCTGCCCTTTTTCCTCATACAGTCCCTTCTCATCCAAAATCTGAAATAGTTCCCGGAATTTTTCCTGCTCTTTCAGCGGGGTAGATAATGATTCTTCCATCTCCAACCTCTCCTTTCCATTTACTAAAACAGGGAGCGCCTCTATTGGCACTCCCCACAAAGTCTTGACATCCTCTTTTCACACACAGCCTTCTAATCTCTGTCCCCTTGTCCCTTATCAAAGTTTCAATTCTGAACCGGATTTATCAATTTCCGCCGGATTTTATAAAACCTATTTATCAATCAGCATCTAACTTTCACTTTTTCCCACGGAAATCCCCTGCGGAGGTAGACATCAGTTCAAAGAGCTTCGTGTTTTTAGGAAATATATTTTCAAACGGGACGAGGTTCCCCGAACAGCGAATCAGTCCGTGGCCTGCTCCTACATTAGTGATATAGGAAAGCTGATTGTCCGAAATGTTCAAAAGTCTTGCCAATTCTTCCCGGTCTGTGCTAGACTGGTTGAGTAAGATTAGAAATTCACTGTTCGCAAGCATCAGCCTGGCCGTATCTGACTTCAGCAGTTCCTCCACGTTCTGAGTTAACCCTGTCACAAAACCATAATATTTCCGTATCCGCTTATAGAGCCGGTAGAAGAAATCGGCGCTATACTGGTACTGAAACAGCAGATAAAACTCGTCCGCAAAGATCCAGGTTGTTTTCCCTTTTTTCCAGTTCTGGATTACCCGGTTGAAAATGCTGTCCAGTGTGACCAACATTCCCAATGGCATGAGTTGTTCTCCTAACTCCCGGATATCATAATCAATGATACGGCTTTTCGTATCCACATTGGTTGGCTGCGCAAAGGTATTCAGGCTTCCGTTAATAAATAGTTCTGAGGATAATGCCAATCCCCTTGCTTCTTCCTCCGGCTGAGCCATCAATTCCCGGTATAAATCTTTCAAGGTCGGAACCTGGCCCCTGAAACCGCCCCGGATATATTCCCGGTAAACATCCGCCGTGCATCTGTCCAGAATAGATTTTTCCTTTGCCGAAAGATTGCCCGCCCCTACCAGCTGCTCAAACAGGGATAAGATGAACTCGGATTTCTCAATCAATGGGTTTTTGTCATCTCCATAGGCCGCATCCATATCCAAAGCATTCAGGTGGGTGTCTGAGGTCGCAGAAATACGAATCACTTCCCCATTCAGTGCTTCCACCAGTGAGGCAAATTCTGACTCCGGATCTAGGATCAGGATGTCATCTTCTGTTGACAAAGCCAAATCTACGATCTCTTCCTTTGCCGAAAAGCTCTTGCCGGAACCGCTGACTCCCAATCGGAATGAATTCCCATTCAGAAGTTTTCGTCGGTCTGCCACGATCATGTTTTTGCTGACCGCATTCTGCCCGTAATAAATCCCGCCCGGCTGCATGATCTCCTGGGTATGAAATGGGATCAGCACCGCCGTGGATTCCGTGGTCAGTGTCCGCAGGGTATGAATCCTCCGCAGGCCATAGGGCAGTACCGTATTCATCCCGTCCACTTGCTGCCATTTTAAAACTGACATCTGGCAAAGATGTTTTCTGGCCACAGACAGCAATGTTTCCGTATCCGATTCCAATTGTTCCTTACTGTCAGCCATATGCACTATAGTCAGCAGTCCGAACATCATCCTCTGGTCTCTGGTAGTCAGGTCATCCAACATCTCCTTTGTCTCTTTTCTTTGCAGTTCCATATCATAGGGCACGACTGCGGAAAAGTTATTGTTTGCGTTCTGCCGTCTCTGCCAGGACGTTACATTTGTCTCTACTCCCAGGAGCCGGTTCTGAATCTCCTTTACCGCTTCATCCGTAGGCACCGGCAGGATATCAATGGACAGCATCAGATCCCGGCTTAGATCACACAACTCGGAAATCATATTGTCCTTGATATAGCTGGCGTAGTCCTGCATGTACAGCACCTGCCCATACCGTTCATCTAATTTAAAATAATCTTTATGGAACTCCATGGAATCCGGACAAATCCAGTTCTTGAAACTGCTCCCTTTTCTGGCAAATGCTTTCAGGTCAAAGGGATAGCACTGGGGCTGTTCTGCCCGGAAAAAGTCCCGGAATATCTGCAGCCGTTCTTCCGCATCCAGTTCTTCAGCTACAGAAGACAACTTCGCTAAATGCGTGACGATGTCCGTTCCTACCCTTGCAAAATAGGTTCTGGCTTCATCCACATTTTTCTTATGGACACTGATGGTCAGATACCGCTCCTGCTGAATACTGTTATTCGTACCGCTGACCTTGGAGAGAAGCATCTCATTGTACTCCCACCGATACTCGTCCAGGCCATCCCCTTTCATGGGAATTAACAGAGACTCTTCAAATTCTTCCTTGTTGATCCTCCGGTTATTCAGCGTGATCTTTGCCGATGCTCCGGAGTCCAGGGCATTCAGGAGTTCAGAATAATCCAGAAACATTTCTGTCTTATCCGCTTTGCTGGCAATGGAATAATTGATATCCGAAAACCGGAAGGATTTTGAAAATTTATTGCCTACCTGAAAAATCCCATCCGGCCAGATCCGTTGGATGGGGATGGCCTGTTGGACAGACCGGGGAATTTTAAATTTCTCCCGATCCATCTTCTTTGCCTGATTCAGTGTTTTAATCATCCGCATCCCTCCTGTTCTTCTGTCTGCTGTCCGGTCGAGCTGATTGCCTGTTGGGTAACTGGTTCCTGCGCCCACTGTCTGGCCGAGTTATTGGCCTCCCGGCTGACTGAACCCTCTGTTCACTGTTCGGACGGTTCCCCTGCCTTCTGGTTAACGGATTCCCGCGCTCACCATCTGATCGGCTTACCTTCCTGCTGTTCGGCTGATTCCTTAGTTCTCTATCCAGTGGGCTTATCTGCCTGCTAATCGGACAGGTTCTTTGTTCAATCTCTGTCCTTTTTCCTTCCACATTAGCTGAACGGGATCTCAGTTCTCCACTTAGGCGTCTTCTCTGCTCATTAGATGGACAGGTTTCTCGCCCACCGTTTGGTTGATTTCTTTGTCCATTGACCGAACAGATTCTTCGGCCTGTCTCTGGTTGTTTTTTTAACCTGTTGTCTGGTTGGATTTTCCGCGAACTATTCACCTGCACTCTACGCTGATTTTTCTCTTTGACTTCTGATCTGCTGTTATTCAACAGTTTCCGACTCTGATTCTCCCTTTTCTTTTTTACCAGCTTTCGATTCACACGCTTCTTATCACATTTCCTGTCAGCTCTGTTTTTCTGATTCCTCTTTCTCTTTTTCTTCTCCGCTTTCCGTTTCTTTTTCCCAGTCTCGCCATCAGAAATCCTTTCCTTCATACATTGGTAATAAAGATCCTCCGGCTGGAACAGCAGCTTCTTCGGATACAGAAACTCGGACTTTATGAACGCCCATACAAACTGTTCCGCAGTCATTCCGTGGTATCGGAAGAACCCGCAGAACGCAAAGGGAGCCGCTCCTGCCATACATAGCCATCCGGTGACTTCATCCCCTGCCACACGCCGCAAGCTGAAATAAATTCCCACCGCGGCTGCCACCGCAAGCAGAGAACATGCCATCTGCCGGAAATCCAGTCCGAAAAACATAGCTTCACGGTACTCCATGATCTCCTTATTCATTTTTACCTCTATCTACATCACCTCCACATATCTGAATCACTTCTTCATCTCCACCCCATTGCCTCTTGTTGGAATACTCAAATCCGCTTTATATTGCTTTTTTCTATAGTCCCATGATCTCTTTCACGATTCTATCTGATGCCTTAACCGCACCTACCAACACCAGTAAATTGAAGACTAGTTCCCCTACATAATTCCATACGATTGTTACCGCTGACAGGCTCTGGTCACCAAGAGCCGGAGGGCTTGCCGCAAACGCCGAAAAGATAATACAGGCCAGGGCAATAATCGCTCCTTCCAGGCAGACTCCGGTATATGACCGGATAAAGTTCTTCCCTACGGACTGCGTCGTTTCTCCCGCAAAGGAAGAGATCGGGATGGGAGCAATCGCCGTATACATATACAGCTTGAACATCCGGCCATAAACGGTCAGTATCATAATAAAGGACAAGACCGTGATCAAAAGGCTCCCCAACAAGGTGACGATCCATAAAGGGATTGATTCTAACATTCCCACGGATTCTATCTTCTCCACAATCTCCGCAGGCAGTTCCGTCACCCCCTGGGCCATCCCGGAATTGCCCATGATCGTGGACACGACCCCCTGCACGATAGAAAATACGGCCGTTAAGAGTTCCATGCCATACATCACTGCGGCTTGCGCCAACGCAAAACGGATGAATGCTTTCAATACATGCTCCGGTTTCTTGATGTCCGTATAGCTGGAACAGGTTTTTACGATTCCAACCGCAAAGAATAAGACCAACAGGCCATATCCGATAGCTTTCAGTCCGTCATTGACATTGACCATTACACTCCATATGGAACCGCCTTTAAAATTCTCCGGGCTTTGGGTCAGCAGCGTCCAGATCTCTGTCAGCTTATCATTCCACGTGGATAAGGCGGAGTTTAGGTTCTGGACAATCCAGTTATCACTTTCCAATCAGTTTCACCCCTTTCTTGCATCCATCCTGATAAAAAAGCATCAGCCTATGATCAGATCCAGGATTTCCTTCGCAAAGGTAATAATGATCCCTCCGGCCAGTGTCAGGAACCCATTCGCTCTCTGGCTGGGGTCATGGCTCTTTAAAGACAAACCCACCTGCACGATTCCGAAACCCAGCAGGATCATTCCAATCGCACGTATCAAGGAAAAGATAAAGGTAGACAGGTTATTGATCACTGACAGCGGATCTCCGGCCGCATAAACCGTTACGCTTCCCATACAGAGCACAAAAACCATGGCTGTATATGTCGCAAACATTTTTCTTTGTCTGCAACTCATTGGCATGGGTACTGTTTTCTTTTGATTCTGGCTATTATATTTTTTTCTCATGTTATAAAATTTCATCCACATTCCTCCATTCAAAAAGGCTCTCCGGCAATATCTTCACCTGAGAGCAGTTCATAGTCTTCATATCGTTTTTCATCAAATGCCGGTACATCATGTGCCAGCGGTGCTTCCGCGTAATCATAAGGTGGATATCCTCCATCCTCTGTGTATTTGATATTCGGATGTTTCAATAGATCGTACTTCCGATCCATGACGGCATGCTCGCCACGAACAAATAAAAGGGCGTAGTCGTTATCCAACATTCGGACTTCATCAGGCATCAATAATTCTCGTCCACTCTGCTGAAAATTAGTGGAATAACTACCTGATTTTCCTTTTGTTTGGCCATAGGTATTGGTGTCATGAGGTAAGCGCCTCGTGGACGCTCCCTCCCGAACCGTGCGGGCACCTCTCGATGCACACGGCTCTCCATATGCCATCAACTAACAAAATCAGTCTTTTCCGTGTATCTCACGGTGGCACGCCGGGCATACTGCCAGCGTTTTCCTATGGTTCTTTAACATAACTTTTTCCCACTCATATTTACCGCTAAGGCTTTTCAGCCGTTTCACCTGATGAATCTCCACGTCATTTGTGTACTGTCCGCAGAGTTCACAGGTTTTGGAGCGCAGTTTTGCCGCTATGCGGTTCGGTTTATCATACCGCTTATAGGCGGGCAGGATATCTGCCTGCGGCACATTAGGCTTGTCCTTGCGGATAAAAGGCCCTCTGTAAAATACGCTCTCCTTCATACCGCCTTTTGTCTTATAAATGACTGTAAACCGTCCATTTCTGAAATATCTCTTTTTGATTTTTCTGGTCTTTGTGCGGTATTTATTTGCGAATGTTTTCAACATACTATAATGCATTAAACTCGCATACTTGCTCATTGCGCATACATTACATGCCAGTGAGTAATAGTTGTACAAACCTCTGATTTCAGAGTTGTACTTTGACAGGATTTCGATATCCTTACGGTTAATGAGCTGTGGTCTGTGAATGGCTTTCCAATGCTCTTTTTGTGTAACTTTGTCCTTCTTGATACGGATTGCGCCATACTCCAACAGTTTTGATTCCCATTTTTCATGCGGCATGTATAACTTTACTGCGCCGCTGTACCCCTTCACTTTCCTGCCTTGGCGTTTTGTGATTTCCCGGCTCTTTGAAATAGAGATATCATAGCCGAGGAATCTCGCCCGGTCAGTAGCATAGGTGATTTTGGTTTTCTCCACTGACAGCGTAAGGTTTAATTTTTCTTTGAGGAATACAGCAAGGTCTGCTTTTAATTCTTCCGCATCCCTTTTGCTCCCGATAATGCTTATGATAAAGTCATCCGCATAACGGACGTATTGCAGGTTTTTATAGGTTTCATCCCTGAACTGCTTAGACGGGATTTCCCTCTGTTTCTCCCGCAGTCTGCGTAATTCCCCGGCACGTTCTTTCTTTTCGGCTTCGGTAAGCGTATCCCATACTTCCCTGTTCTGGCGCATGAACTTCTGCACTTCACGGTTCCGTCTGGCGTATTCCGGGTTCACTTTACGGTTTACCCGGTTCCCTTTTATAAAGCCTTCTTTGTATTCCTCCACATACATATCCAATTCATGCAGGTAAATATTTGCCAATATGGGACTGATACCGGAACCCTGCGGAGTGCCGCAGTAAGTCCTGTTGTACTGCCATTGTTCCATATATCCGGCTTTCAGAAATTTCCACATCAATGAGATAAAAGCTTCGTCATCAATGCGCCTGCGCAGAATATCAATGATAACATGGTGGTCGAAGCTGTCAAAACATGCCTGAATGTCACCTTCCACAAACCAGTTTGCCCCCGCAAATGTCCGCTGTATCTGTTCGAGGGCTGTATGGCAGCTCCTTTTCGGGCGGAATCCGTGGGAATAGTCGGAGAAGGTTGGCTCATAAATGCTTTCCAATATCATTCGGACTACTTCCTGCACCAGCTTGTCATCCCCGGAAGGAATCCCAAGCGGACGCTTCTTACTGCTGTTTTTCTTTGCAATATATGTACGCCGTGCAGGTTTTGGGCGGTAAGAACGGTCTTTTAATGCGCTGATGATACGCTCTATTCTCGGACTGCTCATTCCGTCCAGTGTTTCACCATCCACACCCGGCGTCATGCTTCCCTCATTGGCGTAGATATTTCTATATGCCAAAAGGTAAAACTCCGGGTTGTACAGGTTCCGGTAGAGCCTTTGGAACCTATACGATAAATCTTTAGACTGTTTGTTTAGGCTATTCAATACATCAGTTGGATTTCTCATGATGCCTCACGCACCTTCCTTTCTTTCTCTGTATTAAAAGCATACTGCTCCCCTTCGTCATGTGGGCGGCTCTCCCGCTTCCGTTTTTACGGCTATCCCTGTAAATCCAGAGTCCACGGGCTACTATGGGAGCTGTGTAACCATGCCCGCATATGGGCGGGTTTAGGTCATCCCCGGTAGCGTATGCCATACTTAGCGTTCCGTGTTGTCGGTAATCTTTGTAGATATGTGGCGTTCGCCGTTCAACCTAATCTAAGGCTTGCCCTGCTTTGGATATCGCACGTCTGCCGACGATTGAGCGACAGACGCCAAAGCACCGTGCGTTTCATCTTCTTTCGCACGTAGGCCAGATACTCCCAGGCTCCGGCTACCAATCAAGCAGTTTAGCTTTCATCCTCATACACGGATTTTCATCCCCACATAAAACAGCGGTTAGAAGATTGCGCCGTTTTATGCCAGTTATAGCGTTAATAGTGGCGGCTATAACAACGACATGCTACACTCCCCAGAGGGTTTCCCCTCACGGATAAGTCGTGGAATGATAGACTATAAATTTTCACCGTCCTTTCTTTGATATCTTTGTCTACCGCTTGCTAAAGGCGGTTTATGGCATACACCCTAACGGGCGCACTATAGTCTCCTTTCCGAGCAGTTCGGAGATGTACTTATGGGTTTCCTTTTCGTTGCCGCCGAGGTATAAAAGTTCGTCACAATTACCGGCGAGACTTTCCCAGGAATCCTTAAAAAGCGCCTTGATCTGGCTCATGTTCTGTACTATAATACTGCATGAAATGGAGCGTGAACGCATGGTTGCCAGAATCTTTTCAAAATCATCTGGCAGAGCGACATTTGCCCACTCATCCATAATGCAGTGCACCGGGATTGGCAGCTTTCCACCATGGAGACGGTCTGCCACATAATACAGGGTCTGGAATAACTGGCTGTAGATCATGCCTACCAGGTAGTTCAGACTGGTATCCGCGTCGGGAATGCAGCAGAATAATGCCACCTTCTTTTCTCCGATACTGGCAAGATCCAGTTCATCGGTACAGGTTAGATCTGCAATCTGCTTCAGGTTGAATGCCGCCAAACGGACACCAACGGAAATCAAAATACTTTTCGCTGTCTTGCCCGCCGCCTGCTTGTAAATATGGTACTGCTTAACCGCAATGCTCTCCGGTTCACGCATTTCCAGCCGCTCAAATAAAATATCCAACGGCGACTCGTAATCTTCATCTTCTTCCTTCACCTGGGCCGAAGCTAACATTTCCATGATCATCGGGAAATTCTGTTCTTCCGGCGGTGCTTCATGTAAGAGATACATCATCAGTGCCTGTAAGAGAGCGGTCTCGCTCTTCTCCCAGAACGGATCGGATGACTGGGAACCTTTGGGTGTGGTATTTTTGATCAGGTTACTGATCAGCCGCAGCACATCCTTGTCATCCTGCACATACTGGAACGGGTTATAGCAAAAAGACGTATCCGGATGGATCAGGTCGAACACCCGCACCTCATACCCTTTCTTTTTCAGCAGCCCGCCTGTCTTCCGAAGGAGTTCAGCCTTGGGATCTGTGATCACCATAGAGCAGTTACACTGCATGATATTGGGGATAGCAAAAGTTCTGGATTTTCCCGCACCGGATCCTCCGATCACTAAGATGTTCAGGTTTCTCCTGTGCTTGTAACAGTTGAGCCCGATACGGAAGTTCTGGGTCAGCAGGATATTCTGGGCATAAGGCATATCGCGGTATTTTTTACACAGCTTCCCTACATCCCCCCATTTAGCGGAGCCGTGTTCCTCCCCTCTGCGGTAATTCTTTTGGTTGGCATAGAAGATGCCGACCCCTATTCCATATAGGAGCGTACAGAGAAAAAGACATTTCACCGTATACTCTGTGAAATGGATCCGGAAGGGCTGGTTCAATTTTTCCGTCAAGACCGGAAGGAGTTCCATCAGGTTCTTTCCTGGGCTGATGGAATCCCCAAGCAGGAGTGCCGCCCACCAGACAATGGGAAGGGCGAAAAGCCAGACCATCCAGTCCGACTTCCCGCCCTGTTTTACCGGGATGGTTCCTCCCTGTGCTTTTTCTTCGCAGGCTCACTCGCCTTATGGAATTGATCCACTCCCGGGATTAGTGCCAGGCCACTTCCATTCTCCCACTTCACATGGATCTGCCCCATATCGTCTACAAAGCTCACTTTGCCTTTCATCCCTGATTCCATCTGCCTTTCTCCCACCATTGCGTCCAGACAGACGGTTGTTCCTTGTGGGTACCGCTCTCTCAATAGCTCTAATTGTCTTTTATTCACCGTATGCATCGTTCCTCCTTTCTGAAAAGTGGATCTGCAGCTATAAGCCATCAGTCCCCTCCACACTTTTATTTGTAAAAACTTCCGCCTGTTCCATTGAATCATTTGCAGATTACAACCATACACTTGGAACATTTCCAGCTGTGCGGCTGCATTACAATAAATGACAGCCGCATAGCTGGGAAAATTTAAAACTACCTTCGGGTATTCTTAATGACGATTCCCCTGCTTTCTGAAATGGATAATACGAGGTGTTATGAGAAGGACTCCGGCCAAACCTGTCAGCAGGAGCCAGAACAAAAATTTCGTCCCATCTCCTGTCTTCGGTGGCTCCACAGGAGGTTTCTCTGCTTCATCCTTCATCGTCACTTTCTGAATCTCTCCTGTATTTTTCACTTCAAACCGAATATCCTCCGCTACCAGATAACCATCTGGAGCGGATTCCTCATGGAGTATGTACTCCCCAATCGGAAGCATCTCAATATAATGAGGCTTGTCCCCAGATGTCCAGCTCTCTACCACTTTTCCGTCTTTATCATGAATCGTCAGCTTCGCTCCCGGCAGTTCTTCCCCGGCGATATCGGTCTTGGATATCTCTACCTTGGTCACGTCATCCTTCATGGTCACCTTCTGAATCTCGCCTGTTTCCTGAACCTCAAAGGCCACGTCCTCCGCTACCAGATAGCCGTCCGGCGCAGTCTCTTCATGGAGTGTATACTTTCCGGTCGGCAGCATTTCCATATAGTGGGGTTTATCCTCGGATATCCAGCTTTCCACCACTTTTCCATCCTGATCGTAGATTGTCAGCTTCGCCCCCGGCAGTTCCTTTCCGGCGATATCGGTCTTGGAAATCTCTACCCTGGTCATGCCGTCCTTCATGGACACTTTCTGAATCTCGCCTGTATCTTCCACGGTGAATTTGATATCTTCCGCCATCAGATACCCCTCCGGTGCCATTTCTTCGTGGAGTGTATACTCCCCGATCGGCAGCATCTCCATATAGTGGGGCTTGTCTGTGGATGTCCAACTTTCCACCGCTTCTCCGTCTTTATTAAGGATTGTCAGCTTCGCTCCCGGCAGTTCTTCTCCGGCGATGTCAGTCTTGGAAATCTCCACCTTCGTCACATCATCTTTCATTTCGATCTTCTGCACCTCTCCTGTATTCTCTACCGTGAATTTGATGCTTTCCGCTGTCACATACCCCTCCGCAGGCAGAATCTCGGACATCTTATAAGTCTCCCCTGCTACCAGTTCCCGGATGATGTGGGGTTCTTTTTCGGAAACCCATTCATCAATGACCTTGCCGTCCGGATCCGTCACCTGCAGCTTTGCGCCCTCTACTTCGGTTTCATCCGTAATGGATACCTTGGTAAACTCAACGACTGTTGTCTCATTTTCAAAGGAAAGCAGAGACGGAGCCGCCGCTCTCCCTTCCATTCCCGGCGTGAACTCAAATGCCTGTATCTCGCCCTCGGTCGTAAAGCCAGGAGCCGATGCGGTTTCCTTCACGTAGTAAGAAAAGCCCACCGGCAGATCTGCCGTAAACGTAAGCGTCCCTTCCTCATCGGTGGCTTTTTCCTCGATCACGGTATCCGCCTCCATGATCACCTTTCCTTCCGCATTGGTGATATCTTCCTCCGCGCACAGGGAAAATACGGTTCCCGGAACCACATGGTTTGAGTCCTTTTCTGTTTTCAATACCTCAAGGTCTACTTTCTGGCGGTTATTCAGCCAGTCCGTGGAAAATGTGACCACCGGAGTCTCCTGGTCACGGTAGGTCAGATCCACTTCCCGTATTTCCTCATCCAGTATGTACCCATCTGCTGTTTCCTTTTCCTTCACGTAATATTTCCCCAGAGGCAGGTTTTCCAGCTTCGCAACTCCGGTTCCATCTGTGGTGATGGTGTCTACCAGTTCATCCTTTTTATAATAATCCGCGCTCTCCCCGTCTGCCGCTTTGATATCTTCCAAAGCATACACTTCAAAGGTAACGTCCTTTAATGTCCCCGTCACATATTCAAAGACATGCCGGATCCATCCGGTAACGGTGTCAAGCAGGGAAACATCTTCCAAGAGCTCCCCTTCCTTATTGATCAGGATCAGGCCTGTGGGGACATCATCTTTCATCTCTATCTTCTGAATCTCGGCAGTATCTTCTACGGTGAATTCCATCTCTTCCGCTTTCAGATAGCCGTAAGGCGCGAATTCCTCCCGCAGCGTATAAGTTTCCCCTGCTGTCAGGCGTTCTACCACATGTTCCTCCCCTTTGATGGAAACCCAGGTATCTTTTATATTTCCCTCACTGTCAAGAACTGTCAGCGTCGCGCCCTCCAATTCCACGCTGGTTGCCAGATCTGTCTTTTTAATAGTAACGGTCGTCGGCTCATTCTCAAATTCACTGCTGTACTCCGCCACCTTTACGTCCTGTCCCTGATACGAGGCAGAGACATCTATCGTTTTATCCGAAGAAACATATCCAGCCGGCGCTTTCTGCTCCCGGATATAATATTCCCCAAAAGGCAGCTCCAGTTCAAAGACCGCTTTTCCATCCTCCCCTGTGGCTGCTTCGCCAAGCAGGGTATCCGCTTTCACAATGGCTTCTCCATTTACCATGATATCCGCTTTCGTATACAGACCGAAAACAGCGCCCGCAACCAGAGCCTCATTTTTTGCGTCTTTCTTGACCACGGCAATCTCCACTTTCTGACGGTCATTTTCAAACACGGCGGTCTGTTCCACAACAGGCGTATCCTGGTCTGCATAGGACAGGGTAACCGTCTGCTCGGATTCATTTAACACATAGCTCTCCGGCGCTTTGGTCTCTACGATCCGGTAAGTACCGAGAGGCAGGTCTGATACCGATGCTTCTCCAGTTTCATTGGTCACCAGTGTTTCCACCAGTTCCCCTGCAGCATACTCCCGGATCCGGTTTCCTTCCGCATCCTTCTGATGATCCGCTGTATAAATATCTTCCGCCGCATAGACACTGAATTCCGCTCCTGCCAGGTTTTTCACCTCATAAAGAAATGTTTCCTCATAGCCTTTCAGGACTTCGCCCTTTTTCACGATATTCAGTTTTCCTTTTACCGGATGGTCCTCACAGGCCACGTCAATGACTACATCTCCGGATGTCCCGTCTATCTGATACAAAGTATTGGAATCCACAGACACCTCATAAGTATTTTCATTTCGTACATATCCATTCGGGGCGGTCACTTCCTCGATACGGTAATTCCCGATCTTCAGGTTCTGGGGCAGGATCAGATAGCCTTGCTCATCGGTAAAGAAAGACTGGTGTTTTTCAACAGTGGGATAAGTGGTCACCTGCTCCACATATTTTTCATTATCCAAGTCATAGATTTTGAACTCCGTATTTTTAACCAGGACTGGCTTCTTCGTCTCGTCATCTTTTTTCACGATCCGCAGCTTCGCCTCAAATTCATCATCCAAAAGTACCCGCCATATCTGCGGTGTATCCGGCTTATGCTCTGTGATATGAACCAGGAAGTCCTTGACCGGTGTATAATTATCCGGTGTGGTGGATTCCCTTACAATATAAGTTCCAAAGGGAAGCGCGATGCTGCAGGCATAGCCATTTTCATCGGTGAATATCTCCGTTTCCCCGTTAGATCCAAGCACCACCGGAGTGGCGGACTCGAAATCATATCCCCCATCTTCCTTTGTTTTCAGTGAGGATAACAGGTAAGCGGTAAAACCTGCTCCTGCCAAAAGTCCGGCATCCGTTTCCCCGTTATTCGCGGCTTTCACAATCTGGAACGGCTGTTTGACTACCTGCTCTGGTGAAGTACAGCTCCGCTCGATTACAGCAGTGTTTTCTCCTTCATAGTCACAAATCAAATCGTATTCATTTTCATCTGCCAGATATCCGGCAGGCGGAGTGATCTCTTTTACGAAATATTCTCCCAGATAAAGGTTTTCAATCTTTGCTTTCCCTTCCCGATCCGTAGTCAGGGTCGCTACCTGATCTCCGGCTTTATGGATCACGCCGCTCTTCTGGTCCGGATGGACGATATCTTTTCTTGCGTACAGCCCATAGACTGCGTGTTCCAGTGAAGCGTCTCCCTGTGGAATGCCTGCGCCGGTCTCCAGGTCTACTTTCTGTAACTGGATCGTAGCCGTGGCACGTTTATCTGTAAAGGTATAAGAGAAGGATACCTTCGCTTCACTGCCATTGGCAGGATCAAACTGGAAAGAATAGGTATCTTCCGAAGATTTCAGGTAATTTGCCGGAGCCTGGATTTCTTTCACATAGTAGCCGAAACCGATTGGCAGGTCTGCTGAAAAGGTCGCTTTTCCCTCTCCGTTGGTTGTCACGGTGTTGATCAGGGTATCTTTGGATACCACCGTGTTTCCATCCGCATTTTTAATCTCCCCCGCTGCGTACAGGCCGAAGACACCGCCTGCCAGTCCATTCTTTGTATCCTGATCCTGTTTTACGATACTGACCTCCGCTTTCTGTCGGTCATTGTGGAACGTGGTATCAGAAAAGGCCGCTTCTGCCATCTGACCCGCATAGGCGATCACCACATCCTTGGATTCCTTTGCGTTATAGAATCCCTTTGGTGCCTGTACCTCCGTCACCCGGTAAGCTCCCAGGTGCAGGTTCTTTACAGTGACGGAACCGTCATCTCCTGTTGTCAGGTTCTCCGCCACCAGTTGACCGGATTTAAACGCCAACGCTCCATAAGAAGTCACGATGTCCTTTGCGGCGTAGACATTGAACACAGCGCCTTTCAGCCTGCGGTTTCCATACTGGAATGTTACGCCGCCACTCTGGGCCGCTGCTCCTGTCAGGACTTCTCCTTCCTTGTAAATGGTCAGATTCCCTAACTGCTCGATATCCGGAACCGTGGTGGTGACCGTCTGGTTCGTCTGTAATGTCACCCGATATGCGGTTGCGTTATAACGGTAGCCTACAGGAGCAGTAATTTCTTTCAGATAAACCGTATCCTGGGTCTTTGCAATCTCTGCCTCGGACTCCCCATTGGAATTGGTCGCTGGCATAGTTGCGATCAGGTTCCGGCAGGCCTCATCACTGTAGATTCCGAACACGGCTCCTGCCAATCTGGTGTTGGAAGAGGAATCGACCTTGACCACCTTCACCTTGGCAAGCTCCATCCATTCCACGGAAAAGCTGACGGTATTACCGCTCTCTTCCTCATAATAGCTTCCGATATCCTGATTAGCGTCCCCGGTAGAGACCACCAGGGCTTTCCAGATCGTCCGGAGGATTCCCCGCAGTTCCCCGCTGTACCAGCTTCCGCTGACGCTCATCGGGGCAGAGAAATAAAATGTCGTCCCTCCGAAGATCCGGACGGTTCCTCCGGTCTTCTCATTCCCCGTGTCCTGGTCATGGTACGTTACGTTCTGGGGGATATTCAGTGTGATATAGTTTCTGGAATCCCCCTCCAGTGTGGTGGTGCCTGTCACCTGCTCTGAACCGTCACTGGCCGCTTTCAGGGAAGTTCTTGACAAGCTAAGATAAGGATCCGGCGGCATGGGCTGATCTGCAAGGTAATTGATCCATCCAAGCACTCCGCAGGCTTCCAGGTCTGCCATCGTACAGCCCTCAAAGCCTTCGATCCCGCAGTAGAAATAACTTGCGGCGATATGGGTAAACACGTATTTCAGTTCTGCCCCAAACTGGGGCATGAACTGATCCGTCTGGTCTCCCGCGCCACCGTATCCATAGTAGAGCGTTTTTTGCAGGTTCGGCTTGCCCTCCAGAATGTGGGCCGCATAATTTCCTGTTCCCGGCGTTCCCTTGGGGGATTCCAGGCAGTAAGCGGTCTTTCCGTTTACAGTGAAGATATTGGTGGAATAATTTCCCAGATTGGTAGGGTAGAATACCTGCGCCCCGGTTTCCAAGGATACGTTACCCGGAGCGGATCTTGCCATCCGGGCATTCGCCCTCGTTTCCATGGGAAATAAAAGCAGGCCGCCATCCTCCGCAATCTGCTCCGCGTCATCCCGGATATCCTCAGCTTGTTCCATGTCCTCAATAACCGCCTCCATTTCTGACGCTGTCATGCATTCCTGTGGAGGCAGCTCTAGGTCAGGATCAACTTCTCCCTCTTCCGATTCGGACTCCTGGGGTTGGTCCTCTCCTTCAGACAGCCCGGTATCGCCGGACTGTGGGACGTCCGCTTTTTCTTTCACGATGATGTTCCGGGTGATATGGTAAGATGGGTTGTCACTGACTGGTTCCACAAAGTAGACTGCTTTGTATGTATCCGGCTGATCCGCATTAAAGTCCTGGCCGGACTGGTTCTTCGCTTCATGGAATGTGACCGTCACTTTTTCTTCCGGGATATCCATACCAGAAAAATCATTCTCTATATCAAAACCGCTTCCAACTTCCACTTCATAATCTCTTGCCGTTACGATCTCATCCTCTGCAAGTTCCGACTGCACTTTTTCCAGAGCCGGATACTCCGTTTCGTATGCCGCCGTCTCCGGTTCCTCCGCAAAAGATACCGCTGGCTGAATCAGCGCCGATAAGATCGTAACTGTAGCAAGAAGACCTGAGATCACTCTTTTACTTTTCCTATTTGTCAAACGCATTACCTCTCTTTCGTCTTTAAAACATATATATTTTCATGGCATAGCAAAAGCCACAGACTGTTTCCAAATCTGTGGCTTTAAAAATAGCTTATTCAGTTTTATAATGCAGGAACTGATACCTGATTCTCTTTCAATTGCTGTACAGTTTTTAACGGAAGTTCTGTCTGCTCCGCAATCGTTTCTTCATCCAAAATTCCAATCAGCTTCTTAGCTATTTTTAGTTTTTCCTGCTCAATTCCACGTTGGATTCCTTGCTGGATTCCCTGCTCGATTCCTTCGTTTACCAACATCTGTCCCAATTCTGTCATTCTGATCGCCTCCTTAAATTCTATCTTCTCCGCGGCTTTCAAAAATTTATCCGCCATAACATATAATACTGTCTCAATCTTATTCCGCTCCATCCGGTCAACGGATGCCGCCGTCTCCGTGATCTGATAGGCTTTCATTGCCCTGTCTTTCAGAGACATCTCCCCGTTCATCAGTAAACAGAGCGACAATTGCACCAGATCATCTTTCGTAATCTCTTCCGATTTCTGTTTTTCTTGTAATTCCTGGATCAATTGATCCGCATTGTGTCCCCGCATAATGACAGGGACGATCTGGAACGTATTGATCCCTTCTGTGAATTCCGTCATTGGCCTTTGAATTTTGCCGGAAAACAATACGTAGGTTGTAACAGGAACCTTGTACTGGTAGCTGGCCACCGCTTCATAGGCACGGAATCTTTTCAGCCCCTCCCGTCCTTCGTTCTCACTCTGGAATTCAAAATGCGCCCAGGAGCCGTCCTCCATGACCAGGTTAAAATCCTCATGAAAGGTTTTCACCTCCAGATGCACCAGCTCTGTCGGGGCGACTCTCACCGCTTTCTTCTGGATCCCAAAATAGGGGAGCAGCTCATCGGCAAAATACCGGAAAGCTGTCTTTAATGCCACATCTTCATGCTGTACGGCGGAAGACTGCGCGGCAGGCTCTGTATTTTCCAGGGCCGGTTTCAGGTTTTCATTGTTCATATCGTTTATCCTTTCCGTAAAACCAGATAGAGAAATTCTTTACCTGCTATAACTATACCAAAAATAGCATTGACAGACAATGCGGTTTTACTATTATTTTTTGTTTTTATTCTTCATAGCAGTTTTGAAAATTCCCCTGATGCCGGGAAAGATAAAACCAGATCGTAGAATGTAACTTGGCCGAGTAAAAATATTCTATCGGTATGAAGTCTGAATAGTGAAGCGTTTTTCTCTATCGGAACATTGTTTTGTATGGATAAGTTTAGTATGGATCGGACAAAATGTCAATCATCATCTACAGAATAAACTGTGAACTTTTCAACACATTTTTTAGTTTCTAACGTTCCGGCTGTTTCTTCGCCCTCCCACCTTTCTGCTTCTGTGCCTTTTCCGCAGGCGCTTCTGAACTTGGTGCTTCAGGACTTGGTGCTTCCTGTGGCCGCCCCTCCCCCTTCACGCCTTCGGATACCGCAAATTCATCCGCCGTAAACTCCTGCTCCGGCTGTCCTAAGTTGCGGTCGATATGCCGGGAGACCATATAGACTGCGTTCTTCACATTCCCGATAAACGCACGGAGTTCCTGTGGGTCTTTCTTCCCATATTCTTGCATCTCACATACTTTATCAAACTGAAACCCGGAATTATTCACCCCATATTTCTGGGCCAATACATAGGCGGCGCAGAATGCCTGTGGAGATACAGCGGTACGGCTGTAAGTACCGTCATGGGAATCCATGGCAGCGCATGCCATCTCCCGGTTAATGGCATGGAACGTCACTTCCTCACTCATCCCGTTACGGGCAAAGATCGTCCGCTGTCTTGGGATATACTGTGCCTGCACCTTCTCCGGCAGCTGATACCCGATGCTGACTTTTGTTTCCGGGTTCTTTAAAAGAGCACCCAGCAGCACCTGAATGGGCTTTGGCTCCGGCGGTTCCGGCGGCTTCGTGCGGATCTGGCTGATGTCATAAGCCTTTGTGATCACATATCCCTGCCGGATCTCTCCATCCTTTTCATAATTCTGATCCGCAATAAATGTATAACCATGGACGCCCGGACGCAGGGTTTTACGTTCCCTTTTCCACCCGTCAAAAGTCTTGACCTGCCGGATCTCTGGATTCTGCCCATACAGGAGTAACAGGTTGGCCGCTTTCTGCGGCTTGCACTGTGCCATGAAATTTAAAAATCCTTTCAAGGATTCCCCGTTCTGGAAAACCTCCTGTGTTTTCGAATCCACTTCTCCCCAGACTTCCTCCCGCTGCTGTTTCTTTAAGGCGGCGTATTCCTCCTTCGATAACTGCTGTTCTGGCTCTGCCTGGTTTTCCTCTCCGTTCTGTAAATACTGTGATAGATCCATTGCCTCACCTTCCTTTCTCTTTTCCCTTTATCTTCTTCCTGCCCGGACGTTTTCCACGGCTCCGGTCTTTCTGGTTCCGTCTCCTTCCGGCTTCCTTTTCCTTCTTAATCTGGTTTAATTCCTTCCGCACGGACGGCTTCTTATTCCGCTCCCCCTGCCCGGTAGAAATATCTCTGCTGCGCAAGGAAGGTTCGGACAGACTCTTTCCCTCTTGCGCCTGGGTAAAATTTTCCGGTTCCATTTGATCCATTCCCGACAGTTCTCCCACATTAAAGTCATCCTCAAAATCACTGAGTTCGAACTGAATCTCTCCCTCCGGCATTTCCACGGTTTCCGTCCTTACTGCGAAATCCTGCTCTGGACGGAATGCGTTTTCGGTCTCCTGGGATTTTCCGGTTGGATGGATTCTTTCCGCCTCCCTCACGTTCTCCTGAACGGCTTCCCCATTCTCCGATCTTAAGAAGTCCAGGTTCATCTGATCCATGACCCGGTTGACCTTCGCCGCGTCATCCGCAAATACCATCAGCTCGCACAGCTTTGGATTCTTTCTGTCACGGATTACCACATAGGGCAGGCCGCGCTTTTTTCCTTCCTTCGCAAACTCATGGATACGGTTTGACGGGATAGTGAAAAATTTCAGCGGCCTGTTTTCTCTCAGCATCCGGGACATGGAGATCTTTCCATAGCTCTTCTGGTTATTCCGCATGACTGCCGCAAGGAAGACCGCAAGGTTCTTTGCCATCGTTCCGGACAGCCGCAGCCCATGGTCGATCCCTTCCAAAGAATAACGGACGACTTGATCCGCCGCCTCACCTCCAAGGTTCATATCGCTCATCCTCCTTCCCACTTATGTATTTCTTAAAGAAATACGAAATAGTCGCTTAATGAGCTGCCGACTATTCCGCATCAATTCCTTTACAGATAAAAAATAATCATCTGATCAGCGTTGCATTGATTTCTGTTTTTCCACCTGCTTCCCTGCGTTCGGCTGTAATTCCTGTGGAGTCTGACCAGAAAGCGGACGGACAAACTCCATCCTCCCTGCCGCCTGGATTGCCTGCCGGTTCAGCAGTCTCTGCCATACCCCGGCCTTGGGTGCCCAGCGGAATCCATTGGCTTTGAGCTGGGCACGATGTTCCGGAGATGGCTTTTCCCCAAACACAAGCTGCAGCCGTCCTGCTTCCTGATTCACCACTGCTTTTCCTCCGTCAAACTCCCATCCGCAGAAGCCGACCTCTGCGTTCTGTTTCAATTCCCCAATACGTTTCTTTAGCCGCCGGATCTCGGCGCTGTTGTTCGATAACATATATGACGCAAACGGTTTGGATTCATAATGCCAGGGCTGTTCCATGGATGCTTCAAGCCGATGAGTCAGTTCCTTATTTAACAACGGACATCCTTCCAGTGTTTTATTTTTACGATAGAATGCGTTGACATCCTTCATCAGCTTCTGGGAGTTCTCCAACCGCTCCAGCTTCTGCTCCAACTGCCCGATGGCCTGGGGATGGTCAGAGCGGATACCACCCATCCCTGTACTCCGGATCTTATCCAGGATTCCCTGTACCTGCCTCCATTCCTCCATATTGCTGTCTCTTGCGGCATTCTGCTTCTCCTTTTTCCTCGTCGGAAAATTCGCCGGACCTGCGACCATCACCGACGGCACACGTGCGTCAATCTCATATCTTTTATTCATGTTATCAGCCAGTTTCCGGGCATAAGTATCTACCAATCGGTCTATCTTTTCATGGTAAATGGGATCTGCCCTCTCTTTCTGCTGTTCAGCAATCTTCACAGCCTGATTCACACAATGCCGGTATTCTTTGGTGGCGCTGCCGGGTTGATAATCAAAAAAACTGTTCATCTCTTTTGCCCTGCGTGCCATATCTTCATTGATGGGATAATAGGTGACCGGAATCCCTACATAGCCTGCCTGTTCCATTTCTTCCTGAGTTACCGTTTCTTCCTGCTTTATTTCTGCCATTTGATGTCCTCCTTTCCTGCTGATCTCTGATTTTCCTTCTGCTGATTCTGCTGCTCCGCCTGACGCATCCGTTCCTCCATCTCTTTGGAATGCTTTTCAATCTCTACAGACATTTTGATCTCCTTGCGGAGTTTCTTAAGCTGTTCTTTGATCTCCCCGATCCGTGGAGAATCCGGCTGTGTCCGGTACAGCCGCCTGCGCTCCTTTAAAAGAGACACGATCTGTTCCTCTCTGGCCGCACGGAACGGAACCATCTTCTCCCTTGTGGTGATCTCATGTTTTTGCAGAAACTCCATCTGCGTGATCCTCCGGTCTAACTGCCGGATGTCCTCACGTACCAGGTAGGAGACTCTGGGAGGACGCTTTTTCAGCACACCCATCTGATAAAGGTAGGAATAATACAGTGCCTGCAGACCTGTCAGTTTCTTCCGGGAAGAAACCTTTTTTCCGCTCTGGTTTTTATTCCATGCTTTCTCTTCTGGACGGATGCGTTCCTTCCGTTTCGGCTTCAGGATCCATTCCCGGATCGCTGTCTCCGTATAATTCTTCCCCAGGCTTTTCAGGCGTACGTACCGCTCCATCCCTGGAGCCTTTAAGGCAGGATATTTCTGGTTCAGTTTCCACACATATCCCCTCTGCTCCATCTGTGCCAGGAACTGTTTCCAGGTAAAGCATTCTTGTACTGCCTCCTTGATATCCATGCGGATGGCTGTCCTCCAGGTAGGCTTTCCGTCCCTTTCAGCCTGCCATTGTGAGTAGGATTTCCCTTTACCGCCCTTTTCCGGAATCACAGACAAACCGTATTTCACACAGATTGCGTCTGATCGTTTACGGACTTCCTCATAATAACTTTTTGCGCTGCTGTGGTATTTCCTGCCATCTTCCATGCTGACTGAATTAAAGACGATATGATTGTGATAATGACGGGTATTCAGATGTGTGGTGACCACTGCCTCGAACTTTCCTTTTAGTAGTTCGTCCGCTAATTCCTGCCCGATCAGGTGCGCCAGTTCGGGTGTCACTTCTCCCTCCGCAAAGCTCTGGATCAGGTGGTAACCTTGTACGCCTTCCATCTTATGGAACCGCTTCTTGGTGGCCACCATATCCGCAAAAGCGGAATCACAGGTGCATCCGATGGCATCCTCAAAAACTGCCTGCTCGGTTTTCTCCCGGTTCATGGCATAGGCGACCGCTTCTTCCAGGGAACCCGCCTCTGTTCTTTTCGAGGTTTTCTTTTCATCCTTGATATAGGCTATCGAGGAATCCAGGCGGTGGACGGGAATGATACTGGTATACGCCAATCTCTTTCACCATTCCTCTTTTACAAGCTGCCAGGTTTCTCGGGATATCCGGAGCATTTCCCGGAGGCTTTCCTGACTGGCCGAACCGGAAGCATTCGCTACGTGGGCAAGCTGGTTGGCGTTATTGCATAAACCTGCGATCTTCCGAAGCAGATCGGCGTGATGCTCACAGGGCTTGGCATGGACTTCCCCGCCCATGATCAGGGTGCGCAGATATTCCTCACGCGCAAGCCCGCTCTTTTTCACCTGTTCCTCCAGATACCGCAGTTCCTTGGCATTGAGCCGGACGGGTATCACATGGTTCCGTTTCCTCATCGTTCTTCCCTTTCCTTTGTGCGATTTTTATATGTTTCACTTCTATTCCCGTTCTTCGGATTCTGTATCGCAGGATTCTGCATCGTGATCGGGCGTTCCGGAATACTGGTTCTCGGTATCTGGCTCTCCACCGAAATCCCGGACAGATCCAGCACATTGCAGTCCGGAACATAAGCGCCATAACGGACATATGGAAAACCTTCCGCCTGTGCCAGAATCCCTTCCCTGCGATCCGGTGTCATAACCAGAAGGCAGTGGGCACAGCCTTCGTCCTCATCAAAATACATATATTCCCCGTTGTCATAGAGAAACGCGAAATGTCCATAGAGTTCATCTGCAAAACCCAGGAATTCTTCCCTGGGCAACTCTATGATCTTTTCAATCTGCACCCTCCACTTTTCTCCTGGGAACACGGAATGGAGCATCTCATTCTCATCCGCAGGTTTCCGGTGAAACTCCATATAGACTGCCTTTCTCATATCTTCTGCCATCTTATCCCCGTCTCCTTTTCCAGATCACGCATCCTGCCAGTGTTGTCAGAACCATGATTCCCGCGATATATCGTTTTTTCATTACACAGCACCTCCTTTCCGCTTTTCCACATGCATTTTCAGCGGCATATACACAACCTCATTTTTTGCCATCGTTTTGGCAAACTCCCACAGCGCCCACTCTTTCCCGTCAATTCTGGCATGCAGGTCATCCAGGTAATGGCAGATACAAAATTTCCGTTCCCCTTTGTTGGTGAACAGCTGGATGGGGTCTCCATCCTCGATGTAGAACAGGCTGTGGTTGAACCGGTCTACGAACCGGATCACCTTCTTACCCCCGGAGTCCCGCTTCTTCCATTCCGACTCCATCCTGGCACGTTCCATCATCTGGTCGCCCCGCCCTCCCACAATGACGATACAGGTCATAAACACACCGATCACTCCGCCAAACATAATGCCGCTTAATAACCATCCCATAAATTTCTTCCTCTCCTTTTCACTTCTGAATCCATTTTTAAACATGCATGTGGTATCTCATTTATATTTTTTGCTTCTAAATTTTTTTCTGTCCCTGAGACAGTCCTTCCAATCTCTGCTCCGGGGGCTTGGGGTTCTCCCCAAAGTCGCGTTTGGGATATCCAAACGCTATGCTTGCAGTGCGAGTACCACCCGTTTCTTCGTCCCCCACCCGGCAGATTCGATGCAGGCTTTCACCGTCCCATCATCACTGTGCCTCTTTAATCCTGACCAGCCCGTCCAGGGTCGTGCAGATGATATGGAGCCGATCCGCCATACTGATCTCCGTATTCATCGTACCAGTCATCTCTTTTCCGCAGACCACCACCATCCGGCATCTCCGAAGCACCATGTGTGACATCCTCTGGAACGCCTGCATATCCTCCGCCTCCCCTTCCTCCAGAAACGGTGCGAAAATAAACTGCGGGCAGATCGGGACATACCCCAATTCATAGATTTTCCGGCAGTATTTCTGCATCTTCGCTTTCCCTGCGTCCGCAGGGCAGCATACATAAGCCAACGCTTTCTCCATAACACAATCACTCCTTTCTTTTTATGGGCATCCTATTGGATGCCTGATTTGATTTTGACAGTATTTTAGGGCATCCAATTGGATGCCCTGTTCGCTTCTGACTGCATCTTAGGGCATCCAATTGGATGCCCTGTTCGCTTCTGACTGCATTTTAGGGCATCCATATGGATGCCCTGTTTGACTCTGATTGCATCTTAGGGCATCCAATTGGATGCCCTATCTACCTCCAACATGATCTCAGCAGCCTCACCGGGTCCTCTCCTTCTCCGGGATCTTACATTTCTGCAGCGTGCCGGTCCTGCCCTGGAATTCATAGACATCATTCCCCAGACGGTCTTCCAGGGAAACCACCTCCTGGTTGATCTCCACTACCATGTCCCGCAATGCAGCCGGTGTAAAATCCGTCTCTTTGGAAAGGATGATCACCTCATGCACGCTGGAGGGCAGGATGTAATAATCCCCCTGCATTTTTCTGTGGAGCTCTTCGGGCACTGCCGGATACAAAAGTACAGCCGCCCCATGGTCCTTGGACTGGTTGGACAGGACATACATTTCATTTTTACTGACCGGCCCTTCTCCCGGATCTTCCCAGAGCAGGGTACTGGCGATTCTTCCTGCCAGCGACTGGAACCAGATGGGTTCTTCCCTCTGGGAGTTCTCCAACGCCGTATCAAATGCCTCCTGCTCCGGTATGCCCCAATCCGCCAGATGCTCATGGGTCACATGGAATCCCATTCTGCCCTCCCCGGTTTTCTCCAGTTCCGCGTATAGGATCTCTGCCCCCATCGGATGTACCCTATAAGGCCCTTCTTCCAGGTAAGCTTCATTGTGTTCCCTTCCCACCAGGCGCAGCCTCAGTTTCCCCTTCATTTCCCCGTAATCACTGAACTGTTTCGTGGAAATATCCGGAAATTCCTTTTCCGTATTCAGCCGGATGATCTCCCTGCTGATAGCAGAAAGCGGCTGTCCTTTCAGGTAGTCCTGGTAGGGCAGGTCTAAATAGGCCATTATGGAAACCCTGCTTCCTTTTTCCATGATCCGCAGCGCTGTCTTGGTCACATTGTTTTTATGTACCGGCTGCCAGGAACAGCTGTAATCCCCTTTTTCCTGAAGCCCTTCCTCGACCAGCTTCTTCATCTCCTGCCGGAATGTTTCATAATCCATCTTATACCCCATGGCACTTTCTCCCTTTTCTCTTTCTGGATTTCTGTTCCCACATTCTCCCCCACGCTTTCCATGCTTTTTCACGCCTGGATTTTGGTTCCCGTTCTAAAAGAAATTCAGTTCCCGGTTTCATCGTCTCCACCCTCTTTCTGTCTGCCCGTCTCCAGCGCGGAGCGTACCCGCTCCGTCCCCAGGGCATAATACGTATCCGTGACTTCAATCCCTACGGCTTCATATCCTTCCTCCACAGCGGCCAGGATCGTCGTGCCGGAACCGGCAAAGGGGTCTAAGATCCGTCCCCCCGGCTCGCAAATCTGGATCACGTCCTTCATCAGCTGCAGCGGCTTCTCCGTCACATGGATCCGGTTCTGGGGATTCCCATACCGGAACACTCCCGGCAGGCACGCCACCGGGCGGTTGATGGGCATGGGGCCGTTGCTCCCCCACACGATATACTCTGCCTGCTGGCGGAAACGCCCCTTCTGCGGGCGGGAATTTCCTTTATCCCACACAGCGGTTCCCCGCCAGATCCAGCCTGCCCATTGCAGGGCATCGGTGATGGAAGGATACTGTCTCCAGTCAATAAATAAACAGATGGGGGCGCCGCTCTTGCAGGCTTTCCGCACATCCAAAAGCCATTCTGCCATCCAATGGGTCCAGGAGCGCTGGTCCTTGTTATCCCCGTCAAAATCTGGCAGGGCATTTCCGGAGCGCATGCTGCTGTATTTCTGGTTCGTGGTGCGGTTCCTCTCATTCTGCTTCGTGCCGCCGGACGCATAGGGCGGATCCGTGACCACTGCGTCAAAGAGCTCCGGCCGGAATGACTTCACCAGCTTCAGCGTATCCCCGTGCAGGATCCTCCAATGTTCCCCACCTGCTGATTCTTCCGGATACATCCCTTCCTTTAATAATTCCTCCAGTTTCAAGCTTTTTTCCATAGGCATCCCTTCCTTTCTTTTTCCTGTATTTTATAGAAACCCATGCCGCCCTTTGGATGGCATCCATCAGCGGCATGGTGATTTCCCCGGTTTCTGTTTTCTCTGGTTCTTCTTTTCCCTGACATCACTCAGTTCGGTTTCCACATATTCGCTGATGATGCCGAGCGCCTCATTGTAACTTCCCGATTTGAAAATCCGTTTACACATCTCGTCTGCTTCCTGCTTCTGTCCATTTCTGGCAAGCAGCCTTTTGGCATCCCCCATGATGGAGAAAATATTTCCGTCATGGCCGAAGAGCTGTAATTTCGGACGGATTTTCCTGGCCTGGTTCCCTGAACCTGCTGTTTGTTCATTTTCCGGATTCGGCCTTTTTCCCTCCTGTATGTGAAATTCCATCCCGTTTCCCTGCCAGAAATGCACGTTCAATGTCCCGCCGTCTACCTGAATGTTCCTCTGCTCGAACCCTTCCCCCCAGCCATCGCTGTACTGGCCGGTAATGTATTCACATAATTCATGAAATTCCTCCGATGTCAGGTTCTCTTTCAGGTGCAGCGTGGTACAGCCATACAGGATATCTTCCGCGCTTTCTACGGAGACCACGGCAGACTTCACTTTTTCTTTTATGGAATCGCTGCCATAAAAATATTCCATCAGGTTGCAGGGTTCGCCGCCCTCTTCCTCCGGGCTGTTCTCACGGTCTACCGCTTCCTGGATGGCATCCATACACTCCATGAGGTCCATGCCGTCCCATAGTTCCTCGCTGCCGGGTTCCCCTTGTTCCCCTTCCCAACCGGATTCCTCATTCGGGAAAAATTCTGCGCTTAAAGGGGTCAGGAGCTTGATCTCGATCCCATCCCATAGAAGATTTTTTTTGTTCCCCATCCCTTTCACCTCCCCTGTTCTTTTGTTTGCCCCGGTTTCTGCTTCTGTTCTCCCGGATCCGCTTTTTCCTTAGTGCCGCCCCATTCGATCTCCACATATTCACGGATAATCTCCAGCGCCTCATCATAGCCATGTACTTTGGAAACCCTGTCATACATTTCATCGGCTTCTTTCTTCTGGCCGCTTTTTATCAGCAACTGAAGCGTCCCCGGCAGGACAGAAAAAAGATGCCGGTTCTGCCGGAGCAGTGACAGCTTCGGCCGGGACTTTTTCTTTTGCGGGTATGACGTTTCTGTTTCCGGAATCCTGGATTGATTGCTTTCGAATCTGGATTCATTGCTTTCTAATATAGAATCCTTTTGGTTTTCCAGATCTGGATTCTTTATGACCGCTGACTCTATCTGGAAATTGGGGCTATCTACAAAATCAAAATATACCCTGACCATTCCTCCGTCTGCCGGGATGTCCCTCTGTTCGAAGCCTTCCCCCCAGCCTTCACTGTACTGGATGGAAACGAAATCTTTCAGTTCCTCCAGTTCCCAATCTTCCAGCTCTTCCTTAAGGATCAATGTGGTACAGCCATATAAAGCGCCTCCGATATTTTCTACGGAGATCCTGCCATGCTCCACCTTCTCCCGGATCGAAGGGCTGCCGTCAAAGCATCCGTCCATCAGGTCAAAGGGATTCCCGCCCTCTATCTCCGGACGGTTCTCCCGATCCACCGCTTTCCGGATGGCCGTTTCATACTGTGCCAGCTCCCTGCCGTCAATCCCTCTGCCGGGATTCTCGAAATACTCTTTCCCTCTGCGCTTGTAGCTTCTGAAAAAACCGCCTGTCAAAGGGCTTAAGAGCTTCATCTGGAGCCGCTCCTGGTTTTTTAATTGTATTTTTTTCTGTCTGGTATTCGTTTCACTTTTCGCCATTTTCACCTCCCCTGGCTAACAAAATTTATCCCTTATCTGGTTTCCGCATAGGATTCTTGTCTCCTGTCCGGTTTCCACATGGCTTTTGATTTCCTATCCGATTTCCGCATCAACGTTCCATACCGTCTTTCGTCTTTTCTGCCTTTTGAACATGCTTCGGCGGCTGGAACTTCTGCTCCTGCATCAGTACGCTCCTTTTCCCATTCTCCAGGATCAAAATATCTTCTGTCGGATTTTGATAGGTCTCTCCCGGAAATATAATATCTTTGATGACGTATTTCCCACAGACTGTACCGTAGACCCGGCTGTTTCCGGCAATCAGGGGGGAACCCTTCCCGTCCTTTTTGATCACTGCCTCCCCGGCCGCAACCGCGTCATCCTTCACTTCCCCGCTCTGGATCCAGCAGTTCCCTTTCGCCCAGGCCCGATCATACATACAGGCATCTCCTGTAATAATGGAAAAACCGGCTGCCACAGCCCCATCGTGGAGTTCCGCATCCTGTTTCACCACGGCTTCCCCACAGCAGACGGCATCGTCATAGATCCAGCACGTCCCTTCCTGGGACAGGTTTTGTTCTGATTGGACGAACCCTCCCAGCTCCCCGGCCTCTACCCATTCATTGATTGTTTTTAGCGCCTGGATCCGATGGAGCCAGGGGTACTGTGGGTGGGAAAGCTGTGTGATCTTATATTTCTTTTGGATTGTAAATAGATATTGCTTGGGTGGCTTCAGCCAAAAACACAGGCTTCCTCCGCTCACAGCGAGCCTGCTGTCTGAGAACCGCTCCCCCCATCCTTCCATAAACCTGCGCTCCACAAAATTGGACAGCTCCTGCTTTTCTCTTTCGGAAAGACGTATCTTTGTCTGGATAACAATCCAGCCATACAGGGTATTTCCTTCGGGGGAAACAGAAATATCCGTCCATTCGATTTTTTCCCTGACTTCCGGCGGCAGCTCCCCTTCCAGCAGCTTGCTATTATTTATGGAACTTCCGCCTACGGCTCCTCCCATGTCCTGGAGGAATGCCTGGATTTGCGTCTGGTAGCGTATCAGCCCTTTCCCTGACAGCGGGATCCTTGTGCCCATTTCCCCGGCTCCGCAGAATACTCCGCACACAGGAAGTTTCAGCCGATAAGTCTCCGGCGATGCTTTCGCTGCTACTTGTTCTTTTTCCATATATTGTTCCATGATGCCCTTCACCTCCCCTGATCATGCTGTCTGGTTCTGCTTTGTTTCCTTTCCATTTCCCGTACTGCCAGATCCCCATAATCTGCTCCGTCAATCTGCGGCTGATTTTCTATGATCCGGTAATCATTTCCATAGGCTGATTTGATAGATTCACAAGCCCATCTCCCAGCAAAATCATTGTCCGTGCAGATCTCGATTTCTTCAATCTCCGGATGGTTCTTCAAGAAATGTACCAGTGCCGGGGAATTCTTCGCAGGCTTCCTCTGCATTTTCTTTCCAGATATCCCTTGCTTTTCTTTCGCCGCACTCCGCTCTTCCCTGGGGGCGCTGATGCCTCCCAGGGCAAGCCTATACTTATCTGCCCGCCCTCCTTCCAAAGTCATATGGGCCAGTGCATCAATACACGCCTCATAGACTGCCACCCGGATACTTTTCCCGTCTGGAGGTACACAAAACGCATAATTCTTCTCACTCCCGGACTGTTCGATCCGGAAAGCCTTTCCGTCTTTATCATATATCCCACGCAGGAACGCATACCTGGGTTTCTGTGACTCATCCATCCCAACAAAAACAGCGTTGTGGTATGGACTGCTCTCATATAAGATGCCGAGCCTCCTGCAATAACGGATTACTTCACTACTAATTCCCCGATGGTTCAGATATCTCTGTACACGGCCGCAGTTCTGGAAAGGCTCCGGCAGCACAAAAGGCTTCCTTGGCCTTTCCTCCGGCTGGGGAGGACGATAGGACAGGGAAGGATTTTCCTTCAGCAGAGTCTCCACCGCCTCCTGGAACTCCATGCCATCTACATGGATCAAGAAATTCAATGCGGAAATCCCACCGATATCCCTGGACTTCCAATGCCATTTGCTGGTGGTTCCGTTGATCTTGAAACTGTCATGGTCCGTCAGTTCCCATTCATTCCTTGCGGATGATTTTTTCAGCCGGTAGGGCTGGTGGTTCCGTAAATATTCCATGGCCGTCACTGACCTCACGGTCTCCATCTGCGCTTCCCCATACCAGGGCATTAAAGCAGGGCCTCCTGCAATTGCTTTACCCGGTCGGTACGCTCCCATGGGAATTCCTTCCTGCCGAAATGCCCGTAGGCGGCAGTCTGACGGAAGATGGGGCGTTTCAGCCGCAGGGTGCCGATGATCTGCTTCGGGGTCAGTTCGAATACCAGGGGAATCGCCTCTGACAGGCAGTCATCCGCGCAGGCCGTCCCCGTGCCGAAGGTATCCACCTGCACCATCACCGGCTGCGCCACCCCGATGGCATAGCCTAAAGATACCTGGCACCGTCTGGCCAGACCTGCGGCTACGATATTTTTTGCGATGTACCTTGCCATATAGGCTCCGGAGCGGTCTGCCTTGGAACCGTCCTTTCCGGAAAAGGCACCGCCACCATGGGGCACCTGGCTTCCGTAGGCATCCACCATCAGCTTCCTCCCGGTCAGCCCGGTATCGGCATCTAACCCGCCCTGCACGAACCGCCCGGAGGGATTGATCAGGATCCGGGTATTCTTATCCGGGGGGAGCAGGCGCAGTGCCGGAAGGAGCACTTTCTCCCGGATTTCCTTTTCCAGCATCCGCAAATCCTTCTCTTCCTCATGCTGGCAGGAGACCACCACGCTGTCCAGACGGATGGGCTTCCCGTTTTCATATTCCACGGTCACCTGGGCTTTCCCATCCGGCAGGATCCCCTGGATATACCGGCTCTTCCGGCAGGCGGACAATTCCGCCGTGATCCGGTTTGCCAGCACCACCGGCATGGGCATTTTCTGCGAGGTTTCCTCGCAGGCATAACCGATCATGACTCCCTGGTCTCCTGCGCCGTATTCCATTTCAAAAGTCTGTTCCCGTGTCCCTTTCCGTTTCTCCCACGGGCATTCCACCGCCCCTGCGATATCCGGACTCTGGTGGTGGATCCGGGCATCCATGTGGATCTCTCCGGATGGATATCCCACCTTCTCCAGGACTTCCTTTGCCGTCCAGAACACATAAGGTTCATATCTGCTGGTGATCTCCCCAGCGATCAGGATATGCCCCTTTGTAGCCAGTACCTCGCATGCCACCTTGGCCTCCGGATCCTGCTTCAGGCATTCATCCAATATGCTGTCCGCGATCAGGTCGCAGAGCTTATCCGGATGCCCCTCCGTCACCGATTCCGCTGTATAAAATCGTCTCATAACCGACACCTTCCTTTCAAAAAAGGCAGGAGACATTCCCCTGTTCAAGGGGACAGCTCCTGCCCGGTATTTTTTATTGCTGTTTTTGTGATTATATATTTCCTGAATAACTGATGGTCCCATCAGACAGGATCTGGCTGGGAAAATAGATCATGGCATTTCTCTGCTATATCCCCGCTGCGCTTATAAATAGAATGTTGCGCTCCGCTTGTAAACGAAACGTTGCGTTGCAGTCAGAATACGCCGTTTCGAACACTTCCTGCCGGAGTTGTGAACACTTCTTGTCTCGGATTCTGCACTTTTCGGGTACTTTCGAACACTTCCTCCGGAAGGGAAGCACGCCTTGTCTCGGATTCTGCGTTTTTCGGGCACTTTCGAACACTTCCTCCGGAAGAGGAGCAAGCCTTGTCTCGGATTCTGCGTTTTTCGGGTACTTTCGAACACTTCCTCCGGAAGGGAAGCAAGCCTTGTCTCGGATTCCGCGTTTTTCGGGCACTTTCGAACACGCTTCCCGAGAAAAAGGACACACCTTGTTTCCGATTCCTCACTTTTCCTGCACTTTCAGACAGCTTCCCAGTCCCGCCAGAATATCCACCCTGCCGAATCTATTCTTCCTCCCGGCCGTATCTTTTTCTCCTGCGGATCAGCAGCACTGCCAGCACAAGGAATGAGAGCAGGCCTGCGAAAAGAAATACCGCAAACAAATGCAGTGCGTCCCCTGTCTTTGGAGCGGATGTGTTTCCTGATACGGAGGTGTTCCCTGATGCGGAGGCGGGATCTGACACCCTGGCATTTTTGATTTCTATGCTCTGGATTTCCTCCGTATCCGTTACCATAAATTTCGCTTCCTTTGAAATCACATAGCCCTTTGGTACATTGGTTTCCCGCAGGGTCAATTCCTCATTTACCGGAAGCTTCTCCACACGGTACGGCTTGCCGTCTGTGACCCATTCCTTCAGGACATTGCCGTCCTGTCCAACGATCTGTAACGTAACGCCCGGAAGTGCTTTCCCTGTTGGCTGGTTCTGAACAGAAATGTCTATTTTAGAGTATTCATCCTTCATCTCCACCTCCGTCACGCTTTCTTCCGATGCCTGGAACGTGAGATTGGATGCCGATACATAGCCCTCCTGATAGGGCGCCATTTTTTCATGCAGGATGTACTCTCCCTCCGGCAGCCCATAGATTACATGGGTTTCTTTTGTAGTTGTCCACTCTTCGATTAGGTTTCCTTTTTCATCCGCCAACTGCAGCACAGCGCCCTCCAGCGTCTTCCCGGTGACCGCGTCGATCTTGGTGGCATGTATTTCCGTTGGCTTGTTTTCCTGCTCCGTGTTTTCAGGGACATCATAAACCGTCAGTTCGATCTCTTTTTCATTTTCTACGTCTATCGGATAAACATTGGAATCCAGCAGGTACTTCTCCGGCGCTTTCCGCTCTTTTACATAGACCTGCTTCCATTCCCTATCAAAATACCCACTGGCTGTTTTTCCGTTTTCCCCGGTCTCCGGCATTTCCATCAGCAGCTCCTTGCATTGGAGATCTTTATAAATGCCATACACTGCCCCTGCCACCGGTTCGTCTGTATCCTGGTCTTTTTTCAGCAGGCTAATCTTGACCGGCTCCAGCCAGTTCACTGTGAATCTGACTGGCTCTGCGGACGGGGATTCATAAACATCGATCTCCTCTTTTTCCTCTCCGGAGGCCAGTGCGAAAAGCTTCCAGCCATCTTTTATGGAACAGAACAGCTCTCCGGAATCATACTGCCCGTCTACATCCATTTCAGCGGAAAGGTAAAACGAATCGCCGCCATAGATTTTGATGGTTCCATTGGTGGCCGATTCCTTTCTGGTCACGTTATAACAGGTAACATCTTCGTGGACGCTGATCTCGATAAAATTCCTGCTGTCCCCATCCAACCGGATCTCTGGTGTTTTCTGGAAGTCACCGTCCTGGATGGCATCCACAGAGGTAGCGGACAGCGACAGCCTGTTACTGGGCGGGTTTTCCTGCCCGAACAGGAAATCAATATAATCCATTACGCCCGCTTTTTCCAGATCCTCCCGCGTACATCCCATAAACCCAGCGTCACCTATATATGCGTAGTTTGCCGCGATATGGGTATATACATATTTCTCTTCCCCACTTTTTCCGGAAAGGGCTTCTCCGGTTAAATCTCCTTTACCGCCATATCCATAGTATAAAACCTTCTGCAGGTTCTCATTGGAATCCAGTATTGCGGAAACGGTATCTGCGGAGAAAGCGGCTGGCTTCTGGTTTTCCAGGCAATAGGCAGCCCTGCCATTGACCTGGAACAAGCAGGTCTCAGAATCCCCGAGAGGATCCGGGTATTGAACAGTATCTCCCTTCTCTAAATTTACAACCGGATTGGTAGATTCGAAATCGCTTCCGGCTGCGGAAACAATCATTATCTTTCCATCCATAAGGTCTTTTTGCAGCTTGGACAGGGATTCTTCTGTATCTTCTTTCCCACTGGCCGTGATCTTCACCTTTGCTGTACCCTGCGGCCTGCCCTCCGTTTTTTCCCCGGCGGCTGCGTCTTTCTCTGATCCGGATTCTTTTTTTGATTGTGAATCCTGGTCAGGCTCCGTATTCTTCTTTGATTCTGAATCTTGATCAAGCTCCGCATTCTTCTTTGACTCTGAATCTTGATCAAGCTCCGCATTCTTCTTTGACTCTGAATCCTGATCAGATTCCGGAGCTTTCTTTGACTCTGAATCTGGATTCAGTTCCGAATCTTCCTTTTCTCCTACATTGGCATCCGGCTCCGATCCGTCCTCTGGGTCGGTATCGGTTTTCTGCTTTTCCCCGCCATTATCTGATCCATTTGCCATACCTTCCGTATCCGTCAAAATGATCTTACGGGTGACCACGTAGCACTCCTGCTGGTCTTTGGGTGTGACCAGATAGCTGGCGGTATAGGTTCCTGCCTTGTAGGGCTGGTATTCGCTCCCACCATCCCCCACAATCTTATAAAAAGAAACCGCATCCTGTTCCGGGTCAAACCGGATCCCTTCCAGGCTGGTTCCTATCGAAAAAGCTTTGTCATTCACCTTTATTGTAAGGTCCTCCGCTACGACACGGTGCTGTGCCTGGATGGTTTCGTTTTCTTCTTCCGTATTCTCTGGTGTCACATTTTCCTGCTGGCTGGCCGGTTCCTCTGCTGCATAGGCAGGGAAAACATTCCCCATCGGGATCAGCCCCATGACCAATGCCAGCCCAAAAGCCGCAAGCCTTGTTCTCATTTTATGAAATGTCATTTGTATTCTCCTTTTTCTCAGTTCTAATCGTCTATCCGGATCTTATCTTTCCGGATCCCTGTGGTGCTTCTTTGTCTTTGCCGCTTCTTTTTTTGTCCATTTCACTGCGTCCCGGATGGGTTTTACCGGGATTCTATTCTGCCTGCACCCATCTAAAATCCCTTCGAGATATAGGGTTGACGGGCTGGCCAGGGTATCCTTGTAAGGCGCGTTCATGACATACGCCATTACATCCATCTGCATTCCCGCTTTATTCCGCACACGGACGGTCTGCTTTCCATATAGATGCGGATACCCCTCGTATCCGTCCAGGCTCTTTTCACATTCCGGCGTGATCTCCCATAATACACCTTCCACCTGGCTTCCTTCCTCCGGGAAAATGGTCGCCACCCCATTCCCCGCTGGTCTCCCGCAAAACGCAAGGCGGTAATCTTCCAAGCGGACAGTTCCCACCACCCTGGCATCCGGACACCGGTATTCCATCTGCTCCAGGTTCATGTTGCTTCCATAAGCAAAATAAAATTGATTCTCTATGTTTCGTCACCTTCCTTCTGTTATTTTATTTCTTCACATATTTGTATTTGTTCAGCTCTACCGTTCCTCTCCCACATCATTTTTCTGTAAGCATTTGTATGTACTCTTGTCATACCTCCATGCAGGGTCGCCCTCCAGGTTTTCCAGCAGGTGTTCCCGGACATTTTTATATTCCGATCCGATTAGCCCCAGCCGGAGCAGGAAGGTACGGAACGTAAAACACGGGTTTTCCGTGATCTCCGTTTTTTTCATATGGGTACATTTCTGGTTGATCGCCTGGGCGGAAATGGCAAGCGCGAGCGTGATGTTCGCCCGCACTTTCCCTGCGTGGAGGGTACTCTCGAAACACCGCCATTCCAGGGTGCCTTTTGAAAACACCGCATGGAGATTTAAGGCATAATACCTTGACCAATTATAATGGTACATACTGTAGTCCCCTCCTTCATACCAGGCCCGTTTCAGCTTTTCCATGGAAATGTTGCTGTTCGGCATCCTCCGGATCTTCTCCAATACCGCCGGGCGTACTTTCCGGCAGTATTCTTCTTCCCTTTCGGCCTGCACCTTCAATGCTTTAAACAGGATATCTTCCTTGGAATACATGATCGTCAATGCGTTTTTGAGGCTCCTTGCCGTATGGTTGGAGGCATCCACATGGACGTGCTGGCCACAGGATGGATTTACCCTGGCTCCGTTTCTCCGCAAACAGCGCACCACTTCCTGCAGCTTTCCCATTTCCTCATAGGCCAGCTTGGGGCTTACCATTTCCGTGCAGTATTCCAAACCTGCCGGAACCATCTGTCTACCGGCTCTCCGCTCCGGATTGATACTACTGTCAGACACAAACTTCCATTCTTTTCCTTCCCGGTCTAACAGGCACCAGGAATCATAGGAGCTCCTATGGTAAATGGAAGTGCCGAACATTTCCGAGACCACTTCCGCGGCATGCTTCCTCGTGATCCCCGTCATCTCAATCTCCGTCCCATAGAATTGCTCTTTCAGGTCCATCCGGTCCCTCCTTTTCCGCCCCTGCTCAGACAGGGGCGTTCTTTTTTAGCTGCGCGTCAACTTCCCGGAGGTTCCTGCCGATCGCTTCGATGACATTGACCGTCACGCCGTTCCCGGCCTGCTTATAGAACTGGCTGTCGGACGTATCCCCAATGATCCTGTCGATCTGTCCATCATGGTATCCCTGCAGCCGCAGGCACTCCCGTGGGGTCAGCCTGCGGATCCTGCCATGGTATGCGTTTCCCTGCCGGTCGGCCGCTGTAATGGTGGACAGGGTCTCTTCCGGAGCCTCCACACTGCGGCCGCCCTTCCGGGCTTCTGTTCCTGCCGGGGACGCCCCCATGAATTGCAGCGTCCCCTGCTGGCTGCCGGTGGTCAGCGTGTGGGCAATGCCCTGCCCTACACGCCCGCGCCTGCTGTTCAGGCCGGCATATCCCAGGTCGATGCTGTCACCCGGATACGCCATCTTATAGCCTTTCCGGGTCGCCTCCTTGATCGGGACGCCCACTTCATACAGCCCGGTCTTCCCGCCCATCCCCCCGGTGCCTGATGTCAATGTGCGGCTCAGACCGTTTGGGTCATAGACCCGTTTTCCCTGGCATCCGGGTACGCGCTGTATAAGAGCCGTTCCGTTTGTTTCCGGGAAAGGAAGTATTTTTCCGGCACATCTTCCATCAAGATATCCGACAATGTACACCCTCTTCCTTGATTGTGGGATCCCAAAATCTTTGCTGTTAAGCACCTTCCATTCCACATGGTACCCCAGCTCCCAAAACGTACGGAGGATGGTATAAAACGTCCGGCCTTTGTCATGCGATAACAGCCCGGGAACATTTTCAAGGAGAAAATAAGCAGGCTGTCTGGCTTCAGCCAGTCTGGCAATCTCAAAGAACAGGGTCCCCCTTGCGTCGGCAAATCCTTCCCGTTTTCCAGCGATAGAGAATGCCTGGCAAGGAAATCCCGCGCACAAGAGATCAAAGCATGGCATTCTTCCAGTTTCAATTGCTCTCGCGTCATCACAAAACCACTCCCCTTCCGTATCAAACAGCAGGCGGTAATTCTTATCCGCATGGGCGTCCACCTCACAGTGCCCCACACAGGTGAACCCGCCTGCCCGGTTCAGCCCTTCACGGAATCCCCCGATCCCGCTGAATAGATCAAAAAATCGAATTGTTCCGGTTATCACTCCTTCCATAAATAAACGGAGGACGGACAGCCCGCCCCCTGTTGAACTGAAAAAACGGCATGGGTTCTGTCCCATGCCGTCTCTGTCTTATGGCCATATTGCTTCGTTCTGCCCTCTGGCCTTGTTGCTATGCTACTTCTGCCGTATCGTCTGGTTCCTGCCCCGGTTCGGGCGCGCCAGCGGTTTCCTGTCCGGATGCCTCTTCATTTTCGGGATCTGCGGATTCTTCAGATTCCATTTCATCCTGTTCTTCTGGATCCGCCGGTTCCTGTGGTTCTTCAGGTTCCCCTTCAAGATCGTCCTCTGCTCCCGCGGCTTCTGGCTCTGCCGTTTCCTCTGGCTCTTCTGATTCTCCGATCTCCGGTTCCTCTGATTCCGTTTCCGTTGCTTCCTCCGCTTCTCCGGTCTCTGGTTCCCCGGATTCCTCTTCCTGCTCCGCAGGCGGTGTTTCGGCCGCTGTCTCTTCCACCGGTATCTCAGGTTCCTTTTCTTCCCCGAATTCCGCCTCGATCTCTTCGATCGCCTTTTCGATCAATGCGATCAAAAAATCTTTCTGTTTGCATCCCTTCTTTGCTACCGCCGCCTTAAACCTTGCGAAGAGTTCCTCCGATACCTGTACTGCCACTGTCCTTACTGCCATGCTGACCTGTCCTCCTTTTTCTGTGAAATGTTCTTCAATGACCTGCTGTATGAATTGCTGTGTGCTGATCTCCCTCTGTTCAATTTCCTGCCTTACTTTTGTATGCAGTTCCAGCGGGATCTTCCCGCAGATGTTCTTCATCTCTGCCATGTGGGTTCCTCCTTTTCTTTTGTTATATACAGGATACTTGAAACCCTCATGGATATCCATTCACAATACCCAACAAATATGGTGACCGGAAATGCAGCATACCTAACAATGGCATATTTTTTAATCTTCCCTCAAAACGGCACCACCTCCCTTCCACGTCCTCATTCTATCCGTGACAAAAAATCCAGCATCTGATCCGGTATCTCCGGCTCTGGGATCTCCACCCCCGGGATTTCCGGCTCTACCGGTATGGATTTCTTTTCCAGCCGGACTTCCTCCAGTTCTTCCCGGACAGCTTTCCGTATCATTTCTTCCAGATGCCGCGTCTGATCCTTTTGCAGGATTGCCCGCACAAGGAACAGGTTCTTCTGCCCTTCCGGAACATTTTTTAGGATTTCCCATGCTTTCCGATGTTCCGGGTTCTCCAGATTGGGCCGGAAAGAGAACACCGGCCGGCTCATGTTTTTTGCATCTGCTCCGCGATCCGTTCATACCCGGCAGCATTGGCATGGACGTCTGTCAGAAATATCGTCCGGCACAGCCCGTCCTGGGGCTTGATATGGCGTTCTATGATGGAAGCGCCGCCTCCCATAAAGACCACGGGGATCGCTTTGAAATCAAACCCCGCCTCCAGAATAGAGGACAAGATCCGCTCCGTGTAGATCCGGCCATGGCTTTGGATCATCTCTTTTGCGGTCTGGTCCATGCTGCAGGCGCTCCCGTTTAGAACACGCTCGATCTGGATATCTGTTACGGACAACCCCGTCCTCCGGCGGATCTGTTCCATGGCTTCGTCCATGCACCGGATGACTCCCAGTTCCAGGCTGCGGCATGTGGCCGCATTGGGAACCGCATTGTCCAGACGCATCAGGTCTACCGTCCATCCCCCGATATCGGCAAGGAGAACAGAAGGCTCTTCCTTCACATACTCCGGATGCAGGGCAATGGCGGAATACCCCTGGGGGAACAGCTTTACATCCCGGATCCATAACCGGTATTTTTCATCGTCATACCGGAAGCACATCGGCTGGTGGTCACGCAGCAGATAATTCCGAAACGCCTGCTTCTCCCTCCCGAAACCAGCCAGGGGCAGACCCGCCGCAAGGACAACCTCCGTCTGGTTCTTTGCTTTCCGGCACCGGATCTCCTGTGCCAGCGCCGCCATGGTCAGAAGATAGTAATTGTCATTGGCCGTCTTGTCCTTCAATAACGCCTGCCGTCCGGTACCGCAGACATAATATTTTCCCTCGTACTGGAGGACATTCTGCATGGTGTACGGCTCATAATCATAAGCGGTAAGCCCGCTGGGGAACACCACATGGGATCCCTTGATGGCATAAAAACCATGGTCGATTCCGATTACCATGGGCATCACTTCCTTTCTATATTTATTTGTAATCCTGTATTTGTGGAATGTGATCAGAAATATTTTTTGAACTTGAAGCGTGATGTCAGACAGGCTTCCGCCTGCGGTTCCCGGACACTTTTTATGAAATACCCGGTGTGAAAGACGGCTGGAGACAGGGAGGGAAGCGGCAATCCCGGACACTTTTTCTTTCCAGCCGGTAGGGGTTACTCCCCCCTGGAAGCCGGCTGCCCTGCAGCCGGCCCATATGCGAGGGTATTTTCCCTGACCCTTGCGTAGCGGATGATCCGTATTTTCTTCTGCCGTTCCTTTTCCCGCATCTGGCGGTACGCTTCTCCCGACAGAAACAGGCGGCAGTAATCTCCCGAGTTTCCATAGGGTTCCTGGCCGCCCAGTATCCGGAATTCCACCATATGTTCCGTACCTTCGGCATAACGCTTTTTACATAAGATGTGGTCTCCCTTGACATAGTCCGCGCCTGCCGTCTCCCGCGCGATCGCCAGAAGCTCAAACACACTCATTTCCAAACCTGTCAACCTCCTTCTAAATTTACAGAAAACCTGCCAGCGACTTTCCGCTTACTAAGTTATGAAAGCAGGAAGTCTCCTGTGAGAAATTCCTATCTGCTCCGATTCCTTCGATTTTTTATTTTACAATCTTCCTCTCTATAAAAATATATCTCTGGTTTTATTTGTCTCACTTTTGTAACCTTTATTCTATTTCCTAGCAGTTAAAATCTATAAGAAGTGCAAAAAATGAGACAAATTTAGGAGGAACGATCATGCCAAAACCAAGAACAAAGACCGGTGAGAAAAACCTCATCAGCCATCAGTTAATTGAACTCCGCAAACAACACAATTATTCCCAAAGGTATCTGTCTTACCTGCTCCAGCTTGCTGGCTATGATATGGATAAGAATGTGATCACTCGGATCGAAACAAACCAGCGGTACGTCACAGACCTGGAGCTGCAGGCTCTTTCCCAGATCTTCCATGTTTCCTATGATTACCTCATTGATGGAAAAGAAAGGGAAGAACAGACATGAATCCGGAACTTACCGCTCCGGATCCTTCTTTTTGCGTTCCTTATTCCCCTGCTTTTTCGCCGCGGCTTTCGGCAGCATTTGTTCTCCAGGATGCCCTGTCCCCTGTGTTTCTGCTTTCCGCAGTTCCTGAAGGGCTCCCCGTACGGAAATATGCCCTGCCATTTTGCCGCTTTTTTCTTTCCCAAGCAGTTTCTCTTTCAGCGGTACGGGACGTACCTCTTCAAAAAGCGAATACACCAGGCTTCTCATCCCGTCAAATGTTTCATCATCCGGCACCACAAGGAGGATCAGCACTGCTTCCGTCTTACGCGCGTTTCCCTCATGGCTGTAAAATTCCTGGTACTGGCTCCAGATCCCGTCTGCCTCTGTTTTTACAGTTTCCTGCCTTTCGTCCGCCGTGACCATGTAACTGGCGCTCCCGGTTTCCGCCCACCTCTGGGAAAGCCCCCGGCACCTGAGCGCTTCGTGGTTCATACAGGCATCCAGAGATTGTTCCGGGGCAAAATAGAGGCCCATCGCATACCTGGTGCAGTCCTTTTCAAAGGGAGCCTGAAATTGTTCCAGCAGGATTCCCATTTGAAACTCTGATGGCGGCTGGTAATCAATAGCCTCATATTCCTTCTTGCCCTTCCCATCATTGTCCAAATATGCTGCGTCCGCAATCCGGATATGCCTGGGACATTTTGCGTGATACTGTTCTTCTTTCATACACAACCTCCGTTTCGTATGCCATCGCAGAAAAGCTGCCGCTGGCGGCCTTCTGCATACTATAAATGATAAAGCCCCGCATAAGCAAGCTGCCCCAAAATGGCCGTGCTGCTTATGCAGGGCTGCGGATCAGGAAAAGTCTACCATCATGCTTGATTTGCATATCTTTTTATAATCTGAATTCTGCAGAAGTACCTTAGATTTACGCCTCACTTTCCGGTTCAGTATTTTTTTGTTTCTCGAAATCCCGGCGCGAAGCTCCCCCCTGGAGCTGTAGGATCCGTTTCCTCTGCGCCATGAGTTTCGTTTGATCCTGGCTGTTCCTTTCATTGGTTCCTGTAATGCCATGTTTTTCTCCCTTCTTCAAGAATCCTGCTGTTCTTTGGCTTCCCTTGATGAGCTTAAAATTTCTTCCACCGCATACTGATAGAAAAGTTTCGTGAACAGGAGCCAGCGTCCATGGATGGCATCTGCATAGTTGGCAATAGCATGCTTCAATTTCTCCGATTTCCGCAGATTGCTGACCACTTTCTGTGCCTCCGATTCCAGCTCCACCCTCATCCGGTACTCCGGATTGGAGGAACGGAGCATCTGGTCCGCTTCCTCGATCCGGTTTCCGGCCAGAAGATCCAGGAGCTTGCTTGTCCGGTTTTCTCCTGCTTCCTGTTTCCTATCCCGATGGATGCTAAACTCCTCCATCCCCGGAATATTCATGGCCTGCTCTAAATAGTAATGATATTCCCGGAGCAAAAGTTCTGTTTTCTCCCGAAGGCTCAGATATTCTTTGATCGCCTGATGTTCTTCAGCCGTCAGTTCCATGGCTCCCTCCCCATCCAGAAACGGAGTGATCACAGGATACTTTTCAGCCAGTTGGCTCTGCTCACTCAGGATTGCTTCAAACCGGGAATGGTTTTCTTTCAGATACGTGACTACTTTCCGGTCTACCCATAGTGACAGCACTTCCCTCCACTGCTCATCTTTGTCGCATTCCAGCATTTCATTTTCCTCCTTCAAGGTATTACCCCCCTCACTGCGTTCGGCGGCAGGTCGTCGGAAGGCATCTGAAAAAACGCTCCGCGTTTTGCCTTCCTCCTCTTTTCCAAATCTTCTCTGCTTCAAGTACGACATGATACCAGAATCTAAAAGGAAAAGCCATTCACAGAACCTACCAATCCTTCCCTTCTGAAACTGTGCAGATGGCACAAAATCCTGGTCCATTCCATGGAAAACAAAAAGCAGATACAGTTCCTCTGGCCGGAAGGCCGCACTGTATCTGCTGTCTTTGACATGCTTTTCCCTATCCACTTTTCTATGTTTCGGTCTGCTTCAATATCGAATAAAATAATCCTTGAATGGAATACTGCACTCATCCTGGGCTGGGACAAAATACAGCCCCTTAAGTACACTTCTCCGGATCCATGCGTCCTCCTGCGCTTTCATGATCACGGAACGGACATGGAAATCTTCATACACATGGGCCAGGAGCAATTCCATCAGTTCCTGGATATCTTCCCTGTCCTCGTATTCCGGCAGAATATCCAGCCGCAGGATCCCCATGCAGGAACCATCGGCCGAATATTTATAAGAGGGACAGACCTCCGCCATCCCCGCAATCTTCCCTGTGCTTTGATGGACGACCGTAAAACGGACAAAATCCTTTTCCCGGTATCGGCTCTCCCAGAATTCCATGCATTTCACAAACCGGCTGAACTCCGTATAGTAAAAATCATCGCCGCAGCAGTCACCGTTAAAATACTTTGCGGCCTTCGGGTTGCTGTAGCATTGGAAAAGACCTTCCGCATCCTCCATCCTCATTTTTTTTAAGCAGAAACGTCCCGACTGGTAAACAGGGCATTCTTCAAATACATTCCTTTCACTCATGTTCCTCTTCCCCAACTTTCCATTGATGTACTATATCATAGCAGAACTTATGTTTGTATTCAAGAATTATTTTCCTGCTTTAGATACACAGCTATCTGGATTGCCCATCCTGTTTTTTCTTCTTATCTTGGTTTTTCCGTTGTTGCTTCCTCTGAAATTTCCGCGCCTCATCCGCCCCTTTTTCTACCAGCTCCTTCATCCCCGGCAGAGAAGTATTCCACGTGGAGCCCATAAAGAAGCACTGGATACCATATCTTGTTACAAACCTGTCGCCAAGCTTTGGATACACGGCCACCGCGTCCCGTATTTCCAGCGGGTATTCAATCATTGGATGGTACTTGATCCCCCCGGATACTTCTGCCAGCATCTGGTCCCTCATTTCAGCCGTATAATCCTCATAGACGTCCCGCCCGGTCAGTTCCACATAGGCATCATTTCCAACATAGCTTAACATTTCGAATTCACAATCCCCATACTGCTCTACTTCCGCAAGCGAGTCCGGGTTCTCTAAAGCGGCCATATAAACCGTTTTCCCCTGGGCGATCAGCCATGCCCTGAAATCAATAAACAGGTCATCCGTGCAGCCATCCATCAAAAGCGAGGCTGCGGTCCAGAGCCCATATTTATAAGCTGCGTCCCGATACCCATGCAGGACTGTATGGAACTTCAGGATCTGTTCCGGCTGCATGCCTAACAGCCGTCCCTTTATCCAGGAAAGCATTGCATCCATATCCTTTCCGCACTGTCCCTTTGCTTCTTCAATGAACTGCCAGAAGGTATCCTTGTTTATCTCTGTAATCTCTTTTCCCACATCAAACCACCTTTCTTATCTTTTTTTATTCCTCCATAGCCTCCCTCCGCCATGCTTTCTGTCCAACAAAAAAACCGGCATCCGGAGATCACATTCCTCCTGCCAGTCATTACATTTATTCCCTCTACTTTATACACATTTTTCCCTATGCCTTGTGTATCAAGTAGCTATATTCCATTATTTTAAACACAATATACGCTATATACAGTTAAAAACCATAGTCCAGTTTACGTCGGCCAGGATGAGGGCCGGCTTGTTGGCCAGCGCCCGGGCGATCGCCACCCTCTGCTGCTGACCCCCGGACAGCTCATTTGGAAAACGCTTCCGCTTCTCCCACAGTCCCAATTCCCGGAGCAGCCCTTCAATATAAGGATGGTCTACATATTTTCCCTTGTCAAAGGTCACCGGAAGGGCCACATTGTCATACACGTTGAGGACCGGCATCAGACTGTAATTCTGGAACACGAATCCGATATTTCTCCGCCGGAAGATGGTCAGCTCCTTTCGTTTCAGGCCCGCGATATTGTGCTTCCTTATGATGATCTCTCCCCCGGAAGGCACATCCAGACCGCCGATCAGATTCAGCAGCGTGGACTTTCCGGAGCCGGAAGTCCCTACGATGGCGGCAAACTCTCCCTGTCCGATGCGGAAGGAAACGTCCCTCAATGCATGAACTGCGTTCTCTTTTTCTCCATATTGTTTGCTTACATGATTCACCTGCAATACATCCATTTTTTCACCCCATTTTTTGTGGAGCACTCTCGGAAACTCCCTTGCACCCATCTTTGCGACTGGATGCAAAGAGTTTCCGAGAATGCTCTTCTGATTTGCGGACTTCCACCGGCAGCGCAGCCTGTGTCCGGCTGTCTTCGGGCTTCGTTCCTAATAGATAGAATAGCAGGCGAATCTTTCATTGTACTGACAAAATCCCCACTCAATTCTGACAGTTTTGTAAGAATACGGAAATACAGCTCCCCCTTCCGTATTCCGACGCGACCGTCATGTACCCCTTTTCCTTATCCAGGATCATTCGGGACAGATACAGGCCGATCCCTGACCCTTCCCGGTTCTCCACATCCCGGCTCCGGTAAAAGCGCTGGAAGATCCGGTTTTGCTCTTCTTTCCGGATCCCGATCCCGTGATCCCGGAACCGGATCTCCGTAAACAATTCCAGCGGTCTGACCTGAATCTCAATCTGGCTTCCGCTCTCCGAATACTTGACTGCATTTTCTAAAATATTGACAAATACTTCCGCGGTCCATTTCGGATTGTGTTCAAGCAGGCAGTCCGGAAACGGCTCCGTCACGATGCGGATCTCCTTTTTCTCCGCTTTTTCATATACGCTGCTGAGGGCGCTCACGAGGGTTTCCTTCAGGGACGCCTGTTCCGTCTCAAACCGGATCACGTCCTGCTCCAGCTTCACCATTTTGAACAGAGACTGCAGGATCCAGTCGATCTTGTCCAGCTGCAGCCGCATCCGTTCCAGAAAATCCGCCCTCTGCTCCGCATCCGGTTCCGTTTCCAGCAGCTCCCGGTACATGACCACATTGCTCAGCGGCGTTTTCAGCTGATGGGACATGTTGGAGATCAGGCTCTTCACCTGTTCTTTTTCCTTCCGCGCCTGGTCCACCTCGTATTCCAGTGTTTCCTGCACCCGGATCATTTTCCCGGCAAGGGCGGACAGCCCTCCCTCCCGGATATCGGAGATCTCAATTTTCTCCCGATTGAGCACCTGCTCCAGCATCCGGCTGACCATCCGGTACATCCTTCTTCTCCGGAAGCGCTCCGCCGCCGCGATCCCTGCTGTTATCAATAGCATTCCTGCCAAGATTCCCGTCATTTTTCTACACTTCCTTCCAGGGAACTGTGTGGTAATATCCTGCGCAGCCGCACAAGTTATTTCCAGATATATCCGATTCCATACACATTGACCAGGCGCTCCGGATGCTTCGGGTCATCCTCGAGCTTACTCCGGAGCCTGCGGATGTTCACGGAAACCGTGTTCTCGTCCACATAGTTTCCCTGGCTGTCCCAGACAGAATCCAGGATCTGCTCCTTGGAAAGGACATGCCCCGCATGCTCTACGAAATAGAGCAAAAGCTGGTATTCGGTCTTGCTGCAGTGGATCTCCGTCTGGTTCTTATAGACCTTGCAGGCATTCCGGTCAATCCGGATATCGCCGGAACAGAGCGGGATCTGCAGCGTGTCCCTGCGCAGCAGCTTTTTGATCCTTGCTTTCAGGACCGCAAGGGAAAAGGGCTTGCTCATAAAGTCGTCCATGCCGGTTTCCAGCGCCTTCACCTCGTCCATCTCCGTATCTCTTGCGGTGAGCATGAAAATGGGGATATCGCATTCCCCTTTGATCCGGGCGCACAGGTCAAATCCATTGCCGTCCGGCAGGTTGCAGTCTAACAGGAGCAGGTCGCATCCCTGCTCGTGAAAGATCCGCAGTCCCTCCTTTACAGTGGACGCGGCCCTGGTCTGATACCCCTCGGACCGCAGAGAAAAGCTTAAGCCGTCCTGGAGATCCGTATCGTCTTCGATAATCAAGATTGTTTTTTTGTCCATATCATACCTCCAGCCATTTTTTCCGGAACAGCCGAATCAGAAACTAGTACAGCGTTGCATTAATTTTGAAGTAATAAGCGCTTGATGTCCATGTCAGGACAAGGCGGAGGAAAGAGGCGACGCAGTGGCATCGTTGATTGACGACAACGCAGAACTGGCAGAAATAGCAGGTGCAGAATTCACCATTAATTACGCAATTCCGTACTAGATTCCCCGTATGCAAAGCTCTGCGCACATGGCGATTCATCCCCCGGTCAGCCCGATGCGGGGCGCCAGAAATGCCGCCCCCTCTTCCTCCTGTCTATAGAGTAAAACCGGCTAATCCGAACCCCCTGCCATACTTCTCTCCGCAAGCCGCAGCGCCGAGATCACCGGCACGATCAGGATCCCGCAGAAAAAATTACTGACGCCATGTATCAGATCGAATGGCAGACCCGCGATGATCCAGGAGACCATCCCCTGAAAGCTCATTCCAAATAAAACAGCCTGTGCCGGCGCATACAGCGTCCCAAACAGGAAGCCATGGGCCGCACAGACTGTCATGTATACAAAAGGCCGGAGCTTTTTCGGAAGATGTTCCGGAAGGAGCATGACAACGCCCCACAGAACAGTCCATACATAAAGGTAAGGAACCCACCACGCCGCAAAGCCGCAGAAGATCCCGTTTAAAATCACATATATATATATAGGATATAGTGCTTTTTTCCGGTAGACCACTGTAAATGCAATGGTGAATACGCCCAGCAGGTGGATATTGGGCGCCACCTCCATCAGGAGCTTGGACGCGTACATGACCGCGCCCAGCATCGCAAATATCGTAATCTCCCTTGTTGTCGGCTTCACGCTTATTCCACCTTGAAGGCGTAGGTGTCTCCTTCCGTGATCTTCGTGGAATCCACACCCTCCGCGGCATACTCGTCATTGACGTAGAATGCCCAGTAAACGCCGTCTTTATCATAATCCGCAGTGATGCCGTTAACTGTCTTTACGAAAAGGCCGTACTCCCCTTCCTCTCCTTCGATCAGTCCCACATCCTGCAGCGCTTCTCCGACCGTTTCTTTGTCTGTATGGATCTCAAACAGAGTTTCCTCCCCATCCTGGTCCACCACGGTAAAGTCAAATTTGGTATCGCCCTCTCCCAGCACACTGCCTTCGTTTTCGGTCTGGGAATCGTTCTGCGCATCCGACTCTGTGTCTGTCTGGGAATCGTTCTGCGCGTCTGACTCTGTGTCTGTCTGGGAATCGCTCTGCGTATCCGTTCCGGCTTCTGCCTGAGAATCACTCTGCGCATCCGTCTGCTCCTGCCCGGCCGATGCCTTGTCTCCTCCGTTTTCGCTGCTGCCATTACAACCCGATGCAGACAGTGCCATAGCCACAATCAGCACGATGCAAAGGAAGAATGACCATTGTTTTTTCATGCATTTCTTTCGCATAACTTCTATTCTCCTTCGATTTGTATTTCCTCCGTCAGCCGGCGCCCGCGGCTGGATGCTGCGGGAGGATCTGTCCTGTCCGGATATTCCGACTCGGCATGGATGCCTGCAGGCCTTCTCAGATCTGTGACTCGACTGCCGGAAGGTCTCTTCCGGTTGATATTCCAATCATAGATTCCAATGGCTTTTCCCTGAATTGTGGCGTTTGGGCTGTTTCAGGCAGGAGCGCAGATTTCCCGCGCAATCCAGCCGGACAGATCCCATTCAGGTATGCATAGCAGTGAGTATATACTTTAATACCTTACGGCGACGGGCTCGTACAGGATTTTCACCTGTTTCCCCGGGCAGTCCTTTATTAAGATAATATATTCCAGACATTTCGTCAATATCATTTCCGATCTATCAAAAAATCCGAATACAGAATTCTATATCCGGATTTTTTGACAGATGTTCCTTTTCTTTAATTGTAGCTTCTCTGCTTCTTTATTTTTCCATCTCAGACACACAATACCTTTCAACCAAACGAAGAAATTCTTCCGCTACCATGACCTGTCTCTCTGTCTCTTCACGAATGGCAATATAAAAATCATCGTAATCGCTGGCATGACGTATTTCTTCTGCTTCACCTATTTTTCTTCCTATCTCTCTGGGAAAAATTTCAGTTTTTACATAATCTTTATTAAAGTTTCCAATTGCGTCTTTATGGCGCTTAAAAGATTTTCCGTTTAATGCATGAACGGCATTGATCGCATGAAAAATAGCATAATAAGCACGATTATTAGACCCTTTATATTCTTCAGCAGCCAATAATATTTTCGCGGATTTTAAACTCTCCTTTGCAGTCTGAATCCGGTACAAGCATAAATCCTTTTTTGTCCCTATATCTTCTTTAGGCTGCTCCATACAAGATCACTCCTTCTCTTTGAATATTTGCATAAAAAGGATAATTTTCGCTCCACTTCCTGAAATGTGCTTCACTTTTTGCGATTGGCTTAATATCAACCTCATTGTCTAAATTGAAATCATAAGTCATATAGGAGAGCTGTTGGCTGTATGCTTTTAATTCCAGTTCAGAAATATTCAGCAGGATCATGATATCCACATCAGAGTCCTTTTTAAAGTCGCCTCTGGCATAGGAACCATATAAAATAATCTCCCGTAAATGTAAGCCATAAATCTTTTTAATTTCTGATATATATCGCTCCATTAAGTTTTGCATGATCTGCGGCATATCGAATCCCCTTTATGAATCATTCTCCTGATCATTCTCTTCATCTGCAAACAGAATCATTTCTGATTTTGCTATCACTGTAAAAGGATCATTGGTTCTGAATAAAATATAATTTGTCACCAATTTCCGTAAGGAAATTGGTGACCTGCGCGGCGCTCTGGCGCAATACCTATTATAGCATAAAATGATCAAAATGGAAAGACAAACCTCATCTTACTGCACCGACAGATTCGTATACCCCATCAAACTCAGATCCACCTCCCGGGCGGCCTCTCTCCCTTCCCGGATGGCCCACACGACGAGGGACTGTCCCCGGTGCATATCCCCGGCGGCAAACACATTTTTCACATTAGTCTGATAGGCTCCCGGCGCGGTCTTCACGTTGGTCCGTTCGTTCAATTCTACGCCGAAGGCCTTTGCCACATAATTTTCGCTGCCCAGAAAGCCTGCCGCGATGAGCACCAGATCCGCTTCTACCGTATACTCGCTCCCGGCGATCTCCGCCATCATCATGCGCCCGGTCTTTTCGTCCTTCTTCGATTCCAGCTTCACCAGTACCGCCTTGCAGACGTTCCCTTTCTTATCCTTGACAAATTCCTTCACCGTGGTGGTGTACACCCGGGGATCGCGGCCGAACAAGGCAATGGCCTCCTGCTGCCCGTAATCCGTCTTGCACACCTTCGGCCACTCCGGCCAGGGATTGTTCTCGGCCCGCTGATCCGGCGCCTTGGGCATCATCTCTAACTGCAGCACCGACTTCGCGCCGTGGCGGATGGCCGTGCCCACGCAGTCATTGCCCGTGTCCCCGCCTCCAATCACCATAACCTTCTTTCCTTTCGCGGAAATATACTGGCCGTCTTTTAATTTCATCTCATTGGCCCACAGCGCTTTCGTGGTAGACTTCAAGAAATCCACCGCGAAATGGATCCCTGCCGCGTCCCTGCCGGGTACCTTGATATCCCTGGGATGGGAGGCCCCGCAGGCGAGCACCACCCGGTCATATTCCTTGAGGATGGACGCCGCCTTCACGTCCTTCCCCACGTTGCAGCCGGTCCGGAATACTACGCCTTCCTTTTCTAATATAGAAATCTTCCGGTCGATGATCTGCTTCTCCAGCTTCATGTTGGGAATACCGTACCGGAGCAGCCCTCCGGCCTTGTCCTCCCGCTCGTAGACTGTCACCAGATGTCCCCGGCGGTTTAACTGGTCCGCCGCGGCCAGCCCGGATGGGCCGGAACCGATGACCGCCACCTTCTTCCCGGTCCGCGTCTTGGGCGGGCGGGCCGCGGCGTATCCCTTTTCGTATGCATTTTCAATGATGCCGTACTCATTGGCCTTGGTGGACACTGGATCCTCATGAAGCCCGCAGGTACAGGCGTTTTCACACAATGCGGGGCACACCCGGGAGGTAAATTCCGGAAAATTGTTGGTTTTCGCCAGCCGGTAATAAGCCTCCTCCCAGTTTCCGTTGTAGATCAGGTCATTCCATTCGGGCACCAGGTTGTGCAATGGACACCCGCTTGCCATGCCGTTTAGCATCTGGCCGGACTGGCAGAAGGGCACGCCGCAGGCCATACACCGGGCGCCCTGTAACTCCTGCTCTTCCTTCGACAGAGGCGTGTGGAATTCCTGAAAATGCCGGATCCTGCTCTCCGGCGCTTCTGCTATTTTGTCCTGTCTTTTATAATCCATAAATCCTGTTGGTTTTCCCACTGTTTCCGCCTCCTATCTTCCATTCTTGATCTGGTTGAACGCTTCGATCTTCGCCTGCTCCGCGCTTAAGCCCTTTTCCTCCATCTGCAGGATGGCGGACATCATCTTCTCGTAATCCTCGGGGATGATCTTCTTGAACTTCGGCAGATACTCCTTAAAATGATCCAGGATCTCTTTTCCGATCTCGGAGTTGGTATACGCCACATGCTCCTTGATCATGCTTTTCAGCTCCTGGACGTCGTATTTATCTGACACCCGCTCGATCTTGACCATGGACTTGTTGACCTTCTTGTACAGGTCGCTGTCCAGATCCAGCACATAGGCGATGCCGCCGCTCATACCGGCCGCGAAATTCTTTCCCGTGGTGCCTAAGATCACTACCCGGCCTCCGGTCATGTACTCGCAGCCGTGGTCTCCTACGCCTTCCACCACGGCCATGGCGCCGGAATTGCGGACGCAGAACCGCTCTCCCGCCACACCGTTGATAAATGCCTTTCCGCTGGTGGCTCCGTAGAAGGCCACATTTCCGATGATGATATTTTCATTTGGTTTAAACTGGATCCCCTGGGGCGGGCATACGATCAGCTTGCCGCCGGAAAGTCCTTTTCCAAAATAGTCGTTGCTGTCCCCGGTCAGCTCCAGCGTCAATCCCTGGGGAATAAACGCGCCGAAACTCTGGCCGCCCGCGCCCCTGCACTTGATCACATAGGTATCCTCGGGCAGCCCTTCCGGGTATCTCCGGGTGATCTCCGAGCCGAAGATGGTGCCGAAGGTCCGGTTGATGTTGGTCACATCCAGCTCCATGCTCTTCTTCTGCTTCTTTTCCAGGGCCGGGAGGAGGTTCTTCACCAGCACCCGCTCATCCAAGGTCTTTTCCAGCTCAAAGTCAAAGACCTTCTTGGGGTTGAAGATCATGCCCTTCTTTTTCCCGGCGTAGGGGTTGTACAGGACGTTTTTCAGATCCAGCGTGGCCGCGCGGTCGGAAGCCGGCACGTCCTTCACTTTCAGAAGGTCGGTCCTTCCCACCAGCTCATCCACGGTGCGCACGCCTAATTTTGCCATGTACTCCCGCAGCTCCTGGGCGATAAATTTCATGAAATTCACCACGTATTCGGGTTTTCCGGCAAAACGCTTCCGAAGCTCCGGATTCTGGGTCGCCACGCCCACCGGGCAGGTGTCCAGGTTGCACACCCGCATCATGACGCAGCCCATGGTCACCAGCGGAGCCGTGGCAAATCCAAATTCCTCGGCGCCTAAGATGGCCGCAATCGCAACGTCCCGGCCGCTCATCAGCTTTCCGTCGGTCTCGATCCGCACCCGTTCTCTCAGGCCGTTCTGGATCAGGGTCTGGTGGGTTTCCGCAAGACCCAGTTCCCAGGGAAGTCCGGCATTCTGGATGGAACTTCTGGGCGCCGCCCCGGTGCCTCCGTCATATCCGGAGATCAGGATCACGCCTGCCCCGGCCTTTGCCACGCCCGCCGCCACCGTGCCGACCCCGGCCTCGGACACCAGCTTGACGGAAATCCTGGCGTCTTTGTTTGCGTTTTTACAGTCATAGATGAGCTGGGCCAGATCCTCGATGGAATAAATGTCGTGGTGGGGCGGCGGGGAGATCAGGCTTACCCCCGGCGTGGAATGGCGGGTCTTCGCGATCCACGGATACACCTTTCCGCCGGGCAGATGGCCGCCCTCTCCGGGCTTCGCGCCCTGGGCCATCTTAATCTGGATCTCCCTTGCGCTGACCAGATACCGGGAGGTCACGCCGAACCGGCCGGAGGCCACCTGCTTAATAGCGGAGCACCGGTTAGTATCCAGCCGCTCCATGTCCTCGCCGCCCTCGCCGCTGTTGGATTTTCCATGGATCTGGTTCATGGCGATGGCCAGCGTCTCATGGGCCTCCTGGGAAATGGATCCGTAGGACATGGCGCCGGTCTTGAACCGGGTCACGATGGAATCTACAGGCTCCACCTCCTCAATGGGAATGCATTTCTCGGGCCATACAAAATCCAGCTGGCCCCGGAGGTTGATCTTCTCCCCCTCCTCGTCCACCATCCGGGTATACTGTTTGAACATGTCGTAGCTGCCCCGTTTCGTGGACTGCTGCAGCATGTGGATGGTCTGTGGATTGTACAGGTGCTCCTCGCCGCCGCTCTTGGACTTGTGTTTTCCCACGCTGTCCAGGGTCATATCCACCTCCAGCCCCAGGGGGTCAAACGCCTGGGAATGGAAGGCAATGTAATCTCCTGCAATCTCCTTGATGCCGATGCCGCCCACACGGCTCACCGTATCGGTAAAATACTGGTCTATAAATTCGGTTTTCAGGCCGATGGCCTCAAAGATCTTCGCCCCCTGGTAGGACTGGATCGTGGAGATCCCCATCTTGGATGCGATCTTGATGATCCCGTGGAGGGCCGCATCGTTGTAGTCGTTGACCGCCGCGTAATAGTCCTTGTGCAAAAGCCGGGAATCAATCAGCTGGCGGATGGACTCATGGGCCAGGTAGGGGTTGATGGCGCAGGCGCCGTACCCCAAAAGGGTTGCGAAATGATGCACCTCCCTGGGCTCCCCGGATTCCAGGATCATGGCAACCGAGGTTCTCTTCTTGGTCCGTACCAGATGCTGCTGCAGGCCGGAGATGGCAAGCAATGACGGGATCGCCACATGGTACTCATCCACCTCCCGGTCAGACAGAATCAGGATGTTGGCCCCCTCCCGGATGACACGATCCACTTCAATGAACAGGTATTCCATGGATTTTTCCAGGCTGGCATTCTTGTAATAGGTGATCGGGATCTCCGCCACCTGGAAGCCGTCCACCTTCATGTTTTTGATCTTCAGCAGATCCGTATTGGTCAGGATAGGATTGCTCACCTCCAGCATCTTGCAGTTTTCTTCCTTCTTTTCCAGGAGATTGCCGTCCCTTCCCACGTAAATGGTCGTGGAGGTCACCACCTCTTCCCGGATGGCGTCAATGGGAGGATTGGTCACCTGGGCGAAGCGCTGTTTGAAATATCCGAACAAGGGCTGATTTTTCTGGGATAGCACAGCCAGGGGCATGTCGATTCCCATGGCTGAAATCCCTTCCGCCCCGGTTTTCGCCATATTTAATATGGAGGTCTTGACATCCTCGTAGGTATAACCGAAGGCCTTCTGCAGGCGGGTGCATTCCTCTCTGGAAAAAACGGGCACCTGCTGGTTCGGAATCTTTAAATCTTTTAAATGGATCAGGTTGCTGTCCAGCCACTCTCCATAGGGTTCTTCATTTGCATAGCGGGCCTTTAATTCCTCATCGTCGATGACCTTGCCGGCAATGGTATCCACCAGCAGCATTTTACCCGGATGGATCCGCTCCTTGACCACGATCTTCGTGGGGTCGATGTCCAGCACGCCCACCTCGGAGGACAGGATCAGCTGGTCGTCGTCGGTGATATAATACCGGGACGGACGCAGGCCATTCCGGTCCAGCACCGCCCCCATGCAGTCCCCGTCGGAAAAGAGGATGGAGGCCGGGCCGTCCCATGGCTCCATCATGGTCGCGTAATAATGGTAAAAGTCCTTCTTATCCTGGCTCATGCTGCGGTTGTTCTCCCAGGGCTCCGGGATGGAGATCATCACGGCCAGGGGCAGCTCCATGCCACTCATCACCATAAATTCCAGCGCGTTGTCCAGCATGGCCGAATCGGAGCCGGAGGTGTTGATGGCCGGAAGAACCTTGTGCAGCTCTCCCTTTAAATATTCGGAGGACATGGTCTCTTCCCTTGCCCGCATCTTGTCCGCATTTCCCAGGATGGTGTTGATCTCTCCGTTGTGCACCATGAACCGGTTGGGATGGGCCCGCTCCCAGCTGGGATTGGTGTTGGTGCTGAACCGGGAATGCACCATGGCGATGGCGGATTCGTAGTCCTGATCCTGCAGGTCCTCGAAGAAGAGCCGCAGCTGTCCCACCAGGAACATGCCCTTGTAGACAATGGTCCGGCTGGAAAGGGAGACTACATAGGTGTTGTCGCTGCTCTGCTCAAAGATCCGGCGGGCCACATACAGCCGGCGGTCAAAGGGCAGCCCCTGCTCTGCCTTGCGGGGACGCTCGATAAAAGCCTGCATGATGCAGGGCATGCATTCCACCGCTTTTTTTCCGAGCACCTCCGGATGAATGGGGACCTCACGCCAGCCGAGAAACCGCAGGCCCTCTTTTGCCACGATGACTTCGAAGATCTTTTTCGCCTGGTTCCGTTTCAGTTCGTCCTGGGGAAAGAAGAACATCCCCACTCCGTAATCCCGTTCTCCGGGCAAAGAAAAACCGAGGGGTGTACAGACCTTGGAGAAAAACCGGTGTGAAATCTGTAACAAGATTCCAACTCCGTCTCCTGTCTTACCCTCGGCGTCCTTGCCAGCTCTATGTTCAAGATTTTCTACGATCTTCAGGGCGTTTGCCACGGTGTCATGGCTCTTGATGCCCTTGATGTTCACCACCGCACCGATTCCGCAGTTGTCATGCTCAAACTGAGGATGGTACAGCCCGGCCTGACGGCCTGCTGATTGATTGTTCATGATGGATGTCCTTTCTTTCTTAATTGAGATTCAGAGCATTCTTGGAAGTTCTTTGTATCCTGATTTGTGAGATGAACGCAAAGGAGTTTTCGAGAGTGCTCATTTATAGGCAGGGATAAAAAGTACTCCGTGAAAATGGCTGTGGAGCAAAAACACAGCGGGAGAGATGCTTTGCCGCTCTGCCGTTTTAATGTATTATATTGCAGTTCTTAATATACAACATTTTGGAAGATTTGTAAATATAGAATTTTCAGAGAATTGTCAGATAGTTTGATAATTTATATAATTCAGTCGAATTATCAAATTTTTTAGAACTCCAATAGAGTATGCACCTATCCTGCGTTCCTGAGATTCCTGGCAAAATTCCTTAAAAGCAATCGGTTCCGCTATCTCTCCACGGAGCATACGGATATTCTTTTAACGGATATCCGTCTTCCAAACATATCCGGCCTTGACCTGGTCCGGATGCTCAGGGGAAAAAAAATCCGATCGAAGTGGTGATCCTGACCGGATACAAGCATTTTGATTACGCGCGGCAGGCCATCCGCTATAAAGTACATGATTTTCTGTTAAAGCCCATCAAGTATGAAGAGCTCACCGCAGCAATGCTGCGGATCAAGGACCTGCTTGAAAAATCGGGGGATCCTTCCATGGATCCCGCTGATGAAGCCAACAGCACTTATCACCAAAAGCTCATTGCAATGGCAAAAGAATACGTCCAGAACAATCTTTGCGATGCCTCACTGGAAACGACCGCCGTATATGTCCATCTGAGCCCCGGTTATTTTTCCAAATTATTTCATAAAATCCAGTTCTTCCTACATTGATTCCGTGTATGTATATTTTCCGAATGAAAAGGATTATTTTTTTCAGACAGGTGAAAAGCTGACCTCAATCCAGGATTCCGCCGACCAGCAATGGCTCCTGGACTTTAAAGAGCATGCTTTGGATGAGGATAAGTGGATCGTTCCGCGCGCCTTCCAGAATTATCATTTTGAGAAGGAACACAATGCGGTTACCATTTACAGAAGGATCCGTTACTACGGCGGCGTGCTTGTCGTGAACTTAGATCAGTCGGTTTTATCCGAGCTTCTGTCCTCCCTGAAAAACTATCCCAATGAGTCTATCTTTGTCACAAACTCCGAAGGCCGTATGCTGTTTTCCAATGCAAACGCGGATCAGCTTCATTTCAACGAGGAACAGGGGATTCATGAGCAGCTTTCCCTTCCCCTGACAGATACCGGGCACTATCTATCCTCCGTCAAATACAGCAGTCGTTCCTATGTATTGACGGAATTTATCTATCCCGATTATGATCTGCACTTTTTGTCCCTTGTTCCTTCCCGGGACATTTATCGCCTGATGCACAATATTCTTTATTGTGTATTGATCGGCTGCCTCGCCGCCGCCATCCTGTGCCTTTTGTTTAGCCTGTATCTGACCAACAAGAACTTTCATCAGATTGAACGGCTGCTGGATATTCTCTGGCGCGCGGAAAAAGACGATCAGCGAATTGAAGGCACTCCAGCTTCAGATCAACCCGCATTTTTTTTCAATACCCTGCAGTCGATTGATATGGAGATCGTCAAAAACGAAGGACGAGATCCAGTTCTGCAAAGAATATATGGAAAACCAGAAGTTCCATCATCCGGGGCAGATCATGCTCTTGTGGGATTATGACGATTCGGTTTTAAATTATCACGTGATCCGTCTGCTATTTCAGCCCCTGCTCGAGAACAGCATTCATTACAGCATCCGCTGCCCTTCGGATTCGCTGGTGATTCGGATCAAGATTTTTGAGAAGGGGGAGGTTTTAATTCCTCGAATATGTCATTATGATTCTTGCTTTGCTGACAGATATTCTGCACTGCAAAAGGATTTTTTATTTACCCGATCAGAACCTTCTTCCCTTCAAACGCAAACCCGTATTTTCTGATTCGCTCCGCAGCGATCCCCTTTACTTCCAGCACCGACGAATACTGCTTCTCTTCAATCTGAGCCAAGGCCGATTTGACCGTATCTGACAAGGTATTCTCTTCCTCCGGGTCATAGACCTTAAATTCCAGAATCATAGCATCATCTTCTTCATGACATGGTTCCAGCATAACATCATAGCGGCCGAAACCGCTTTCTCGATTTGAAGTAACCGTGTACCGGCCCGTGAGATCTACAATCAAGCCTAGTACAAAGCCATGGTAAAAGCGTTCAGGTTCTGTTACTTCCGATGGTTTTTTTCCTGTATCAAAATAACTGATCATATCCAACGCCACCTTATTCATATAGGCGTTCATACTCTTCACATCCGCCCGCAGCAGTGCTTTCACAAAAGCATTATAAGCAAATATCGATTTACCAAACCACCCTTTTATCAGCTTCCGGAACATAATACGAACTTCTTTATTTGTCAGAGACAGCTCATACTTGTCTGTTCCCCATTCTTCATCCATCCTGTATCTTTCTACTTTCAAATACCCACTCGCAAGGAGCAGGCTCCAGATGGAGGACTCATTTTCATCCAGCTCGCTGAACACAATCTGCTCATCCACTTCCACGCCGATACTCTTGCCATCCAGCAAGTCTTCCATAATCATCTTGATTTCCTGATTCCCTTCACGAATCAGCTTTCCTACCAGTCTATTACTGCTGCTGTCTACCCAATAAGTCGAAAACCTCTGTTCACCTAAATAATTAATAATGGACCAGGGATTATAGATGTCTGTCCTGTTTCCAAATGTAAACCCATCATACCAGTCTCTTACGTCATTTTCTTCTTTTCCCAGTCCATATTCCGCTAACGCATCCACTACCTCTTCCTGTGTAAAGCCAAAGCAGTCCTCATACTTTCTCGAAGTAGTCGTTACCACAGTTAAATTATTTAAATCTGAAAAAATGGATTCTTTGCTCACTCTTGTAATCCCTGTCATAATCGCACGATCAAGCCACGGATTTGTTTTAAAGGCCGCGTTAAATATACCTCTGGTAAATCCCACCAGCTTTTCCCAATATCCATTCACATAGGCCTCCTGCAGCGGGGTATCATATTCATCCAGTAAAATGATCACTTTTTTTCCGTAATACCTGCACAAATATTTTGACAGCTCATTCAGTGCAAGCGATGCCTCCACATCTCCCATATCTACGGACACCCTTTTGAAAAAATCCTGTTCCAATGAAGATAAATTTCCATTCTCCAGCAGGAAATTATGATCTGAATATAAATTTGCCAGCAAATAACAGATTTTTCTGCGGCAGTTCTCAAAATCCATCTCTTTTATATTCGCGAAAGAGAGGCTAATGACAGGATAGGTTCCCTGAAGCTCTCGGTAATGTTCTTCCTCCCATATGGCAAGACTCTCAAACAGTTCTCCCCTGTTTGCATACTTCACCGAAAAGAACTTCTCCGTCATATCCAGGGTCAACGTCTTGCCAAAACGGCGCGGCCGCGTGATCAACGTCACAATATCTCTGTTTTCCCACCATTCTTTAATAAACAGGGTCTTATCCACGTAAAAAACATGCTCTGTTATTAACTGTTCGAAATCCTGATAGCCAATGCCTACTGGTCTTGCCATAATTGCGCGCTCCTTTCAAAAAGCAGAATCTGGGAGATCTTTGTATCATAGGCTGCTTTTGTTAAGGATTATAACATAGGACGGAAAAACTCACAATTAGCAATAGTGTAGCGTCTCAATCATTTTTTAATTTATGCTAAATATACGAAAACACTTGACTTTTTGCACTAAATATGCTAAAATATATGTAGAATATTTAGCATGAAGGAGAAAAGAAAATGTCAATCACAAAATCGTATAACAAGCAAACCGATACTTACTACGCATACGAAACTACTTATGAAT
>CAJSZT010000021.1:0-82289 GCA_910573785.1 Lachnospiraceae bacterium | reverse complement strand
TGTATAATATATAATTATATTATATAATTTATACACAGATTTGTAAATAGAAAAAAGTAAAAAACATCAGTATTTATACGGGTTCTCAACACTTTTATACTAGATTATGTGTATAATTTATCGGGAGTTTAGGATAAATGTTAACAGGAATAAACGAAACGCACCATAACCCAAAATCAGTAAACCAACCAAACAAAAACGATAATGGAATTTGCAGGAGTTGAACAGGTTTAAATTTCTTCCTTAACAGAATTATCTGTCCAAGGATCAATATGCAGTTCCAAATAATAAGCCAGTTCCCCAAAGAAAAAAAGCGAAATCTTTCCGCAACAACATTTGCCACCGAGGAAATAGGCGAAACTCCGAGATCTCCGTGTTTGGTGACCGCAACGCCTATCGCAGAAAAAAACAGTCCTATGACAAGTAAAATGTACCTTTTCAGCATCTGTGATTTAGTCATTTTCATCGTATCCATAATAAAACCTCCATAAAAAAGTTAATTTACCTTTATTCGTTATTGCAAATATTTCTGTATATTCCGGAAAGAAGCGTTATAAGCATTTCTTTTTCCTTGTCGGAAAATCCTTCCATAGCCACCTTTTCGATCTTTTCAAATTCGACCGCAATACGTTCGGCAAGTTCGCCGCCTTTTTCGGTCAAGAAAACATACAGTGATCGTCGGTTTCCGTCTTGCATTTTTCGCACGATCAGTCCTTTTTTCTCCATACCATTTAAAACAGACGTCAGAGAAGCCTGTTCAATATGACACGCCGCGGAGATATCCTTTTGTATTGAACCGTTGTGATCTTTGAGATAATCAAGTATCTTCGGCTGTCCTAAAGACAGCTCCGTATCCTTGATCATCGAAAAAAGTTTTTTTGAAATATAAAATGGTTTGCCATAATCAAAAAATGAAAACTTTCTTCCATATAAATGCCCAGCTTTCCAAACATGGCAAGGGATGCATCCGCCATTTTCCGGCAGAGATCTCTGTCTCTCTGCGCATTAAGCAGTTCCCGCTGCTTTTTCGCCTGTTTTGCTAACGGCATAGACAGGAATTCCCCTTGGTTTTTCGTATGGTTACCTGGTAGGACGATTTTACAATTGGAAATCTGCGAAAGCTGTATATACCTCCGCAAAAGCATGCCGCCATATATTACTTCGGCCAAGACCTATCAACAACTGACGGGCATGCTCTGTAACGTGGCTTGCCATCATGATCATATTTCCGATTACCGTGCGCAGCCTCCTGCGTCTGACTTTATGTTTTGTCTCGGTTCCCTTCCTGCCGATGCTTTCCTGTCCGATCATTCGCGGGATGTTATAGGCCAGGATTGTCAGTTCCAGTACCAGTTCGTTGGTCTCAAATTTGCCGGATGGCAGCCGCTCCACATCCATATCCGTCTTGATCTCGCTGTGGAACTGTTCACATTCGCCGTGGGCATGATAGAGGCCGATGACTTCGCGGTCTGTCATCCCAAGGTTTGTCCACCAGGTATTGACCTCTGTGTCGCCTTCCAAAAGGAATTGCCCATATTTATCAATGGTACGGTTTATGATCTCATAACCGGTACGCAGGGTGATGTTTTTTTCCTCACCATCCTCTGATTTATACGAAACCGGTTTCCAGTCACTTCCAATATAAACGGTCTTTCCATCCCGGGGAGTTTCCACATCCTTACTGTGTTCCTGAGCCATCCTCAGCCAGTCCTCTTTGCTTTCCTTGCGGAGGTTGCGCTTTATGATGAAATGACAGCCCGCTTCCACCAGGATGCCGATATTCTCTGCGGCATCGTTTCCTGAATCCAGGCGGACCAGAAGCGGCTCATCCGTAATCTCCCTGCACATACGGATGGTTTCCCGTAAAAATTCAGGGGTATGCTTCTGGCAGTGCTGTTTTCCTTCCCGGAGCTCACAGTTGACCAGATAACCTTCCGTTCCAATATATGCCATGATCGGCGCGTAGCCGTCATATCCTTTATAAGTTCTGGAGACACCCTGCTTTTTCGTCTTGGAATTATCAAAGGGCGTAACATCAATATCCACTGGCACATAACCATTTGGAAGTTTTCCCGGTACAATGCCATTTTCCCTTAGCATCCGGATGTTTTCCGCAAGGATATCAGAACGCATGGAGGAGCCAATGTCATCCATCCGCTGGCGCAGGGTTTCCTCAGAAGGGATACTTCTGACAATTCCAAGTGCGTATTTGTAAAAATCCGGGTCGTCATCAAACTCATGGACGGACTCATAAGCAGGTTTTCCCATCGTGAGGAGCCCGATATAAGTGAGCAGGACATCGCCGTTCTTGATTTGGTGCTGTGAACGGTTTGGGGTTACATCCATACGGTTGCAGCGCTTTACAAAGTCGCGTTTGCCGAGAATAGCACCGACAACCGCAAGGCCACTGGCTGGGATGATCCGCTCATTGGTAAACTGAATTTTTATCTTTTTCATGATGACTGCCTCCATAGTTTTCTTATGGAGTATTGTATCAGAAAACATCACCAAATGGGTGATATTATTTCATCTTAAAAAAATATCGGAAGGCCGCATAAACAGAGCGATTATAGCATGGAATAATAATTAAGCTTCACGGATTAAGGCTATTGACAGTGGAATGCGCTTCAGACCTTTTTCTTCTGAAGCGCATTTTTATACTATGTGTTTTCAAATTTGTCTCTTTTCAGGGTTTCAAAAGGATTCTTAATCCTAAATCCTTTTACCATGTCCCCTATGTGGATGCTGCTTTGCATAAGAAACAGCCTCTTTATTAATTTCATCTAAACTCTTATTATCAAAATATTCTCTTCGCCAAACAGTATAATCAAAACTATCTCTCTTGATCATAGCAATAAAACGTTCTGCATTTACAACACCAAGCGTCTCCACTAAGCAGGAAAATCCCTTATCTATAATATCAACCGTGTCATTCATATTTCTTTTCCTCCACTCTTCTGACAAATTCTCCCGGGGTAACTATCTCCACTTTCTCTGACCGATATTTTAAAAGCCTGTCATCGGTTGTAATAAAATAATTACTTTTCGCTAAAATGGCACAGGCAACATGCAGCGCATCCGCATTTTTTGCTCCTGTCTTTTTAATCTCCTCTGCAATCTGTATTGCTTCTTCATTCCTGTCCTGGCTGACATAATATGCTTCATTTTCATTCATAAATTCAGAAATAGCCTGTCTTTTGTGCCAAAATCTATTTTTTGCATTTTCATAGTCAAGCATGTACGATGTCACAAGTTCGAGTTCATTATTTTTTACCATATCCTGTATATGCAGCTTGGCTTCTGTATCCAAGTGGATTCTCATTTGTAATTGATCGTCATAAGGGCGATTATAACAACAATTATCTAAGTAAATTCTCATGCTTCAATCCTCTTTTTTATATCTTACTTTCGTATACTGACTATATACAGTATACGGGATTCCTGTCAGGAAATCAACATATAGGCTTTTTTTATTTCAGGCTTTGCACATACGCTGGTATACAGACAGTAAAATGCGCTTCAGGCTTTTTTCTTCTGAAGCGCATTTTTATACTGTATATTTACGTTTTATCGACATAGAAGGATTTTGTGGTCTTTATTTTTTCGAAGCTCTGGCTTCCAATGGATATACTTGCCTTCATGGATTCTTCACACCCCTTCCTTCTTTTTAATCTTCTGCGTATCCGTGATTCCAGAATGTATAAATTCCTCTGTTCTGGCATTGATAGATTTTGTTTCCATACCGGCTCTGTCCTTAATGCTGCACATCCCCCATATTTTCACGCATCATCCGCTCAAACATCGGCCCCATATGCTTTGCCAATAACGGGATCAGCTCCGCATCGTGGTTGCAGCGCACCTGCGTATTCTTACAGAATACCATCGTCCGCTCCTCTCCCGGAGCGCTGACCGGCCAATGCGGGATTCCTGCATGGTTGGGATCTCCGGTCCTGGCAAACGCGATCACACTGTCAAAGATCTGGGCTTCCAGTTTTGTCACGCCCTCCTCCTGGATGGAAGGAACCATCTCGGTATTATGGAACACATACGGAACATCCGCACAGTGCCATGGCACGCTTCCGCCATTGATCGGCAGATCCTGATTGAACAGATAGGAATAGGTACACTGGTTCCCGGCGCTTCGCTGCCGGATAAACTGCTGCGTGGGCAGACGGAACAAAAAGTCCAGCTTCAGCAGGTCCACCGGATTTCTCTCCGGGTATGCTTCTGCAAATAAGGGAAGCAGTTCTGCTGCCGCCTCTTCTCCAACCGTCTCTTTTACGATCTTGGCGCCCTCTTCCATGGTCAGCTCTTCTCCATGATATGGCGTCGGGATAAATCCTGAGAATTCTCCATACACGGTGCCTGCCAGCAACGGAATCTGCGCCGTTTCCTCTCGGAATCCATTTTCGTCGGGAGTCCCCCTGTAAAATGCATTCGGACAGGGTGTACAGCCTGTATATTTCCCGGCAGCGGCAAATTCCGGCTTTACACGCCGGTATGCCTCTGCCAGCCTGTCATAGGGTACGGTTTCCAATTCGTGGATGTCGCCGTCGATCCCCATCTCGGCCATCAATGCGATGGCAAGCTCCTCCCCGTCGCCTTTGCTGTCTGCCAGAAGCGGTCCGATGACACCGCTCATGTTGATCCCTTTTGCAAATAATCCATCTGCTACGGGAGTCTGCAGCAACGTGGTGATCTTCGCTCCGCCGCCGGACTGCCCGAACAGCGTCACATTATCCGGGTCACCGCCAAACCCTGCGATGTTTTCCTGAATCCACCGCAAAGCCGCAATAATATCGTCTGTTCCCGCATTTCCTGAATTCGCATATTCTTCTCCATAGGCCGACAGATCGCAGTATCCCAGGATATTCAGCCGGTGATTGATGGACACCACGACCACCTGCCCGATCCGGCACATATTTTCTCCCTCATATGCAATATGCTCTATCGCGGAACCAGACTCGAATCCGCCGCCGTGCAGCCACACCAGGACCGGACGCTTTTCCCCGTCGCAGGCGGGAGTCCATACATTCAGATTCTGGCAGTCCTCATTCATCACCCAGTACCTGTGGGGGACGCTCAATTCCCCGTTTGGTTTCGGCAGTTCCAGAAGAGGGCAGACATAGCGCTTCCCTGCCGGATATCATGCCGTTCAAGACCGCCCAGCTTTGGGCATGCTGTGTAAATTCCGGATAGGAGGGCCCCTCCCGGTACATGTTCCTGCCCTCGTCCCAGCACAAAGCCTGAATCCGGTCTGTGATATGCTTCTGCCGTTCCCGGTATTCCTCCGCCGTCCCCGGCCTTCCGGTATTCTCATAGATCTCCGCGCCGTCCAGAAGCGCTTTCCCGTACATCAGGTTGAGGATCGTCGATGGGCCGCAGGCCGCGGCCCCGGGGCGCCCCTGGGTGTCATGCCAGCTTTCCTGCCAGTCCACGAAATCCCAATAGCCCAGATTTTCTACAAGTCCCTGTGCCCCCATATGTCTGTCATAGTATTCCAATATCGCGTCCACATCGGAACGGTATTGTTTCAGCAGGCCGGCATCTCCGGTACGTTTATAATACTCCAGCAGCATAAAAATATAGTGAAGTGAAAATGTGCTGATGACCTGCTTCCTGCCCTGATCCGGGATGCACATGACGTACTTTTCTCTGCCATCCTTTGGGACGACGATTCCGTCTATGATTCGGAAGCAGGGTTCCACCGTGTTTTGACAGAAGAGGAACAAAAAGATACCGGATCGCCGGCATGGTTTTTGATCGGGCCCGCGGCACTGCACTCGATGGATGCACTGGAACTGCATCAGTATTACCGTACTTACGCCAACAGTTCCGTCACGGAAAAACATCCGCCCGTACTTTCTTTCGCACGGTTCCTCAGCATGATCCAGATTGCGGCCATGGTGCTCGGCAAACGGACAGACGAGGAAGAGATCATCCGTGAAAATCATCTGGACGCCGGGATCAGCGCCGGTCTGCCCGCAGATCAGGTCCAGTTTTCTCTGGAGCAGGAGGAGGAAGAAAGTGCCCATCACACATATTCCGAAGAGCAGGCATTGCTGAATTATGTCCGGGAAGGCAACGCAGAGGAGGCGCTGCATCTGAATATGCGTCTCGACCAGCAGCTTGGCCGGATGTCTCAGAACCAGATCATGCAGTGGAGAAAGCTTATGACGGTTGCCGTCGCGCTTGCTTCCAGGGCCGCCATTGACGGAGGGGCCTCTCCCGGAGAAGCCTATAAGCTCAGTGATTACTATTTGCAGAAAAGCGACGCGTGCATGGATGTGCCGGCGCTCATCGCCTGCCGCAATCAGGCGGTTCGGGATTTTTGCGAACGGGTGGCGGCGCAGAGGGAACACAGGAAATGCTGCTCCTATGTCCAGCAATGCTGCGAATATATCTATCAGCATTACCGGGAAAAGATCCTTCTGGAGGATATCGCGGCCGACCTCCATATCAGTCCCACTTATCTTTCCAGGATTTTTTCCAGAGAAATGAAGGTCAGGCTGCAGGAATACATTGCCCGGTTCCGCGTGGAGCGGGCGGCAAACCTCTTAAAATACTCGAACGAATCCATTGCCGGGATCGGGGATTATGTTGGATTTCCGTCTCAGAGTTATTTTGGCAATACCTTTAAGAAGTATATGGGGATGTCCCCCGGACAGTATAGGGAAAAATATCAGAACAGCAGCTTTTGCTGACTGCATCGACAGTGATCAGAATCTGACAGTAAGGAGCTGCAGAAAAATATCCTGCGCATTCTGCATCAGTTATTTTTCTGCAGCTCCTAAACTATACAATGAAAATCAATGACTCTTTCTATAATCTACAGAATATTGATATCCTCTTCCTGCCTCAAATGCCAGGATCATCAATTCAATATTTTTTGCTGAAAAATCACGGTATTGAAAATAGTACAGCATCGTATCTACAAAATTGTCCACTTTCTCCCTTTGATTCTCCATGATCGGAGCAGCATCCGGTTCTGAAAACAGCAGCTCTCTTATGAGATACGAAGCAAATTCTTCGTTCACAAAGGTCAATTCCGGCGCATTCTCCATTATAGTGATCTGCATCGGCTTATGTCTGAGCAGCCAGAATACTGTATAAGCGTAAATCTTGGACGGCTGTGTTTTCTCGATTTCCTGAAATTCCTTTAAGCGGTCAATATCCACAAAATAATCTACGATCACATGGCACAGAATATCATCTGAAATAAGGACCTTTTCTTCCAGGTCTTTTGCTTCAATAAAATCCAGCATCTGATTATAAAGCCATTGATATCTTTTTTTTATTTTCTCTTTTCCAAATTTTTCTACAAGATATTGATATCCTGATTTTTGAATATCTTCCACAAATTCAACCATGATATAGTGTTCCTCTGTCTTTTAACCGCTTATCCATCAGAAAACAACTGCAGGATCCCAGATATTTGTTAAATCTGTATCTGTAAAGCTCCTCAGCTCCACCCGAAAAATCAGGCGCATGATTCGGTCTGCAGTTCTTCTTGAATTCTCCGCTTTGCAACTGTTGGATCAATCTCTCGCTATTCAATTTTGCTTTTTCACTACACCTCAGAGCCATGTTTCCCACCTGCGCTTTCTTTTACTAATCTATTCTGAAACGCTTCCATTTGAGTATAGATATCCTTTATTCGAATCAAAGAATCTTCCATCACATCATAAATCTCTTCTGATGCGATCCATTGGTTTTGATCTGTCTCTTCCATTGCTTCATTTTCAAATATATCCCTCATGCATTCCCCAAAATCATTGGAAAAATTCGTAAGCTGACATAAAAGAAATGACATCTGTTCCAATGCCGTATGGCTCTTATTCTCGTCCTGCTTATATACATAATTGTGGTCGCAGTCACTCCATGCTTCATCGTAAATCGTTCTTACCTGAATTTCTATATATACCCCCTGATAGCTGACCGTATAATGTATGCTGCGATATCCCATTGGATGCAGCTTTGGAATGAGCTTATAATGTTCATATCTTTCAATATCATCCCCCTCCGCATAGTATACCTTTGGGATTTCCACTAAAATACTTTCCCCATTTTCAGGATGCGGCAGAATATCCCATTGATCATACAATTTCAAATCCGTATAAGGAAATGCCTTTATGATCTCCCCATGTATATCATTCCATTTTCCCCGGTAATTAATGATCAGGCGCATGCCGATCAAATCCGTAATGATACTCTTATAATTTCCGGCATTGATTCTCGAGTAACCGCTTTTTCTGTTCGCATAATTTTCATGCCGCTTTGTGATAACCTTTCCAATCAGACTGTCTAACGTCTTAATCCGGCTGGTCTGCAGATGAACTCCCTGCAATTCTTCAATAATATGCAAAAAATCATCTTTTATTCCGATCAAATGATTCCGCCATTTCTCATAATCCAAATAAATCTGATGGCAGATCTCTTTAATCGTCTCTTTATTGCCGATACTTTCATCTGCTTCATCCATTTCCCTGACCAGCAAGGTAAATTTCTTTTCAGACAAAAGCCAATTCCAGTATTTTTCCCACTCCATGTTTTTCTCTCCGGATTCTTTTGTAGCGCCATGTAAATTACTGAAAATTATAGCATATTCGCTAAAAGAGCGTCAACACCAACATTGCATTTTCTCAGAATAAACGTATGTACAAAAAAGAAGCGTTCGCACGTTTATTTTCTATATTTTCATGCCAGCACATCAAAGATCCGGATCTCTACACCCCAGTCCATCCCCTGCACCTCGGAGCGAAACCTCTGCTGGCAGAGGTACGCGCCAAGCACAGGGCTGTCTGTCAGAAACCTAGTACAACGAATAATAAGTATCTGGCTATATCGCGCAGGATGATTTTTCAGATACAAGGCAGATTTTCGACGGCGTAGCGGTGGCTACGGCTAGAAAATCTAACGCAGTAGCTGGAAAATCAGACAAGTGATATGGCTAGTTATTTATTATTCGTTGTACTAGGCACGGCATTAAAATGGGGATCCTGCCGGTTCACCGGCTGCAGATACCCGTTATTTTCCACATACAGCTTACAGTCATTGCCTTTCGAATCCTTTCCCTGGAACATGTATTTCGCACACATATTGCGGACGTGATCCGGTGTTTCCACCTGCACATCCACCGCCCCCGGGAGCGTCTCCCCGGTAAACAACTCCGACTCCACCTTTGCCGTAAAGGGGACAAATGTCACGCACCCCTGGGGGCTTTCCATATACTTGTCAGGGCAATTTTTCTTTTAAAGACTGCGATTTTATTTGCCTGCTGCCTTCTTGTCATTCTCTGCGATCATCTCCTGCATCTTATCTTCCAGATCATATTTTGCCAGGATGATCATGTCCAGCGTCTGACGGTAGAGGCTTCCCTCGGCCAGATCCCGCTTCGGAACCGCATGCCCCGTCCTCTGCCTGCAGCCCTCCGCGATATCCTCCAGATAGATCTTCTCCCGGAAATGCTTTGCCACATAATCCATACACCGCCTGGTATAGCTGGAAGTGTTCTGCTTTTCTTTCATCTCATGCACACGTTTCGTCAGCTCCTCCACCGCATGATTCCGATATACCAGAATCTGCGTGGTGTCTGTACACTCCGCACCATTATTGATATAGAATCCGCTGATGCGATACGCGGCATAAGGGCTCACCCCGCCTTCGATCGCAGCCCTAGCGCGCAATGAGATCCCGACGGTCAGAAGATTCCGCAAATGTGCCAGCTCCGACCGGCCCATCCGGCCGATTTCCACATCAATCTTCTTCGTCAGACGCACAGCTTCCGTCACATTTCCCACCCTCACCATATCCAGGATCTCCCGCTCTTCCTGATAAGAGTGCCGAAAAATGTCCTCTTCCTCGGATTGGATATGAAATCGGATCTGATCCTTTACCTCCTGCTCCTTCGTCACCACTGCCTTACGATTGGCATCCACAGCCTCCTGATCCGTATACTCTCTGCCGGTCACGATTTTTGCCGCAATGCACATGATCTGTAGCACCTCCATAAGCGTAAACCGGCGCAGGTTCTTTTCCGCATGCTCCGGGATCCCGTAGTGCCTGCAGAACCTGTGGCGTTTGAGCCTGTCGAAAAAATCTACGCTCATGGAGCCGATCAGACAGTGCCCGTTCTCCGCCGCCACACAGCCGAAATACACCTGGAACTCATCCTGGAACAGGTAGGGGGCCTCCTGCCTGTCGGCTGCGTGGGTCAGCATGTCCGGTAAAGCGTCGTCCTGACATAAGGGGTTCATTTCATCTGTTTTCCAGCTGTCATCCAATCCACTTTTTTCCACATAAAAAATGCCCGTTTGAAGCAGATCGGACAGATTTTTAATAGAAACGTATCCATGCCTTCCTCCCTTTTTTAACTGGAACGAGCCTGCTCTCAGCAGACTTCGCATAACTCTGCCTGTTATATTTAATGCAATAATACAAGAATATCTTTCATCCCACATCGTTATGAAAAATGTTATTTCCTGTATCCGATGATGATCAGATATCCAGCGCCGCATGATACCCCTGATAAACCGCATTGGTGATGGTGGACACCTTCGCGCAGTCTCCGATCACCGCCACATAAGGCGCGGTATCCCTGAGCGCTTCCGCCACATCCGTCCGCGCCCTCTGCCCCAGCGCGCAAATGACAGAGCTCCCTTTCACCAGATGCCGCTGTCCTTCCCGGTCCTCACAGACCACGCCCTGGGCTGTCACTTCCATTCCTTTCAGTCCGGCGCGCACCTCTGCAAGACCTTCGATCTGCTTCAGCAAAAGCGGGCGATGCCTTACATTGGCATCCGGAGCCAGCTCGTCCCGCATCTCCACAATGGTGACCTTCTTTCCTTCCTGGGCCAGGTGGATGGCCGCTTCGCAGCCTGCCAGTCCGCCGCCCAGCACCACGACTTCATCGCCCACTTTTTCCTTTTCCAGATAGTAGTTGTTTACGGATGCCCCTCGTAGACAACCACGTTCATTTTCCTGCAGAACATTTCCCGGGACCACAGTTTGGGATCTGCCATCTGTCCGATCACAAATCCGATATCCATGCTTCCCTGCCGGACCTGCCGGATGATCTCCTGGTTCGCCGCCTCCTCCCATTGCAGACGGATATGGCTGTACTGCTTTTGATACTCCTCCAGCTTTTGAAGCGGAAACACATTGAGCACGCCGCAGGAAAAACCGATCTTCAGCTTCTGGTCCCGGTCCTGGATCTGCCGGAGCCCGATCATGATCTCATCAAACTGCTCCAGGAGCGGCGTGCTGTTCTCATAGAGATAGGTCCCGCTTTCTGTGGGAACCATCCCGTTTGCCAGACGTTCAAACAGGCAGGTTCCCAGTTCCTCCTCCAGATGGCGGATGATCTTGCTTAAGCCCTGGGAGGTGATAAAAAGCAGCTTTGACGCCTTATGGATGCTCCGTTCCTCGTATACCTGCCGGAAAAATCTCAGATCCTTTGTGTCCATTTTTCTCTCTTCCTCTTAAAGCACCCCGAACAGCCCCTTTACCTCGTCCTCTTCCATGATCCTGCTGCTTGGCTTTTCCGCGTTTGCAAGCATTGCTTCTACCTTATTTGCCAGCGTCACGTCAATAAAACGGCCCACGTCGATTCCCCGGAGCTCGAAGAATAAGAGCGGCTGTTCATCCAGCCTGACCCCCACGCCGTAAAGGGCTGCCGCCACATGCTTGCACAAAAGGGCCCAGTCCGGGCAGCTGCAGGTAAAACTGATCTCGATGGGAGTCGGGAACAGGCCGTCCTTTCCCTGAAACAGTTCCTTCATCTCCTCCGGGAAATTCCCGGCAAGCAGTTCTTCCAGGTTTTCAATCTTTTTGCCGCATCTGCTGATGATCGACTGACACTTTTCCTCGGAAAGCGGGCTGATGCGGATCTCCACTTTGTATGGCGTCTTGCGCGTCCCCTGCACCCGGGCCAATATTTTCCCTTTCTGGATCTTCAGGTCAATGACAGCCCCTGTGCGGATATAACGCTTTCCCCTGTCCAGACGGCTTTCATAATCCGCATACCGCTCCAGGTTCTCGCACCATGCCTGTCCCCACCAGCTTTTTACGATCGTCCTGCCCTGTACACTCACCGGCTCCAGAACCTTTCCCTTCGCCTGCTCTTTTTTCCGGCTGGCCGCGGATTTCTTCCGGATCTCCGAAGCCGTCGGCTGGCTGTATCGGGTAGAACTGTCCCAATATTTACTCATATCGCATCTCCTGTTTTTCTCATATTCCTTATCCTTAGGATCTGTCGGAAAATAACTGACACATCCTGCGCAATCTGTATCAGTTATTTTTCGCCTTATCCTAACCGCATCATCGACATCAGCTCGTCATTGCTGAGTTCGGTGATCCACTTCTCACCGCCGGAACCGATCACATTCTCCGCCAGTTCCTTTTTCGCCTCGATCATTTCATCAATCTTCTCTTCGATCGTGCCTTTGCAGACCAGCTTGTGCACCATCACATTCTTCGTCTGTCCAATCCGGAACGCCCGATCCGTGGCCTGGTTTTCCACAGCCGGATTCCACCAGCGGTCAAAATGGATCACATGGTTTGCCTTTGTCAGATTCAGCCCGGTTCCCCCGGCTTTTACGGAAAGAACAATAAAGGGCACGTACTTTTCTCCCTGAAATGCTTCCACGATCTGGCTGCGCTTAGCGACCGGGGTCCCTCCGTGGAGCACAAATCCCTCTGTCTGGAAGATCTCTGTCAAAAATGCCGCCAGGTATTCCGTGATCTCCTTGAACTGCGTAAACACAAGCACACGTTCGCGTTTTTCGTAAATGGTTGTGCAGATTTCCTTCAGCATGGCGAACTTCCCGCTTTCCTCCATGGAAAATGTCTGCTGCCCCAGATATTGGTCGGGATGGTTGCAGATCTGCTTCAGCCGGATGATCGCAGCCATGACCAGTCCTCTGCGCTCGATTCCGTCCGCTTCCTCCAGCCGTTTCTCCAGATCTGAGACCGCCTTCCGGTAGAGGACGATCTGCTTCTTTGCCAGATTTGCGTAGTCGATGGTCTCCAGCTTTTCCGGCAGGTCCGCGATGATGCTTTTATCGGTCTTGACCCGTCGGAGCATAAAGGGCGCCACCATCGTTTTCAGGCGGACATACCCTTCCGGATGATCGCCCAGCCCTTTGCAGAATTCGTTGAATTCCGCCGAGGTTCCCAAAAGCCCTTTGTTCAGGAAATCAAATAATGACCACAGATTGGCCAGTTCATTTTCGATGGGTGTCCCTGTCATGGCGATCCGCATCCGGGAGGATAACTTTTTGATCTCCTTTGTCTGCCGGGTCAGCGGGTTCTTGATCGCCTGAGCTTCATCCAGGATCACGCACTCCCATTGTACCTCCTGCAGCTCCTTGATCCGTGTGACCATTCCGTAGGTTGTGATCGTGAGAAATGTACTGCTTCCCCGGAACTCCTCGCCCAGCTTCGGCGCCGTCTTTCCATGCAGGACCTGAAAATCCAGTGACGGAGCAAACTTTTCCGCCTCCTTCTGCCAGTTTCCGATCAGCGATGCCGGCACCACCAGAAGCGCCTGCGCACGCTGATTTGTCTTGCGCAGCTTTTCCAGGTATGCAAGGACCTGCACGGTCTTTCCCAGTCCCATATCGTCCGCAAGGCAGGCGCCGAAGCCCAGCTTGTCCATATAATTGAGCCAGGTGAAGCCGCTGCTCTGATAGGGACGCAGCGTCGCGCGGAAGGATTTGGGCAGCACGGCTTTCCGGATGGATTCCGGTTTTCTCAGATTCATCAGAAGAGACGAAAGCCATGCTCCGTTGGTGACAAGCTGCCCCACGTCCGCGGAGGCTTTTCCCGTACCGAGCTCCAGCCGCAGAGCGTCCATCAGCGTCAGATCCTCCGGAACCTCTTCCATTTCCTCAAGCAGCTTTTTCAGCCGCTCATGATCCACCTCGATCCACTTTCCTTTCAAAAATGCCAGTCCGTCTGTCTGGGCCAAAAGAAGCTCGATATCCTCCCGGCTCAGCGGCACTCCGTCTACCGTCAGCTCCGGACGCATGCTGACCAGCGTATCAAAGCCCAGCATGGACGGCTTCTCTTCCCCCATACTCACAGACATGGACACCTGCGCCGCTTTTCTCTTCCACCAGTTGGGGATCCTGCAAAGAATGCCGGTGCTTTCAATATCTTCGATCTGCTTTAAAAATATATACGCCTCCTCGGACGTCAGCCGCAGCGGATGGAACATCTCCCCGTTTTCCACGAATCCGGAGATCAGATTGGAAACCTCAGCCGCGCGGTTCAGGCAGGCCAGCAGAGCCAGCAGCTTTTCCCGTTCATTTTTATACTCTGTCAAAGCATATTTCAGCGGGACATGGCGGACCTTTCCGTCCTCTCCTCTGGTAGCGTAGGTTGCCAGAAACGCAAAGGGAAAGTCGTCGTCCTTATTCTCTACCAGGTGGAAAAAGATCCTCTCCGGGACATGGAGATGCTGATTCTTCTCTGTCAGATACATTTCCACGGTGCCGTCGTAGTCTCCGATCTCTCTGGAAAAGATCTCATTCAGCTTCCGGAATATCCCCCTGATCCACTTTTCCGTAATATACTCCGCACCGATCACAAATGGAACCGCACGGATCAACCGGTCCGCTGCCTCCTCCGACGGCTCTGCCCGGGTCTCCCCCCTGGAGATCTCCAGCTCCGGCAGGCTGGTCAGGGTTTTAAAAAACGCATCCGACACCTGGTATAAAAATGCCGCTGACGGACTGAGATACGGCGATTTTTCCGCAAGTCCCATGTGGTACAGCGCTCCGTAACGGTCCTGTTCAAACTGCCCCAGAAGCTTCTGATCCGCAGGGGAGAGCTGCTCCGGACGCCCATCAGGGCAGAAGCCGTCCTCTGTGAAAAGGAACTGAAGCGGAACAAGGCCCTTATTCCCCTGGGGCTGATTGTTCTTATTTACCTGTGCTGCATTCATAATCTTCATCCTGTTCTTGTATGATATTTTAATCCCTGCCCACGGGAATTTACACTCCGCGGCAGGAATGACTGATTCCATTATAGGGAAAAGCGGAGCAGAGCGCAAGAAGTGATCGAGGTTTTTTGTAAAAAGCCGCAGACTTTTTTTACCTGATAAAGTCTGCGGCTTTCAATCCCTGATTCTGTTTTTATTTCTGCTGTTCTGACTCTTTGCAGACCGCGCGGCATTTTCCGGCCATATTTCTACTCCTCCAGTTCCCCCAGGATCCGCAGCGGCTCCTTTCTCAGCTCCTGCCGCAGGAACTCAAAGCTGATCAGCGCCGCCGCCAGGAAGATACCGATTCCCGCCGCAGCCGCCATCTCCGGGCCGTGGTTCTGCTCTGCCGCGGAGAGATCGGCCTCATCCGGATCCGCCTGGGCGATCACCGCATTGCTGAATGAGGTGTCGAATTCCGTGGTCTCTTCCGTTGCCTTCACCGCCCGGTCCGTAGCCATCCAGCCCGCCGCGCTCCCGGCTCCCGCGCCCAATACCGCGAGCAGCAAAAACCCGGTCAGGAGGGAGACGGCGCACTGCCGTTTCGTCCGCCCAAGCAGACGTTCCACCGCGATCCGCTGGCGCTGGCCTGTGATGAACAGGTTGGCAAAGAAGCAGAGGATCATCACCGCCAGTACGCAGCCGCTTGCCAGGAAGATCACAGACATGAGCTTCCGGCTCTCGATCCCGTTTTTCAGATTGCTGTATCCGTTATCATAGAAACGGAGTTCCAGCCCTTCCACGCCCTGCTTCTCCCATGCGGCCATGAAATCCTCGATGGTTCCGTTGGGAATCTGGAAGGAGGTGTTGGCGCCGGTCATATACCAGATTCCCGTGATATGATCCGCCCAGGAATTTTCAGGTATGGCATTCCAGGGAATGATCGCCTGATTGTCACACAATTCATACCCATTATTTATGACCGACGTGGTGGTATAGATCCCGACGATCTCATACTCCTGCTCATCAAAGATCGGATATGCCTTTCCTTCGGCGTTTAAAATCGACTCCACCCACATCCCCCTTTCAAACAACGTTGGGGTATAGTCCGCGCAATAGAGCGGGAGCGTAAGCCTGTCCCCTGCCTCCTTCCGCAGAAGCATGGCCAGGCCGGAGGAGATCAGGCAGACCGGCTTTCCTTGGGCGTACTCCTCCTCCGTAATATCTCTTCCCTTTGTGATCTGCGCATCCTTCCAATAAAAGGGCATCAGAAGCTCTGTCCTGTCCACAGGAATCACGGGAACCGTGTGAAACAGATAATCCCGTGTTTTTGCGATTTCCAGCCAGCGTTTTCCCCGCTCCGTCTCATAAAAATCCTCTGTTACAATATCCATGTCATACTCGTCTTCCGCTTCAGCTACGGCATCATAGACCCGTTCGCCCTCCATGGTATACTGATGCGAGGCTACACTGTTCATTGGGAAAAATTCCTGTACATAATCCTCCGGGGCAATGTGTTCCACCCTTGATCCATGAACCCAGCCGACACTGCTGTTCAGCATCATGATGTATGTCGTTCCCGCCTCAAAGCTCCTGGCTTCCTCCAGATAGTGATCGCAGATATAAAAAATATCTCCCTCTTTCAGTTCAAATTCATCGCCTGCGAGAACTCTTTCCGCCCGCATGGGAAATGACTCATCCGCCCGGCCCGACTCTAAGGGGGTGGCCTCTACCACCGTAAACATATAGGGACTGCTTGCCGCCTTCTGATCCACCAGCGCTCCGAAATTGGGCCGCTGCTTCGCTTCCAGGATATAGCCGGCCCCTTCAAAATCCAGCACCGAGCTGGGAATCCTTTCCCCATATGCTCCCCACTGGGTATAATAATATCCGTCTTTCGCGTCCCAGTGCCTCCCGGTCTCTACGTGGTCGGTCTTTTGCTCCACTGTCCCCACCGTCGTGAAGATATCCTCAAATTCCTCCAGCATGGCCCGGTTGATCTCCCAGAGGCTGCCTCCCAGCGCCATCAGAAATGCCGAAACCCCGGCCAGCAGAAGGAAGAGGATGCTTTTTAAGGGGCTCCGCAGGATCTGTTTCATACTATAATAAACTGTCATCCTAAACCATCCTTCCGTCCTTCATTTTCAAACACACATCCGCCTGCCGCGCCACCTCCGGGTTGTGGGTCACTACGATCACCAGATAATCCCGTTCATGTGCCAGTTTCCCAAGCAGTTCTACAATATGCGCTTCATTTTCTGAGTCCAGGTTGCCTGTGGGCTCATCCGCCAGCAGGATCCGCCCCTGGGCTGCCATAGCCCGGGCGATAGCCACCCGCTGCTGCTCCCCGCCGCTCATCATTTTGGGATACTGGTGGAAGATCTTCTCCCCCAGCCCTACCTCCCGCAGACAGTCCTCCGCCTGCTTCCGTGCTTCCCGGCGGGAGATTCCCTGCAGTTCCATGGGATACATAACATTTTCCACCGCATTCAGAAGAGGAAACAGGTGAAATGCCTGATAGACCACGGAAATCTGTTTTCTCCGGTAAGCATCCCGGTCCATTTCCAGGAGATTTTCCCCTTCCACCAGGATCGTGCCGGATTCCGGGCGGTCCAGGCCCGCCAGGAGAGAGAGGAAGGTGCTCTTTCCGGAGCCGGATTCACCTGTGATGGCATACATGTTCCCGGCCTCGAAGGAACAGCTCACCTCTTTCACTGCCTCAATCTTCTGATATTGATTCTGATAAGAATAACTCACATTTTCTACTCTGATCTTTTCCATTTACGTCCCTCTCAATCATATAGAATTACAGGTCACACCTTCTTGACCAGGCGTGCCCTGTTACCGTCTATTGGTGTGTCAGCACAGCCGCAATACTCATTCTTCCAAACATCCACAGGGCTGCCGCCGCTCCCAGCGTATAGCAGCACAAAAAGATCCCCCAGACCATCCACGCCGTCAGGATATCCGAGGTTCCGAATATGGCGCCGATCACCGCGCCTGCCGCGCCTCCGCATGCCGCCAGCAGCATATGCTCCGCAAAGAATACCAGGGTACAACGTCTTTTGCTGGTTCCCAGCGCACGCATGATGGCGTACTCGCCCTTCCTGCCCTGGAACAGCAAATGAGGCACGATATACCCTGAGAGCACGACGATCAGCAATACAAAGGGCAGAAATCCTTCCAGCAAAGAGATGCTTTTTTCCAGCCCCAGAGCCGCCTGGATGAACACATCATCCTCCATCCGCAGCGCGGAGCCCGCGTAATTTTCCGGAGAGCCCGGAACCACAGGAGTCAGCCCGGGCTCCCTAAGGTCCTGCTTCAGTTCGTTAAGCTTCATCGGATCCTTCACGGTAAACCGCAGGGACGAAGCAAAATAGACCTTGTCATTTTCTTCATAGAGCTGCCGTACCGCCCCGATGGGAAGCATCACCTCCGCTGCCATGGATTCCCCGGCTTCCGAATCCTCAATTGCCCCGACGATCTCCATTTCCAAAGGCTTCAGTTCTTCCCGCTCCAGCCCCAGGCCGATCTCTGCCCGGATATAATGCTCCAGAGAACAGGACAGATGGTCTCCCGGCTCCAGGCCGTGTCCCACCAGAAACGCGGTTCCCGCAATGCACACATCCCTGCTCTTTTGAAAGCTTTCCCAGCTCCAGCCGTCCGCCCAGGTGAGATCCTGTTCACAATCCTCGTAGACGGATCCCAGATCGCTGATGCCCAGGATCCGGAACTCGTCTGCCTGGGGGATGTCTCCTGACAAGCTTCCGTTATCCTCATCGGGCTGTGCGCTGTCTTCGGCTTCGATCTGTTCCCCAGGCTGCATCGGTTCTTCCATTCCGGCTCCTTCGTCCGCCTGCGTCAGTTCCTCCGTTCCGGCTCCTTCGTCGGCCTGCGTCTGTTCCTCCGTTCCGGCTCCTTCGTCGGCCTGCGTCATATGTCCGACCAGCTCCGCAGTCTCCCGGATCTTCCAGATATGCGGGGACGTATAGACCATATCCAGCACCTGCTGCCGGATAAACAGCCCGCTGTTCAGGGTTCCCGCCGCGTTCATCACCGTGGCCCGCACGGGGATCGCCTCCGGCAGCTCCTCAAACTGCCCTCTGGCGCTGACCAGATTTCCCAGATAAAATACCAGCACCACCACCGTCATCATACTGATCATTCCATTCAGAATGCTCTTGAAACGATGCCGCCGGATATTGACCCCTATGGAATATATCCCCTGGAATACAGCCCTTCTGTTCTTTTGGACTTCTTTTTTCACCTTCTCATCATCCTCCCTGCCGCAGACGATCCGTGTCCGCGGTTCCTTCGTCTCCTGATCCTGCTCCACCGTACATGCCGCCGTATAGGAGACGCCGTCCAGCGTAAACTCCGGATACCTTCCCGGACGGACCATCCGGAACTTCCTCCGTTCTTCCCCGGCCCATTTCCTCAGCTCCTCCTCGAACCGCCCCGCCGTATTCACCGGCTGGTCCGTGTAAAAGGAGAACTGTCGCTGACGCTCCTCTTCCGCTACCTGCTTGTAATCATCCACGATCCGCGCGAATACGCTCCCGCTTTTCGCCATATGCTCCATCCGGTCCAGGTAGCTGTCCACGTCTATGGACTCTGACTTTTCTTTTCGGATATTGGCGCAGACCTCCACCGCCGCCTGAATCTGCTTCTGCTGCCGCAGGAGCGCTTCCTGCTGCTTCGCGGCGGCCTCTTTTAGAGGAAGCGTTCCGTCCAGCACCTCCTTGATCTCCTTTAACGGCATGTCCAGCATGCGGAGCATTTTGATCAGCTTCAGCCGCCGGACATCCTCATCGGAATAATCACGATAGGCATTGCCGGCGTCCCTGGCCGGTTCCAGCAGCCCCTGCCGTTCATAGTAGCGGATGTTCTGTCTGGTGATCCCGGTCAGTTCTTCCATCTGTTTTGTGTTCAAGCATACACCCCCCTGTGTCCATTGGGCACTTAATCCTATACGTTTTCCAGCTTTACGTGCTTATTTTAAAGTATATAGCAGGTATACAGTCAAGTATTTTGTGAAAGATATCCACTTTTTTATCGAAAAACACTTTTTCCTCTATCTCACACAGCCATGTAGCATTCAAACAATATCGGAAGTTAGGAACTGGCACAAAATTACTTACCAATAGTCCGCAGGATTTCTCTTCGGGAGTGCTACCAAAAAATCAGGCGCATAGCGGGCTATGTAACTGATTTTTTGGTAGTGCTCCTGGAGAGAAAGACAAGGAATAAAAAATAATACTTGCATTCCTCCTCTCTCCCATGTATAATATCACTGAATCAAAAAGAAAGGGCACGTGTGAGGTTCGTCTGCCGCGCAGACTGACTGATGGATGTGCAGGGTGAGGACATGATTATTCGATAATTTGATTTGGATGCCGCAAGAAGTTGTATCTGCCTGTGTCAACAGGCTTATATTCGTTTGCGTATACCGATTTAGATTATCTGCGTGATCTGCCCGCTTTGTATGACCGTTCACAGAAGTGCCATTTCTGAATGTGGCGGTATGAAGTCCCATTCGTCGAAGGTTTGTTTTGATTTCTTAAGCCTTTGATCGGATGGATTCTAAATAGAGGGTTTCTTTGCGTGAGTCTGTTTTCGGATACGAAGACGGGCTTTTTTTATTCCATATTGATGACGGTTCAAAACGGCAGACCACAGACGCCGGAAGTTTTGATTGATGAAAAAAGCCTGTCAGCAGTCAAACCGCAGGAGGTTTTATGATACAGATAAAGAATGTAACCATCACACACAAAGAAGACGCAAGAGTGATCCTGGAGGATTTCAGCTGTGTATGGAATGACGGGGACAAAGCCGTGATCATCGGTGAGGAGGGCAACGGAAAATCCACCCTTCTCCAATGGATCGCTTCCCCGGACAGGATCGGGGATTACTGTGAAGCCAGCGGGGAACGGATCGTCCGGGGGCACAGGATTGGATATCTGCCCCAGGAGCTGCCGGCCCGGGACGCCCGCTTATCGGTTTACGAATTTTTTATGGAGGAGCCCATGTTTCTGGAGCAGACGCCGAAAGACCTGAACCGGATGGCAGGGAAGTTCAGCCTGCCCGTTGATTTTTTCTACCGGGAGCAGTCCATGGGGACGCTCTCCGGCGGGGAAAAGGTGAAGGCCCAGATGCTGCGCCTCCTGATCGCCGGGCCGGACGTCCTGCTCCTGGACGAGCCGTCCAACGACATTGACCTGGAGACCCTGGAATGGCTGGAAAGGCTGATCCTGGGCTGGAAGGGAATCGTGCTGTTCATCTCTCATGATGAGACCCTGATCGAGCATACAGCCAACATGGTCATCCACATCGAGCAGATCCGCCGCAAAACCATTTCCCGGTATACGGCTGTCCGCATGCCCTATCCCCAGTACCGGCAGGAACGGCTCGCCAGGTTCGAAAGCCAGGAGCGGAAAGCGCAGAATGAACGGCGGGAGAAGAAGCTGCGGGAGGAAAAATTCCAGCGGGTCTATCAGAGCGTGGAACATGCCCAGAACAGCATTACCAGGCAGAACCCATCCAAGGGGCGTCTGCTGAAAAAGAAGATGCACGCGGTGAAATCCATGGAGCGGCGGTTTGCCCGGGAGGATGAACACATGACAGAAATGCCGGAGGAAGAGACTGCCATCTTCTTCAAGCTGGGAGACGAGACCGCGAAAATCCCTTCTGGAAAAACGGTCCTGGATCTGGAACTGGAACGGCTGGACACGCCGGACGAAAAGCGGACGCTTGCCAGGCAGATCCGCCTGCGGATCCATGGCTCTGAAAAGGTCTGCGTCATCGGGGCAAACGGTTCCGGAAAGACCACGCTGCTGGGCAGGATCGCGGAAGAACTGCTGGGCAGAAAGGATATCCATGCGGAGTATATGCCCCAGAATTATGAAGAGCTGCTGGAGCCGTCCATGACGCCCGTGGATTATCTGGCGCAGACCGGAGACAAGGAAGAACGAACCCGAATCCGCACGTACCTTGGCGCGTTAAAATATACCGCGGATGAGATGGAGCACCGGATCAGCCAGCTCTCCGGAGGCCAGAAGGCAAAGATCTTTCTGCTGAAAATGAGCTTGAGCGGAGCCAATGTGCTGATCCTGGACGAGCCCACCCGGAACTTTTCGCCCCTGTCCGGGCCGGTGATCCGGCAGATGGTGAAGGAATTTCCCGGGGCGGTGATCAGCATTTCCCATGACCGGAAGTATATCGCGGAAGTCTGCAGCCGGGTGTACCGACTGACAGCGGACGGACTGAAAACAATGGAATGATATTTCATTATCAAAATGTATGGGGTTCCGCCGAAGGAATTTATCAGGAGACGGGAAATGGAATAAACTCACAGCGGTACCGCTAACCGCGCGGATAAAAAGCGAAAAACTTTCTTGTCGATATCTTCATTAAATGTTGTATAATAGAAGAAACACATTGCAGGCCGCTGGGAAGCCGGCGCCCTGCTGCACAGCAATAAGGAGGATGTTTTATGACAGAACAGAAAGATTGGATCAAGGACCTGGTCATTTATCAGATCTATCCCCGCAGCTTCTATGATTCCAACGGGGACGGCATCGGGGATCTGCCCGGTATTTTACAGAAGCTGGACTACCTGGAGGAACTTGGCATCAATGCCCTGTGGCTTTCCCCGGTCTACCGCTCGCCCAACGACGACAACGGCTATGATATCTCCGGCTATCAGGAGATCATGGAAGAGTTCGGCACCATGGAGGACTGGGATCGCCTGCGGGACGCCTGCCGGAAAAAGGGCATCCGCATGATCATGGATCTGGTTGTGAACCATTCCTCGGACGAGCATCCCTGGTTTCTGGAGTCTCGGTCATCCCGTGAGAATCCCAGATCCGATTATTACATCTGGCGGGACCCGGTGGACGGACATGAGCCCAACAACTGGGGTTCGGCCTTCGGCGGAAGTGCCTGGGAATATGTACCTGAGCGGGGCCAGTACTATTTCCACTATTTTTCCAAAAAACAGCCCGACCTGAACTGGGCCTGTCAGGAGCTTCGGGATTCGGTGATCGAGATGATGAACTTGTGGGCGGACAAAGGGGTCGAGGGCTTCCGTGTGGACGCCATCAGCTACCTGGACAAGCCCCGTGATTTCCCCGATTCCGCCCTGCCGCCCCGGCCTGACGGCTACTCCTTCCCGGACTGCCTCATCTGCCGTCCGGGGACCCATGCCTATATCCGGGAAATGAACCGGCGTGTCTTCGCTCCCCGCAATCTCCTGACTGTGGGGGAGGTGGCAGCGCCCACCGTGGAGGAGCTTGGCAACTATGTAAAAACGGACCGGGAGGAATTTGACATGGCCATCCCCTTCGTGCTGCCCAAGACCGAGATCGACACCTGGTCGCCGGAGCGGCTTAAGAAGGAGATTGAGGAAAGCTACCAGGCTATGAAGGAGGACGGCTGGTGGGCCAGATTTTTCAGCAACCACGATAAGCCCCGGCAGGTGTCCCTCTACGGCGACGACGGCGAGTACTGGGAGGTTTCCGCCAAGTTTCTGGCCATGTTCCTCCACAGTCTGCCGGGCACTCCTTATGTATACCAGGGCGAGGAGATCGGGATGACCAATGTGAAGCTGCCGTCCATTGAGGATTATGACGATCCCAGCACCAGAGACCAATACCAGCAGTACCTGCTTTCCGGTATGGATCCGGAGGCTGCCCTGGCTCAGGCCCAGCTGGAAAGCCGCGACAATGCCCGCACTCCCATGCAGTGGGACGGCTCCGAAAACGGCGGCTTTACCTCCGGCACCCCCTGGCTGAAGACCAATCCCAATACCCGGGATATCAATGTAGAAGCCCAGCGTCAGGATCCCCACTCGGTCTATCAGTGCTACCGGAAGCTGATTGCGCTGCGCAAACAATCCTCCGCGCTGTCCCGGGGGGATCTGACCTTCCTGGAAACAGGACATCCGAAGCTGATCGCACTGACCAGAAGCGCGGCAGAGGAAACGCTGCTGGCATTCCACAACTTCTCCCGGGAGGAGCAGGAGATCCCGGCCTCCCTGCTGGAAGGCGCCGACGAGGTCCTGCTGTCCTCCTATGACCGGGAAGGCGGTTACCGGGGACCTTTGCTCCGGCCTTATGAGTCGGTGATGTTCCGGATGCGGAAGGATTGATGGATCTATGGTCTGCCGTTCCGAATTGTTACATATTGTTAATCTTTTTCCTAACCTGGATCAATCAGAAAAGCATGATACGAGAATTTTGTCATTTTGCGCAAGAAATTGTTCGTAAGTGCCTAAAGATATCAAGCCCCTGCTGCTTTTGCCGCGGGGGTTTTTCAGTGATACTGAAAGCAAACGCGCCTGAACACCTCGATATCTCTTTTGGAAACAGGTCCTGTCCACGGCAGAACCCTCCTGATGACAAAAATGAACGCCTGAAAATTATCCATAAAATGCCGAAGAGAAAAAAATGCCGAAAAAGGGACAAAAATCAGCCGGTATTTGGGATAAAGAAAAATAGTACCGGGAAAATCCGCATGGTAGAATACGGATAATATAAAACATATCTAAAGGAGGAAGCTATGAATACTCAAGAAAAAACAAACCCAAAATTGGCATTCGGCTATAGTCTGGGGGAAGTCGGCTGTCAAATGTCCTGGTACATGGTCAACAATTATCTGACATTGTTCTACACAGATATCGTAGGCCTGACCGCATCCGCCATTTCTCTGATCATGCTGATCGCGCGTGTATGGGACGCGATCAACGATCCGATGATGGGAAGCATTGCGGACCGCACAAATACGAAATGGGGACGTTTCCGTCCATATCTGTATTTTGCGCCGCCGGTACTGGCAATCTTTAATATCCTGACATTTACCGTATGGCCGATCTCCGGCACGGCAAAGGCAGTTGCGTGTCTGGTCTGCTACATCGGCACCGGTATGGCATACACAGCCGCATCCATTGCTTATCAGGCGCTGCAGAATGTCATCGCCATTGATTCTCAGGTTCGTATGAATCTGGCGACCGCGCGCGGAATCGGTTCTTCCGTGATCGGTATCATCCTTTCCATGGTCGCGGCTCCGACTCTGCTGGCACTTTCCCGCCCGGGAGCAGAGGTTGCGGACGCACAGGGATACTTCCGGTTTGCGATCGTTCTATCTATATTGATGATCCCGGCATTCTGGGCTACAGCGGCGATCTGTAAGGAAAAATACACGGATCAGCTTCACAAACCCCAGGATAATTCGGAAAAGCTCGGTTTTATCGGCGCGATCCGGGAAATTGTAAAAAATGACCAGCTTCTGATGGTTGTTCTGGCTACGGTACTTGGTACGATCTGTGTATCCGGCCGTATGGGACTGCTTACCTTTTACATTATCTACGTGGTCGGCGATTTCATGCATATTGCTACATTTTTCACGGTCATGACCATCGCGCAGCTGATCGGTACGCTCTTCCTTCCGATCGGTACGAAAAAGCTGGGCAAAAAGGGCTATCTGATCTTTCTTCAGATGCTGATGAACGCTGGTTTCCTGATCATGTTCCTGTTCCCGAGCGCCGGAATCCCGTTCCTTCTTGTGGTATCCTTTGTATGCGGGCTCTGTAATTCGGCTTCTTCCGTATGCTACGGCCTGGTTGCTGATTCCATCGAGTACGGCGACTGGAAGCTTGGCAGAAGGCAGGAGGGTGTCGCGGCTTCCATGCTCAGCTTCGGCGTGAAGCTGGCAACTGCGCTCTGCGGTTCCGTAGGCGTGCTTCTTCTGGCGGCGGTCGGATATGTTCCGAACGCAGATCAGACCGAGGCTGCGCGTCAGGGGATCAATGCGGTTGTCAACCTGCTTCCCTTCGTGATCGGTCTTATTTCCCTGATCCCGATGCTCTTCTACAAGCTGGATGCAAAGAGAGTCTCTGAGATCCGGGCAGACCTGGATGCAGGAAAGCATGCGTGGGATAAGTAATATATAGATTTTAAGAAGTTGTATGCCTCCGATCGGGGTGTGTGCAGCAACATCGCCCCGGCCGGTCCGCACAATGATCGGCCGGGTTGCGGTATATAAAAACAGCAGGAAAACATCGCTGTTCATACAGCGCCGCGCACTCACTGTACGGCATCCGGAAATGCAGTGATGGGACTGGCAGATCAGAAAAATCATGAAACAGATTGAAGGGAGAATGATTATGGAAAAGAAAAAAGTATTGGGAATTTCATTTGGAAGAAAGATGAGCAACTGCGATATCATGGTGAAGCACGCCTTGATGGAATGCGAAAAGGCGGGCTGTGAGACGGCATTTATCCGGGCGGACGATCTGGAGATCTCCAACTGTACCGGCTGTATTGCCTGTGTGATCGGAATGATGTCCGGAAGAGGACGGGGGTATTGCGTACGTCATGATGACTTTGATATCCTGGATGAAGCTGTCATGCAGTCGGATGCTGTGATCCTGGCGTGTCCCACCTATGAGACATCCGTAACCGGAAGGTTTAAGACCATCTGCGACAGGATCGGACCAAGCCATGACATTACATTCCGGCAGGGCGCGTGGGACGAAGGGGTGGCTGCCGGAAAGCCGGAGGAAGCGCTGCCGGATAAGAGATCCTTTAAGAAACGGCAGGCGGCATTGATCTCAGTGGGCGGCGCCATGACGGAAAACTGGATCGCGCTGACTCTGCCGATGATGTACGAATTTACCTTCCCGATGGCCATCGACGTGATCGACACAGTGGAATATTATGGGGCAATGGCTCATGAATCTGTACTGGGGAATCAAGAGATGATGGACCGCATGACCACGGTGGGACAGAACATCGTTGCTTCTCTGGAAGCAGAGACCGAGGAGGAACGGATCCGGTGGAGAGGCACGGAGGAAGGCATGTGCCCCATCTGCCATACACGGCTGCTCCAGATCTCCCATGACGGAAAGACGGCAGACTGCGTCGTATGCGGAACCCACGGCACCGTCTCCATCGAAAACGGCGTGATAAAAATGCACTATACCCCCAAGGAGCTGGAGCGTTCCCGCTTGAAATGGGGCGGAAAGCTGGAGCATTCCACAGAGATCAAGACCCAGGCACAGCCTTCCGGTACGATCAAGAATCTGAAGGAGTTGAAGGCGCCGTATGCGGCATTCAATCCAGGGGTGTTTGAGACGGATGAAAAAGCGTTTGGGAATGTAGCGAAAGAATAAAATAAATCCTCTTTTTTCAGATCAACGGGAGCAGCCCGCCGGAGATTGCTTGTCTGGCGGGCTGTTCCTTTTGCTCATGATTTAAGCGCATTATTCTGTAATCTAAGTCATTTGCTCGTTTTCCTCATTAAAGCAATCAGAATATTCTATTGTTCGGTCAGACAACAAGATTTTCTTATTCATTATGATATCCCGAATTTTTTCAGCAGCATCCTCTGGAACGCATCCACCCCGATCCCCACATACACGACCCCTGCGATCATGGCCGCGCCGATCTGGATGGGAAGCGTCCCGAACTCCTGCACCTTCATCGGCCCTAAGATGGTCAGACCGATGGCCCAGCCGCACAGCCAGGACGGCACGAAGATGAATCTGGAGTATGTCTCTCCGATGATGACCGCAAGGCCGCCCAGCACAAACAGGGTGCAATACAATTCCACATTGGGATGAAAGGGCATTGCTTCCATGATCCAGACTGCCAGGACTGCCCACACATCCCCGCACAGAAAGCCAACCGTAATTTTTAATGCGTCTTTTCTCTGATTTCCGTTTGCCACATACAGCCCCGCGCAGATCAGCGCCACTGCGCCGGTGCTGATTCCCATGTAGGGACTCAGCACCGCCCAGATCGGCGGCATCAGAGCGATCCCGAAGGCCAATGTGAGCATACGGATTCTTTTTTCCCTCTTCTCTTCCATGTCCTGACTCCTGTTCTGTTGTCGAGTATGGAAATATCCTACGCAATCTGCGCAAGTTATTTTCCTACAGTTCCTTACTGCCGGCAAAAGATTTCCTTTCCCTTGCAAGGGTTGCCTACTCGAAATCAAATTTCTCCCAGACTTTTTTTCCGGTATACTGCTTCAATTCCTCTTCCCCGTCCAGTACTCGGACGGCGCCTGCTGCCATGGCCTCCATCTCAAATTCGCCCGGATATGCCGTGACCGGAGCGATGAAGGAACAGGTCTCTGTGATCTGTTCCACCAGATCCTTGTTATGTACCATACCGCCGCCCAGCAGGATGCCGTCCACCTTGCCGTGGAGCACGGCCGCCATGGAGCCGATGCATTTCTCGATCTGGTAGATCATCGTATTCCAGAGCATTTCCGCATACCGGTCTCCGTTCTTTGCCCGCTCGGTCAGCTCCAGCGCGTCAGAGATTCCGGTGTGGCTGATAAAGCCGCCGTTTCTGGTACACAGCTTTTTCACGTCTGCGATGTCCAGATCCTGTTCCCGGATATAGGCCAGCAGGTCGGCCACTGCTACGCTTCCGCAGCGGGTCGGCGCCATAGGGCCTTCGCCGCCTACGATGTCATAGCCGTCTACCATTCTGCCCTGCCGGTGGGCGGAAACGGAGATTCCCCCGCCGATGTGGCAGACTACATAATTGCATTCCTCGTATTTTTTATGGAGCACCGCCTTGCTGTGACGGATGGCGGTTTCCTTTAAGTTCAGCGCGTGCAGGTGGATGATCCGGTTCACCCCCTTGATGCCCGTCATCCGGGCCAGGTCCTGCAGCTCATCCACATCCGGCGGGTTGACTACCATAGCCTTCGCTCCGTATTTTTCGGCAAATTCATTGGCAAGCTGGGAGCCTAAGCTGGCGGGATGGATGACCCCGTTGGCAAAATTTCTGGCATGATCCAGCAAAAGCTCCGTCACTTCGTAGGTGCCGCCTTCCATGGCCAGCAGTCCGCCCCCGCGTCCGACGAATACGTCTACATCGTCCAGTGTGATCCCGGCCTCTTTCAAAAGGCTCAGGATCATATCCCGGCGGTAGGGAAGCTGCTCCGTCAGATTCCGAAACTTGTCCAGCTCCGCCGCGTCGTGAGATACATTTTTGGAATACAGGCACTCCTCTCCCTGGAATAACGCGATCTTCGTGGACGTGGAGCCGGGATTAATGGCTAAAATTTTATATTCACTCATGTTTGTTTACACCGTTGCTTTCTATCGTTCATTTTCAATTGCTTGGGGCTGCATGTGTCAAGAAGATCTCAATCTCTCAATTATTCCCGGACACCTGTGCCCCGCTTGTCTCCATCTATCAGTTGCTCCCGGCCGCGCGTACCGCGCTGATCACGATATTTCCCTTGATCTCGGATACCGGCGCCCCTCTGGAGCAGTCGCATACCACCTTGTTGAAGCCCTGCAGCATGGGGCCGTAGGCATCCGCATGTCCGAACTGCTGGATCAGCTTGACTCCTACATTTCCCACATTCAGATCCGGCCAGATGACGACATTTGCTTTTCCTGCCACCTTGCTCTCCCGCTTCACCTTTTTCTCTGCTACGGCCGGGGAAATGGCAGCGTCGAACTGAAATTCCCCGTCGATGGCAAGGTCCGGCCGCTTTTCATTGGCAAGCCTTACCGCCTCCACCACCTTGTCGATCAGCTCTCCCTGACCGCTTCCCAGGGTGGAATAGCTGACCATGGCGCAGCGCGGTTCCCATTCCAGAAGCGCCCTCACCGTATCGCAGGCAGAGATCGCGATATCCGCCAGCTGGTTTGCGTCCGGATTGGTGCAGACCGCGCTGTCCCCGATAGCAAGGAGAGACCCTTCGCTTCCCGAAAAGCCCGGAATATCACACAGGCCGATGCTGGAAACGGTGCTGATACCTTCCTTCAATCCGATGATCATCTGCCCCGCCAGCAGTACATCCCCTGTAGTATTGTCGATGCCCGCAAAGGTCACGTCCGCTTCCTCCACCGCCTGCATGACCATGGCGTAGTACAGCGGATTCTGCATTCTTCGGTTCAGCGCCTTTTCCTTCAAAATGGTCTGGGGAAGCGCCACATATTTGTCGATCAGTGTCTTCTTATACTCTTCCTCGCTGATATCCACAATGGTAAATACGCTTTCCTCATAGCCTCTTTCTCTGGCCGCCTCCCGGATTTCACTGCCGTTGCCCACCAGCACCGGGATGATATAGCCCTCCTTCCCGGTCTCGTACGCGGCCTGCATCATCTTTTCATTCATGGCTTCCGGAAACGCGACTTTTCTTGGATTTTCTTTTGCTCTCAAATAAATCTGATCCAATACACTCATTTTTTACATTTCTCCTTCAATCAGATCCACCAGGTCCCCGATGGTCGCGCAGCCGCTGGCATCCGCAAGCATCAGCTCCACATCCAGCTCGTTTTCAATTTCGGATACGAGAGCCACCATCTGGATGGATGCCCCGCCCAGATCCTCTTTGAATAATGTCTCTGTGGAGAGGGATGCCGCGTCCTGCTTGTAAGAGGTTGCTACCATATTGATCACCTGTGCTTCTAATTCTTTTCTTTCCATGATTTTCGTCTCCTTTTTTATAATGCATTTATTTGTTTTCATACCCACGGCCGATGAAATCTGCCGTGAATATCGCTCCGGCCGCACCCGCAAAGCGTCATAATTCCTCACGCGGCTGTGCGGTCCGGCGTTCCGTATCATCCTCAACTTTTCCCATCATTCATCCAGGTCAAACACAACCGTCTTGAATCCGCCTTCCCGCTCGAAGATGGATGCGTGGCAGTTCAGCGGAAGCTTCGCGGACATCTCCGCCCTGTTTTTCTTGCTGATGCCGCGGACTACCGCATTGAGCCGTGTCCCTTCTTCCAACTCCACCTCGCCGTATGCGTATTTTCCCAGTTTCTTATATTCCGGTTTTGATGACAGGGCCGCCGGAAGGACGATGGAATGCAGCTTTGCCTTTCCGCTGATCTCATACCATTCCGTCTCATAACTGCCGCATGCATTGCAGGCATATACCGGCGGAAATTCTACATTTCCGCATTTCGGACACTTCCTCCCGAGAAATTTGCCCTCTTCCAGGCCCTCATAAAATTTCTGCACTACTTTTTCTAATTTGATACTCATGCTATGCCTCCTCGCATTATCGTGGTTTCTGTTCACACCCGCTCCGGGTGTCCCCAGTCACTCACTCTTTTATTTCTCCAATGTCCGAATCACAACCGCCGCAACGTTCTGCGCTCCGCCATATCCCCGGAGCATGGTTGTCTTGGGCAGCTTTTTCACCTGATGGTCTCCGCACTCTCCCCACATCTGCTTGCATGCCTCGTATACATCCGCAAGCCCGGAAGCCGCATGGGCGTGCCCGAAGGAGGTCCGTCCGCCGTTGGTATTGATGGGCCTGTCGCCGTCCCACGCGGTCCGCCCGTCGCAGATATATTTCCAGCCCTCGCCGTAGGGAAGGTATCCTGCGATCTCCGCAGATACCAGGTGGGAGGTGATGATAAAGTCATTGGCATAGAACAGGTCCAGGTCTTCTCCGGTCAATCCGGTCAGCTCGTATACCTGTCGCACTGCTTCTTCCGTAGCGCGCACCTCAAAATGAGGAGTGGTCGCTTCGCAGGCCGCGCTTCCGATGCCGATCACTTCGATGGGCTTATGCTTTAAGTTCTTCGCGATCTCCGGGATCATTTCGGTGGCGCATACGATGGCCGCCGCCGCGCCGTCGCATTTCAGTTCCACGCCGCCGGCACGCAAGAAGTCTCCCATGCGCGGATTGTACGGAGAATTCATGTATTCCTCCAGAGTCATGCCTGCCTCCTCGGCCAGAGATTCATAAGTCTTTCTCTCGATCGCCAACGGATTCACGGATGCATTTCTCCGGTTGTTAATGCACATCCAGTTCAGGGTATTGTTCATCTGCTCAGCAGTGATCCCTCTGGTCCTGACATACCATTCCGCCGCGTCGTCGTAGATCAGCTCCTGCCCAGCCATCAGGCCCCGCGTGTAAGTACGGTCGTACAGCCATGAGGTGGTTTTCAGAAATTTGTCCATGGTCATCTTATCCCTCTTGTAGGGATGCTTCGGAGTTTCCACACTGTCCGCCGGAGACGGTGTACTGTCGCCGAACTCTACGGCTCCGGTCAGCACGCAGTTGTATTTTCCGGAGGCAACCGCGTTGACCGCCTGCTCGATCGCCAGATAGCCGGTGCAGCATGCTTCCGAATGGTGGATGGAGCCCTTTCCCTTCATCCCGAACCAGTTTCCGATCTGGATGTTGGGGGTCAGGTAATTGGAGCCGTTTAAGGGGCTGGCCTGTCCGTGAAAATAAAAGTCTACATCCTGCGGGTTCACCCCGGCGTCTTCCATGGCTTTGAGCGCCGCATAACCGAACATTTCTCCTTCGGTCAGCCCGTCTGTCTCGGGATTGTCCACCGTGTACATAAACGGGGTACAGCCGACACCAATGATCGACACGCTTCTTCCATACTTTCCTAATGTTGTCATAATCAACTTCCTTTCCCGGTGTTTTTGATCACCAAAAGTTTTCTAACTGTACGGTTGCGATTCGAAATATCGGTTTTATGCAATTTATTGCAATAAAACCAATATTTCGAATCAGCAACCTACGCATGAATGAGCAAAATGCGGCTGCGTCAGCAGACGCAAAAGTGCGATAGCACGGATTTTGCGAATGGATGCGCAGGTTGGATGATCTTTAGATCATCCAACCGTACAGGTGGAAATTTTTCCTATCGAAAGAGTTTTTTCTCTTTACGATTGTACATTTATTATATATAATAAATGTACTGGATTCATCGTATTTGTACCCAATGTTACTGTTTTGTGAGATACTCTTTTTGTACGAACGCACAATACAGAAAACCTGTCACTGGCAGCTTTTCCACCTGTACGGTTGCAATCCGAAATATCAGTTTTATGCAATTTATTGCAATAAAACCGATATTTTGGATTAGCAACCTACGCATAAATGAGCAAAATGCGGCTGCATTAGCAGACGCAAGAGTGCGATAGCACGGATTTTGCGAATGGATGCGTAGGTTGGATGATCTTTAGATCATCCAACCGTACAGGTGGCAGCATTTCTACATACATACACGAATGCCACCCTCTCATAAAGAATGACACTACACGCAGGACATAGCATCCCTGTTACCTCCGACAAAGTTGTTACAAAACGGAGGAAATGATGATGAATGACTACGAAATTCCCACTATCGGATTATCGGAAGCGGCTACCGAAAATCTTGGCAAGTATGGCCGCATGAGAAAGCTGTACCTCCAAGCGCATAGGCCGGGTCTTTACAACAGTCTGCTGCTGTCTGGGACACTGTATGCACATCTGCTGGAAATCGACCAGACCGCCCGCAAAACGCTTGGAACGGATGATGCCGGAGATGGCGAAAGCCGCCGGAGCAACAAAGGAACTGAAAGCCCATGACCCTCTGTGCTGGGCGGGGCTGATGAACACCTGCAAGGCCCAGGTGGAGGAAGTCATTTTAAGTGAACTGATATGGGACTGATGTAATCAAATGTCAGAGCCGTACCTGCTCTCTTGCAGGTACGGCTCTGGCTATGATAGAATATAAAAGTAAGTGTATTGGCAACATGTTTTCTTATCATGGTGTCAATCTAAAAAATTCTCGATTTCTTTGAAACGTTTGGCATTGTGTGCAGTCTTATAGACGAGGAGGTGAGAAAGTGGAAGATTTTGAGGCAATCTATGTCCAGCACTTCGATGGCGTCTATAAGTATGTCTTTTCCTTATGCAGAAATGAGACGATGGCCGAGGAAATAACGCAAGAGACATTTTATCGGGCTATGGAACACATAGACAAATTCGAGGGAAAATGTAAACTCTATGTGTGGCTCTGTCAAATTGCAAAAAACACATTTCTTACATATGCGAAAAAACAAAAACGCCATGTATCAGAAACAGATATTGACTTATCCAAGCAAATAGAACCGAGTTTTGAAAATGAGATTTTGGATAAAGAAACTGTGTGGAAACTTCACAAATTGCTGCATGAGCTTAGTGATCCCTACAAGGAAGTGTTTTCATTGCGGGTTTTTGGAGAACTGCCATTTTCTCAAATTGGAGAGTTGTTTGGTAAATCAGATAGTTGGGCGCGGCTGATATTCTATCGGGCGAAAAAAGAGTTGAGGAGGAATTTAGATGAAAATATCGTGTGATATTATCCAAGACCTGCTGCCACTATATTGTGATGGAGTGTGCAGTCAAGACAGTAAACAAGTCGTCGAGGCGCATTTACAAGACTGCGAGAAATGCAGTGCCGATGCGCGTTTCATGAAGCAGGATGTGGAAACAGGTTCGCTTCAAACCAAAGATGAAAAAATCATTCAAGCCGCTGCCGCTGCGTGGAAAAAAGGAAAGACCCGTGCGTTTATAAAGGGCTGTCTGATTGCACTGTTCAGTATTGCCGTCCTGGTTGCGGGATACTGTTCGTTTCACTGGTTTTCTACCGTTGATGGAAACGACCTTGAGGCACTGGCTCGGCAAGCGGCCAACTACCTCAATTATGATGAACTGAGCATCGAGAAAGTTGAGCAACGAGGAAATTATTTGGCCGCACTTTGCAGAGACCCGGAGGGAAACTGGAGTCTGTGCGAGTTCGACAGAGATCGCCTGTTTGAAAATCGCTGGCGTGCGAACGGCGGCAAGCTGAAAATTGAGGACGGAACCGCCAGCAGCTGGAACTACGGCAGTCCCCAGGGGGAAGCTGTTTTGATTTTCTGCGGTGGCAACATTCCCAGCGAGGTTTGCTGGTATAAGTTTCAAAATAACAAAATCACATATACCTGCCCTGTTGAGGACGAAATGATACTGGATATTTTTATTATTCCAGACAATAGCAATATTAACGGCTACCCGATTCTTCTGGATTGTAATCAGCAGGAAATTGAATAAATTTCTTAAAGAGAGTATAGCAAAAACCTGCCAGAGTTTCACTTCAGCGGTGGGGGCTTCGCCTACTTTGCAAGCAGTGTATTTGTTCCCACAAATACTCAAAACAGCTTTCCGGCGTGACCGCCGGAAAGCTGTTTTTGCTCGTTGGTGGCTCCAGCCCCCAAACCCCTTTTCGCAGAATTTCATTCTGCGGCTACGCACCGTTCCGGCGCTTTTCTCTCCCGCCCTTCAGCGGGATTTTTGAAAAACGGGGAAATTGGCACTCCGGCAAAATCTCACCCCCCCGCCAGCCCTCGACAAAATTTTCTTCAAAGGCATTGACAGGAACATCTGTTTGTGCTACTATGATGGGGAACTGAATACTTCACATATTTTTTACGCAGATACATAGACCGAACCACAGCGTTTTTGCTGGGGGCGGTCTTATTGTATCTGCGTTTTTGTTTTTGAAGGGAGGCCGGACAATGGAAAAAATCAAAACGGAGGAAGTCAGGCGCAGGCGGGGCAGACCGAAGCTGGATGCTCACATCACAGAGGAATACGCCCCCAGCAGGCGGCAGGCGCTGAACAAGATGTATATGTACGAGGGTGTTCACCTGTTATCGGTAGCGGCTACCGAAATTCAAAACGGCGAGGTCTTATGGCGGGAGGACAGAACAGCCGCCACCTTAAAATCTCGTGACGGCATTCTGGAGCAGCTCGGCAGGATGGCGGTGCAGGATAAGTTGAGCCGTACCGATTGCGTCTATCTCGCCAACCTCGCCATCGCCGCCGTTCAAGCCGGGTATACCACACGGGAGGTGGAGGTTGCCCTGCGGGAAATCCGCATGGCGGCGAAGTCCAGCATGAAAAATCCAGACAGCGAGGCGCTTTATTGTGCGCTGGGTGACACTGTGGACATTCTGCGGAGAATGGGAGGTATCGCATGAAAACCGAAAAACGGCCAGTAGAAATCATAGTGGCGGGGGAACTCCCCGGCTTTGAATATGGCGGGTGTCGGGGCGTGTTTTTGAACCTGGGGCTTGATGTGGAAATGGACGGAGTGACCTATCACCTGTCCAGCAGCTTTGCGGAAAAAGCGGAAATGGGCGAGGTCATTGACACAGCGGAGCTGGAGCGGAACGGGCGGCGGACAGCGTAAAAACTTCGGATACCCAGCCGAAAACTATTGCTTTACAGTGCTAAAGCAGCTATAATGGGAGCAGGTAACAGATGCTATGTTCCTGCGTCCAGGGAGGTAAAAAAACAAGATGCAGGAAAAATACAATGTTGGAATTTATTGCAGACTCAGCCGGGACGATGAAAGAAGCGGGGAGTCCGTGTCCATCGAAAATCAAAAAATCATGCTCAGCCGCTATGTGCAGGAGCAAGGTTGGAACCTCTACGCCGCCTACTGCGATGACGGAGTCTCTGGGACAACCTTTGACCGGCCTATGTTCAATCAGATGATCGCCGATGCCAAAACTGGGAAAATCAATCTGATATTATGCAAAGATTTATCCAGATTGGGCAGAGATTATATCGAGACCGGACGGTTTACAGACATTGTGTTCCCTTCGATGGGGTGCCGGTTCATCGCTCTCAATGACGGCGTGGACACCATCCACAAGAACAATGAGATGCTGGTCATTTTGAAGAACGTCATGAACGATCTCTACGCACGCGACACCAGCAGCAAAATCCGCGCGGTGAAGCAGTCCACCTTCAAGAGCGGAAAGTATGTCGGGTGCTACGCTCCCATCGGCTACCGAAAATCCCCGGCGGACAAGCACATCCTTGAAATTGACCCTGTGACTGCCCCTGTCGTTCTCCGCATTTTCGATATGCGCTTGCAGGGGGACAGCTTTCGGAAGATTGCCCGGACGCTGAATGAGGAGGGTGTACCCTCGCCCCGCGGCTTCTACTACATGGCGGAGGGCAGGCCGAACCTGCGGGGCGAAACACCCTACTGGAACGATGTGACGGTCAAGACCATTCTGCGGAATGAGGTCTACCTCGGCCACATGGTGCAGAACAAGACCGGCACCGTTTCCTACAAGGTTCACAAGCAGGTCAGCAAGCCGAAAGAGGACTGGATCAAGGTGGAGCATACCCATGAGCCGTTGGTCTCTCAGGAGGTCTGGGATGCCGTTCAAAGGCTGGACAATCATCCGTCAAAAGGGCGCTCAGGCAGCGATGGAGAAATCTCCTTATTCGCTGGTGTCCTCTACTGCGCGGACTGTGGAGGTTCCATGCGGTATCAAAGGGATTACCGCAGCCGAAAGCGCCACGCCGATGGGCATTTTGGCGGGTTTCAAGCCTACTCATGTAACCGCTATATGAGCGGCGGCAAGGCGGCCTGTACCTCGCACTACATCAACTGCAAGGTGCTGACGAAGCTGCTCCTGCTGGACATCCATGCCAAGGCGATGCTGGCGCAGAACAGCCCCGCCGCCCTCAAGGAGAAAATCCTCGCCCAGAAGAATGCCGCCAGTCTGGAACAGACGCGGACGCTCCGGGCAACGCTGGCGGCGGTGGACAAGCGGCTGGCCGAACTGGAAAAGCTGGTGGTGTCGGCGTACGAGGACAAGGTGAAGGGCGTCATGCCGGAGGCCCTGTGCGTCCAGCTGATGAACCGCTACGAGGACGAACGCCGGAGCAAGCTGGAACAGCGGACGCAGCTCACCGCCCAGCTGGAGGCGATGCAGGAGGACGAGCAAGCCACCGACGAATGGCTGGCCATCATCAGGGATTATGCCCAACTTGAGGAACTCGACCGCCCCACCCTCCTGCGGCTCGTGAAGCGCATCGAGGTGGGCGAGAAGTACGAAATCGCCGGGGAAACCCACCGGGACATCAAAATCTACTACAACTTTGTCGGGTATGTGGAACTCTGAAATCTATCCTTCTTTATGCGAAGTTATCTAAGGAGGGCCTATGGAATATTCCGTACTATTCTCAAAATTAAGAAAAAAAGGCTATGAGCCGCAGGTATTTGGAAGGGAGGATGCCTCCCGGGATCTGCTGTTTGCCCGGCTCTGGGATCCTGCCCAGACTGTTTTTGACCCGGCCGCGCTTTATCTGGGTTCTGCCTCCCGCCTGCCGGATCCGGAGCTTCCATCGGAATTTACCTTTTTCTGCTGCGGGGAGTGGGCAGATTTTTCCCGCTATGACAGCAGTGCCTTTACCGTGGCCTATTTCGGCCCGTCCGTCTCGGAAGCCGCGCTGTTCAACGACTGCCTGGAAAATCTGTCCCAGCTCCAGGAGATCACCGCCGGGATGCATCTCCTGGTCAATGCCCTGTTTTCGGGAAATGGGCTGCAGTATCTGGTGGACACGGCCGCCCGGATCCTGGGCAATCCTATCTATGTGGTGGACCTCCAGCATAAATATCTGGCCATCTCCGCCGGCCTGATCCCGGACAACGCATTTTTCAACGCGGAGAGCCAGTCCGGTTACATCAGCGAACAGGGGATCGCCTCCATCCGCGCCAACCGCCTGGACGAAAAGGTCCGCAAGGCAGATACGGCATATTATTATGTGAATGAACTGGTGCAGAAAGGCATGCTGGTGGATGCGGTCCGCATTCAGGGGATTGAGGTGGGGCATATCATGATGCTGGAATCCGAGCACCCTTTCCGGGAATTTGACGCGGATTTCTTCCATCGGTTTTCTAACCTGGTTTCCATGGAGCTGCAGAAGGATTCTGCCTATACGAGAAATAAAGGCGTGATGTATTCCTACTTCCTGTCCGACCTGCTGAAAAATCCGGGCCAGGACGCGTCCAGGATCCGGGAACGGCTGCGGCTTTTGGGCTACAATCTGAGAGAAGCTTTTTATATCGTCGCCATCCCGCCTGCTGGACACAGCACCTCCGATCTGCAGCTTAATGTAATCCTGGAACGGCTGATCCAGATTTTTTCGGGGAGTATCTATGTGATCTATGAGGATACGATCGTATTTTTTATCAGCAGGGAGTTATTTCAGAATCTCAGTGAATACGAAATGTGCCAGCTTGCGGATTATCTTTCGGCCAATCAGCTCAAGGCCGGGATCAGCAATTTTTTCCGGCAGCTGGAGGATATGCCTTCCTTCTATCAGCAGGCCGTGGATGCGGTGAAGCTGGGTCTAAAGCTGAAAGACCCTTCGCCGGTGTATTATTACAGTGATTATTATGTGTATAAAATGCTGGAGACCGCGGAGCGAAACGGGGTCAATATCCGGTTTCTGGTACATCCGGGATTGATGCGGCTTTACCTGTATGACCAGGAAAAGGGGACGGAGCTGATCGCTACCTTGAAGGAATATCTGCACCAGCCGGGCCAGTCCGCCCTGGTGGCGAAGAACCTGCATATCCATAAGAATACGCTGCTGTACCGGCTGGGGAAGATCCGGGAATTGATGGGGTGTGAGCTTGCGGTGGGGGAGGAATTTATGAATATGAATCTGTCCATGATGATCTTGAAGTATTTGGGGATGATGTAAAAAAAGAGGGCGGATCATCTATACCGATATCACAATTCTTTCAAATCCTCGGGAGGATCAATCTCAACCGCCCCGTTGAAATTTTTGATATCGTATATGACTTCATAAGTTTCTTCTGATCCGTTCTCCCGGAATTCCTCTTCTGCTTCTTCCTGGGTCATTCCGGAATACATCAGGTTCGCAATCTCTGCTGCCCTGGCGGAATCGGTGCCGTCAAGCCGGATCCGGACAACCTCTTTTTCCGTAAAATCAATGTAGTATTCCATGACCATCGTAAAGGGAAGCGTAAACTTTTCCGGAACTTTTCCATCCTCCTCCGGCAGTTGGGAATAATCCGCAACATGTTCCTCTTCGAACTGCGTGCGGTATACACAGACCTTCCGGCCGGAAACCGTTTCTTCCCGGTCAAAGGTAAATGCCAGATCCTCTTTGATGTACATGTCGCTTCCTTTTGCTCCGGATTCAAACGTCGTCCAGTAGTCCGGACGGTTGGATACGGACATTTTCATATTGTACACCACATTTTCGCCCTGCATATACCAGTACTGCTCCACGATTCCCTGCGTCTCCGACGCATCCACCGCCTGCTCATACTGCTGATAGGGGTCGGAGATCAGTTTTCCTTTCACTTCTCCATGAGACTGCTCCGAACCTTCGCCGTGTTTACTATACACGGTGTACTCATAATCTCCCTCCCAGAAGTCATGAATGATCTCTTCTGCCTCAGAATCGGAGGGCGCTCCTCTTGTGCAGGATATGAGCATAAGACCGATCAACGGGATCACAAACAAGTTCCTGTATCTTTTCTGCTTCAACATATGGGCCTCCTTTCCGCCGTTCACATAAACGGCAATGATTCACGATATTTGTTAATTATATTCTAGCCCATATCTTGATCCATTACAATAGCTTATGCGTGAATGCAGTGTTTTTCTGCTTCAATTAGTTTATATCTGACTGTGGATCAGGGGCAGGTTCGCCGACCGGCTGTTTCAGCCGCACGATCATTTGATCAGGGCTTCGCTCACCTTTACCAGGTTCTCCCGGATGGCGATATGCTGGGGACAGGCTTCCTCGCATTTTCCGCACTTGATGCATTCGTCCGCCCGTTTCAGCCCATGTCCGCCTACAAGCCATCCCTCCTGATTCTTTGTCAGGGCGGTATCGCCGTAGAGAGTCAGATAATTCATGGCCGTGAAGGATCCAGAGATGCCGATATTCATGGGGCACACCTTCGCACAGTAATTACAGGTCGTACAGGGGATCAGCGGAATCCGTTTCAGCTCTTCCTGGGCCTCCTTCAATGTCTCCTTCTGGCTGTCCGTCAGTCCGCCAAATGTCTTCATATAGGAAAGGTTATCCTTCATCTGTTCCACATTGCTCATTCCGGACAGCACGGTGATCACGCCTTCCAGATCCGCCGCAAAACGGACCGCCCAGGACGCCACGGAGCTTTCCGGCTCGGCTGATTTCAGGATGTTCTGCACGGACTCGGGAGGGGTCGCCAGCATGCCGCCCTTCACCGGTTCCATGATGACAACCGGTTTCCCGTGCTTTCTTGCCACCTCGTAGCAGCGTCTTGACTGCACTGCCGGGTTATCCCAGTCCGCATAGTTGATCTGGAGCTGGACAAATTCCATCTCCGGATGCGCATTCAAAATCTCTTCCAGTTCTTCCGGGGTGGAATGGAAGGAAAATCCCACGTGCTTGATCAGTCCCGTTTTCTTTTTCTCCATTACCCAGTTCCACATGTCGTATTCGTCAAAATATCTGGATCTTGCTTCCCCCAGATTATGGAGCAGATAAAAATCAAAATATCCTGCTCCCGTCTGCGCCAGTGAGGTGTCAAACTGTGCATACGCTTCCTCCTTTGTCTTGCAGTCGATCCAGGCCGCATTCTTTGTGGCAAGCTGATAGCTGTCCCGTGGATAGCGCTCCACCAGCGCCTGGCGGATGGCATCCTCGCTTCCCGCATAAGCCCAGGCCGTGTCAAAATATGTAAATCCGGCCTCCATAAATAAGTCTGTCATTTCCTTGACCTGTTCCACGTCGATCACGCCGTCTTTCTGCGGCAGGCGCATCAGGCCAAATCCTAACTTTCTGATCTCTTCTCCTAAATATCCCATGTCTGATCTCTCCATTTCTTGTGATTGATATTTTATCTGTTTTGAGTACCTGCTCTGAACAGCTGTTTTTTCATATTGCTGCTGTTCAGAACCTGAAAATAAATCTTGTGCGAAGCATTTCTTCGCATTATAATGAGTATATCAGCTTCGTGTGACTCGAAGTCAATACCTTTTTTCAAGTTTGCAGAATAAATTGTTACTATTCACAGTCGGATAAAAAATGGCAGTCAGATTCGTCAAGCGAAGCTTGTAAGAAGCTGATTGACAGTTTTTATCTGACTGGAATCAGTCACTTCACCCACATAAGCAAAAAATCAAGATGCGAAGCATCGGCAGACGGCTTTGCCGGCTGTTTTTGCGCATGTGAGTGAAATGACTGTGAATAGTAACAATAAATTGCACCAGGAGAAGATTTTATGAACTACACCATGAAACAGTTTGCGGAAATGTTTGGCACTACAAAGCACACCGTGCGCTATTATACGGATATCAACTTGCTGCCCTGCCGGAGGGATGAACAGAACCGCCGCGTATTTGATGACGAATCGGTCAGCTGGATGCAGGGGATCACTTATCTGAAAAGCTGCGGCACTCCTCTCAAAGACATCAAAGAATACTGCCGGTTATGCAGTCTGGAGGAGTCGGAGGAAAATCTGCGCGCAAGATACCAGATCATCCTCCGTCAGTGCGGACAGGCTCACAAAAAAGCGGAGGAGGCGAAAGCAACCGCAGAATTTATGGACCGTAAAGTAAAGCATTATGAAGATATTCTGGCGGGGCTGGTGCCGGATGATACGAATCCCGGAAACTGGACCAATAAGGAGAAAAAAACATGTCTGAATTAATGTCTATGTAAAATATCGGAAAAGAAATGGCAAAAAAGCTGACATCTGTCGGCATTGATTCCTCCGAAGAGCTTGCAAAAACCGGCTCCAGACAGGCCTTTATAAAACTGAAAGAGGCTTATCCCCAGGTCTGCCTGGTACACCTGTATACGTTGGAGGGTGCAATTCAAAATATTGAATTCAATCAGCTTTCGGAGGAGAAGAAAAAAGAATTGAAGGAATTCAGTAATTTTTTGAAAAATGCATCATAACGAATCTGCCTGCCGCATCCGAAGGAATTTCGGGAATTGTCCCGCTGCTTTAATCAGATGACGGAAGAGCTTGCAGGAATCGAAATGCTGCGCTCTGATTTTATCAATAATTTTTCACATGAGTTTAAGACCCCCATGGTTTCGATCCTTGGATTTTCCAGATTATTAAAAAAAGGGGATCTGACTGCAGAGGAGCAGACGGCTATGATGATATTAAAAGAGGAGCTTGAACAGGGGTATCTGACGGAGGGGGGAATATCATATTCCGGTGGCTGGATAGCCGCAATGATCGTACATATGGGACTCTGTGTGCTTTACTCTGTAAAACCGTAACATCTTACTGTAAGGGAGCTGTCGGAGAATGCTGTATGTCTGCAATATATTGTTGTAAAACACAGCAACTCGCAATCATATATTGCAGGCATACCGTCATTTTCCGGCAGCCCCTCTACGTTCAATCTACATCTCTTGTCTCATCCGCAATATACTCAAAGAAATCAAAGTCCGCGTAATGCCGATGCCTGGCCCGGTCCGCGCAGGTCATTCCCACGAAGGTCCCGGTAAATTCCCCGAACCTGCAATATTCATCTGAGAATCTTGCGGTCTCAAAGTCCCCGCCGATGGGGGTATAAGTTTGTCCGTCATAGCTCCATTCGAAATGGAACTTCCGCCCCTCTATCTTCATCCGAAGATAAACCGGCACATCCCGGACGCCGATCCTGGTATCCACCATCTCGTTCTTCTCGCCGTTTTCCAGATGGACGATGGACAAAGCGCTTCCGCCCAGCGTCTGGCTGTAATATTTCCGCAGGTTGACATAATTCATATTGTCATAGTAAAGGATCAGGCCCGCACTGTGCTGATAGACCTCCGGCTGAAATTCCATCTTCGTAGTGACCGTAGCATAGACGCTGGTCAGCTTCCGCGCCAGGATGCTGACCCGGTTCAGGGAGGTTCTGGATTCCTGTCCCCGCATCCGAAGATATCCCGGCCGGGCTTTCAAGTCCACAAAGCTCTCCGGCATGATCCTGGGCGCATAGTAGCAAAGTCCCAGTTCCTCCGAATCAAAATCATCAAAGTCCGGAATCTGAGGCATCAGAGCTTCCGGAAGCGCGGCCTCCTCGACTTCCATTTTCGCCAGATTGCTCCCGTCCGCCATGCGGAGCCACCCGTCCTCTGTCCATTTCATTTTCTGGATACTGGTCTCCCGCCCCAGTGTGCAGCTCAGTTCCGGCGCAAACGGCCTGGCGCAGAGATGCAGCAGATAGGTCTCCCCGTTCGGCAGGTCCACATAGCTTCCGTGGCCGGATTTCTGGAGGATGGAATCCGGATTGTAATATTTCGGCTTCAGATGGTCCGGATCGTGTCTTTCATAAGACTCTCCCGGCTGGCTGGTGACGATCGGATTCATGGGATCCTTTTCATAGGGACCCCAGACATTTTTGGAGCGGCCCATGGTGACGCAGTGGTTATAGCCCGTGCCGCCCTCCGCGCACATGATGTAATAGTATTCCCCCCGCTTCGTCAGATGGGGCGCCTCGATGCAGCCCCGGTCCGTGCCCCCGCGCCAGATCCGTTTCACATGGCCCATGACCTCCTGTTTTTCGGGGTCGTATTCCACCATGCAGATCTCGCCCGGCTTCTCATAGCCTTCCCTGGTCTCCCACTCCAGCGATACCACATATTTTCTCCCATCGTCATCGTGGAACAGGGACGCATCGAAGCCTGCGGAATTCAGATACACCGGTCTGCTCCACGGTCCCCGGATATCCTTCGCCGTGATCAAAAAATTGTCCACGTCGAAATACCGGGCGTTCATGGAATTCATCACACCGTATACCACATAAAATAAATCTTCCGCTTCACAGTACGTCAGACAGGGCGCCCAGATTCCTTTCGCGCTGGGGAGCTTACGAAGCTCTACCTCCTTATCGTCAGTCAGCACATGGGTATACAGCTCCCAGTTTTTTAAATCCCTTGAGTGATACACCGGGATCCCGGGAAACCACTCAAAAGAGGACACCGCCGCGTAGTAATCATCATTTTTTCTGCAGATACAGGGATCCGGGTTGAACCCCTTAAAAATTGGATTTTGAATCATAGCAGGATACTCCTTTTTTCATTGTGGCCGCTCAAGCCAGCAGCCCTGGAAAATGTAAAGTTTCCGAACAGCAGATGAAGCTTCCCTGATCATAAGCTGATGTCCCGTTGAGGATCTGCTGTCCGGAACACTGGTTGCCTGTTCACAGTTCCTTCTTTATTTCGAATCGGCCGCCCGCTTCTTCAAGTCATCAATGATCCCCTCAAATTCGTCATCCAGATGATAGAACCGAAGGATCAGAAAGCAGGCCGCAAATACTCCGATTGGGATCCACACAAAGCAGACACGGATCGCGGTGACTGCGGAAGCCGTCTGGACCGAAGCTGTCCCCACATATCCGCCGATCTCCAGGATCAATCCCAGCAGCGCAGAGCCGACGCCGTTTCCAATCTTATAGCCGAAGCTGCAGGCACTGTTTACAAGCCCCTCCGTGCGGTATCCGGTCTTCCACTCGCCGTAATCGATCGTATCGGAAACCATAGCCCACATCGTCGCGCCGCCGCATGCATTTCCGACGCCCCGAATCAGACTGGTTACTACAATGACCGGCATAGAGCCGCCTCCGAATTCCAGAATCAGCATCCCCACTGCCGCCAGGATCAGTCCGATGGAAAATACATTGCGCTTGCCGTATTTTTTTACCAGCTTTGCGATCAGGAACATGCCGATGATCTGGATCGCATTGTAAATGCCGTTGATCGTGCCCACCAGATCCGCATCCCCCAGGACCTCTTTCGCATAGTAGACCGTAGTTCCACCGTTGATGGCGTAGTACAGGAAGAACAATGCCAGGACGCCGGTCATCATGATCCAGTATTTATTTTGGAACAGTGCCAGGATCCCTTCCTTTACCGGGACGTTTTGTGCCTCACCTTCTCCTGCGGATGCCGGTTTTACCCGCTCCTTTGTACCCGCGAAGTTGATCAGAAATGCCGCCACCGCCAAAAACCCAAGCACCACAAATGCCTTCGTCCACGCAGACGCGTTGTCGCCGAAGGCCCTGACCAGCGGCAGGGTGACCAGGTTGATCAGAAGCGTCCCGCAGGTCGCCAGCACATTTCGGAAAATGCTGAGTACAGAGCGCTCGTAAGGGTCCTGTGTCATCAATGCATTCAGCGAAGAGTAGGGCACGTTGATGGCCGTGTAGATCACCGTGGACGTCAGGTTATAGGTCACGAACACGTAGACCAGCTTTGCCGTCTCGGACATTCCCGCCGGAACGGAGAATAAAAGGATGCCGGATATTGCAAAGGGGATGCACATCCGGAGCAGCCAGGGACGCGCTTTTCCGAAACGGGATTTTGTACGGTCCACGATGATCCCCATGATAATGTCGCTGACACCGTCAAATACCCGGGACACCAGCATGATCGTGCCCACCGCGAGGGTATTGACGCCCGCGTAATCCGAGTAATAGAACATCAGAAACGCGGACATGGCCGTGTAAATGATGTTGCACCCAAAGTCGCCGCAGCCGTAGGAAAAACGTTCTGCCAGCTTCGCAAGAGTCAGTTTGTTTTTTTGTTCCATTCTTCATTTCCTCCTTATGTATCACTCAACTTTATTTTGTATAGATATCCTAACAAGATTTCCGTAGTTTTGTTAGATACATTTACGAAGGAAATGCAGGGCGATTCCGACCTGTCTGTCCGCAGACAGCTATGCAGGGGGAATTGCTCTCATGCATTCTATTCCATTACCGGCAGCATTCTTATTCTCCGTAAGGCTCGTAGAAGGGCGAGGGCAGCATCTGCATTTCTTTCCAGCTCATGCTGCGCACCGCCTCCCGTTTCTCCCGGGGCGTACAGCCGTAGGTTTCTTTAAAATACCGCATTGCGACCTTATAGTTGGTACAGCCATGATCCTCGAATATCTCATTCACCGTCCGCTCCGTATTCACCAGATCAATATACACTTTGGAAACGCGGATCGCATAGACATATTCCATAATCGTCATTCCCAGCTGCTTTTTGAAGATCCTCGCCAGATAATCCTCATGATACCCGAAATGCTCCGCCAGCTCCGAGACGATACATTTTTCCCGATAATGCTCCTTTAAATAGGTCATAATCGGGTTGACCTTTTCCAGCTGGCCTTCATTTCTGTCAAATTCCTTCCGCACCAGCTTATGGGAATAGGAATGGACCAGGGTAAATAACAGCTCATACAACAGGCTGTTAAACCGAAGGAGATACCCCTCCGGCCGGATATCATAGACCGCGTGCATATCCATGAAGATCTTCTTCACCTTCTCCAGCCTGGTCCGTTCCACCTCGCCCGCCGGATCCTTATCCACAAAAAATGTATACAATTCGATATTCGGAATGAATTTTCTCAAAATTTCCTTGGGGATCTGCAGCACCAGCGCTTTATTTTTTTCACTCAGTACGGAATGGATCACCCTGGAATTGACAATATTAAATTCTCCCGCGCGAAGCACCTCCCGGCGGTTCTCGAAGGTCACCGCCATGCTCCCCTCGATCATATAGACCAGCTCCAGGCTGTCATGCCAGTGAGGCGGCACGTAGCTCCCCAGATCGATGGAAAGATAAAACCTCGCTTCGATATCCGGATTCACCGATACGATCTCATGACGCATATGGTTTTCCTCCTGTTCATACGATACACTGCCTGCGTCAAGACAGAAGGCACAGGACTCCTCTGATTCAAAGTGTATCAGAAAAAACCGCGCCTTCCGTCAAAACGACTGCATTTTACTTTCCTTCAAACCACCCAAAATCCACGCATCTCCCCAGATCCCAGCTGTCCCAGCCGATCCAGCCTCTGTCATTGACCGTATCCGTCAACAGCTTATAGCTCCAGTAAAAATATCCGCTTCCCTCTTTCCATGCGTCCAGCTGCGCCTCGGCCACAGCGCGGTAGATCCGTTTCTTCTCTTCTGCGTCTACTCTCTCCTCACAGCTTCCTTCCACACCGTTTAACACGCTCTGACCGCCCTTCGTATCGCAGCCGCAGGCCAGGGAGTTGAACAGACACCATTCCCCGCAGATCACCGGAAAGTACTGCCGCATTTCCCGGATGTCCTTTTTAAAATGCTCTTCAATATAATCCTTGTATGCCTCCATCTCCTGGGCACATCCTGCCGCCTCCGCCATCATCAGATACTGATGGGTATCCAATACTACATTGACGTACTTTTCCTCCCGCATAAAATCTTTCCATGCCAGAAGTTCGAAGCCATCGTGGATCACCACATATTTTTCCTCTGGTAAATATTGCCGGATCCGGTCGTAAGCCCTGCAGTAAAACTCCTTCAAAAACTCCAGGCTGTTGGGTCCGGACCCTTTTGCCATCTCCGGATCCGCCGCCGGGTAACGGCTGGGCACATCCATCAGCTTCCAGGCATTTTCCGTAATCGGTTCATTCAGCACCTCAATGCCCCAGAGCCCCTTCCTGGTTCCGTAACGCTTCGCCAGCCTTTCCAGGACAGAGAAGACAAACTCCACCTCCTCTGGCTCCTGGGACCATCTGCATACGCCGCAGATCCCCCCGTTGTCAAACCCGTTCTGCCCCAGAGGCGCCGTGTGCAGATCGATCAGGATCTCCAGCCCGTACCTTTCCGCCCAATTAAATGCCTGATCCAGCTCCCGGATACAGCCGATAAACGGTTCTCTGTCCCCGAAAATGAAATACGGGACCGGGATACGCACGGCCTCCATCCCCATGGCTTTGATGGACACAAAATCCCGTTCCGTGATGTACTCCGAACGATGGATCTGAATCCTTGCCTCATAGACCTCCCGGGACAATTGTCGCGGGAGATTGTATTCATCCTCCGCCGTCGTCCCCTCAAACAGAGCCGGGCTCATCCACTTTTCCAGCACCAGCCAGTTTCCCAGATTCACTCCTTTTACATACATGCCGCATTCCTCTCTTTCTTTTTTACAGGCTTTACAAAACTGCTGTTCCTTAAGAAAAGCCATTCATGATATAAGGACATATTAACAGTTTTTTTCTATGTCCGCTATATACTTTTGCGCGGAAAAACAGGTCGATTCCGACTTTTCCGCCTTACAAAACATGGAGTGAATTTGCTGCCGCAGATATGAAAAAGATTCCAACTGTACGGTTGGAAAAGATGAGCCTGGGAAGCCAAAACAATGGTTTCACATCTCTGCCACTTCGATTTCCTTGATCTGATGCTCGTTCCCCTGTATCAGATAGGTATTCCCGCCGCCGCAATACGGGCAGGTCTTCCCATGCTCCACTGTGGCGTAGGTTTCCCGGCAGTCCTCGCAGAAGGTAATGGCCGGGATCGTCTCGATCACCAGCTCGCAGCCTGCCATCACAGGGCTCTTGGAGCATTTCCATTTCCAGCAGTCCTCCAGGTAGGAGGGGATGATGGTGGACACCTCGCCGATCTGCAGCACCACCTTCCCCACCCTGTCCGCCTGGTTTTCGGCAGCAATCTCCTCTACAGTTTTTACAATGTGAAAGACGATCCCTAATTCATGCATTCCTTCTCCCCACTTCCCGCGCCGCGTCTGTCACTCAGGAACCGCGGGAAAATATCCCGCGCGATCTGCACATCTTATTTTCCCGCGGTTCCTGAATGAAAGCCGCGGCACTGATATAATTTTCTCTCTATTTTCTGCCGTTTTTACCGGAAGTTCTGGCCCGCTTCACTTTCTTTACCGTTACCTCGGACGGCTTTCTCACGATCGGCTTCTTTGCCCCGGCCGATGTCTTCGCCGCCGGTCCCTTACCCTCTGGTTTTTTCGCAAACACAGACTTCAATGCTTTCCCCGCGGCATAAGCCCCGATCTCTTTAAACTTATCCTCAGACCTGCACATTTTGGAGCATTCCGGATGATCCCGGCGCAGCTTGATGGCATCGAACTCACACTTGGTCGTACAGATCCCGCAGCCGATACATTTGTTCTCATCCACAACCGAGGCGCCGCAGCTTAGACACCGGCCCGCTTCCAGATGCACCTGCTCCTCTGTCAGCAGCTTCCTTGCGTCCCGGAAGGAATGCCTGTGGTCGATCTGGGTGTCCATGCCTGCCTCCTGGCGGCCGATGGTATCATATCCGTCCAGCCTGATGTTGTCCTTATCCAGCTCCCGGAAATTTCTCCGGTTACGGCCGATGGTCAGGCTTGTTCCCGGATGGACGTAACGGTGAAGGGATTCCGCCGCATTCTTGCCGGCCTCAATGGCATCGATCACAAACTTCGGTCCGCTGTAGACGTCTCCGCCTACGAAGATATCCGGCTCCTTCGTCTGATAAGTGAGGGCATCCGCCACCGGATAGTTGCCGTGCCAGAACTCTACCCGGGATCCTTCCAGCAGATTTCCCCATTCAATGCTCTGCCCCACGGCAAAGATCACATGCTCGCACTCCACGGTCATCAACTCGTCCTCCGCATACTGGGGATCGAACCTTCCGTCCTTGTCAAATACGGACGTACATTTCTGAAATACAACGGCCCATGCCTTTCCATTTTCATCCTTGAGGATTTCCTTCGGGCCCCAGCCGTTATGGATCGCGATCTCCTCATCCAGCGTCTCCCGGATCTCTTCCTCCGAAGCAGGCATGATCTCTCTGGATTCCAGACAAAACATAGCTACATTCTTCCCGCCCAGACGGGAAGCCGTCCTTGCACAGTCCACCGCCACATTTCCGCCGCCCACTACAACGACGCGCCCGTTCAGCTTCTGCCCGTGGTTCTCCGATGCATGGCGCAGGAAACGGACGGCAATGTCAATTCCTTTGGCGTCATTGCCCGGAATGTCCGGAATCTTGCCGCCCTGGCATCCGATGGCCAGATAAAATGCCTGATACCCCTGCTCCCGGAGTTCCCCGATGGTGACGTCACTGCCGACCTCCACGCCGCACCGGATCTCCACGCCAAGCTCCCGGAGCACCTGGATCTCCGCCTCGATCACATCCTTCTCCAGCTTGTAGGACGGGATCCCATAAGTCATCATCCCGCCCGGGCGGGCATGCTTCTCAAATACCACCGGCTTATAACCCTTCACCGCAAGATAGTACGCGCAGGACAGGCCTGCCGGTCCGGCTCCGATCACCGCAATCTTCTGCTCCCATTCCGTCAGGCGGTTGGACGCGATGACCACCGGCGGAACATATCGGGTCTCTTCATGAAGATCCTGCTCGGCAATAAATTTTTTGATATCATCGATCGCCACTGCCTCATCCACGGTCCCCCGGGTACAGGCCATCTCGCAGCGCCGATTGCAGACCCGTCCGCAGACTGCCGGGAATGGATTGTCCTTCTTGATCAGCGCCAGCGCCTCCCGGTACTTTCCTTCCTTCGCCTTGCGGATATAGCCCTGGACCGCGATGTGGGCCGGACAGGCCGCCTTGCAGGGCGATGTGCCGGTCTCGTAGCAGTTGATCCGGTTGTTGTCCCGGTAATCTTCGTCGTATTTGTCCCGGCCCCAGACCAGCCGGTCGGGAAGCTCATGCTTCGGGTACTGTACCTCCCGCCCGTCCTTCGCGCAAAGTTTCTGCCCAAGCTTCACCGCACCTGCCGGACAGTATTCCACGCACTTTCCGCAGGCAACGCATTTATCCCGTTCCACCCTGGCGGTAAACGCGCTGCGGCTCATGTTGGGCGTATTAAAAAGCTGGGACGTCCGAAGCGCGTTGCAGACATTCACATTGCAGTTGCAGATTCCAAAGATTTTATTCTCCCCGTCAATATTCGTGATCTGATGGACAAATCCGTTGTCCTCCGCTTTCCGGAAGATCTCCATGGCCTCCTCGTAGGTGATGTCATGGCCCTTTCCCGTCTCCCGGCAGTAGTCCGCAAAATCCCCCACGCCGATGCACCAGTTCATCTCATCATCCCCACAGCCTTCCCCCAGCACCTCCCGGCTGACACGGCAGGAGCACTGGCCCACGCCGATATGCCCCTCATACTTTTTCAGCCAGTAGGAAATGTGTTCCAGGTCGATGGTCCCGTTTTCCATGGAGATCGCTTTTTCCACCGGGATCACATGCATCCCGATTCCGGCCCCTCCCGGCGGGACCATGTGGGTAATACCGTCCAGCGGAATGAAGGTCATACGCTCGAAAAAGCTGGCCAGCGCCGGATGCTCTTTCAGACGCTTGTTCCCCTCCGGCGTCTCTTCCATGTTAAAAAGCTCCGCGGAGCCGGGCACGAACATGGGCAGGCAGTACCTGCGGTCCGTGGGTCCCGGTATGGCCCCGTTGTGGTCATAATTGTTGCCGTAATCATATTCCAGAAGCCCGATGTAGCTCATCTCATCCAGCACCTTCTGGAAATGGGCCTTCTGATGCTCCTCAATCTTGTTCATTTTCCAGAGCTCTTCGATCTTGTAGTGACGGCGCACCTTCATCTTCAGCGCAATATCTGCCATCTCCTCGGTCACGATCTCGGCCAGCCCCCAATACTCCGGGTCGTTTACCGTGACCCCCTTCAGCTTATGCGCTGCCACGTCCGTAATCTTTTTCCCCAGCTTTAAGATCTTTTCACTGGGTCTCTTATCCCCCATATGCGGCGGGATGACCGCTTTACTCATTTCCGGCATCGTTTCGTCTCCTTTCTTTCCTTTTCACAGCCTTCACGCGCCCCGGTGGGAATCTCCGTTGGGCCGCGCCCTGCAGGCACATCCTATCACTCAGGCGCCGCGGCTTTCAGCTTCGGATATTTCCGGTTCCAAAGCGCAGCTCCTTCATCCCTTCTACTTCATCGCAGATCTGTTTCAGACTGCAGGCTTTGCAGTCCTTCGTCAGATTCTTAAAAATGTGGTCGATCGCTTTTGTGATCTGTTCGGATTTTTTCACCATCCCTTCCAGCTCCCTGTACGGGAAATCCGGCAGGGTCATGAAGATCGCAGCCGCAAAGCGGCATCATTCACTCTTCCCGCTTCATCCTCGGCAGATTCCAGCGGTAATGCGCCGCCAAAAAACGGATCACCACCACCAGCGCGGAGGATACGACCATGGCCGGAATCTGTCCGAAGCCGCGGTAGATCCAGACACAGCTCAGGGCCCCTGCCACAGACGCGCAGGCATAGATATGCTTTACAAAGATATAAGGCGGCATGCCCGCCATTATGTCGCGCAGAAGTCCGCCGCCAACTCCTGTCAGAGTCCCCAGAAATGTCAGAAGGAATGTATTTTCCAGATAGCCCTGGCTGATCCCGGTGGTCACGCCCACCACGGTAAATATCCCAAGCCCTACAGAGTCCATCACCAGCATGGCCCTGTCATACAGTTCTCCCGGCTTTCCCTGGAGCACATTTCTCTTAAAGTAAAGCGCCAGAAATACCGCCAGGGCCGTAAAGACCGCGACCAGCACATAGACCGGCCGGATCAGCGCCCCCGGCACATTTCCCAGGATCATATCCCGTGTCATTCCTCCGCCTACGGCCGTGACCACGCCCAGCACGCATACTCCGAAAATATCCATCCCGCAGTTGATCCCCACCATGGCTCCAGATGCCGCAAATGCAACGGTTCCGATCAGCTCCATGCAAAATACGATCAATGTCTGAATATCGTCCACCCAAAACCTCCATTTTCTGCTTTGCAGAATAGATTTGAAACTCTTTTACAGTCCCTACGCCCAGTACATTTCTCCCGGCTTGTCAAAGATGATGATCTGCTTTAACGCATCCACTGTCTTGGTCAGCCCCTCGTTCTGGCTCATCAGCCCGTCCTCGTGTTCAATGCTGATCACATGGTCATAGCCCGTGAGACGCAGCTGTGAGATGATATTTTTCCAATATCCCAGATCATTTCCATAGCCGATGGAACGGAAGGTCCAGGAGCGCTTCTGCAGATCATGATAATTCCCGGTGTCCAAAACACCGTTAATCCGGCAGTTGTAGGGATTGATCTGAGTGTCCTTTGCATGGAAATGGAAGATTGCGTTCTCTTCTCCCAGCACCCGGATAACCTCCGCCGGATCCATCTGCTGCCAGATCAGGTGGCTGGGATCCAGGTTCGCCCCGATCTCCGGTCCCACCTCACGGCGGAGACGGAGCAGCGAGCTTGTGTTGTATACACAGAAGCCCGGATGCAATTCCAGCGCAATCTTGTCCACGCCGTGCTCCTTCGCGAATGCCGCCTTTTGCTTCCAGTATGGGATCAGAACCTTCTCCCACTGCCACGCAAGGATCTCACCGAAATCATCCGGCCAGGAACAGGTGACCCAGTTGGGCATCTTCGATCCGTCGTCCGCCCCGGGGCAACCGGAAAAGGTATTCAGGATTGATACGCCCAGCTTTTCACAGAGCAGGATCGCGTCGGTCAGGTCATCGTCGAACTGCTTTGCCTTCTCCGGATCCGGATGAACCGGGTTGCCGTGGCAGCTCAGACCGCTGATCTCCAGATGATGCCGGGCCAGCACGTCCAGAAATTCTTTCCGTTTTTCGTCATCGCCAAGCAGCACCTTCGGGTTGCAGTGCTCCTTGCCCGGGAAACCTCCGCATCCGATCTCCATCATCTGTACGCCCAGGCCCTCCAGGTAAGCGCAGGCCTCCTCAAAGGTTTTATTTTTTAATACTGGATTAAATACGCCTAATTTCATTGCTTCACATTCCTTTCTCTACTGATTTTGAAGTCGGGGAAATCGTATCTGCTGATACTTTTACTGCAGATCCCGATCTTCAGTCCTTCTGTTAGTATAGCAACTTTGGGTTGATGTTTCAATGGTATTTATTGATGCTGTGTACACCCGGTCAGGGCGCGTTACTGTTCACAGGGTGTCGTGCACTGCTGCACGATTTGGCGAATTTTGGCGAAATATGGAAAGATTTGTTGAAAGATTTCGATTTTATTTTTCATATGCCCATGATAGAATAGTCTTATGGGAACAGGTTGATAAAAGACGGAACGGCCGTCAATATACATCCAAACAGAAGCAGTTATATTTACCCCTTGATCACTCTTTAGGTAAGTGCTTGCTCAGAAAATTGGGTTCTTATTATTTTCCGCCACTACAAGTACAATCGCATTATGATACTTCTAAAGAGAGGGATAGCTGCCTGCTGAAGCACTGCTGTCCCTCTTTTACTCATATACATAGGAAGCAGTCCATGCTTTCTGCCTGTTTGCCTCGGAATTGGATACTGTCACTTTAATTCAGTCTCTTTTTACTTTGCCTACAGCAGAAAGGAAGCGAACAAATGCTTAAAAAAGACCAAATCGCACAGGAGCTCATTTCCATCATTACAGAAGATAGCACCATTGAAGAAATAAAAGAAACCCTGAAATTATGCATGGACAGCCTGAAAAGCACCACGCTGCACAATCTTCTTTCCGAAGACAGGGAATACCAGCTCTGCCAGCTGAATTACCTTCAGGCATACAGGCGCTACCAAAAGACCGACTTTACAGAATCCCAGCGGGACCTTGTAGATACCGTCCTGGCCCGAAAAGATGAGCGGGACCTGGAACATACTACCCTTGCGTATATGGCCGGACTTCTCGACAGCTACCGCATCTTAAAAAATTTCGGTCTGACAGCAGAGTGATCCTTACTCCGTTCCATTGCCGCAGCCTTTGTACATTTTTATTTCAACAGTCCATACACAATACAGGCAGGATCCAAGTCCTGCCTGTAACTCTTTCAAGGCGCCGTGAACAGCCGTCAGTCATTTCTTCCATTCCTCCACCTGCCCCCGCAGCCAGTCCGCCCAGGCGTCCATCCCTTCTCCTGTCTTCGCGCAGATGGGGATCACCTTTGCTTCCGGATTTCGCATGTGTACATATTCCACACATTTCTCCATATCGAAATCAAAATAGGGCAGCACATCAATCTTGTTCACCAGCACCACATCGCACACCTGGAACATGAGCGGATATTTGAGGGGCTTGTCATGGCCCTCCGGGACGGAAAGGATCATGGCATTTTTTACGGCTCCGGTGTCAAATTCCGCCGGACATACCAGGTTCCCCACATTTTCCAGGACGAGAAGATCCAGCCCGTCCACGCCGAATTCCTCAATCCCCTGTCCGGTCATCCCGGCATCCAGATGGCACATGCCCCCGGTATGGAGCTGGATGACTCTGGCGCCGTAATTCTCAATGGTCGCCGCATCCACATCGGAATCGATATCCGCCTCCATGACTCCGATCTGCATTTCACTTTTGAGCATCTCAATGGTCCGGCTCAAGGTGGTCGTCTTCCCGGCCCCCGGGCTGGACATCAGGTTGAGCAGGAATACCCCCTTTTCCTTCAGTTTTTCCCGAAGCAGATCCGCCTGCCTGTCATTATCCGCAAAGATGCTTTGCTTGATCTCGATTACCCTGTATTTTTCCATTTTTTCTACTACTCCTATATGATAAATGATTTCGCTGTGTGGGATGTCCGCACAGATCAGGCCACGGCGCAAGTGTTCAAGATGTGACCTGTACCATTATTCTTCGTCCCACACCTCAATGCTCCGGACCGTCATGTCGATCCCGGATACGGGCTTTAATTTTCCCCCGCCGCATTCCGGGCATTTGAAACCGCTCTGCGCGGGCCTGAGATGAGCTCCGCAGTCCAGACAGTCGGCATAGCCCGGCACCGTGCTGATCTCCAGCAGGGCATCGGCATAATGGGTTCGGTCGGTGACCGCCTTCCAGCTTTCTTCCATAAAATGCGGAACCACACCGGAAAGCTCACCGATCTCCAGTACAACCCGGCGGACCCTGCAGGCAGCTAAACCATCATTTTCCAATATCTGATCCATCATTTTCAGCATGGCATCGCAAAGTCCCAGTTCGTGCATGCGGGCCCTCCTTTCCTGAAATCACATGATGTTCTGTTCACGGCCAATGAAATCTACCGTGAGTATTACGCCTGCCGCAGCCGCGAAGCGGCATCATTCCTCACGCGGCTATGTACATCATGTGATACTATGCGGCGGATTATTTCCGCAGCTTCTTCCCGTTCTTCACCGCGATCTTGCCCACCTTCTTCACCACGTGTCCGGCCACCTTGATAGGCATGGTCTCGAAGGTTCCGGCCTGGACAGGCTTCATGTCTGTCCGCAACTCCAGCCGAATCGCGTCAAATTCGCACTTGGTCGTACATAATCCGCAGCCTACGCACAGGTATTCATCCACCTTGGTCGCCCCGCAGCCCAGGCACCTTGCGGTTTCTTTTTTCACCTGCTCTTCCGTAAATGTGGTCCTGGTATCTCCGAAGGACTTAGCCTTTGCCGCATTGTAGCCCGGAATCTGGCGCCTGTCCGCATCGAAACAGTCCATGGGAACCAATGCCTGCCTCTTGTCCAGCGCATGATAGTTCCTGCGGTCCCGCCCCATGGTCAGAGTCTGTCCCGGCTGTACATACCGGTGAAGGGAGATCGCCGCCTCTTTCCCGGCCGCAATGGCGTCAATGGCAAATTTCGGTCCGGAGTACACATCGCCGCCGGCAAAGATATCCGGCTCTCCGGTCTGATACGTCAGCGGATCCGCCTTCACAGTGCCGTTTTTGTTCAGCTCCACCCTGGTTCCGTCCAGAAGCGCTCCCCACTCGATGGACTGCCCAATGGACAGCAGCACATGTTCACATTCCACCGTGATCGTGTCTTCTTCATCATACCGGGGAGCAAATCTGTGGTTTTCGTCGAATACAGCGGTACATTTCTTGAATACGATACCTGCCGCTTTTCCGTCTTTTACAAGGATCTCCTTTGGGCCCCAGGAATGATGTACGGTGATACCTTCCTTTTCGGCTTCTTCCACTTCATCGGAAGCTGCCGGCATTTCTTCGGGGGATTCCAGACAGTACATCTCCACATTTCCGGAACCGACACGGAGGGCTGTCCTTGCTACGTCCACCGCCACATTTCCGCCGCCCACGACCACCGTCTTTCCGTACAGCTTTGTCTCGCTTCCCAGGTTCACTTCCTTGATAAACTGGATACCGGATACCACGCCCCGGGCATCCTCTCCGGGCACATAGACCTTCCGTCCGCCCTGAGCGCCGATGGCAAGGTAAAAGCCCTGGAATCCCTCTTCCCGGAGGCCGCTGATGGTGACGTCCTTCCCGACCTCCACGCCGCACCGAAATTCCACGCCCATTTCCTTCAGGATCTCGATCTCCGCTTCCACCACGTCCTTTTCCAGGCGGAAAGAAGGAATGCCGTTCATCAGCATACCGCCGGGACGCTTAGCCTTGTCAAATACCACCGGAGAATAGCCTTTTTCCGCCAGATAAAAGGCGCAGCTTAATCCTGCCGGGCCTGCCCCGATGACCGCGATCTTCTGGGGATAGGGCTTTCCGATCTGATTCACCATAGGCGGGATATAGCGTGTCTCCGCCTTCAGGTCATGATCCGCGATGAACCGCTTCACCTCATCAATGGCTACCGCCTCGTCCACATTTCCTCTCGTGCACTCGTCCTCACAGCGGTGATTGCAGATCCGTCCGCAGACTGCCGGGAACGGATTTTCCTTCTTGATGAGCGCCAGCGCGTCCCGATATCTTCCCTCTGCCGCCAGCCGCAGATATCCCTGCACCGCGATATGCGCCGGACAGGCGGTCTTGCAGGGCGCAGTTCCGGTCTCGACCACGTCCTCCCGGTTCTCACGGTAATCCGGGTTCCAGTCCTTTTTCGTCCATACACTATCCCGCATCTTCCGGTACTCCGGCGGAACAATGGGCTTGGTGGTACACAGCTTCTGCCCCAGCTTCAGCGCGTTGCCCGGACAATTTTCCACGCACTGGCCGCAGGCTACGCATTTCGCCTCGTCAATCTTTGCCACGTAGTTGGAACGGATCATGTCCCTTGCGCCGTACATCAGGCCGATCCGCAGCCCAAAGCAGGAGCAGGCGCAGCAGTTGCAGATGGCCGCGCTCTCCCCGGCCTCCTCGATATTCGGCATGTCATGCATTAGCCCGTTGTCCTCCGCCCGTTTCAGGATCTCATACACCTCATCCCGGGAGATTTCCCGCGCCCGTCCGGTCCGGATATAGTGCTCCGCGCCCTTTCCCATCTGGATGCACATGTCCTCCTCCAGATGCCCGCAGCCGTCGTTCAGGGTGCGCCTGGATGCCCGGCAGGAGCACGGGGATACGGAAAATTTTTCGTATTTGTTGATGTAATAGCTCAGCTTGTCATAATCGTGTGCCTTGAGAATATCCTGGATCGCGCTTTCCACAGGGACGACCCGCATCAGCCCATAGCCGTTTGGCATCATGGGAGACATGTCGGCCATCCGGATCCGGGTATATTCCTCGAATGCCCTCCCCACCTCCGGGTGGGTCTTTAAAAGCTCCTGGTTGTTGACCAGCATTTCCATAATGCCGGGCGCGAAGATCTGCATAAAATACTGATCCTGCTTTGTCTCCGGGTTGGTCGTCAAACGGAACACCCCGATCCATGCCAGGTGGTCCGCCAGCTCTTTGACCCTCTTTTCCGGCATGCCCGTCTTTTTCACCAGGTAATCCAGGGAACGCTCCTTGCGCAGACCGGCGGCGCTCGCCACGTCCGCTTCCTCATCCGTCAGGATGGAGGCCAGCGCGTAATACTCCGGCGCGTTCTCGTCGATCTTATTGACCACGCCGGTCAGGCCGCCGACTACCTTACATAATTTCACGATCTTCGGTCTTAACTTTTGTTTCGCCATATGCCCTTCCTCTCTGCTCCGACCAGGACGGCCGGATGCTGTAACGCTATTGTTTACGATTGAATCTCTTGTGTTGATTATAGCACAGAGTCAGGGGAAGGTAAACTGGAAAAAATGTGTTTCTCTTTTTTGGTCTGACCAGAGCGAAAGATATTCCTAAAAATACAGACTATGGTATCATGGGATAAGGAGTTGTAAGTAGGCAATTCATTTGCCGCGCAAATTGGTTACATATATGAAAAAGGAAGAGCATATGGAGCATACTAAAATAACATGCATGGCTAAGCGAAGGGCAGAGGGTTTACTTTGGACGGATACAAGGGAGAATATGAAACGGCAAGTCTATACCAGAGGGCTTTGCCAGAATTTTAACTGGACACGGCCCGATGAAGCAGAAAAAAGAGCCGCTATTTTGCAGGATCTGTTTGCATCCTGTGGCAGCAATGTGTGGATCAAGCCTCCGCTCACACTTGCCATGGGCAATACGGTTTCCATTGGGAAGGACACTTATATTAATTCGAATCTTACGTTGGTTGACGATCATGAGATGCTGATCGGCAATGGGGTACTGATCGCACCGAATGTAACGATCAGCGCGACCAATCACCCCTTGCATTATCTGGCACGCGCGCATGGAGAAATGTATTGCAAAAAGGTGGTCATGGAAGATTTTGTCTGGATCGGAAGCAATGTTGTGATCAGCGCCGGAAGCTGCCGGCGGGTGGTCCAAATACTAATTGTCCGCCAGAAGAATCTGTGTTAAAATAGGGCTACTACACTCGAACGAATAGGAATACATGATTCATATGGAGAATATGTGATGAGCAGAATATTTAATATCAGTGCGGATTGTAAGCCAAATCTTCATTATATGGTAGATATCAACGGACTTCTTCTAAAAATTAAGGAATATATTGACCGGGGCGATTATTTTACGATGAACCGGGCAAGACAATATGGAAAGACGACAACCTTGAAAGCGTTAGCGAAATTTCTGTCAAAAGAATATGTGGTGATGAGTCTGGATTTCCAAAGGTTAAGTTCCTCTGATTTTCGAGATGAAGCATCATTTGTTATGGCATTTGCACGTGAAATCGTTGCAGTGGCTGACCGGAAGTCGGAGGTTCCGCAGGAAATAAAGGCCGAGCTGAAAGCATTTGCAGATGGAACTATAAAAAATGCCGTTCTGGCTCTTTTATTTGGCTGTCTGAATCAATGGTGCCGGGTATCGGAAAAGAAAGTCGTCCTTATGATCGATGAGGTTGATCATGCGAGTAATAATCAGGTTTTCCTGGATTTTCTGGCATTATTGAGAGTGAATTATATTGATCGTGACGAGATACCGACTTTCCATTCCGCAATTCTTGCCAGTGTCTATGATGTCAAAAGCTTAAAGGCAAAAATCAGAACAGGAGATGAGCATAAGACGAATAGCCCGTGGAATATTGCGGCAGATTTTGATTTGGACATGAGTTTACAGAAAGAGGGTATTGCCGGAATGTTGGAGGATTACGAGGCGGACCATCATACGGGGATGGCGGTTCACAAGATATCGGAACTGCTTTATGATTATACATCCGGCTATCCTTTCCTGGTATCAAGACTCTGTAAGCTGATCGATGAAAAGATTGCCGGGAGCCAGGCATTTCCAGATAAAAAGGCTGCCTGGACGAAAGAAGGCTTCCTTGCCGCAGTCCGGATTCTGCTGATGGAAGAAAACACATTGTTTGAATCTCTTGACAATAAGCTGATCGAGTATCCTGAACTAAAACAGATGTTGAAGGATCTGCTGCTAAAAGGAAAAATGATTGAATATGTACCCGGAGATATCGGAATCCGGATGGCAGTAACCTTTGGCTTTATTACTTTGGATCATGGAACCGCGGCTGTCTCCAACCGTATTTTTGAGACGCGGCTTTACAATGGGTTTCTCGCGGAAAGCTCCCGCCATATGGAGCTCTCACAGATTGCGGCGGATGAGAAGAATCAGTTTATTGTAAATGGACAACTGGATATGGATTTGATAATCCAGGAATTTGTCAGTCATTACACGGAACTTTTTGCGGAGCATAACGAAAAGTTTCTGGAGGACAACGGCCGGTGCCTTTTCCTGCTTTACGTGAAGCCGATCATCAACGGGACTGGGAATTATTATATCGAGGCGCGGACAAGGACAAAACGGCGCACGGATCTGATCATTGATTTTCGCGGCAGGCAGGAAATTGTTGAACTCAAAATTTGGCACGGAAATGAATATAATGAACGCGGCGAAGAGCAGCTGGCCGATTATCTGGAATCCTATCATCTAAAACGTGGATATATGGTGAGTTTTAATTTCAATAAGAAAAAGCAAGTTGGCATCCGGAAGGTCATTCTGGGCGATAAAGTATTGATTGAAGCTGTTGTCTGAGGAACTGCCATAATGAATTTTATCAAACGCCGGAAACCCGTCAAGGCTGGATCTTCTGCCTTGGCTGGTTTCCGGCGTTTTGTCTTGAATAGCCAAGCCGTTTAAAGGAAGTATTCAGACAACTTACACCCTTGATCTGACATACCCTATTTTCATCAACTCCTTGTCCCCGCACTATACCAACAGGAGACGCCGCCGATACCGCCCCTGCCCTTCGATGATTCCGGGGATTGACACGATCTCGCTCTCCGGAAGATCCTCGTCCGGATCCATGTGCTCCTGGAGCTGGGGCGGAAGGTATGACGCCATATTGCAGAACCGGACTTCCACATCATGATATGCTGGCGGCGCAGCTGATCCGAAACGAAACCCGGCTCGTCCTTATGGGGTCCTTCATATTCGGAAAGCATGTAACCGTCCCAGTGGTTGTCTTTCAGAGTCCGGATGATCTCCCTGTATGGAATGGTCGTCTCTTCAAAATTCTCATCACCGAAGTCCACATTGAATCCAAAATATTTTGTATTGGTCTGCAGGATAAAATCCATGTACTCATCCACATAGTCGCTTTTCAGCCTGGTCGGGATATGCAGCTCCGGGCACATGCGCACATTGTATTCCTCCGCCATGGGCAGTGCCCTGCGGATGATCTCCCGCCCGTTTTTCATATAATCATGGGCATAGGTGCGGCTGTCGATCCAGTGTCCGTATTCCACCGGAATGATCTCGTATTTGTCCAGCAGATAAAACCAGCGGTCGAGCCAGGCCTCCGACGGGTTCGGATAACCGTCGATATGCGCATTTCCCAATATTTCCAGACCATGCGCCCCCATGTCGCGCATGTCCGCGAAGCAGTCCTCCAGATCCATGGACCACCCGTACTCCCCTGAATAACTGTAGATTGAAACACCTCGTTTTGGGCCTTCATGCATTTCCTTATACATCTTTGATTCTCCTCCTTTTTTTCTAACACATTCTTTTTTGGTTTGAGGTAAAATATTGCTTTTTTCTATACCCGGCACGCGCTTTTGTCGGACGCTCCGGTGTTCTATGTCTGCCTGCATCTCAATTTTATCCGGCTGCAGCATTACCTGGATATGAACCGGGTGATCTTCCTTTATGATATGACACCCTCGGAATTTCGGGCAAGGGAAAAGGAAAAGAAGCAGGCAGGCCAGGCCGGGGCACTGGACGCCAAGATTGCGAAAAAGGCCGAGGACTATCTGAAAAACCGGAGCGCCTCCGCCCCTGAACAGGCGCTCTCACGGCAGTATCTCATCGCCGATGCCCATAACCAGAAGATCTATTCCAAATACTGGAAGCGGATGATCAATATCAACCGGATGAGCGACCTGTTCCAGTCTGATATCCAGTCCCATATCCTGCTTTTAAAACATGAACTGGACTTCGAATACATCCGCCTCAGGGACATTTATTCCGAAGAGCTGGAGCTGAATATCGGCGGGAACGGGGACTATTATTTTGAAAAAATGGACCGGGTCATGGATTTTCTGATCCATCACGGCATCCATCCTTATATCGAGATCGGGTTTAAACCGGAAATGCTGGTCGAACGTCTGGATCAATATCTGGTTGCCGAGCACAAAGAAATCCTGTTCAAAACCTATGCGGAGGCCAAATATTTTTTTCACTCCATGATCTCCCATTACGCAAACCGATACGGCATCGCCGAGATCGAGCTGTGGTATTTCGAGCTGTGGAAGGATCCCCGGCTTCTGAAAAAACATGATTACCAGGATTATTTTACGGCATTTGAAGCCTGTTATGACGCTATAAAGGAAATCTCACCCAATATCCGGATCGGCGGAGGGAGCATCCATATGACCTTTGACGAACCCATTTTTGCGGAATTCCTCTCCCATTGGAAGCAGCGGATCGTGAATCCCGACTTCCTGAGCATTTATTCCTATCCTTATTACACGGGCAGCGCGGGACGGGCCATTGACCGGAGGCGGTCTCAGGATACCGGCTATCTGAAAAAGACCGTGGAGACAATTACGGACAAGCTGGCCCGAATCGGATTTCACGTCAAGGAGATCCATGTATCGGAATGGAACGGCTCTGTTTCCAATCGGAATCCGATGAACGACAGTATCTGGCAGGGCGCTTATGTGATGAAAAATATCATCGACAATCTCGGCGGTATCTCCCTTCTGGGATACTGGCTGGGGTCCGATCTGTTTTCCCGTCACAACTATACCAATGATATCCTCAACGGAAAATCCCGCCAGCCCCCTGCAGCCCTTCGGCAAAGGCTTTGGCCTCTCGCAGGTGGTCGTCATCTGGTAATACCTCCCGGTCCGGGCGCTCTCGCCGATCCCCTGGATGATCTCCTGGCAGTGCAGTCCCAGGCGCAGCGACCAGGCCATCTCCGCGGTGCCGACACCTCGGAAATCATGGGCAAATCCGTGGGCGCTCAGTACCGGAACCGGTTCAAAGGAACCGGGGCGGTACATCTTCATGTCACCGCTGAATTCGGCAGGGCTGGGCATAGGAAAGTTACATGTCACACCCCGACCAATCACCACGCTGATTGGTCGGGAGGATGCACATAAGAGCTGGTATTCAGGCCGTCCATTGCCGTAGGCAATTTAAAATGACGGCCTGAGTTACAGGGCACGCCTGGTCAAGGTGTGACCTGTAACATAGGAAATAAATTTACTGTCAATTCTTCGTGCAAAGCATTGCTTTTTTCGTGCAGATAGCATATACTGTAATCATCAGCAGGAAAGGAGATGGTTATATGGCTGGCTCTACTACAAACATCAGTATCCGCATGGATTCAGACCTGAAAGCGCAGGCTGAGAGGCTGTTCGGGGAACTCGGCATGAACCTGACAACGGCATTCAACATTTTTGTCCGCCAATCTCTTCGTGAGGGACGGATTCCTTTTGACATTTCCCTCAACCAGCCCAACAGCGAAACGGTTGCCGCCATGCTGGAGGCAGAAAGGATTGCAAAAGATCCGTCCGTAAAAGGGTATACCGATCTGGATGAACTGTTCACAGACCTGAAAGCATGAGAAACACAAAATATACAGTCAAGCCTACTACACAATTCAAAAAAGATTACAAGCTGGCAATGAGGCGCGGCCTGGATATCGGGCTGTTGGAGAGCGTAATCGCCAACCTTGCCATGGGAATGCCCCTCCCGGAGAAAAACAAAGACCACGCCTTGTCCGGGAACTGGGCCGGACACCGTGAATGTCATGTGCTGCCTGATTGGCTGCTTATCTACCGCATTGACGATGATGTCCTGGTACTGACCTTATCACGCGCGGGATCACACAGCAATCTGCTTGGAAAATGATTTTATCTGCCACGGGGCTGTTGCATCAGAGATCAAAAAATCTCGGACATAACAGCCCCTTAACCCCCATCACCCTGCTTGCCACGGAATCCTCCACCTATCGGGAGAACCCGGATGCACCGCCGGGCTCCCGCCTGTCCGACATTGCGCTTTTGGTAAATGGTACAGACTATTATCACCTGGAATGCCAGATGCGGAACGATCTGGAAATGGTCATACGCATGATCGCGTATGATCTTCATTTCGCCATACAGCATACCCTCGCGGAGGATACGGAAACCGGTATCCTTATCATGCGCTTTCCTCATTCCGCCGTTATCTATCCGGATAAGACCGAACGCTTTCCCAAACACCTCACGTGCCGTATCATTTTTCAGGATGAAACCGAACATCTCTATCAGATTCCTGCCGTTTGGATCCAGTCCTATTCCCTGGATGAGATTCATGTGAAATGGCCATCCGGCCGTTTCATAAGATATAATTCCTAAGATAATTCGCGCTTAAAACTACTGCCTTTTTCGCATCCTCCTGGCTCTTCTCAAACGCCTTGTCTTCCACCTCGATGCAGGTGTATCCGTCGTAACCGATATCCGTCAATGCGGACACATCTGCCGCTTCGAATATTTCATCAAAATTTGATCTCATGGCCCAATTGATTTGCCTTGTAAATGTTGTCGAGGATCTTCGTCACGACGAATGCCTGCTCCGGTTTTACCAGTGGCTCCGTATCGTTGAGGATGGCTTCCAGCCATTGCTTGCACTCGATCACCTCTTCCTTGTCGGATCCGCCCTCGAAAAACGCGATGGTTCCGCCCGAGGAAAGCTGTTCTTCGGTCAGCTGTCCGTGTGAGGTCTTGTTGATCACCAGGTCATAGCCGCCTTCCTTGCTCATGCCGCCGATGATCTCCGCGCCTGCCTTTGTCCCGCAGAGCGTAGCTGCTGCCTCCCGGGAATCCTTCATATTGATGGCCCAGGTCGCCCGCCTCGCATGCCGCATGGAGCATCTGGGTATCCTTGCGGAACCGGTTCTGATATCCGATGGTGAATTTCTTTCCGGATTTCTTCCATGCCTCCATCATCTTCTCCGCCTCCTCTGTGGTCGCTGCCATCGGCTTCTCGCACATCACATGCTTGCCTGCCTCAAATGACGCGACCGTGATCGGGCAGTGCGCCACGTTAGGTGTGCAGACATGAACGGCATCAATGCTTTCATCCTTCAGAAGCTCGGTATAATCGGTGTAATACCTTGCGCCCTCCGCCCCGTATTCCTCACATGCTTTTTTCGCACGCTCCTCGATGATATCGCAGAACGCCACCATCTCACACAGTTCGCTCTGGGATTTCAATGCCGGAAAATGCTTCTGATTCGCGATCCCTCCGCAACCTACGATTCCTACTCTTAACTTCTTCATTTTGATTTCCTCTCTTTCGCTATATGTAACCAATTTGCGCAGCAAATTGATTGCCTACTTGCCCGCCATCTGCGAAGCAGATTTTTAATGCGGGCAATTCCCGTATCGTTTTTTCATACGATACTTTACATCAACTCGTTTGGTTTTGTTTTTGTTGATAGTTAAATTCTAATTCAAAAAATGCTTTTTTCCTTCCGTTTTTTTGTTAGTTACATTCTAGTTTATGGAAATTCCTGTCGTTTTTGTAATGGTTTCAGAAACCGCATATGAAAATACATCGAACAAAGCTATATTGACCTTTTCTGAAAAACTTAGCGAAAAGTTCTTGCTTGTGACGCTGCGTAATGATTTATACTGAATATCAGGCAGATCTGCCACTCAGTATCATATGACGCGCACAGCCGCATGGGGATTATGCCGCTTTGCGGCTGCGGCTGGCGCAATGTTGGGAACTGGATGAAAAGAACTTGTACAGGTTACGCAGAGACAAGCCAAGATGTATAAGTTATTTTCAGACAGTTCCTTGCAGCAGATTTCATCGTCTGTGAGTATATAATATGTCTCAGGAGGTAACGAACCATGGCAAAATACAGAGCAATTCCCGATGGATATATGACCGTTGGGGAAGCCGCGAAGAAAATGGGGATCACGGTCCGAACCCTGCAATATTACGATAAAGAGGGATTACTCTCTCCATCCGCAGAAAGTGCGGGCGGGCGCAGGCTTTATACGGATAAGGATTTGATTACGCTTCATCAGATCGCGTCCTTAAAATCCTTGGGCTTCTCTTTGAATGACATAAAGCAGCGCTTGATTTCTTTAGAAACACCGGCGGATGTTGCAGACGCTCTTACCAAACAGGCTGATGACATACGCAGGAAAATAGAACAGCTGACTGCTTCTCTGACCGCGGTCGAACGGTTAAAAGCAGAAGTGCTGCAAATGCAGACCGTCAATTTTAAGAAGTATGCGGATATTATCGTCAATCTGCAGATGAACAATGACTTTTACTATCTGATCAAGCGTTTTGATGATGATACGCTTGACCATATCCGAAAGAGATTTGATAAGGAAAGCGGCTTAAATTTTATGGACCGATTTCATTGTTTAAGCGATGAAATCGTACAGCTTCAAAAGGAACATGTGCCCCCAGAAAGCGAAAAATGTCAGCAGGTTGTAAAAGAATATTGGAACCTGATCATGGAATTTACAAACGGCGATAGGAATATGCTGCCGAAATTGATGGAAATCGGCAATATCGATACTGCCGCAAATGCCTGGGAAGAAAGGCAAAAAACCGTAAACGACTATTTAGAGCCAGCTCTGCAGATCTACTTTTCAAAGCTCGGAGCAAATCCCTTCGAGGAGGTGGAATGATGCATCACGCAATACAGGTTAGTGGATTAAAGAAAAGCTATGGCAGCCATATGGTTCTCAAGGGAATGAATCTTCAGATCGAACGGGGAGAAGTTTTTTCTCTGCTCGGTGTCAATGGCGCAGGAAAAACGACAGCTCTCGAATGTATCGAGGGCCTGCGGAACTATGACAGCGGTACGGTCCTCGTAAACGGGAAAACAGGGATCCAGCTGCAGTCCTCCTCTTTGCCCGCCCATATCAGACCTATGGAGGCGGTAAAGCTGTTTGCAAAATGGAATCGAACAAAGATCGACTGCTCGATGCTTCATACTCTCGGTATCCGGGAAATGGAAAAAAAGCAGTATGCCCAGCTTTCTACAGGGCAAAAAAGGCGGCTGCATCTCGCCCTTGCGCTGATCGGCGATCCAGATATTATTTTTCTCGACGAGCCGACTGCAGGGCTTGATGTGGAGGGCAGATTTTCGCTGCATGAGCAGATCCGGACGCTCAAAGCAAAGGGAAAGACCATTGTTCTGGCAAGCCATGATATGGCGGAGGTCGAAACCTTATGCGACCGTATCGCTATTTTAAATCACGGAAGCATTTCCTTTTGCGGCACAGCTTCGGAACTGACAGACAAGGTTGGAAAAAAATATTTTATCCATATCAAAACCCAGACAGGGGACAGTACTTTTGAGACAGACAATATTGAAGATACGCTGATTTCCCTGCTCGGCGAGCTGAAACAAAAGGAAATACATGTGTTAGATATTAAAGTGGACCGCGGCACACTGGAACAGCATTTTATGGAAATGACAAGGAGGGACGCTGAATGAGCGGATTTTTTTATGGTGTTGCGTTACAGTGGAAATTGGATATACGAAGCAGATCCCTGCTCGTGACCTGCTATGTCGTTCCGCTGATTTTCTTTCTTCTTATGGGCGGCATTTTCACTTCTGTTATGCCCGGTATGAGAAGCACGCTCATCCAGTCTATGGTCGTGATGAGCGTTTCCATGGGAGCGTTTATCGGGCTGCCGCCATCGCTGATCGAGACCTACGGAAGTGACATCAGCAAAGTTTATAAAGCAAACGGAGTGCCTGTCTATCTGGGACTTGTTACGATGTTTCTTTCCGCATGGATCCATTTGATGATTTCCTGCGCTGTGATCGTGCTGCTGGCTCCCCTATTATTCGAAGCCGTTTTGCCGGCACAGCTCCCAATCTTCTTTGTTGCGCTTGCGATATACATCATGGTGTCGTTAAGCATTGGAAGTATGTTAGGACTGATCATAAAAAATCAGGCGAAACTGACGATGACAGCGCAGTTAGTGTTTCTGCCTTCCATTATGCTTTCGGGGATCATGTTCCCCGCGGATCTGCTGCCCGGTCTTCTTGAAACGGCAGGGCGTATTTTCCCCGCTTCCTGGGGATACCGGTTGATGTTAGATCATGGCTTTTGTCTTGAAAATCTCTGGTATCTGATCCTTGTCTTTTTTGCTGCAGTCATCGTATGCGGAATACTTTTGAAGAAACAAAAATCGTGACAGAATCTAAAGTACATGATAAAATAAAATCCACTGTTGCTATCCGCGAAAAATCCGGGAAATACGACACGCTGATGTCATATTTCTGATGATAAGATAAAATATAACCTTTCAGACCAGCAGGCAATTCCACACTCTGCTCTTCTGAATGACTGTACTGAAATGCAATATCCATGTCTGCCTGGATATTGCATTCCAGCGCAGGAATCACACAAAGGAGGAACCAGATATGTCATTTAGTGAAACCTGCATTTATCAGGTCAAGCCGCAAAAAGCGGAGGAATTTGAAGCACTGATGCAGGAAGCAAAAACCTTTTTGGAACAGCAGGAGGGATTGCTCCTGCTCCGGCTCATCAAACGGGGATACCGCATCGATATGGAGCAGATCAGAGAAGGCCTTCCCCCTCTGGAGCTCACCCGCATTGTAAAAAGCGTGAAATATGTGCTGTATTGGGAATTTGATACGAAAGAAAGCTACGGAACCGCCCAGAAGAACCTTTACGGAACCTATTGGAAGGCGATTGACAAGTGCCTGATCGTTCCCCATGACAAATACTTAGGAGAGGAGCTGATCTCATGGAATTCGCATACTGCGGATTGAATTGTAAGGAATGCGCCGTTTATCTTGCTTCTGTCAGCCAGAATACGGAAGAACAGGCGCGATTGGCGAAAGAAAGAGGAAACGATGCAGATAGACAGACTGATCCAGATTATTTTTCTCCTGCTGAGCCATGAGAATATCACAGCAAAGCAGCTGGCAGCGGAGCTTGGTGTCTCCACCCGCACGATCTACAGGGACATCAATATCCTGTCGGCTGCCGGCATCCCGATCCTGTCGCAGAAGGGATACAGAGGAGGGTTGTCTCTGCTGGAGGGCTTCTCACTGGACAAGACTTATTTCACACAGGCGGAGCAGAGCAATATTGTGCAGGCGCTGCAGATCCTGAAATCGTCGAATTATCCGGATGCGGAAAAAACTCTGAACAAGGTTGCCGGATTGTTCAGCCACAATCTGCAGTCCGAATGGCTGGAGATTGATTTTTCCTATTGGGGCAGTCCGGAAAAGGAGCGGAACAATATCACGGCGTTGGAGCGCGCGGTCATCAACAAATATGTGATCACATTTACGTATTATAATTCGGAGCTGACGGTCACTGAGCAAACTGCAGAACCGCTGAAATTGGTTTTCAAATCACACGCCTGGTATCTGATCGCCTATTCCCGGCGCAGAAAGGAAATCCGCACCTATAAAATGTCCCGCATGCGGGAGCTTGTGATCACCAGTGAGCTGTTTGACCGGGAGCTGCCGGCGGATTTTTCACTGAATCCCGCTTATAAGGAAGAATACGATATCCCCGTATTCAAACTGCATTTTTCGGAAAAGATCGCGTATAAGGTCTATGATGAATTTCAGGAAAAATACATTAAAAAATTGGACGACGGTACGCTGGAGGTCACATTCCGGTACCAGCTGAGCGACTGGACCTTCCTGTATCTGCTGTCTTTTGGAGAGTATGTGGAGATTATTGAACCGGTGGAAGCAAGGAATATTTTAAAGGAAAAGGCGCGGAAGATTCTTGCTCTGTACCAAAATTCCGAGCACTGATTTAGATACAAAACACCGCATACAGCGGAACCGACCTGATCCCGTCCTTCATCCCAAAATTCCTTCCGGAGATCCGGATGCAATATGCCGGGTCATACTTCTCCCGGTACACCATCAGGCTTTTTGCTTTCACATGATCTCCCGCCTTGCATTCCACCGGGATCACGCACCCTTCCCGGACGATCAGGAAGTCCACCTCAGCAGTGCCCTCCGATTCCCAGTAAAACAGCTCATATCCGTTGGCCCGAAGCGCGCATGCCGCATAATTTTCTGCGTAAATGCCCCGGAATCTTTCACTTTCCCGGGCAAGAAGGCTTTGCTCCGTCATGCCGGTCCTGGCGGATAAAAGTCCCAGATCGCTGTAATATAATTTGAAAGCGGACAGATCCTGATAGGCAGCCGGAGGCAGAAAGCCCTGGGTACATTTGCCGCATTTATATACAATCCCGGACTGCACCAGCCAGTCGATGGAGTCCCCATACTGGGAAGCACGGGCTCCGGATTTGATCAGCTTGTACTGAAACTTTTTGGAATCCCGCGCAAGCTGTACCGGAAGCGAATCATAGGCCGCAAATATTTTCACAGTCTCTTTTTCCTGCGCGTATTTTGCCATATCCGCAATATATGCGTTCAAGATCATCTGCCGGATCTCCTCCTGGGTCAGTACCGCGTCCCTGGCGATATCAGCCTTTATTACGGCAGGCATCCCTCCTGTGATACAGTAATGCCGGTATTCCTGCATGGCATCCTGATGCAGTTCCGCCGCCATGACCGTATTCTCTGCAAAATGCTTCCGGATCTCCTCTGCCAGCAGCTCCTTCCCCTTTGCCCACAGATATTCCTCAAAGTCCATGGGGTACAGGGTCAGCATCTGTACCTTGCCAACCGGGAATGAAAACTGCTCCCGCTTCAATGCCACTCCCAAAAGGCTTCCCGCCGCGATCACATGATATTCCGGCGCCTCCTCCGCAAAATATTTCAAAGAGGTAAGCGCCCTCTCGCACATCTGGATCTCATCAAATATGATCAATGTCTGATCCGGAATGATCCGGGTATGGAAATATGTTTCCAAAACAGACAGAACCTCATCTGCCTTGATATTGCCACGAAAATATTCCCCAATCCGCTGGTCTTCCTCGAAATTCACATAAACCGCATTCTGAAATCCAACCGCAGCCAGCTCCCGCATGACAAATGTCTTCCCCACCTGCCTTGCCCCATAGAGCAGCATCGGCATCCGGTCCGTCCGCTGGTTTCTCCATTGCAGCAATTTTTCCATGATCTTTCTCTTCATAACGCCCACCCTGCCTTTCTGAGTCAGTTTCTTATTCTTGTTTATTATACGCTTCAAGCTCCCATTCGTCAATTATAATGTAAAAGAACGCATTTATTCCAACGAATAAACGTGTTCTTTTACATAAATTTCGGGTCAGTTTACAAGAAACTACATGCTGGCAGCGAGATGGGCTGCTGACAGCAGACGTCGCATTTGCGCCGTTCATCTTGACCGTTGACTGGCTCGATTGGCTTTGCTGTCTCTACAATAAATCGGACACTGTCACCCCAAGACTTCCATGACTTTTTCAAACTTGTCCTGATAATATTTTTTGCTCTCTATAGATAATTTTCGAAAGCTTCTTGCTAATTTGGCTTTTACAAATTCCTTCCCCTCTTTAATTCCCATTCCTTTTTCAACATAAGCTAAATACAATAAACTGGGCACACTATCGAAGTGTGAAATTGCATCGGCATCTGCAACACACAATTCTTCAGGAGTATTTTTCGTTAAGCTTACGCTTCCTCTGTGATTTTCTGCATTTTTAACTACAGCTTCAATATGATAGTAACATCCTATCCCAAACTTATTCGATTCTTTTTGGCATCTATCATATATTTCCTGTTGCAAATTCCTCAAAATATCTTCTCGCATATTTCTCTTCCTCAAATTGCAATCTATCATTCTTTCATTTCCGCCCCTGTTATGGATTTAGGTTTTTGAGTAAATCTGACAACAACACCATCCTTCCGAGCAGGGCGTCACAGCCGGCAACGCCCGGATCCCTCTACAGATCATACACACTCCGCACCCGCAGCCCCTTCGCTTCTCCTCTCAGGATCTCCACCGTCCTGCTGCCGCCGTTTAAGTCAAAGTAGTTATCCGACAGCACCAGATCCTCCGCCTCATTCTGGATCTCCACGCTCTTTGCGTAAGCCGCGGCCGTGACTGTGATCCGCTTCCCGTCCGTTTCCAGAGAAAGCTGCGGGTCCTCATACCGAAAATACTTGGGATAGGAGAAGATCACCGTTCCTTCCGAAACCTTCTCCCCGCCGATCCATGCCTCATAGCTCACATACTGGGAAAATACGTCCACCTCCGGCAGCTCCGTCTTTTCCAGCCAGACAGCAGACAGCGCCGGAACCAGCACCTCCTCCTCTTCTTCCCGGAGGCTTTCGCCGGATGCGTTTCTCAGGTTCCACCGAACCGTCACCCGTCTGTCCTCCTGTGTCTCATTGGCCACGTTGAGACGGATGGATTTTTCAAATTCAAAATGCTGCCGGTTCATGTTGGCTTCCTGGGTGAGCCAGCTCTGCTCCTCGCAGGAAATCAGTATAGGCGCAAAAAACCGTTTCGCGTAATAGTGGAGCGCCTTCCACCGTCCGCAGTAATCAATGGAGGACCAGGAAATGACCGGCCAGCAGTCGTTCAGCTGCCAGTAGATTGCCCCCATGCAGCGCCCCCGGTTTCTCCGGAAATGCTCCACCCCGTAGCGGATGGCATCTGCCTGCAAAAGCTGGGAGGCGTACAGGACATCCTCGAAGCGGGTGGGATAACGGTAGGTCTGCTGGAGATAATTCATGATCTTTCCGTTTGCGCCGTAATTCCTCTGGTGCTTTTCCATGACATAGGAAAAAATATTCCAGTCCCGGGGATCGTCGGTAAAGGTCTCGATGGTCTTTTTGCACGGGAAGGACTGAAAGCCGAACTCCGACGCATAGCGGAAATAGTGCTTCCTGTACTCGGAAAAGGGCTTGTTTCCGTGCCACACTTCCCAGTAATGCACATCTCCCCGGTTCGGATCGTTGGGGTGGTCGAAGGACCCGCCGGAGGACGGGCTCGCAGGCCAGTAAAAGGTCTGAGGATCATGGATTTTCAGGACTCCGGGAATGATCCGCTCGTACATCAGGAGATAATCCCGCACCTCCGTGGGCTTCGTCACCCAGCACCTCTGATCCACGAACATTTCCATCTCGTTGTTGCCGCACCACAGCGCCAGGCAGGCGTGATGCCGGATCCGCTTTACATTATCGATAAACTCCCGGGTGATATTTTCCTCAAATTCCGGCGTCAGCTCGTACACCGAGCATGCGAACATAAAGTCCTGCCAGACGGCCAGCCCCAGCTCATCGCAAATGTCGTAGAACCAGTCGTCCGGATAGAAGCCGCCGCCCCAGACACGGATCACATTGAAGTTGGCCAGCTTACAGTCCTCCAGAAGCCGGCGGGTCTTCTCCGGGCTTCGCCTCCCCAGGAGATGCTCCTCCGGAATGTAGTCCGCGCCCATGGCAAAAAATGGTTTTCCATTGATGACATGTGCAAAGCTCTCGCCCCAGGTGTCTTTTTCCCGCTGCATGGTCATGCTGCGCAGGCCGATCCGCCGCGTCCAGGAATCCGCCTGTACGCCGCCGCAAAATAGGACGGCTTCTACTTCGTATAAGGGCTGGGCGCCCAGGCCGTTGACCCACCAGAGCCGGGGATTTTCTATGAGGATGCTGCCTTTTCCGTCCGGGGAGAGTATGGTTTCAAACTGCTGATCGTCCGCTATAAAATCCGTATCCTCTTTCTCATCCCCCGGAGCAGTCACCCGGATCCGGATGCTGCAGTCTTCCCGCGCATCTGCCGCATACTCCGCGTCAAAATCCAGGATGCAGCGCCCGTCCCGGTGGGTCTGGCTGATCCGGACACTGTCGATCCTTCCTTTGTTCACCTTGCAGAGCCGGACCGGACGGAAGATCCCGGCATCCGGAAGATGCGCGCCCCAGTCCCATCCGAACATATAATGCGCTTTCCGGAGGTGCATAAAGCCTTCGTAAGTATCTTCATTTCCAATATTTCCATATTTTTTGTAGCTTTCTGCAATATATTTCAAGGGAGACCGGAGCAGGATCCGGAGAACATTTTTTTCATCAGCGCTAAGCAGGGAACGGACGTCAAACTCCCATATCCGGTGCATATTGCAGGCTTCCCCGATCAGCGTGTCATTCAGGAAAATCTCCGCCGCTGTGTCCAGGCCCTCAAAACGCAGGAATACTTCTGAGTATGGATCGATCTCCGATTCCTCAAAGGTACAGACATACTCATAATCCGCATTCATCAGGGCGCAGATCTGATCCTCGTTGTCCTTCCAATACGGATCCTCCATCTTTTGATTCCGCAGCAGATCCGTATAGACCGATCCGGGAACCACAGCCTCCTGCCATTCCTCTCCGCCCGCGCGGCGCATCTTCCAATTCTGATCTAATGTTCTCACTTCCATCTATGCAGCATCCTCCTTCTTCTCTAGATCCCAGAGCAAGCAGTGGAATCTCCAATCATCACCGCAAAAGCCAGGACAGCAGACCTCTGCCCCGTCTGCTGCCCTGACAATTCCTTATCATCAAGCCAATCTGTATCTACTCTGCCGCCGGATACTCGTTGCAGAGCAGCCGGTACGCCGGTTCGTCCTCTTCAATGGCCGGGAACCGTCCGATGGGCTCGTAGAACCGGTTGTCGTTTTCGTCGTCATTGCACATGGAGACCTCTCCCAGAAAAACCGCCCCGGTTCCCTCTTCCACATGGAAATCGTGGTACATATAGGGATAGACCGTGATGCTCTCCCCCGGCTGCAGCCGAACCTGAGTTCCTGCAGGCACGGTAAACTCCCTGCCGTCGCAGTTCACCTTCACGTCGGTATCCGCAAACTCCCCATTTTCCGTGGAATTGTAAACCGTGATCAGGACATTGCCGCCGCCCCGGTTGATGATATCCTCCATCTTATTCCAGTGGAAATGCATGGGCGCCATCTGGCCTTCCTTGACCATCAAGAGCTTTTCCGCATAGGTTTTCGTATATTTGTCATTTTTAAGATTTCCGTTCCGCAGGGTGATCAGCGCAAATCCTACCTGGTCAAATTTTCCAAGTCCGTAATCTGTGATATCCCATCCCAGCATGTTGTCGCGGATCTCATCGTATTCGTGATTCTTCTCCGCCCAATCCCCGGGCGTCCATTTACAGAATGGGGGCAGCTCAAAACCGTGCTCCTTGATTAACGCTTCCATGCCTTTGATGGCCTGGTTGATCTCACTTCTTTTCATTGTTCCATCGCTCCTCTCGCATGATTCACCGCTCCCGCATGTCTCAGCGGAAGCGGCGCATTTACAGTTGTTTTTCACGGCCGGGCCGGCCGCTTATAAGAAACAGCTTTACTTTCCGTCTTTCCATTCATCAATCTGGCTCTGCATCTCGTCGATCACATCCTGCACGCCGGTTGCCTCCAGCTTCTTCTGAAGCTGCGGAAGGTATTCCTCCGGGTCCACGCTTTTTCGGGATGCTCGGAATTTTTGTTGACAGCCGTCAGCGCCCCTCTGGCAGAAGCATTGGTGATCTTCGTATCCATGATCTGGGTGGCCACCACTTCATACCCCAGGTCCTTGCCCCAGATCAGCTCCGCGTATGGCTGGCCGTCGCCCTTTGTGACAAAACGCTTGATGGATTTGTCATCGGAAGCGGTAGCCGCGTCTTTGTTGATATAGCCTTCCGTATAATATTTGCGCATGGTTGCAAGCGTAGACTTCATTCTCTCGGTTTCGAAAACATTTTTCACGGTCAGAGAATCGTCTCCGTATTCGATGCCCACCGGGTCCTGGATCTTATCCATATAGGTAGGCGCCGTATAGTCCTTGGTCAGATACAGCGGCACCACATCCGGCTCTTTCTCCTTGATCAGCTTAAGCCAGGGCTCTAAGTCTTCCAGGGAATGGATCTCTTCATATGGAATGATATTTGTCTACATATTCTTTGGTAAATACCCACATGGGGCAGTTTCCGATCTCCTTCTCGCTGGGCACACCGTAGGTCACTCCGCCTACCTTGGCCGCCTCCCAGAAACGCGGGTCGATCCGCTCGTACATTTCCTGCTCCTGGATCAGGTCGTCCAGCTCGAGAAATGCACCCTTCTGGGCGTTCTGAAGATAATCGTTGGCCCAGGAACAGGTAAAGCACAGATCCCATGCGTCGCCGGTATTGATGACTACCTGCATCTTCTGATTATAGTCTCCCCAGCCTACTTTTACAATGTTTAATTTCACGCCGATCTTTTCCTGGGTGTACTCGTTCACCTTGTCCAGGACCGTCTGGTCGTCGTTCTGGGAATCCCCCACCTGGTACCAGGTCAGCTCCGTGATCTCTTCTCCGCTCTCGTTGGTCTCCCCTTTTCCTCCGCAGCCTGCTAAACTTCCGGCCGCAAGCGCGGATGCGATTGTCAGTGCCATCCACTTTTTATTCCATCTCATGATCAAATTCTCCTTTTCTATTTTCTGTGCCCCTCAGGGGCTTAAGTTTTGGAATGCCCTTTGGGGTATCATTATGCCTTCCCTGAATCCCGCATCCGGCAAATGACGCGGGATTCCGTGGCTGTCAGTTTTTCTTCCATATTTCTTCCATGATTCAAATGAAGAATCCACTGTCCGGCCTGCTCTTACTCCTTTACCGCCCCGATGGTCAGTCCGTTTACAAAGTACCTCTGAAAAAACGGATAAGCAAAGATGATCGGCAGCGTGGAGATTACAACAATGGCCATCTTGATCGTTTCCTTGGGCAGGTTGGCCGCTGCCTGGATGCCGTCCACGCCCATCATGGACTTGTTGCTGGCCAGCCAGTCGATGGAGCTCTCAATCTGAATCAGCAAATACTGCAGCGGAATCCAGGTTTTGTCGTCCATGTACATCATAGCATTAAACCAATCGTTCCAGTAGCCCAATGTTAAAAACAGTCCGATGGTTGCCAGCCCCGGCAGCGCCATGGGGATGACGATCTTAAAGAACAGGTGCCACTCCGACGCCCCGTCGATCTTTGCCGACTCCACCACCGAATCGGGAATGCTTGTTTTGAAAAATGTCCGCAGCACGATGATGTTGTAGGAGTTCAGGCATAAGGGCAAAATCAGCGCCCAGATGGCATTTTTCAGCATCAGCACCTTGGTCACGATCAGGTAATTGGCGATCATACCGCCGGAAAACAGCATGGGGATCGTGATCACCTTTGTAAAAAAGGAGCGGAACTCGTAGGTCTTTCTGGAAAGCGCGTATGCGTAGGTTCCGGTCAGAAGCAGCCCCAGAAGCGTTCCCGTCACCGTTACCAGGATGGTCACGCCGTAGCTTCTGATGATATTTTCTCCCGCGCTGACGATGTATTCGTATGCGTAAAAGCTCCATTTCTCCGGGATGAACCGGTAGCCGTTCATGGCCAGGCTTTCCTCGTCCGTCAACGAAATGATGATGACGAAGATAAACGGGATCACGCTCAGAAGGGACAGGATCGTCAGGATCATGTTAAACAGTACATTGGTGGAGCTTTTTATGGAGTTGTAACTGCACTGCGCGTCTTCCAGCTTCCGCAGCTTTTTCTCATAAGCACGCTCTTTTAAATTCAGTAATGACATTTTCTCCTATCTCCTTTCTTAGAATAACGCGTTTTCGCTGTCCACTTTGGACACGATCTTGTTGGCGATCATGATCAGTACAAATCCGACTGTAGACTGGAACAGCGCCGCCGCCGAGCTCATCCCGATCTCGCCGCTGGTCTTCAACGCCCGGAAAATGTAGGTATCCAGTACGTTTGTCACCGGGTACAGAGGGCCGGAATCCTTGGGAAGCTGGTAGAACAGCCCGAAGTCTGCCTTGAAAATGCCTCCGATGGACATAATCAGCAGGATCGTGATAACCGGCCGCAAAAGGGGCAGGGTGATGTACTTGATCTGCTGCCATTTGGTGGCCCCGTTCAGTACAGCGGCTTCGTAATAGGTCTTGTCAATGCCGCAGATGGACGCCAGGTATACGACGGTGTTATAGCCCACGCCTTTCCACTGGCTCATGAAAATGATGATAAAGGGCCAGTATTTTTTCTCTGTATACCAGGAAACGCTGTCCTGGCCGAACTGCTGGAGCACTGCGTTGAAATAGCCTTTTTCCGGGTTCAGGAACGCAAACACGCAGTAGCTGACCACAACCCATGACAGGAAATAGGGCAGGAACATGGAGCTCTGGTAGATCTTCGCCATTCCTTTATTTTTCAGTTCATTTAAAAGCAGGGCCACGATCACCGGCAGTACGATTCCGAGAACGATAAACGCCACGTTGTACAGTACCGTATTCCGCAGGATGATCCAGGCATCCCCGCTGCTGAACAGGAATTTAAAGTTGTCCAGCCCTACAAATTCGCTGGAGATCAGGCTCTGGAAAAAATTGCCCGACAACCTGTATTTCTTAAATGCCACCAGAATCCCGAACAAAGGCAGGTAGGCAAACAGAAAAAACCAGACTGCACCCGGGGCGCTTAGGATCAGCAGCTCTTTGTTGGTCTTAAGCTTCGAAAAAAATCCCCTCTTCTTTACTTTTTTGTCGTGCATTAAATCACAACCTCCTTCACTTTCAGATAGTTTTTCACCGCTGGGATCTGCACGTCCTGCGGTGTCAGATGCTTCTCCCGCATCGGCTGTCTCGCAGATGCGGCGGATAACGGAAGATTGCCGGCTGCTGTTCACATCCGCGATGTTCACAGCAGCGAATCCGGCCTGTTTAAAATTGCCTTGCGGCAAGAGGCCGGATTCCAACCCCAATACTATGCTGGCCTGTGACCGTGCAGCGCAGTGCACGGCCCATGAATAAACGATAACGATCCTCGGCTTCTTTCTGTCATCTTTATGAAATCATTTCTACGTCCTGAACTGTTCTGAACAATTACATTATATACCAGATGGAGATTTGATTCCTAGTTGAAAACTTTCAGTTTCCATGCACAAATTCTATGGCGGAGACATGGGAAAGTGGAAAAATTATATGTGAAATTGAAAAAAGGAACTGGAAATTTTCCAGTTCCTTTGTATGTCTTAATGTGATCAGCAATGTATTTTCTTATAAGCCGGTAAAAGAATCTTTTCCAGCCTTGCCTCTATATAGGTCTGATAAAATTCCCGCTGCAAAGAAGAAAGATATGGGACGCCTGCAATAAAAGCTTTCAGTTTTTCTATATCCACTCTCGGTAAAATCCTCAAAAGCGCGTCCATACATTCCGTATGTTCACCTTTCATCAAAAAATCATAATAACGGATCTTCCTGCCATGCTCATGGATCGCAGACGTAGGAAAATGAAAAATACGGGCATTGAGCTCGTCTTCATCCCGCAGGATTGTATTCATAATACTTTCATCAGCCTGCGGAAGCAGACAGCTCCCACAATCAAAAACAGGCGCAGTCTCCGCAGACTGCCGCTTGTTGTCAATCAGGAATCCCCAATTACCATTATGCCTGTCAAAATTCCCAAGCAAGGTATCGACGATAAACATATTCCAAAAGTGTTCTTTTAGTTTTTCCGGATTTACAAACTGCTGCTTTTCAAGAGATTCCATAATATCCGACAATTCCGTACCAGTTCCCCCATGTTCGGAATCAATCACTGTATTTTTTATGGAGCAAAAATCATATAGTATTTTTCCGTCTTCCGTAAAATCTTTACATGCGCAGACGATTTTTGTCTTTCCTGATATCTGGAAAGTCCCGAGCAGCGTCTCCTGAGCGCAGATCCCGAGCATTTGAAAAATGGTGCTGGCAATATGCTCGCTAAGGCAGCTGTTCGTATAGGATAACGCGGTCGGTTTTTTTTCCGCAGACGGCGGAAATTTGAGCATATAAATAGCCCCGTTATATTCTACCGCGATTTTCTTCCCATTTGCGCCATTATACGCTTTCCCAAAAATACGCCGGCAATCCGTAAAATCAATTCCGCCCATTCTCCTGGCCTCCCCAAAGGAATTTTTTCCGCAGATAGTCCGCATGCTCCGGAGTGATTGCGCCGGCGCTGATCTCTGCTGTGTTGATACTCCCGTATAACTCCCCCCACAGGCAGTCAAGCAAGGAAGATCCTTTTTCCAGACCTTCTTTGTAAGCGTCCAGATCATGCTGCAGGTAATCCGGCAGTCCAAATTCATAAGAACGTTCCCGAAGCTCCTGTACGGAGGGTTCTGCGGCAGCTTGAATATCCACATCTTTTGCCTGCATTGAAACGTCCACCCCCAGTCCTTTTGTTTCCTGGTTTTTAGTATATTGTCTCCCTTTTACGTTGTCAACCTTTTTGAACGGCAGTAAAAGATCAACCATTCTCTTTGTTACAGGGCACGCCTGGTCAAGGTGTGACCTGTAACGAGAAAAAAGGGGGAGGATTATATTTTTTTGAGTCCGGTTTGTAATTTTGTATTTTTCTATGTTAAAATGAAAGCAGCACAAACATGGGAGGCGGATTGGTTTTCGAAAGGGGGCAGACATATGTGCCGACTGGTAAATGTCAAAACAAATTTTAATACCGAGATTGAAGTAGCTGATATAAAAAAAGAAGTGGTTGAAAATATCATTGAAGCAGCCGGCGTATGTTCCAGAATCTGCCAGATCATTCTGTTTGGCTCTGTAATCGAAAGCAGATGTACGGAAGATTCTGATGTCGATATGCTGGTGATCAGCGATACACCCCGTTCAAAATTGTATAAAGATAAAGGGTATCAGGAATTTCTAAGAAGGCTGCATGAAAAGGCAACAAAGGGAATTGCAGCCTACCACGCCCAGCAGGCAGTTGAAAAAAATCATCAAATCTGAAATATATAAAGCAAATCCTGATATCAATCCCTGAAAAATGTATACTCACAAAATTTATGATTTGTGTGCCATTGCAAAAGCAAATCACATTCATGTGCCAAAAGGCATTGAGGAAAAAGCCGGTTTTCTTGATCCGACTTTTTTCCCAAACCTTCGGAAGGCCATCCCCCACTTTTGAGTCCCCGCCTTCCGAATGTCTCAATCCTAACCCGGATAAACCGGAAAAGTTTTTTTGCATTTCCTCCAAATTTCAAGTACAATAAAGAAAAATATTGGAGGATGTGTTCATGTTACTTACGGATAAATATGCTGACAAAATTAATGGTATCATCACTTGCTATGACCGTATGATCATCCAGGGCTATATCCCCGGATGGAGTTATGCGGAAGGTATGACCAGCTATTTAAAAGCCAACAACATCCGTATTTTTGATTTTTCTAGTTTCTCCCAGCCTCTTACGGAACAGGTTCGTGCCAATGCCCAGCGTATTGCAGATGAAAACGGCATCCAGATTGAGTTCATCCGGAAACTCCGGGCGTTCCGAAAAGATGACCGCATCCAGGAGATCATTCAGAAAACCGGTAAGTCTGAGG
>CAJSZT010000020.1:0-89748 GCA_910573785.1 Lachnospiraceae bacterium | reverse complement strand
ATACTTCGGTTGATTAAGAACTTGATTATAAACAAATCTTGAATCACGTCTTTCACTTGTCAGTCAAAAAGATTATCCCACAGATTTTAGAATATGTAAAACCGGCAGATTATTCATCGCTTACGCTGAAAATATGCTGAAGCGCTTCGGCATTGACACCAGAAACCTTGATGTCGAAAAGCTCCGCAGCGATTACAATGCGCTCTATTCCAAAAAGGAAGCCCTGCGGAAAACCTGCCAGTCTGCCGAAAAGGACGCTGCCGCCCTCACCCGGAAGCTGGACAACCTAAATCAATACCTTGACCGGAATCCGGCGCAGCAGGAAACCGCCGACAGGAAGCCTGATAAAAACCAACAATCTCTCTAAATTCGACATCAAAAAAGAGGGTGTACCGCAACGAAGTTTTTCACTTCACTACGGTACACCCTCTTTTGTATGGCTCTCCCTAAAATCTATCCGTTTCAGTATTATTAGCCTGCGTATGTTCCTATATCGTTCTTTCATGTATCGCACTCCATATCTATACTGTACTCTGCTGTAATTCACGTCTGCCGATGTGTAATGTAAACTACTATCGAGGTGAATTACAATGAATGATGCAAAACAAAATCTTGCTGCCGCCGTGCGTGATGCCCGGACAGAACTCGGACTTTCCCAGGAGAAACTTGCCGAAATCCTAAATATCGACTCACGCACCATACTCAATATTGAAGCCGGGCGTGGCAACCCCAAATTTGAAAAACTATACCCTTTGATTACATACCTTAAAATACCAGCCAGTAAAATCTTTGATCCAGATTACAAGGACGAAGCGCCAAACCTCCAGAAGCTCCTTGCCCTGCAAAAAGACTGCACGGAGCAGGAAGCGGCTGACCTGCTTCCAATGGTTCGTTATCTGCTTGAATTACTTCGGAAATAGGTAAACTACCATTACTGTAAAGTTATCCTTCTAAATCTAAAGAACCTTTTCTTGCTTTACAATGTAAAGGCGCCTATTGGTATCTTCCAATAGACGCCCCTTTTTCAAACTCTTTACTATATATTTCCTGTCAATAAAACCTGACACAACATTTATTGATATATAAAAATCTGTCATAATCGTTCAGCACATTCCACCATCATTCTTGGATGCCATACATAACGTTACGTTATCAATTGAGTACTACCATTTTTATAAATTTGCTTTTTTCCTAATACGAAGATAATATACGGCTCGAATAAGTAATCCACCAAACCAGCCAATTGGAGCAGCTAACCAAATTCCATTATAGCCAAGCTCTGTACTGGATAAAATAACAGCCATAGGCACTTGCAGACAGCATAAAGAGCAGACAGAGGCGATCATAGGTACAAAGGATCTGCCATATCCCAAAAGTAAACCATTTAAAATCTGCATGGCCGCAAAAACAATATAAAAGGCAGGCACAATTCTCAAATAACTGTTACCAATATTTACAACAGACACATCTCTATTGAATATGGATATGAATACAAATGGGAATATTACGATGATTACAGAAATACACGCCGATATTGCCATTCCTATAATCAATGCATATTTTCCACCCTTCAATACCCTATCCTTCCTTTTTGCTCCTAAATTCTGAGCGGTAAAATTCGTCATAGCCTGTCCCAGGTTCAAAGCGGGCATTTCTGCAAAAGCATCTACTTTAGACGCCGCAGTATATGCAGCCATACAATCCGTACCAAATCCGTTAATCAGAAACTGCAACGACATAAATCCAATACTGACAAACACTTGTTGTATCATGGCAGGAGTACCGATTCTCAGACTCTTTTTTAATTCCACCCTATCAAATTGCAAGTGAAGCATATTGATAAATAATGTACTATAGCATTTTTTCATATATGCCATACATACAACAAACGACATCATTTGTGCAAATACAGTTGCAATTGCTGCTCCAGCCACGCCCATGTTGAATGCTTTGATAAATAAAATATCAAGGATAATATTCAAAAGCGCCGCCGCAATCAAAATACAAGTTGGTGCTTTTGAATCACCAATCCCACGAAGTATATTCGTAAGCGCATTGTATGCAAATGTAGGGATTACACCAATAAACATAATTTTGAGATATATATTTGCTGATTCAAGTAAATCGGACGGCACTCGAAAGGTAAGCAAAATCTGATAGGAGAAACAAACGCCCAAAAGTGCAATTATGAATCCCAGGAGCAGACAAAAGACAAAGCCTGTATCCATTACCTTTTTTACGGACTCCATATCTTTTTCCCCAAAATAGCGTGAGATTAAAATGCTTGTGCCGATTGAAACTCCCGTTGAAAGAGAAATCAGCAAAAAATGTATCTGAAAACTGAATCCGACTGCTGCCAGACATTCTTTTCCCAAAAAATTACCTACGATAATCGTATCTGAAATATTATATAACTGCTGAAATAGATTACCTACCAAAATCGGCAGTGAAAATAACAATATGGTTTTTATCTCCCTGCCTTGTGTTAAGTCTTTCATAATCGTCCTCCATTATTTTTTCAATATTTTCTTTAACTGCATAATCAGATAATCTGCTTCTTGATCTGTGCCGATTGCAATGCGAAGATAATTTGAAATCCGTTCCGGCTTGGAAAAATAACGCACATAAATTCCAATAGAGCGTAAATCTTCATAAAGCCTCTTTGCTTTCACAAGCGGATGTGTTACAAACAAAAAATTGCTTTTTGAATCCCATGAAAGAAATCCCATATTCTTTAGTTCCCGTTTCATCCTTTCCCTGGTTGCAATGATTAAAGTATTTGTATTCTCAAAATATTCTTTATCTCTAACCGCTGCAGCGCCAAGAACCTGTACCAGTCGATTCATCGTATAGGAATTAAAAGAATTTTTGACTGCGTTTAAATACCTGATGAGCTGCGGACTTCCAAACGCATAACCAATACGCAAACCGGCAAGGGCTCTGGATTTGGAAAAAGTTTGAACAATCAGCAAGTTATCATATTTTTCCAAAAGCGGAAATGCAGATGTTCCTCCAAAATCAATATAGGCTTCATCTACAACCACTACTACATTCCGATTATGGCGAATAATATCCTCTATATCCGCAAGCTCTATCAGCAATCCCGTAGGGGCATTAGGATTTGGAAAAATCACGCCGCCATTCTCCTGAAAGTAATCTTCTTTTACTATCTGAAATTGGTCATTTAATGGTATTTGCCGAAATGATATGCGAAAAAGTCCTGCCCAGACATCGTAAAAAGAGTATGTAATATCCGGAAACAATACCGGTTTTTCCGAACAAAAAAATGTCAGGAATACCATAGCCAGAACATCGTCAGAACCTATTCCTACAAAAATCTGCCTCTGGTCTATCTGGTAAAAATCTGAAAGAGCTTCCACCAAAACAGAGGAATCCGGATCAGGATACAGGCGCAGTTGCCCAGTGTTGAATTCTTTCAATGCTTCAACCACCTTTGGCGAAGGAGGATATGGATTTTCATTTGTATTTAGCTTAATGATATTCTCCCTGACCGGCTGCTCTCCGGGAACATACGGAGTTGCCTGCCGAACATTCTTCTCCCACTCTTTCATAAAGCAATTCCTCCCGCCCCTTTAATATCCTCTGCCAACTTCTTAAACCAAGGCAGCGCACGCTCTATCTGGCAGGTAGGTACGCAATATGCTATCCTGGCATATCCCGGACAGCCAAATTCATCTCCGGGAACGATTAGTAATTCGTATTTTCTGGCATATTGGCAGAAAGCAACGGAATCCGGTAATAATGTCTGAACAAACAAATAAAAAGCTCCTTCCGGGCAAATACAGGTATAACCATATGTCTGAAGGGCATGATACAGCAAATCCCGGTTGTTTTTATATACGCTTAAATCGGCAGCCTGCCCTACACATTCTGCCACAACCTGCTGAATCAAGCTGGGCGCACATACATACCCCAATGCCCGCCCAGCGCCACAAACAGCCGCATATACTTCTCCAGATTGTTCCACCTCATCAGGCACAAGAACATACCCGATCCGTTCTCCCGGAATAGAAAGTGATTTACTGTAGGAATAGCAGAGCAGTGTGCTTTTATAATATTTTGTCAAATATGGAACTTCCGCATTGTCATAAACCAATTCCCGGTAAGGCTCATCACCGATCAAATAAATGGTGTGCCTGTAAAACGCTGACCTTTCATTCAAAAGTGCTGCAAGCCGTATAATATTTTCTTCAGATATAATTACGCCGCTTGGGTTATTGGGAGAATTTAAAAGAACAGCTTTTGTTTTTTCTGTAATAGCCTGTTCCAACGCCGAAAAATCAATTTGAAAATCTTCCTGCCTGGTTTTGACTTCTACAAATTTTCCTCCCGCCGCTTCGACAAACACTTTATACTCTGGAAAATAAGGGGTAAAAATAATATATTCATCACCCGAAACTGTAAGCGCCTGAGTGATAATCCTGATCCCCGAAGCAGCGCCGCAGGTAATATAGAAATTGTCTGGCCGAAAGGAAGTTCCAAAGCGGAAGTTCAGATTATCCGCAATCACTTTTCGTGTTTCGAATATTCCCTGCGCTGGTGTATATCCGAACAACTCCACATCATCTTTCTGATTTAACAGCTTTTCCATTGCTCTACGGACACCCGCAGGCGCCGGAACATTCGGATTGCCCAGACTGAAATCAAAAACTTTTTCTTTTCCAATCTGTTCCATCCTCTGTCTGCCATATTCAAAATTTTCACGGATAGCGGATTTCTTTTCCCCTAAATTTACCATTTCCTCTGCTATCATTTTAACGCCTCCCGTTTTCTCTGGAGATAACGTCCTATCCTCATCATTGCCTCCTTCAATTCATCAATAGAATAAGCATAGGACATACGGACGAAGCCTTCGCCTGACCTGCCAAACGCACTTCCCGGAACAACAGCAACTTTTTCTTTCTCCAGCAGTTCCATAGCAAATGCTTCGCTGGACATTCCAAACTCACGAATGTCCGGAAACATATAGAAAGCCCCTTCCGGTTCAAAACAGGGAAGACCTAAATGTTCCAATTCATAATATAAATAGCGGCGGCGCTGATCATAAGACTCCCTCATGCAGGCAGCATCTGCCTCTCCATTTTTTATTGCTTCAATCGCCGCATACTGGCTGACCGTGGGTGCGCACATGATCGCATATTGATGTACCTTTGTCATCTGCTCCATAATTTCCTTATGGGCAAACACATAACCCAGACGCCATCCGGTCATTGCAAAATTTTTAGAAAACCCATTTATTAGGATCGTCCTGTCTTTCATTCCCGAAATGCCGGCAATGCTTATATGCTCTTTTCCATAAGTAAGTTCGCTGTATATTTCATCAGAGATTACAAGTATATTATGCTTTTTAATAACTTCTGCCAATTCTTCCAGATCATCCCGTTCCATAATTGCCCCGGTTGGATTGTTTGGATATGATAAAATAAGGGCTTTGCTCCGTGGCGTAATTACATTTTCGAGCTGCTTTGCGGTTAAACGAAAACGGTTTCCTGCTTTCAGCTCGACAGGCACAGGGATTCCATCTGCCATAACAATACACGGCAAATAGGATACAAAACTCGGCTCAATATATAAAATCTCATCTCCCGGATTGATGATCGTCCGCAGAGCAATATCAATCGCCTCGCTTCCGCCGACTGTAACCAATACTTCGCCCTCCGGCTGGTAAGACACCCCAATCCGTCTTTCCGTATAATTACATATTGCTTTTCGCAGGCTGTATAAGCCACTGTTTGACGTATAAAAAGTCTTGCCTGACTGCATAGCCCATGTTCCCGCCTCACGGATATGATACGGTGTTGCAAAATCCGGTTCTCCCACGCCGAGTGATATCACACCCGGAATCTCATTAGCAACATCAAAAAATTTCCGGATTCCCGACGGTTTCAGCTGTAATATTTTTTGCGACAGCAATTCTTTCATGGTGTCACCACCATTCTCTCATCCGGCCTGTCCACAGCAAGGCTTACCCCTGATTCTTTATATTTCGTCAATGTGAAATGGGTTGTTGTATTTTGTACTTCCTCAATGGACGCCAGCTTGCCGGACACAAACAGCGAGATTTCCCTTAATGTTTTTCCCTTTACCATTACCATAAAATCATAAGCTCCCGACATCAGGTAAAGCGTAACCACCTGGGGAAAATCTTTAATCTTATCTGCCAGCTTTTCATATCCGTCGCCGCCCTGCGGTGTTACCCTCAATTCTACCAGCGCAGTGACATCTTCATCACTGATTTTGTTCCAGTCAACCAATGTATGATAACCACATATGATATGCGCTTTCTCCAATTCCGCAATTTCCGTATGAACCTTTTCCTCTGGCACTCCCAACATAATTGCTATTTCCCGGTCAGTAAGTCGGCTGCTGGTTTCCAACACTTTTAAAATCTGCTTTGACAAATTGTTTTCCATATGTCCTCCTCTTAAAACCATACAATCAGTTTAATTCCAACAATACTCTTGACTTTGTATGTTTTCAAGGATAAAATTGTATGCAAGACAATATTGCGAGGTGTGATATGCCAGTAAATTCATTTGACAACTACCCTATGAATTGGAAGCCTGATAAGAAAATGCTTAAATTTCCTATGTATCTTTCGTTGGCTGACCTTTTGGAGCAGGATATTATAAGCGGCAGACTTCCCGCTAACACGCAGCTTCCTCCGCAAAGGGAACTTGCTGATTTTTTAGATGTAAACTTAAGCACGATTACCCGTGCTTTCAAATGCTGTGAAACAAAAGGCCTGATCTATGCCATAATCGGCAGGGGAACTTTTGTTTCTCCAAATGCCGCCTTACCTGGTCTGGATATTTCAGACGGGAAACCATACATCGAACTCGGTCTGATACGGCCTTATTATCAGTTTAATACTGATGTGGCAGACGCAGCCCGCAGGATTTTACAGGGAACATATTCTGATAAACTTTTTGAATTTGAATTTACATCCGGAAATGACCGTCACCGGAAAATAGCCGAAAAATGGCTCTCAGAGTTTCAGCTAAACACTTCTGCTGATCATATTATCCTGGCTTCGGGTACTCAAAACGCTCTTGCCATAACCTTGCTTTCTCTTTTTAAAGCTGGTGACAAGATTGTTTCTGATGTCTATACTTACTCAAACTTCATCAGCCTGGCAAAACAGCTTGGTATTCAGCTAATTCCTGCTGAAGCTGACAGTGAAGGCATGTTGCCGGATTCGCTGGAAAAACAATGTAACCTTATGGATATCAAGGGCGTTTACCTGATGCCCTCCTATCATAACCCTACAAGTATTACAATGTCCGCTGAACGCAGAAAAGAAATCGGCCTTATCATTAAAAAGAAAAATATCCTTCTAATAGAAGATGATACCTATGGGTTTATGGCAGCAAGTAAACTTTCCCCACTGGCAGCACTGATCCCGGAAAATACAGTTTATGTGCATGGTTTGTCCAAATCTCTTTCTGCAGGGCTTAGGATTGCCTATCTGGTAATTCCATATAAATACCAAAAACTTTTTCATACGACGGCCAATAATATTACTTTAAAAATTCCAATGCTGAATGCAGAAATTGCAAGTGAACTGATCCTAAGCGGAATGGCTGAGGACATCATAAAAAGGAAATGTAAACTGTCAAAAGAACGGAACCAGCTGTATGCAAAATTTTTCCCAGATTCTGTATCTGCGAATCCGTATGGATTTTTTCAATGGCTTCCTCTGCCGGAAAAAACAGACGGATACCATTTTGAAGTACAGGCCGGGAAACGTGGGGTAACCGTATTGTGTTCAGACCGTTTTGCTGTGGGGAGTACATCCCGCTTTTCCGCAATCCGCATAGCTACCTGTTCCCCGGAAACAACAAAAGAATTAGAAAATGGCCTGCAAATTGTCCGGGAAATTTTAGAAGAAAACCAGTTGGTGATACAACGACAAGAATTTATCATTTAAATCCCTTAATGCTGTTCTATGCATCTATGCCTTGCACAGAAGCATACAGAGAACACATCATGTATACTTTCAATGGCTATTGCAAGACTGACATACGCTTTGTGGCTATCAACGCATGACGTGACAGAAGCGGGCGGCGGCAAAAGGAAATATCCCTTGAATGGTTCGTTACCTGCTTGAATTACTGCGGAAATAGGAAAACCTCTCACTACGGTAAAGCAATCCTTCTAATCTGAAAGACAGCTATTCTTTCTGTCATAAAAATGCAAAGGCATCTATTGGTATCTTCCAATAGACGCCTTATTTTCAAATTCCTTACTCTATAATATCTGTCAATGAAACCTAACACCTACCATTTAGTGTTACCACTAAAATCTATCCCTACTCGGTTCCCTTTTATCATCTGTTCACTATAGATTTTCTGCCTGTTCCCCGATTTCCCTAAAATACATAACAGTTTTTACAATGCGGTATCGTTCATAGCCCTTTCTCTCTTACAAAAATACGTTTAATGACCAAAAACATCAAATACCCGCAAACAATTCCTATCATATTAAGAATAATGTCATCAACATCAAAAGTACCAAGTTTAGTAAGGAATTGAAAAATCTCTATTAACAGTATCGAAGCCAGGCCAGTAAAGAAAACACTTATGGTTGAACTGAATTTTTTGTATGTAATAGTTATGAATGATTCTGCGGTGGACATGAAACGAGCTTATATGGAAAACATTTTACATAATGTGCATACTTGTCACTTGTGTTCTGATATATCTGTCCCTCTTATTGCCTAAACTCATATTAAGGGTGTGATATATCCAAGTGCAATAGCCTTGTTATAGGCTTCGATAGCATTTTTAGCCCCCAGCTTATCGTAGATGCTCTGGATATGGTTGTAAAGTGTCCGTTCACTGATATACAGTTCCTGCGCTATTTCATGCTTTGTTTTCCCGGTTCCAATCGCCTTAATAATTTCCGCTTCACGATCTGTCAGGGGATCTAATAAGGGGGACGTAGAGGATTTGTGATCTTTACTAATAGCTGTAAGTTTTTTTACCAGCTCATCAGCAGAAGCCGACTTGTCAATATAACTTACAGCACCTCTTTTAAGCGCCTCCTGTCTATAAACCGGCATATCATAAGAGGATAGCATAGCCACTTTTGCTTTTGGTTTTTTGTTATATATTTTTTCTATCAGGTCAATGCCAGAATTTTTTGACTGATCTCTTAGGTTAACATCCAATAATACAATGTCCCATTCGTCTGCGGAAAGAATATTCCAAAACTCTGTTTCATTACTTACATAGCGACAGATAGAGATTTCATCCCGATCTTCCAAAAGTTTGCTTAAACTCTCTCCAAATATCCTGTGGTCATCAAATAGTAATATCTTCATTTTTTCTCCCTAAAACTGCTGTCGCAGTTAATATACCACCTTTTTCCAAATACTGAATGTTGCCACCATTCCCATTTATCAACACCGTCAAGAACAACATGCCGCCTTTGGAAGTAAGGATATTTTCAATGTCATTTGACTTCGCTCCATCATTTTGACAGATAATTACGAGTTCACTTTCCTCATTTAGTGTGATTTCCAAATGAATAAAAGTAGCGGCAGCGTGCTTATAAACATTGTTGACAAGCTCCTTGATTATCTGCATAACCTGTTTCAAACTGTTATCTTTTTTCAAAGCAGCTCTTGCTGCGCTGTCAATGGTGAAATCTACAAGTATATTCTTCTTTGGGTACAGCTTCTTAATCGCGTTAAGCATATATTCAATATGTTCCCATGAAGCATACCCCGAAAAGATATTAGACGAATAGAAATTCATCATATTTCTTATTCGCAGTTCCAAATCAGACAATATCCTTTTTGTTTCATCAACATCTGGTGAGCGAAGCGACAGGAGGTTTATAAGGTAGAAAATCCATCATACATCAGCGCCGCAATAAAGGAAACAGAAAGCAGGTTCCAGCCACATTCGGATATTGTTGCCTCTCGCCGTGATGTCATTACATGAAGATAGAACAGATTGAAATAACAAAGCAATACGGCAATCGACAATAAGTTGATGGTTCCGTCATTCGCAATTCCTTTATGTATTCTATCCAATATAACCCATAAAGTCACAATACCCGCATGAAGGAACAGATACGGATAGAAGCGTTTATCCTGCATAGGACACCCCTCCTTTCAGCTAAAATTCATTATGTTAGTAATATGATGATACGATCCGTTCTTTAGTCATCAGACATAAACCACACGCAGTCAAAACTATTATACTCACTGGAGAAAATAGTAGCAACACCCACACATTATTCGTTTTCATAAATATCCCACATTTTAAGACAACCAGCAAAATATGAAGCAGTGTTGCAAAGACAGGAATACTCTTAAACCAGTTCATATTTCTAATCCAGAGAATCAAAACATTTATAAATGCCGAATACAATATGCTAAGGATCAGAAAATAGGTGCCTAATAACAAGATAAAGTTTGGCAGGCGAATGGAAATCATCAAAAGTAGAGGAAACAAAAGGATCAGCGTTCCGATCCATAGTGATAGCAGATTCTCCTTAACAATACTTGAGATTTTAATACCATTGGCAAGTTTCCATTCTGTTCTCTTTGTGATTTTTTCTTGCTGCAACATATCCTTGCTTATTTCTCCGGCAAAAAAGATAAATAAGCACAGATAGCCATCCAGCATAAAATACTTTATATCAACGCCAAATACAATGTTCTCTGAAATATCCCCAAAGTTCATCAGAGAGATCATGCCAAAGATAGCTGCTACCGCACTCATAAATATAAAATTCCAGTTCAATACTCTTTTAAGGTTTAAGGTTATCAAACCCATTCGCCATCCCTCCTGATAACTGTTTCGTTGCTCATGTGCCGAGCCTTAAAGAAACTTAATAGTACAAACATCATGCAAAGTGCAACATCAACCACAATAATCAAATAGTCAATTCCTATATGATGTTGATTCACAAACTCTGTAATCCGTTCTGCCGACATCGCAATCAAATAAACCAGTGCAAAATTACCAAAGAACAGAACATTTTTGAACAGTTTTACTCGTTTCACATCCAGTACAATGATATTCAAAGCGACAATCTCACAAAAACTAAGTACAAGAATACTAAGATAAACACATACGATCCGCCCAAAGCTCATTGTCCAGTCGGTAAAGTAATAGCAACTCATAAAAACAAAGAACGGGATAATACCAGAAAAGCGGAAAATCTGTATCGAATACCGTTTTATAATCTCTTTTACCGTAATTCCAGAAGCTGCAAAAAATTCAATTCTCCGGCTTAACTTATCCTTTGCTGTCAAATCTACAATCATAGCACCGGATTGCAGGGAGGTAAGACCAAAAATAACCGCATAGAGCATTAGGACTAAATAATCTTCTCCCTTAGACTGCAAGGCGTCCATCTGCATTGCAAAGCTCATAAAAATCGCCAGAATGGCAACAATCGCAGTATCAATTAGGAGGCTTTTACTTCTGGTAAGATTGTAGCCTGCGCCTTTTCCCATGTTACTCATGCCGATTGCCCTCCTTAATAAAGATTTCTTCCAATGATTGTCCTTGCATTTCTTGAATACCCTTATCAAACAGCAATCTGCCATTTTTAATCATAGATACATCATCAGCACACTTTTCAATCTCGCTAAGGTCATGTGAAGTGATAATAACCGTTTTTCTGTCAGCTTTTAGAGCCTCTATCAAACTACGGATTTCTACTCTGGATATGGGGTCTACACCCGATGTTGGTTCATCCATGAGCAGAATATCCCGTCCCATCATAATCACAATCAAAAGGGAAAGTTTTCTTTTCATTCCTTTAGAATAAGTGCTAACACGCTTTCCTAAATGCTCGGTCAATCCTAATTGCGTACAATAGCCGTCTGAACGATCATTTATTTCAAATCCAAAGTATTTTCCAAAAATTTTCAAATTTTCAAGGCCAGTCTTTTCGTCATACAGATAGTCATTTTCAAGCTGCATTGCATATTTCCCTGCAATGTTGATTGTCCCTGCATTTGGCTGGTATACCCCTGTAATCAAGCGCAGCAGTGTGGTCTTTCCAGAACCGTTCGGGCCAATAATCGCACGAATAATATTTGCTTTTACATTCAGGCTAAAATTCTCAAACAAAACCCTGCCACTAAAAACCTTTGTTAAGTTCCTCACTTCAATCGCATTTTGAATTGCAGACATTTTTTTGCTCCTTTCATTTGGTGCTCCACCATATAGGTATAGTGTATAAAACGAAGAAGCATTTTGCATGAGTAATTACTGCAATTTCGATACTGCCATCAGGCAAATGTCACAGAAACCTCACAACGAGAAAAAATTTAGTATTCAGTCAGCTTCACAATTACATTACAAAAGTTCCTGTTTATGCAGTTGAAAGAATTGAAGCAATGAAAAGAATGGGATTTGAGAAATCAACAAAGCTGTTGGTTGGGACAATAGACGGTTACGCTTATAAGGATTATTGGACAATTAGCAGATAGCTTTCGATTTAAGGAAGTTTTCATGTGACGTGTATTCGGAGAACTGTCATTCAAAGAGATAGGCGATCTCTACGGGAAAAGCGATAATTAGATATGCTTTTATAATATCCCCGCCGTAAGCTGTACCATCATATTCTGTCACCCACTTTTCCGCTTTTGCTTTCCGGTCTGCAAATTTCATGGCTTTCTTAGCCGCTTTGCCTTTTCCTTTTTTCATAACAGATAATTCCTTCCCATTAAAATTCCATCCTTTTTGCTATTTATCAATGTATCCCATTATAACACAAACAGGCAAAACACAGATACGCTAAATTAGCAGAACTGAAAGCGGCACAAAAAACAGGCGTTTCCCCTCCGTTTCCGGCTTGCGCTACTTTGTAAACGAAATTCTCTGAATTTTTTCCATATTCATTGACACTGCACCATTCCGCCGTTACAATGAACAGCAAAGGAAAGTACATATATGACTGTCAATGATAAAAAACGTCTGGCAGCGCAGATTTATCTGTCCAGATGATATAAGGAGATTATGCCATGAATTATTTCACCTGTGACGCATGCCATTACATATTCAAGTCCGATGATATGCCTTCTTCCTGCCCGTCCTGTAGTGCATCCTCAATCATTGCACAGAACAGTATCAGCAAAAAATTCAAAATTCCTGCTGTCCGCCCTTCCACCAAAACAGAAATAGCGCAGAGCAGGCAGGCTGACACAAAGGAATCAGCTAAAAAAACATTCCTTGGGCATGTGAAAAATCTCGCCGATTACACCCTTACCGATGACGAATATCACACAGCTCTGATGCTCCTATTCTATTTCAAATCTGCTCCGGAAGATTTTACTTCCATGCATTTGAATGATCTTCTTTATGGGAGAAACTCCTTTATCGAAAACAAGGTGGCAGAGACATCCGCAAGAAATTTATATCTTCAAGCACAGAAGCATTTTACGTCAGAGCTTAGCAGGGAGCGGCGGGAGACAGGATGCAATGATGCTGTGGAAGTCGCAGCCTATACAGAAAAAGGTTCCGCTGCAAGCCTGCTCTTACTATTCCGCCAGGACGAAACTAACCAGATTCTCGGAAAAACCCCAAACCTTACAAATATCCGCAATGTAAAGTTTGACCATGTTGTCAAAGAACCCGGCGAGGACTATATCCGCTTTCTGGTGGATTGGTACAACTCCGTAAGGCAATAAAGCCGATTTTATTACATACTCGTTTCTGCGTTGAGAAAATTTTTTCACTCAAACAAAAGCAGGCTTTCCTTCCCACATTTTAAATGGGAAAGAAGCCTGTCTCTGTTATATTTTACTCTGCTTCTGTCAATTCAAGATATTCAAATTCTTCATCGGTCATGTTCTGTAGCTTTCCGATCACCCTGCCGGACAGCTCCAGCATATCCGTATCCTCCAGATACGGCAAAGCCCTCTCAATATCCTTTATGACCTCACTCCTGCTCTCCCCTGCAAAAATGCAGATTAAATTACTTTCTTCCACGGTAAATCTTGTATCCATATACTTACATCTCCCTCTGCTTATTTTTTATGTTTTCTTCCTGCTCCCTGCCCTGTCCTGCCACCTGCGCCTTTTTCTCCGCAAGGCGGGCTTTTAAGGACGGTTTTGCTGCTGGCCTGTCCTGTTCCTTTTTGTTTTCCTCTTTCTGCGCTTTCTCCCCTGCGCCGTTATTCAGCACATTATCCACCATGTTGTAATTCTGTTCTTCCATTTCCTCGATCTTGGCAAGGGGCTTGTACTCCGCCAGCTTTCCAAGAAACTCCATAGCCCGTTTTCGCTCCTCCGGCTCTGTTCCGTCCGCAGCTATGTCGGCAAACCACAATGCCATGTCACGGGTATCTCTCTGCTTCAAGGCTTCCGCAATCTCTGATACGTTCTCCGTCATGCTCTGGTTATTGTCACGGTAAAGGGCTGTGTCATAACCGTAGATAAAACGGTCAATCTCCACCGCAAGCTGTTCTGCAGGCGTCAGGTCAGGCATACGCTTCTCCCACACCTTTGCCTCCATTTCCTCACTCATATTGCCGTCTATCTCCATTTCCGGCAGCTTGGCCACAAGCTCCGTAATCATTTCCATCGCCTGCGGATTCCCCTTTATGTCAGGAATGTACTCTAAAATGTCAAGGTCAATCCTGTTCCCGGACAAAATATCCATCCCCACATCTTCAAATGCCTCCGTTCCCGGCGTATGGATATGGATGCCGATTGCGGGGATTCCGTTCATGCGCTCCGGCGGTATCTGTTTCCAGATAGCCACTGCTTCCTCCACGGTAGGGATATTCTCATAAAACTCGCCCAGGTTATGGAACTCCCCACATTCCGCAACCGTCAGCGTCACTTCTGTTTCCGCCTGCTCCTGGGATAAGGACACCGGCTCTTTTTCTCTGGCCTCACGCACTCCCTCCAGATAGTCCTCCACCTGCGGGAGATAAGTTTCAAGCCTTCCCGTCCGTTGTGCGGTGATCGGGTTTATATCCACTTTCACGCCGCCGATATGGAGCGCATCCCCGTTAAATGTATCAAACAGGACATCTTCACGCTCACTTGTGGAAAGCTCCACTGCCACGTCAAGGTCAGAGCCGTCCTGCTCCAATCCCCGGCAGCGGCTCCCCACTACTGCCACGTCCACAATCTCCGCATCAATGCCGGATTCGTCTAACTTCGCCTGCACATGGCATTTTACGGTTTCCTCAATCTCTGCCGGGTTCATTTCACTGATCTCATGGAACAGCTCATTGGTCTTTGCCTTGAAATTTTCCACCACGGTTCCCTGTGCCTGCGGTTCGATTGCGTTTGCCGCTTCCACCTTTTCCATCAATCCATCATAATCAATCGGTATCAGCTCATCATTATCACGGATATTTCCCCTTGTGCCGTTGTCAAAAGGATTTTCTTTCAAATCCGTCAGAATATCGTCAAGCGCTTCTCTGATACTGACATTGGGATTGTCATATACGCCCCCGTCTATCTCCTTATAGTCAGCGCCCATAATGGAATAATCATAGCCCCCGTCAACCTCCTGAATACTGATGAAGCGGTCTGCTACTTGGAAAGCAAGCTCTGTTTCCTGTTCCCCTTTTAAGGATTTCTTCATCTGTGCAAGCACCTGGTCTTTTTCATCTCCAAGGTCAATGATCTCGTCCTCATCCTCCATATCCTCAAATAGCTGTGTCTTATCCGCTTTTTCTGGCTTATCCTGTTCGGATTGCAGCTCTGCCTGCTTTGTTTCCGGCGTTTCTTCCTGCTCCGGCTCTGGCCGTTCTGTTTCCTGATGTTCTTCCTTCTCCGGGTTTGGCTGTTCTGTTTGCGTTGGCTCTGGCTTCGGCTGTTCCACTTCTGCCTGCCCCTGCTCTGACTTCAAATCATTCTGCCTTGCAGAATGATTGACATCATGTCCAGAAGTGTCCTGCGCTTCCTCCTGTGCGGCAGACATTTCTTTTTCCTTCTCCAGGACTTCCCTGCGGAACATATCAATAAAACCGTCCAATACTGCCGGGTGGCTGCTTACGATCAATTCACGGTTTACATCTATCCCATGCACAAGATTTTCCGGAATATAAAACTCCGCCGCCCATGCTTTGTTATCCCTTGAAAAGCGTCCATCCCATGATTCCTGCTGAATCGTGTTGGCAAGGACAAAAGCGATACGGTCTGAACCGTACTGCTCCGCCAGAGGCTTCACAATATCATGCTTTATGTGCATACCATCAAAATTCTGCCGGATTGTTCCCTCAACCGCTTCTTTGCACTCCCTGTCAAGTTTCCGGGAATCCATATACTTGTCTACTTCCCCATGTTCCATCGCATATACCAGGGTATGCCCGTAGAAATCCGGATAGCTTTTCTGTTCTGCCTTTTCAGCTTCTGACTTCAAATCATTCTGCCTTGCAGAATGATTGACATCATGTCCAGAAGTGTCCTGTGCTTCCTCCTGTGGCGCTTCCGGCTCTGTTTCTCCCTTTTCCCGTTCTTCCACGCCTTCCAGTTCCCGCATGAAATCAGGAATCCCGGTAAAGCCGAATGAATCTACAAAATGTGCGCTGTTCTTCCCGTCCTCATGCAGCACTACAATATCGCTGACAGAAAGGGAATGCCCCTTATAATCTGCTGGGTGGTTTATATTGAATTTCTCATAGACCGCTTCCAGTGTTGCGCTCTGCGTCCGCCCTTGCAGCTCGGAAAGTTCGCCAACATAAACCAGGTTGTAATTCTCCGGCTTAATGGCATCGAGATTGTCTTTTATAATTCCCCTGCGTTTTAAAGATTCCGTACCGGCAAACTGGAATTGCCGCATTTCGGGAATATCTTTTAACTGATAAATGCCGTACTTATCAGAATCCCCATATAAAAGCTGCGCTTCTTTATTTGCCCTGCCTTCCGCAAGTTCCTCCTGCAACGCCCGCAGGCTCTTTTCATTCTCCCAATCCGCTTTTTCAATACCAAAGATCCCCTCATACTCTGTAACCTGCTCCCTGCCCTGTATCAAGGTTTCCGAACCGTCCTTGTGGAGCTGGTACACGGGCAGGTCACGGTCAAACAATTCTAATGCTGTTTCCTTTGTAAGCGGCAGCATTCCCTCCGTCAAATAGCCGTATTCCTTCATCTCCCATAAACCAATCATCGGGTCAGGAAGTGCGTCAATCTCTGCCTGTGCGTCAATGACCGCAAGGGCGGCTCCCTGGCTGCCTTTCGCTTCCTCATAATAGATATGCTCCGCAAGCTCCCTTGTCTTTTCCATGTCATTCAGCTTAAAGGCATAATTCACGATAAGGTTGCGCTCATCATCGGAAAAAGCGGTCTTGGCAAACTCTAACCGGTTGATGATGCCCTCCGCCTGCTTTGCCGGGGAAAGGTGGCGCATCATGGTTATCTCTTTTTTAACCAGGTCAATCTCAAAGTCATTAAACTGCGGCATACCGGAATTTCTGCCGCCATCCACAATGATAGGGATATAGTCAGCCCCACAGCTTTTCAGGCAGTCACGGATATTTTGTGTGTTCTTATCTTCCAGCTTTGTAAGCGCAGCCATGATCTCCTGCACTCCCTCCGGTGTCTTATTGGTAATGCGCTCCACCTCAAAACCGTGCGAATGTGATATTTTCAAAATCACATCATCCGCACCAATAGGCTCCTTTGCCCTCTCGTTCAGCTCCATTTCCGCCTTTATGTCAATGACTTCGTTTGTGTCAGTATTATACCGGACATCCAAATGGTATTCCCCGAACTCTTTTGTATCCTGATTGGCAATCTCCGTAGTCCATGCGCCCCTGCTCTCCAGGTATGCGACAATATTCAGCCTGTCATTGTCATTCATGGCAGACAGGGCCTCCACAACCTCCGCTGCATCCATTCCCCGGACATTTACAAGGCTGTACTCGGACAGATCGCTGTTCTGTATCAGCAAAAGGCTCTCTTTCTCCTGTCCATTTATGGACATATCCTGCATCAGTTCCCGGTCACGCTGCAATTCCCGGAGCTGCCCCTCAATCCCCGTGATCAGTTCTGATGCCGTCCTGCGGATCGTGTCAAGGGAAGATTTCAGTTCCCTCATGTCACGCCCTGTTGACCACCCGGCAATATACCCAAAGGAATAATCCGAAGTATCTATGCCGAAATGCTGGCACACGGTGTAGGCAATGCTCTCGGCTTCCACCTCTTTGGTGTTCCTGTCTTTTGCGGGCGCAAGGATATCCTTGTTTACATCTTTATCATGCAGCATGGAATGGGCGGTTTCATGCACCATCGTCTTTAAGGTCTGGCTCTCGCTCATGCCCTCCTGCACAGCAATCCGCTTTTCTGCCGGGCTGAAGAACCCTTTGGAATCGCCGGGAATATCCTCAAAGCTAACCGGAACCGGGGCAACATAGGTGATCGCCTTGATAAAGTCCTCATACCCCTCCACTGTGGACAGAAGCTCTTTTGCCTCCAGCTCCGGGATTGGCTCCCCCGATGTCTGCTTTACATCAAAGACTGACACAGCACGGAAAGCGGGGATTTTAACCTCGACTTCCTCCGTCTGCGGCATACCGTCCTTATCCAGCATGACCTCCCCGGTCACAGGGTCTAACTTATCCCGTTCCTCTTTGATCTTATAAGGGGCAGGGGCAAGGATACGGATTCCCCTCTCCCCCTTGTTTACATGGCGGTTGAAATTCTTCTGCCATGCCTGGTAGCCTGCCACTAAGGTTGCGTCAGGGCGCTGTAAGGCTATCAGCAGAGTGTTGTTGAAACTGTAATTATGGAATTTTGACATAGTGGAGAGATAGCTTTTGTATTTCTCGCTCTCGAAAAGCTCTTTTAAGCCTTCCTCCAGTTTGTCAGTGATCTCTTTTACTTTCTGCTTTTCTGTTTTTGCATCTGCCATATTTGATTTCCTTTCTTTGCATGAAAAAAAGACAATCTGTTATGACTGTCTTTCTTCCCGAAAACAAAAAAGCAGCGAATTGTTTTATATAACGCAAAAACAAATTCACTGCTTTACTGCTTGTGTTATTAAGTTGCTGTAATTATGCTAATACTGGCTCTCTTTTTCTAATGACAGCCTCCACTTCCTCTATGGTCTTTTCAACAATCCTTGCTATTTGTTCTGATGAATAACCATCTCTGTGCATATTCATAATCACGCCAGTTATAGCATTATCTGTTGCATTTTCTCTGATCCCCTGTGAAAGATTACACATAGCGCTCATATCCTTTCTCAATTTTTCATCTACCGGAATACTGTACTCAGTTTTAATAATCCCTAATTTCTCATCAACGGTCAATTCCGCCGAAAGCAACGTACTCAGCAAACGGTGCAGCTCATACTTTTCATCATGCTCCGGAAGTTCATTTGATATACCTATCAGGACAATATTCAGCAGGTCAAGCCCGCCTTTCCACGGATAGGAACCGAGCAGATCGTCTTTCGCAAGATGCACATAAGCCATACTGCTTTCGTCCATGCCCATACACACCCAAATCGAAAATACACGCCTGATGTCGTTATAGTTTGTCTTGACAAAATCCCGTTCCTTCTGCGAGGAAACAAGGCGGCTCACATAGAAAACTGCCCTGTTTAAGATATGGTAGCCTGACGGTTCATCTTTCTGTGCTTCCACGTTTACGATAACCTGTGAAATGCCGTCTTTCATGCGCACATAAAAGATAATGTCAAACCTTACAAGCCCCTCGTTTATCTCCGCATTTTCCGTATTCATCCCGACAATGCGCTGCCCGTTTTCCGAACTATCCTTAGATAGTTTGCTGTCGTTAGACGGTATTTTTTCAATATTGGTCAGCCCCGGCTCTACCGGAACCACGCTGATAAATGGCTCTCCCTCAATATAAGACACCACATCTTTCGGGTTCATTCCCCGGAACTCATCAACCGTCTTTACCAGGATATGCGCCAGAATGATCTTATTTCCCAACAGGCGTTTTGCCTTATCATCATACTGTGCGTCCTGGTCTGCCATGCTGACCGCATTCTTTATTTCCGTATCCATCAGCCATAAACCTCCTTTTTGTATGGTGGAAATGCAAAAGCCATTCCCAAAAGGTATATGACCTCAATGCCATTATACCCCGAAATCCCGGCTAAATCAATCGGAACTTTATAATTGCCATCCCGGACAATAATTGGACAATAATTGAAATTTGATTAGTTTTATGATTGTTACAGCGTTTCCTCCTTCCTCTTCGCTTTATCAGTATCTGCCCGGTCTGCCCCAGACACTTGCGCTTTGTATGCTGCCAACTTTTCTTTTAACGATGCCCTCTGCGCAGGCTTGTCAGCCATTGCCGCCGCAGCTCTCAGTCCTCCACTGCCCATTGTGTAATCATGCCTTGCGTTTTCTACCGGGTACGGTATCGGTGCATTGGCGGCTCTTTCGCCTGTTTCCGGTCTTTCGGAAGTCTTTTCTTCCTGTGCTGACTTCTGGACATCATGTCCAGAAGTTTCCTGCCCTCCGTTTTCTTCCTCCGGAGCATCGTCCATGCCGAGTGCGTCATCGCCCTTTTCGTCCATATTAAGCAGGGCATTTAAGGCGGATAACCGTTCCAGCTTCTCCGCAAGCTCCGCTTCCTGTACGAATGGCTTTGTGACCTCCACTTTTGCGGTTTCAAGCTGCCGCTGCACAGTTTCCAGTTTCGTCTGCGCTTCAGAAAGCTGCTTCGGCATGGATTCCAGGGCGTGGTTGATACGGGCGATGTTGCCGAGAGGGTCAGAACCGACTTCTAAGTTATGGGAAAGCTGCCCTTTTAAATTCATCACAAATTTGTGATTGAATGAATCAAAGGACACCGCCATCTTAAATCCAGCATACTCCCCGACCGTGGCAGGCACATTGACGGTTTTCATCTCCTTGCACATCTCCACAAGGGCAGCCCCGGCTTCTTTTTTGTCCGTATAAACCTTATCCCCGACTTTCATCAAAAACTGCTCTTTATCTGCCGGGAGGTTTGCTTTTGCGGTCTGAATATCTGCCTCCATGCCCTCTATCCTCTCCTTCAGGATGGCGATCTGCTGCGGATAGTGCTTTGCGATATTATCCTCAAGTTTATATTTCTGGCTTGTATGGTTCGCCTTCATCAGCTTCAGCTTTGACACCTGAATGTCGAGATCCATCTTTTCTTTAATGTACGGGTTCCCGGTAGCTAAGGCTTTCACCTCCGCATAAGTGAGTGCCGCCTCATCCACGTCCTCACAGCTGCGCACAGGGGATTTGCTCGTCATGATCTGCCCGATGAACTTCTGCTTATTTTCGATCAGCTGCCATGAATAGCTGTCGAATGTGCCTTCTGTCACATACCGGAAAATCTTGACCTTTGGATTGAGGTTGCCCTGCCTTAAAATCCGCCCCTCCTGCTGTTCAATGTCGGACGGGCGCCACGGCACATCAAGGTGATGTAAAGCAATCAATCTGTCCCGCACGTTGGTTCCTGCGCCCATTTTCTGCGTGGAACCCAATAAAAAACGAACCTGCCCGCTTCTTACCTTGCCAAACAGCTCCGCTTTCCTTAATTCCGTATTTGCTTCATGGATAAATGCGATTTCCTCCGGCGGCACTCCTTTCTCCACCAGCTTGTTTTTTATGTCCTCATAAACATTAAATGTGCCATCCCCTTTCGGTGTCGAGAGATCACAAAAAATTATCTGTGCAGACTTCTTCTCCTTTGTCTGCTCCCATATTTCAAACGACTTTCCCACACAGGTTGCCGATTTGGAAGTTTCACTGTCCGGCAGCATATCATTGATAAGGCGCTGATCCAGGGCCAGCTTCCTTCCATCGTTTGTGATTTTCAGCATATTATCCTGATACGGCTCCACAAGCCTGTTACGCACCGCTTCCGCCCTGTCAGCCAGTGAGGAAACCATATCCTGCTGGTACTCGCTGGGCTTTAATACCACGTTCTCATACTCTGCCTCCGGCACAGGCAGCTTTAGCATATCCGGCGTTTGAATATCCGCACTTTCTTTGAATAATGCTATCAGTTCCGGCAAGTTGAAAAACTTCGCAAACCTTGTCTTTGCCCTATACCCTGTTCCTTCAGGGCTTAATTCTATCGCCGTTTGCGTTTCGCCAAAAGAAGAAGCCCAACTGTCAAAATGCCCAAGCCCTAACTTCTGCAACGTGCCATACTGGAGATAGCGCATATTCGTATATAATTCCGTCATGCTGTTGCTGATCGGCGTTCCGGTTGCGAAAGTCACGCCCTTGCCGCCCGTCAGTTCATCCAGGTACTGGCACTTTACGAACATATCCGAGGACTTCTGCGCCTCCGTCTGTGCGATGCCCGCCACGTTCCGCATCTTTGTGTACAGGAAAAGATTTTTGTAAAAATGGCTCTCGTCTACAAAGAGCCTGTCAACGCCAAGCTGCTCAAAGGTCACTACATTGTCTTTCCTTGATGTATCGTTCAGCTTCTCAAGCCTTGCTTCAAGAGATTTCCTTGTTTTCTCCATCTGCTTAATGGTATAGCGCTCCCCATTGTCGGCTTTCGCCTGCTCTATGGCAAGCTCGATCTCGCTGATCTGCCTCTCTATCATGGCTTCCTGACGCTCCATTGACAGCGGTATCTTCTCAAACTGCGAATGCCCGATGATCACCGCATCATAATCGCCTGTCGCTATCCGGGAACAGAATTTCTTCCGGTTGGCAGGCTCAAAATCTTTCTTCGTTGCCGCAAGGATATTTGCGCCGGGATATAAACGGAGAAAATCACTCGCCCACTGCTCCGTCAAATGGTTCGGAACCACAAACAGGCTCTTTTGGCATAAACCTAACCGCTTGCTCTCCATCGCCGCCGCTGTCATCTCAAAGGTCTTGCCCGCCCCGACACAATGCGCCAGTAAGGTATTATCCCCATATAAAACGTGTGCGACTGCGCTTTTCTGGTGGGGCTTTAGCTCAATATCCGGTGTCATGCCGGGGAATTTCAGATGCTCGCCGTCATACTCCCTCGGCCTTGTGGAATTGAACAGCTTATTGTATTTCGCCACCAAGTCCTGCCGCCTGTCCGGGTCACGGAATACCCAGTCCTTAAAGGCTTCCCGTATGGTGTCCTGCTTCTGCGCCGCAAGGGTGGTTTCCTTTTTGTTCAAAACCCGCTTTTCTTTCCCATCCTCCGTGATTGTGTCATATACCCGGCTGTCTTTTAAATTCAGGGAATCCTCCAAAATCTGGTAGGCGTTCCTGCGGCTTGTTCCATAAGTCATGTTCACGAGGGAATTTCCATAATCCGCATTTTTGCCCTTGACGTTCCACTGCCCGGTCACGCCGGAAAACTGTATGCCCATGACGTTCCTGTCAAGTAAATGCTGCGGCGTTTCAAAGGTGTCACGCATGAAATCCTCCAGGTACTCCGGCTTCACCCATGTTGCGCCGATACGCACCTCAATCTCACTTGCGTCAAGCTCTTTGGGCTGCACCTGCGTGAGCGCCTGCACATTTACGGCATATTCCGGGTGGTTCTCCGCATAGGTTTTCGCCGTTTCCAGCTTGTCACGGACGTTGCCGCTTAAATACTCGTCCGCCGTTTCCCATTTGTCCGTCACGGGATTCTGGAAGATAATTCCCGTCAGTTCCTCTTTTATCCTGTCAACGCTTTTCCCGGACAGCTCCGCCATATAGTCAAGGTCAACCTTCGCCTTCTCTGACAGCGACACCGCAAGGGCTTCGGTTGCCGTGTCAACGCTTGTGACAACCTCCGCTTTCTTAATGGTACGCTTCGTGAACATATCCGCCTTGCCCACAAATTTGCCTTCCTCGTCCGTCTTTTCAAGGGAGCATAGCAGACAATAGCTGCTGTCCTGGTTAAACGCCCTCTTGTTGGTCTGGGAATTGATAAGCCCGTACTTTTTGGAGAAATCATCGTACAGCCGGTTTAACTCCGCCTGCTTCTCCTTAATGACGGTATCCGGGTATTCCTGAAGCTGCACGTTAATCAGTTCCTGCGTACAATCCCGGATACCCACCATGCCCTTAATACGCTCCAGCATGGAATCTTTCATGTCCACAGGCTTCATAACGGAGTTTTCCCGGTAATAGACCTTATCCTCCACAAGCGTATAACTGTAATTCTTTACCTCCGGGTCTGCCGGGATTGTCTGGTCTGACAGTTCATCGTCCAGCCCGTCAAGCTCTGCTTCCTCAATCTCCCCGTCAATGCGGCTTATGGCTTCCGCAAGCTGCTCCGCAAATGGCCTTGATGTGTCGGGCTGGCAGGTGCTTTCCATCCCATACGGGCCGGAAACCATCTCCATTTTCCCCACGATCATCTCCGGGTGTTCGGCAAAATAGCTGTTCATGGCGATGCCGTTTTCATCTTCTGAAAGGTGTACCCAATCCGGCTCCAGATCTATAACCCGATCACGCTTCTTTAAGAATAAAATATCGGAAGTGACTTCCGTTCCTGCGTTCTCCTTAAAAGCAGTGTTCGGCAGTCTGACCGCCCCCAAAAGCTCCGCCCTCTGCGCAAGGTATTTCCGCACTTCCGGGCTTTTCTTATCCATTGTCCCCTTGCTCGTCACGAAAGCGACCACGCCGCCCGGACGCACTTTATCCAAAGTCTTTGCGAAAAAGTAATCGTGAATGAGGAAATTATTTTTATCATACTGCCTGTCAGACACTTTATATTGTCCGAAAGGCACATTTCCCACCGCCACGTCAAAGAAATCATTCGGGTAGTCCGTCTTTTCAAAGCCGGAGATTTTAATGTTGGCTTTCGGGTAAAGCTGTTTCGCAATCCGCCCGGTGATCCCGTCCAGTTCCACACCGTACAGCCTGCTCTCCTGCATATTCTCCGGCAGCATACCGAAGAAATTGCCGATGCCCATTGCAGGCTCCAATACATTTCCCTTTTCAAACCCCATATGTTCCAGGGCTTCATAGATACTGCGGATAATCACGGGGCTTGTGTAATGGGCATTTAAGGTACTCTCCCTTGCGGAAGCGTATTCCGCATCCGACAAAAGGCTCTTTAATTCCCGGTATTCCCCCGCCCATGCGCTTTTGCTTTCGTCAAAGTCATCCGCAAGGCCGCCCCACCCCACATACTGCGCTAAAATCTTCTGTTCCTCCGGTGTGGCTATGCGGTTTTCTCCCTCAATCTTTTCGAGGGTGCGGATTGCTTCTATGTTTTTCCTGAATTTTTCCTTCGGTGAGAATCCTGCTCCCACCTTTGCCCCATCCATTCCGGGAGAATCTTCTGTGATATGGAAATTAACGGCTCCGGACTTGTTGGTCTCAGGTTCTGCCTGTTTTGTGGGAATCCTAGTCTCCGGCTCCGGCAGGGCATTTCCTGTTTCCTCCGCTAACAGCCGTTCAAAATTTTCCTTACTCTCTGCCCGGAAGATCGGGTAAAGCAGTTTCGGGTCACGGAGCTGCACTTCCCTGTCGGAAATATTCTCAATGATAAACTCCGTTCCCTCAATGGTGACAGTATCGCCAACTTTATAATCCGGCTTTTCCGGTTCAGGCTTTTCCCTCTTTAATTTGTCCGGTTCGGCTTTCTCCGGCTCCCCGAAGTGCAGCTTTTCAATAACCACATCATAGGGCAGATTGTTCTTTTCGCCCGGATAGACCTTTACGGTTTCCGTTGTGTATCCCGTCTGCTCAGGCTCCTTTTCTTCTGACGCAAACAAGTACGAGTTCCGTTCATCCTGCCGCAGCAGCTTCTCAAAGTTTTCCTTACTCTCCAAACGGCGAGGTGGATTGAACAGGGAGCGATCCATGATCTCCACATTCCAATCATCGGTTCGGGTAATCTCATAGGGCTTATTGTCCAGATATACCCTATCCCCAACCCGGTAATCCCGCTTCTGGACATCGTGTCCAGAAGTTTCCTGCGTTTTGCCGGACAGCATCTCCTCTTTCCGGGTAAAGTCATTCCAGACACGCTCTGAAACAGCAGAAAAATAAGGCGATTCATCTTCCATGATTTCATACTCAAGCTCTTTCAGAGCCTCAAGGCTTTCTGCCCCTGCTATCTTTTCATGGTATTTAAAGTAAACCGCTTCCCTGCTGAGAATCCCCTCCAGACGTTCTAATTCCGGCTCCGGCATCCGTTCCCATATATCATCCTTTTCTGTATGAATGGTAAAACCTTCTCCGTCGTCGTGGTATTCCAGGGTATATTGCAGGGTATCATGCTCTCCCCGTATGTCACATTCAAAGTCATATACCGTAGTCCGGGAACCCGCAAAATATTCCCTGTTGGTCAAGACCAGATTCTGTATATCATCTGCGGTCAGCGGCTTTTCCGTACCATCTTTCTGTACCTGTCCATCAGGAACCGCCTTTGCACGTTCAATCTCAATGGTATGCCACTGATCCACCTCTGCCGCATTCTCGAAATCAATGCCGTTCCTGTGACAGTAATCTACCGCTTCATCAACCGTTCCAAAAGTAGGCATATCCCCGTGGCTGTCACGGTAGCTCTGTATTTCCTCCCCTGTGCTTCCGTCCATAACGGAAATATAATAACTGTCAGCAGAAGCGTCCGATGTAAGGGAAATGGCATAATAAAACCCCGGCTCTGCCCCGCCCTCAAAACGGGAATATACCTCCGCTTCATGGCGGTCAATATCCCGCATGGCTTCCAGGTCAATGTAATCATCTTCCACTTCATCCCGGTACGGCTTATGGTCATACTCAAAAAAGTCCTTCCCATTTACCGACGCATAGAAGAAATCGCTGTCCTCCACGGAATTGCCAACGACATATATGTTATCCCCGGCATTCCATTCATCCACCTTTACGCATTCCTGCCCGTCAATGGAAATCGTTTCGCCGGACTTCAAATCCTTCTGCATTGCAGAAGGATTGACATCATGTCCAGAAGTTTTTTTCTGCGCCTGTTCTCTTTTATACCGGCTCTGCTTCTGCATGGACTGGAATACCATATCATCATAGGGGATCACATCAATCAGATCGGCGTGATTGTCTATGTACTCCTGCGCCAGCTCCCGGTTGATAAAAAATCGGTTATGCTCCGGATAAGGTATCAGAAGCCCGTCCTCTGCCGTTGTCACAAGGCGGTAGCGCACTCCCTCCCTGCCGTCCGCATACTGGTGGGTATAAAAGCCTATCCCCGGCTCCGAAAAATCCTCAGAGGATTCCAGCGCAACCGTGATTTTCTCCACTTCCTCCACATCAGCGAATCTTAAAGCGTAATCTTCCCCGCTTTCCTTTGCCCCGTCCAGTGTTTCCGAAACGGAAACCGGACTTGCGTCCGTATCGTGGGTGTCATACAGGGCATACCCTTCCGCTTCCTTGTCAATCCAGAGAAATTCCCCATTCGGCAGCTTTGCGCTCCACTGTGCAGGCTGTCCGTTATCATCATCCGCTTCATGTATGATGTGCCAGTCTAATTCTCCTTCCGCAATCTCCGGCAAATCTTCCTGCGCCTGTGCTTGCTCCGCTTCGTTCTGAGCCGCAAGTTCTTTCTCACGCTCAATATGCCGCCTTGCCTGGTTGATAAAGCCATTCAGCACGGCAGGATGGGAAGCGGCGACTATATCCCTGCTCTCATACATGGCATACGGTTCAATGGACTTTGCCCATTCCTTATTTTCCGGGGAAATCCTTTCCTCCTGCCTGCGGTGCATGACGGTATTCGCAAGCACATAGCTTACTCTCTCTATGCCGTATTCCCGGATAACGCCCTCCGCCGTTGCCTTTGGCAGACGGCGTCCGTCAAAATTCTCTGCGATAGCCCTGTCAATGGCATCCTTGCAGGAAACCTTTGTGTCACGCTCTATCTTTGCCAGCGCTTTTTCAAGCTCTTTCTGCGCCTGTTCCTCTTTATACTCCGCATAGGCTTCCTTGCCTTTCGGGGATAAATATTTATCTTCCCGGATAAGTTTACGGATACGCTTCTCTACCGCTTTCCACGGTAACAGCACGTCCGCATAAGGGTTTGATAAATCTCCCTTTTTCAGACTGATGCCCTTAAAATTGTGATCCTCCCAACTGTGGTCAGCCCCCGCCAGCGCATGGGAACTTCCGCCCGTGCCGTATTCATGTTTCAAAAAATCAGCCGCATCCTTGCCGTCATGCCCCTCCATGAAATAATCATAGATGCGGAATGAGCCGTGTACAAAGCCGCTTCCTCTGCCGAGCCTGTGGTCTATCTCGTCCTGCGTGATAAAGTCCTCTTTCTTCACCTCCACATGGTCAGCTACCGGGAATGTTTTCTTCTGCAAGAGCAGGTTGTCAAGCTCTGCCCGCAGTTCTTCTTTCGATATGACAGAACGAAAACGCAGCTTTTTCTCATCGCTTTCAAGCTGTGACAGCGCTTTATCCATATGGGAAGCCGCCATATCCACTCCCTCCGGTGTGGACAGCAGGTCTACCAGCCTTGCATGGGAATCCGGGAAATTGGCGGCTTTCATTTCCAGTTCTTCCGGCATTTCCCCCATACCGTCACGGAAGAAAAAATACAGATGATTCGCAATGCGCCCACGCTCCACCTCGTCCACAAGGTAGGCTTCGTTTGCGCCCATATAAGAGCCGTTTTCCACCTGGGCGCGTATCTGTGCTTCAATCTCTTTCCAGTCCATTGTAAGCGCCGGACGTTCTAACGTAGACGTACCTTTTGCAACGCTCATTCCCTGGCTGTCGAACCACACGGCTACCTGTTTCCCCTCAAACTCAAAGCCTTTCCCAGTAGCGCCGTATTCTCTTTTAAGAAATGCTGCCATTTCCTCCGGTGTCTTGCCCTGCTGGTACTTGGCATAAATACGCTTGCGGCTGTTCTCCCTGCCGCCCCCGCTTCGCAGGATTGTGTCAATCTGCTCCTGCGGCAGTGCTGCCTTTGGCTGACCGGGGCTTGTCTTTTCTGCCGGGAGAATGCCATCCTCCGCCTCTTTCATGGCAATGCCGCCGACCTGCTCCGAGAACATGGAAAATAAATCAAGCTGCTGATACATCCCATTCGTATCAATCTGTTCCGCCTTTTCCCCCGGAAGCAGGTATACATCATCCTCCATATAGGAATTGACAAAGAAACGAGCATCCTCCCATGTTAGGAGCGTTTCGTTCTCTATTCCCGGCTTCCCGGTCATGTTGATGTGAATCCCTTCCTCATTGGCATAGAAACCGACAGGAATACCCGCCGCCTCATACCCGTAATAGGTGTTAAAATGGAAACAGTTCTTAAAATATTCCGTCTGCAGCATCGCATCCTGCTCCATTGCGAAATATCCCGCTATCTCCGGTCTTTTATGGATAAGGAAATCGTCAGAGCATAAAACCCCTTTCTGAACCTCCATCGCCTTTTCCGCAAAGTCCAGGTTATCCAAAAAAGAGCCGGACAATGAATCCTCTCCATTATCCGGCTTTTCTGTTTCCTTATTCGGTTGTGCTTCGCTGTTTAAAGGCTGTAGACCAGCTCCGTCAGTACGGTTTCCTCCGCCGAGTGCCTGATGCCGTTCATCTTCGCCACCCATTTCATCTGATCGGACGCTTTCAGCGCTTCGTCCACTCCCTCGGCTTTCGCCATCTGCTCTGTCAGGAAGTCCATCCTTTCCTCCGCCTGCCTCTGTATCTCCAGACAGTGCGCTTTCAGCCTGCCCTCCATCAGAAGCCCGCTGTAAATCCCCCTCCGGTGTTCCTTCAGGTAATTCTTCCGCATCAGCCCGTACTTGGTCAGCGGCTCCTCCGGCTCGCTGTCCGGAATCAGGTTGGGTATCAGGTAATCCCCGTTCTTCTCGTATGTCAGTTCCATGCAAGGTGCCCTCCGTTTCTATATGTTTGGTGTATGTATCAATTTGTGGTTCGTTTTCGCTTTCACGCTTTAAAGCATTATAGCGTGATTCCGGTTCATTTGCAAGCACTTTTTCAGGATTTTTTTCTGCGGCGGCGGCCTGCGCCCCGTCCGTCCTCTCCCTCGCCTTATCTGCGGCTTTCTGCCGTGCCATCTGGCGGTCATAAGCGGCAACCGTCCTCCCGATCTCCATGAGGATTGGCTTACACATATCCGTAGTTGCGTTACCAATGACAGATAACGCCATTGAAGTGTTGAACTCACTGATATAGTCAAAATTCAGTTCATCCTTCCAGAAATCCATGTCAGCGCCGCACCGGGATAACAGGGTATAGGCGATGCTTGTGGAGAGCGTTTCCCGAAGCCGCAGCCCCACGTTCAGCTCGTCAAGCTCCTCTAAGAAGCTGCCCTCCTTGGCGTAGGACATATCCTGCATAATCTCCCTGTAATAATCTTCCGCAATCCTCCCGGCGATCTCCATGAGCCTGCCCTCAAAAGGATTATTTTTATCCGTTTCGCCATAGGTCTTTTCAAGCTGCGCCAGCACAGCGCCCTTGTGTTCCTCCCGCAGTTCCCACAGGTACGGGTCTTTCCCGATCCGTCTTGCCTTATGCACGTCCGACACGTCAAAAACATATTTCAGCCTGGGGCGCTCACTGTCCCGGTCAAAAAGGGCAATCCCCTTTGCCCCACGGTTCACCCAGCAGAACATTTTTTCATTCCATGTTTCCATAGTGGCGCAGGCTGTGGCTCCCGGCCTCTGTGCGTAGATCAGCATCTGATCCTCGAACGGGTATCGGTACAGCCTTGCGGCAGTGTCCAGGTATTTCATCCACTCTTTCCCGTTCTTAGACACCTGCCTTGCGGTTTCCCCCGCCAGTATGGAGATTTCATGGTATTTCTTTGAAACAAGGTATCCTCTGTCCATCCGCACCCTCCTTAATCATAAAACCCGTTTTCCTCAATGCCCTTTTCCAGAATGGAAGCTACCAGCGTATCCAGCTCCACGCCGTTTATCTCGCTGACCACGATCAGCTTCGCAAGGGTATTCTTTTCTACCGGGATTGAATACCGTTCCTCATCCGGACACAGCTCACGCACACAGACACCGAGCGCATCCGCAACCTGGCAGAGCGTGCTTATGTCCGCCTCACGGATTCCCGCCATGATGTCCAGGAGCGTATTCTCACGGACGCCGGAAAGCGCCGCAAGTCCCGGTATGCCCATATCCATCTCTTTCATCACATTTAAAATCTTATCGCCTGTGCTTAAAATCCCTGTTCCCATCGTCAAGCCCTCCTTATTCCGCTTTGCTGCCAAAAGAAAATACCGTGTTTTCTTTCGCCTTTGTAGCTGTAAACTTTGTTTTCACTTCCGCCACCTTTGACTCCAGGACGGAAAACATGGCTTCCACCTGCTCCTCTGTGTAGTCATAGGCCGACCTGTTGGAGAGGTTCTCAATCCGCCCGATTGCGTCAATCGCCTTATTGATGCGGTACTCCCCAAGCCGGATAAATTTCTCCGCTTTCGTTTCCTCTGCCTTTCCCGCAGGCGTGTTTTCTGTTACGTTTTCCATAGCTTCACCCATATTTTCGCTCATATCTTTTTCCTCCATTTTCCATATGGTTCAGGGCATACAGATTTTCCATATGCCCCGTGCTTAAAATACTTTTTTACTTTTTCTTTTTGGGAAATTCCAGCTTCACCTTATACTGCGAGCCTTTGATTTCTTTCCCGTCTTTGGTATAGGAAAAGTCCTCCACGCCCTCCGGTATCAGGTACGCATCATAGCTGCCCTTCTTCCCCTTCAAGTCTTTTACGAGGGTCTTTTTCCCGTCCAGCAGGCTTTTTACCTGGCTGTCGGTAAGTGCCGCCCCCATTGCCCTGGACACGTTCATGCCGCATTTATTTTTACAGTAAGCGCCGAATTTCCCTTTTATCACATCGCCCCCGCACTTCGGGCATTTTCCAAGAGATTCCTGCGTGCTGCCCCCGAACATGGATTTCTGCTCGTCGCTGACGCTGTGATAAGTCTGCACAAGCCCTTTTACCATATCCTCTATGCCGCCCATAAACTCCCGCATGGAATATTCACCCTTTGCCACAAGGGTAAGGGCATTTTCCCAATCGGCGGTAAGCTGCGGGGATTTTACCACGTCAGGAAGCACGGTGATCAGCTTCACCCCGTCCTCCGTAGGGAGCATCTGCTTTTTCTCACGTTTTACGAAACCGTCCTTGACTAACTTCTCAATCACGTCCGCCCGTGTAGCGGGTGTGCCAAGCCCTTTCCGTTCTACATCATCACCCATGTCCTCCGCCCCGGCACGTTCCATTGCCGACAATAAACTGTCCTCCGTAAAGTGCTTCGGCGGCTGCGTAAAATGCTCTGTTACGTTCGTCCGCACTCCCTCAAAAACCATCCCTTCCGAAAGCTCCGGCAGCTTCCTGTCCTCTTTTTCCTTATCTTCCGTGGTTTTATAAGAACGCTTTAGGGCGGCTTCAAAATCTTTCCACCCATTCTTCACTACTGATTTCCCGGAAACAGTAAAAGAAATGCCTTTACAGTCAAACTCCGCCCTGACCGTTTCAAACTCATGCTTTTGTCCTGTGGCGCATAGCAGGCGGTTAGCGGCAAGGGAGAGGATTTTCATCTCCCCCTCCGGCACGGCGGAAAGGTCAGCCTTTGCAATCTCCATTGTAGGAATGATTGCATGGTGGTCTGTCACTTTCTTGCTGTCCATTACCCTCTTTATATCCGGCTCTGCCCCGGAGAGTTCTTCAAAAAGAATCGCCTTGTAAACCGCCCCGATCACTGCCCTTGCCGTATCTTCCATATCGTCCGACAAATACTGGCTGTCCGTCCGGGGATAGGTCACCAGCTTTTTCTCATAAAGGCTCTGCGTGTATTCCAAGGTCTGTTTTGCGGTAAAGCCGAATAAGCGGTTCGCATCCCGCTGTAACGTGGTCAGGTCATAGAGTTTCGGCGGCTGTACGGTTTTCTTCTCTTTTGTGACAGAAACAACCGTGGCGGGTTTGCCCCCGCAGGCTGCAGCAACGTTCTCCGCCTGTGCCTTATCTTCCATTTTCTCCGTTACCGCATCCATGCCGCCCGCCAGGATATGTGCCGTATAGTACGGCTCTTTTTTGAAATTCCTGATCTTTTCCTCACGCTCCACCAGCATGGCCAGCGTCGGCGTCTGCACCCTGCCGACCTTCAACACCTTGCCGCCATACAGGACGGTAAAGAGCCTCGTGCCGTTCAAGCCCACAAGCCAGTCCGCCCTCTGCCTGCACAGTGCGGAGTGGTAGAGGTTATCATAATCGCTTCCCGGCTGCAGGTTTTCAAAGCCCTCACGGATTGCGCTTTCCTCCATAGAGGAAATCCAGAGCCGCTTAATGGGCTTGTCGCACCCTGCCTGGTCATACACAAGGCGGAAGATCAGTTCCCCTTCCCGCCCTGCGTCCGTGGCCTCCACAACCGTGTCAACCCTGACATCGTGCATCAGCTTTTTCAATACCTTGTACTGCGCCGCCGTGCCGCTTTTTACTTCCGTCTGCCACTGTTCTGGTATCATGGGCAGGCTCTCATAATCCCACTTTTTCCATGCGTCAGAATAGGCATCCGGCTGCGCAAGCTCCACCAGATGCCCAATGCACCACGAAACAAGATAGCCGTTCCCCTCCATGTACCCGTCTTTCCTCTCACCAGCGCCGATCACACGGGCAATCGACTGTGCCACGCTGGGCTTTTCCGTTACCACCAAAACTGCCATTATTCATCCTCCTTATCTTCAAAAAAATCATCCCCGGAACCGTCCTCCGGTTCTTCATCTTCGTTTTCTAATTCCTCCTCATCTTCCTCGTCCTCATCTTCGTCCTCGATGAAATCCTCTTTCTTTTTGCGGACGACTTTGAAATAATAAGCGCCGCCGATAAAAGCTATGGCAAGTGCGCCCATGAGGATATAGGAAATGAGAGGGTTCGGCTCTGCCTTTTCCTCCGGCTCCGGTTCCTCCGTGTTTTCGGTATCTTCCGCATTTTCCGTTTCTCCGGCATTTTCCTCTGCCTGTTCGGTGTCCTCCGGCTGTTCCCTGTTATTGTTGGGCAGTGCGCCTTCCTCCGTGGGGATTGCCGATTCCAACGCTGCGGAATTTTTCGGCAGGGTTTCGCTGTTGTCGGAAGCTGCGTTCAAGAGGTCATTTTCCGTGATCTCCGTAAGGAAGTACACCATTTCTTCCTCCCCGTCACGGTCAATGATAAGGTAAAAAACCTTATCCGATGCGGTCTGTATCGTGTAAAATTCTTTTCCCTGCTCAGACGGTTCTTTTTCTTTCTCCCCGCTTTTCTCCTTTTCCTCCGCCTCCGCAGCGTCAGCTTCTGCCATCGCCTGCTTTTTCTGCTCCGCAAGGCTGTTTCCGGAAACCGTGTTCCCCTCACTGTCCGTTTTGGTATGCTCCGTGACCGTGCCGGTGGCGTTCCCCGGCTTGGTAGCTTCGGCACTCACCGGGAGCTGCTTCGCCGGGTTCTCATCACTCTCATCGGCAGGGTCTTTATAATATGGGTTTTTGGTCTTGTAGACTTCCGACATATTCCCGGCATTGTCCATAGCGGAAATGGTAAAATACTCATAGCCTGCGTCAAACTGCTGTAAGCGGATATTTAATGTGCCGTTTGTCAGCTCCGTAAACTCATACCCGTTCACATAGACCGCCTTTGCGCCGGAATCCGTGTCATGCACCTGGACGCTTAACAGCCCGTCGCTGACCGCCGCATTAAGCGTGGGCTTCGTGGTGTCAAAACACCGGACAGCCCTGCTCCGCTCGTATGTATTGCCCTTCTGGTCTGTGGCCTGGACATAGACCGTGCAGTTCTCCGAGATCTCCAGCTTCTTATCTTCCGTCACGTCCGTCCAGCTCCCATTCTGCCCGACTTTCGCCTGGATCTTCGCCAGTTCAAAATTTCCCGTATGCGCCGTATCGGACACGGAAAATGTCACCGTTGCTTTCTCGTTGTACCACCCGCCCGGACTGTTGATCTGGATTACCACATTCGGTGTCTTATACTTACAGTCCTTATAATCGGCGGCGCATACCGCACAGTCTTTGTCAGAATCATAAGCGCTGCATTTTTTCTCACAGGTACATTCCGGCTCCGGCACTTCATTTCCCGAAACAGTTCCTCCCTCTGTTTCCCCCTCTGTGCCGCTTTCTGTTTCACTTCCGGCGTTGCTGTCCGTTGCCTGCCCCGGTGTATCCTTCCCCTCTGTTTCTGATGTTTCCTGATCTGCGGCGCTTTCCTCCGCCTTTCCCTCTGTTCCTTCCTCCGTGCCGCTTTCCACGGTTTCCTCCGCCCTTGCGTCAATGGCGTTGTCCCCGTTCATGGAAAACGCCAAGACGGGCATACAGAATAATACTGCGGATAACATGAGCGATAACACCACCCTATAACGTAACTTCATTTTTCTGTTCATGGCTTCCTGCCTCCCTTTCTGTCTGCTGCTCTCGTTGTAACTGTTCCTCCTGCTCTTTCTTCCGGAGCAGGCTTAAAATTTCTTCCTCGCTGACTTTATTCAGCAAGATCAGGTGTTCCAGAGAGATTTTATTCTTTTCAATGAATTTCATCTTCTCCGCATCCTCTGCCATCTGTAACTGGCCCTCCAAGTCCTTCTGTTTCTCCTGCAATTCCGCAAGCTGCTTCCGGACTTTGGAAAGCTCCTTTACAATCCGTTCCTTTGTCACATTTGCTCTCCTTTCCGCACTGAAAAAGTGCTTTTTTAATGCCTTTCAAAAAAAGTCTTACATTTCAGCCGCTTTTGTGCTAAAATAATTAGACAGAAGAAAATCTTGAATCTTGAAATTTCACTCCCATATTGTCAAACTTCATTATCATCAGACATTATCTTTTAATTTAATCTGCCAAACGCATAAAAATGGCTCTGCCAGTAGGACGAGTTGATGTTTGCGTAGCCGATTGGATCTCCACAATGGATCATCGTTCCATTCCCACAGTAAATCCCCACATGGCTGACTGCGCCGCCCGAATTGTAAGTGCCTGTGAAAAAGATAATATCCCCCGCCTTTGCGTCCGCCGCCGAAACCGGAGTACACTGGTCATAAATGCCCTGTGCCGTAGTCCGTGGCAGGTTATGCACCCCGCTGTTGGTGAATACCCAGCAGACAAAACCGGAACAGTCGAAACTTGTGGACGGGCTTGAGCCGCCCCATACATACGGATAGCCTAAATATCTTGCGGCTTCCTCCATAAGCGCCTGCACGGTTGCGTCATCATAGGAATCCGGAGGTATGGCATTCCCCCCGCCGCTGCCCGGCGCACCTGCTTCTCCGTAAAGCGTTCCCTCCCCTGCCTCAAAATAAAATAACGGGTTATAATACTCCCCGTTATACTGGCATTCGATATGCAGGTGGCTTCCGGAACTGCTCCCCGTGTTCCCCGTTGTGCCTATGGTATCCCCATGTTTCACAGTCTGCCCCGCACTGACGCTTAGCGTGTCCATGTGAGCATACTTGGTACAGTAGCCGTTACTGTCCTCGATCACGATATAATTCCCGTAATAGCTGTCATAAGCAGCGGCTGTGACCGTGCCGTCCATCGCCGCAAGGACGGCGGTTCCTGTCGGCACTGCTATGTCCACGCCCCGGTGGAGCTGTTCTGCCCCGGTTACAGGATTGATGCGGTAGCCGTAATAGCTGCTCACATAATTGTACCAATACAGATTTAATGGCGTATAAAACTGCTGTGTCAGCCCGTGGGTTTCATTATAGAGCGCATAGATTTCTTTCTGCCCGCTGTCCATATGCCCGGCAACCACCACATTTAAGTTTTTAGCGGTCAGTGTGACCTCCAGTATGGTCACGGTGTATTCTTCTTCCTCCTCGTACTCATATTCTTCCTCTGTTTCCTCACCCGTCACCGGGTCTGTGACGGTGCGTGTGCCTGTCTTTGTGACTGTCCTTGTCCTCGTTTCCGTTACTGGATTCAGGGTCAGCTCATACATCTCGTCAAAAAGGCTCTCGATCTCGCCCTGCACATCCGCCGCCGTAAATTCCGTATGGACTGCGGAAAGATAGCTGATGAGCGCAAACGGGTCATGGCCGATTGAAGCAAGATTATAGCGGTATTCGTCATAGTCCGGGTAATCCGTTTCTATGGAATCAATCTCTTTCTGAAGCTCCATTTCAAGCTCCGAAAAAGCCATATCCGCAGCGTCAATCTCTGCCGGAACGCTCATGTAGCTTCCTGCCAGCGTACTGCTCATTCCCTGTGAGAACATCGCCCCGCAGGACGATACAGAGGTCATTATCATAATAAGCAGGAGCGCAGATGCCCCCACCGCCACAAAAAGCGATGTGTGTTTCGCCGCTATCTCCTGCAATTTCTTCGCAACCGCCGTGGTAAAATTGGCGGATTTTACAGCCGCTTCCTTTGTATTTTTTGCCGCCTGCCCCGCCCGCTTTGCCTTTGCGTACTCACGCTTGATGCGCCGTTTCTGGAGCCGCTTCTGGAGCTGCTTCTTTAAGGTCTTTTCCTGCATTTCCGGGTTTTCTTCCAGAAACTTCTGGTAGCGGAAATTGACTTCTTTTTTAAACTGCTTTTTCTCCAGCTTCGCCACTTTCCCACGCTGCCGCTGCTCCTTATTCTTGTAATGCCGCTTTACAAAGCGGTAGGCATCTTCGGCTCTCTGCTCCGTCTTGTGTGCGCCCTCCACGCCGGAGTTTTCCTTCTCCACCTCGGCAACCTTGCCGTGCGCAATGTTTGTAAACTCCGATCCGGTTCTGCCCGCCATCCGCTTTACTGGATTGTCAGCCTGAAAAGGCTTCTCCTTTACCACGGCGGTCAGCACATACTTTGCCCTGCCCGTCTTTTCATCAAAGACACGCTCTAAGGAATATTCTTTTTTCTTCGGCAGCTTCTCCCTTGCGGCTTCGGTCTTTCTGCCGGCTTTCTCCGCTTTCTTTTGCAGCTTCTCTAACTTTTTGCTGCCCTGGGATTCCGGTTCTGCGCCATCGGTAAAAGAATTGCTTTCCGTAAAGGTATTATCCTTTGTCTGGAAGTCACGCCCGGAATCACTCTTTTTCGTGCGCTCCCTGTCCTGGTATTCCCGCCTGCGGTATCTGCCCTTTTTTTCGCTCTGGTGGTAAGTGTCCCTGCGGCGGTAATCATCCTTAAATTCCTTTGTATCTCCGGCCTGCTCGCCGCCATCCTCCTCTATAAAAGCGTTCTGCTCTGTAAAGACATTCTGCTCTTTGGAAAAACTGCTTTCTGTCTTACTGTCAGCATTGCCACCGTCAGGTTTCTCTTTCTTTCCCATAAAGCTGTTTTCTCTCTGGAACTGCTTTTGCTGTCTGCGCTTTTTCTGACTGGATTTTGCTTTCTCCCCTGCCGTTTTCTGTGCATTACTCTGAAAACTGCTGTGACTATCCCACACATCATCACTGTCCGGCCTGCCTTTTGGCTTTGAGCCATTCTGCTTTGCGAAATAATCAGCGTCATGTTCAGACGGTTTTGCCTGCCCGGACTTCTGGACATCATGTCCAGAAGTGGTATCGGCATCCCTCGGCTGGTGTGCGCCGGACTGCTTCTGTTTTGCCCTTTTTGCGGCAGTATCTTCCTTTGCGGAACTCCTGCCGGCAAAAACGTTTTTATCCTCCGCAAACTCAGCCCGCTGTTTCTTCTTTTTTTCTGCCATTAAAATTCCTCCCTGTTCACCTGTTACTGTCAGCCTCCCTGATCCTGTCCTGCGATGCCTCAAACCACCTTCTTTCTATCTCCGTCCCGACAAACCGCCGTTTCGCTTTTATGCACGCTTCCCCCACCGGGCAGCTTCCCATAAACGGGTCAAGGCATACCTCGCCCTCCAGTGTGGAGCATCTGACCAGATGCTCGATCATGGGTACTGGCTTTTCCGTTGGGTGCCGCTTTTCTCTCCCTCTCGGCAGTCTTGATTCCAGAACCGTTGAGCCTGTAAAGCGCAGTTTCCGATATCCGCCTTTCCGGTACATGGCGATAAACTCCGCACGTTTCGGGTAATAGGACGAGGGTACTGTCATTTTCTTATCCATCACAAGCAGCTCACAGAATGTAAAACCGCTGTCCATGCAGGCAGCGTGAATCGGAAAGATGTTCCGGTCATTGCTCATCACATAAAAATATCTCTCATTCTTCAATATCCGGTACACTTCCGGTATCCACCTGCCAAACGCTATGTGTTTCGTGCTGAATCCGCAGTTTGAGAATACCTCCCCGCCTTTATAATTGAGCTTCCCGTTCTTCATTCCCCCTCCCGTCAGCTCAAACGGCGGGTCAGTAAAGACCATATCCACGCAGCCGTTTTCCATATCCCCCGCAACGTCTAAAAAATCGGCATGGTACAGCGTGGCATTTTCTGTTATATATGCGGCTGCAGTTCCTTTTCCTGTTTCCATTTCTCACCTCCGTCCAGCCGCCAGCCTTTCCGCCTGCTTTCCTTTCCTCATATAGTTCGGGTCATAATCCTTAAAATCTTTCACGGAATGGAACAGCCATTTGTTATTTACCCATCTCTGCACCCTCCGTGTTTCCTCCGGCGCTGTTGGCTTTTCGTATATCATCACATACGGGTCATATCCCATGTCACGCAGCGTATAGATACGGTATAAATCCTGTTCGTGGGTGCTGCCATAGTTGGTAAGGACGTAGACACGCCTTTTCCGCTTGTCCCTTATCGTTGTCAGTCCTAAAAACTTTTTAAAATGCGGTATCAGGTCATCTTCCGGGTTATCCCATGCGAAGTGCAGCATTTTTGTATGGATTTTATTTAACAGCGCTACTTTCTCCGGCGTGGCCAGACGCACGTCAAGCCCCTGCGTGAAATCCACCTCCGCCCCACTGTTTGCAAGCTGCCCTAAGAGCCGCTCCCAATCCGGGCAGGCTAAAATATTGGCGTCAAGGAGCTTGATCTCTTTTTCGCCGCCCCAAAATTCATCCAGGTCAGCCACCGCAACCGCTTTTCTGCCTTCTTTCTCCCCCACAATGCAGAACCCGCACCCACGGGGGCATCCTCTGGAAAGGAAGCCGTAGGCTGTGCCTGCAAACTGCGGGTACAGCCCGTAGTCCGGGTGCGAATGCTCCACGGCATCCGGCAGCTTGTTGTCAAGGCCGTACCCCGTGCCGCCTTTTATGACATGGTAAGCCTTTACGCTCCCCGCATAATCTTTGGAATAAGTATCCGTGAATACCCTGCTCATATAAACAAGGTCATAATGCTTTTTATCATCGTACCATTCCACCATATCGCCCCTTGCTTTATGGTAAGCGGACAGCTTCATCAGGCAGAGGTTGGGGAAACGGTGTCCGTCCACGTCAATCAGCCCGATTTTCACTCTTTTTCCCCCTGTTTCACGCTTTCCTCCGGTTTCGTGTTCATCACCCTGAATGTCTTTGTATCGGACGGGTACTTATCCACGAATGGGATTACCACGTTGTCAAACAGGATAAGCCCGCTTCCCGGCTCGGAATTGGTCACATGGGCAAGCTGTTTCTCCGACAGCCCTAACTTGTCGGCAAGTATCGCCTGGTCTTTTGCGTTCTGGTTCAGCAGGTAGACAAAATCGGAGTTACCGAGTATGCCCTCTATCTCCTCCGATTTCAAAAAATCGCCCACGTTCTGCGTCAAGCCTGTAGGTATGCCGCCCCATTTCCGGAACCTTTTCCAAATCTCCACGGAATAGATTGCTGTCTGCCTTTCCTTTAAAAGCAAATGGAATTCATCACAATAGTACCTTGTGGCGATCTTCCTCTCCCGGTTCTGCGACACACGGTTCCAGACCGCATCCTGCACGATCAGCATCCCAAGCTCTTTGAGCTGGTTCCCTAAATCCCTGATGTCAAAGCACATGATACGGTTCTGGGAATCCACGTTTGTGCGGTGGTTGAAATAATTCTGAGAGCCATGCACATATAAAACAAGGCTGTTGGCGATCCGCACCGCCTTTTTCTTCGCTTCCTGCCGTAATTCCGGCGCAACGTCCTTCGGCTCATACTTTAACAGGGCGTTATATAAATCTTCCAGTATGGGCATATTCTCCGGCATGGGATTTTCAAAATAATCATCATAGATATGCTTGATGCAAGTGTCGATGATGCCCTTTTCGTCATTCTCCAGACCGTTTTTCCCTCCGGCAATCAGATCACACAGGGTAATGATAAAATCCGATTTCAGCTTTAACGCTTCCCGGTCATTCTTGTGGGAAAGCTGGATATCCATCGGATTCAGATAGTCTTTTGAATTGGTGGCAAGCCTTACCACCTGCCCGTTCAGAGCGCCTACAAGGGCAAAATACTCTCCTTCCGGGTCACAGACGATAATATCGTCCTCCGTCATAAGGAAACAGGATAAAATCTCCCTCTTTGCGGAAAAGGACTTCCCGGAGCCGGGTGTGCCGAGGATTACCCCGTTGGGTGTCCGCAGCTTTTTCCGGTCTGCCATGATCATGTTGTTGCTGAGTGCGTTCAGGCCATAGTAGATTGCCGGGGCAGGCATGAAAAGCTCCTGCGTACAGAACGGAACCAAAATCGCCGTACTTTTTGTAGTCAGCACACGCTCAATCCCCGTATCGTTGCAGCCAATGGGCGCACTCGCCATCAACCCCTGCTCCTGTAAATACTGCAAGCACCGCAGGTTGCAGTTCGCCTGCTGGATAATGCCCGACACCCGCTGCGTGATGTTCTCTAACGCCCGCTTGCTCCTGCCATAGCAGGTAATGAGGAAAGTCACTTTGAGAATTTTCTGGTTGCTGGTGTTCAGATCGTCAAGCAGTTCCAAAGTGTCTTTTTCGTAAGTGATAATGTCCGTGGGCAGTATATCCATGTCATAACCGGAGCGTACTGCCTTCTTCTGTTCCTCGATCTTCATTTTCTGGATATTGGTGAGCGCCCCTTTTAACATCTTGATTGCCTTCACCGGATCCATCGTCTGCATATGGAGCGTGATCGTCAGGTTATCATCAATGTCAAGGAGCTTCTTTAACAGCTCGTCATTGAACCTGGGCGCAATGATGTCGAGATAATGGACGCTCCCGTACATCCTCCCCGACTTAAAGCGGCTTGGGTAACGGAAGTCAAACCCCGGAGGAGCTATGTAGTCCTTTACGCTCTTTCCCGACTCCGACAGTTCCTTAAAAGAAAAACGGAAAGGCTCCATTGTGTCCTGGTTGAAATACTCATGCAGGACACGCAGGCGCTCCTTCCCGTCAAGGCTTCTGGCATGGGTGCCGAGGTTTAGGAAATTCTTTATAACATCGGCTTCTATGCTGCCCAGTTTCGCCTTTGCCTCCTTGTACCCCTTACACTCAATGCCAAAAATAAGGTATTTTGATTTAATAATCCCGTTATTCCCCTTTGCCGCCTGTTTCTTCAACATCTCCGTGTATTCCTCACGAATGTCGTCAAAATCATCGCCCTGCAGGGGAATGTCAAACTGGTCTATCAGCGTCTGCTCGTTGACCTGCCTGTTGAACAAAAACAGCTCAAACCGTATGGACGGATCAAAGTAATTGATGAGCCTGCTGTACTGCTCTAAAATCTCGCCCTGATCCTCTATCTCCAAAAGGTCATAGTTGATGTCAAAAAACTCGACCATCTTTGTGTAACAGCCGGAAGCCACCTGGCAGATGCCGTCACGGTACATCTTTTTGAATGTGATTGTTTTCTGCGCCGTATCCGGCTTTTCCTGTTTTCTGTCATTCCCGGCAAGGGTGTTTTTTAGCTCCCGTAACCGTTTCTTCTCTGAAAAATTAAGCCCCGTTTTTGGCGTGGCTTTGCTGCCCTGCGGCTTTTTCTTCAAGATAACGCACCTCCTTCTTTAATTTCTCCCGTTCCTCCAACTGCTTGTAGAGGTTTTCCGATTTATAAGGGCGAATCCCCGGCGTGAGCAGCTTCTGCCGTACCATGAAGTACAGAATCTTCTCTGCCGGGAACCCGTCTTTTTCATACATTGCCAAAAAGAAAAACGGCAGCATGAGCGCTACCATGATGAGCGCCGAAGCCTGTGTTCCCAATACGCCTTTTGTCACAAGGTAAAAAGGGATTCCCACAGCCGCTGCGCCGCCGAAGCAGATAAGCTGGCGTTTGGTAAGGTTCATCGCCACCTTTGTCTTGATGCCGCTTAAATTTTTGGGCACTGCTACCGATATTGCCATAAGCATTCTGGCCGGAAATGATTTCATTCCGGCATTTCCTCCTTCCTGCTGTTATTAAAATTCCGGTCTGGCTAATGGGCATTCAGCACACTTTTACTGAGCGAACCTGTCTTGAACAGGCTGAAGCAAAGGATAACGGTATATGCCGCCACCGACCAGAGCGCCGTGTGCAGGTTGCCCGCCACCGCAACACTGGCAACGAGTACCGAATAGATGCCCACGCAGACCATAATGAAAAATCCCTGAAACGCAAGGGCGCAAAGCCCTTTGATATAATTGTTGCCGATGCTGCCCCATTCCCGGTTGCTCAAAGTGGCAAAGGGAACCGGAGCCACTGAAATATAAAGGTATATCTCTATCATGCGCCCATATAAAACGACGGTGATGAGGACGGACATGATTTTCATACACAAGCTGACGATCATGGTTTCTATCCCAAGCCCGATCAGTTCGCCAATGCCCATAGTGGAAAGCTGGTTGTTGAACATGGTGGTAAGCGTGGACGTCACGTCAATGCTCGTGGAGCCTGATATGACGCCCGCCGCATTGGTCACGATATGGTTGCCCACATCGAAAACCGCCATCGTGATGTCAAAAGTCTTGCTGAGTAACATCACGGCGATACACGCTTTCACGAGGTAGCGGAAAAAGAACTCGCTCCCTACCTCGTGCATATTGTTTTTGTCCATTACCATTGCTATCAGTTCATAACACAGGATTGCGCTGATGATAAGCCCCGCTATGGGTATCATGACATTCTCTGAAAGGTTCCGGATCATGGAAAAAATACTCCCATTCCATGCGCTGGGTGTCTGCCCGACTTCCCCGGCAATCTCGCCCACTTTTGTATTCACGTCTGTAAATACCCGATAAAGTCGGTTTTTACAGCTAAATTGTTTTTAACTGGATTTTTTATTGAATTGTTTCCCCATTCCCGCTGTCGGTCAGATTTCCGATGAAACGGTAATGGATTTCGATAGACTGAACTTTCTCACCATTTACCCGGCGTTTGTCGCCCACTAAAATCTTTGTGATAAGTTCATTGATGATACAAGAATTTAATTCCTTCAGGTCACTGTACTGCCGGATCAGGCTTATCCACTTCCCCGCATTCTGCTCTGTAGCGTCATGCTCTGCCGACTGCTCCTGCAATGCGGAAAGCTGTTTTTTAAGTTCTTCCTGCTCCCTCTGGTACTTCGGCATAAGGTTGTCTATGCTTGCCCCCGCAAGCCTGCCGAGTGCGTAATCCTCATACAGCCTGCTTATGACTTTATCAATCTCCTCAAGCCTTTTCCCTATGGTTCGCTTCTTCCCTTCAACCAAGCCATAATCAACAGTACTGTTCACCTGTTGCTGTTCCATAACTTTTTCAAGGACTGTCTGCTCGTCTGCAAGTGCCATTGCCGCCCATTCCCTTATGTCTTTGAGGACAATATCGTACAAGTCCTGCTCCTTGATGCGGTGCGGCGTGCATCCGTCCGGCCCGTTCGCCTTGTAATTCTGGCATGAGCCAAAATACGTCTTTTCAGGATTGTTTTTGCTTGTCCGTTCAGGAAAGAATGAAATGCGCCTGCCGCAGTCCGGGCAGTAAGCAATGCCGGAAAAGATACTCGGCTCCCTTTTCGCCTTGCACATCCGCCTGCGCTTCCCGTTGACCTCCTGCACACGCTCCCAAAGCTCCAAGTCCACAATCGGCTCAAATATGTCTTTTACCACCACCCACTCGTCTTTGGGCCTCACATAGTTCTTGCCGACCTTGAACAGCTTTGACTGTTTCTGCGCCACAAGGCTGCCGATATAGACCTCATGCGAGAGTATCCATTTTATCGTGGTTTCGTTCCACATATAGTTGGAGATGTGCCCCTCGCCCTGAAAGCCTGCCCACGTCCGTTCGCCCCTGATGTGGTGCCAGTATGCGGGTATCGGTATGCGCTCCCTTTTCAGCACGTTGCCGATTGCCTTGTAGCCTTTCCCCTGCACGGCAAGCTCATACATACGCCGTACAATCGGCGCTGTTTCCGCATCCGGTATCAGCTTATGGCTGTCCTCCGGCGATTTCCGGTAGCCGAACGGCGGCACGGTGCTGTGGTAGATACCCGCCCTTGCCTTCGTAGTCATGGTGCTGCGGATTTTCTTTGAGATGTCACGTGCGTAAAAATCGTTAAACAGGTTCTTGAACGGTGCCATCTCATTGTACCCCATAGCGGTGTCAATCCCGTCGCTGATTGCGATATAGCGTACTTTCTTGCCGGGGAAATACACTTCGGTATAGTACCCTGTCTGCAAATAGTCACGCCCAAGACGTGAGAGGTCTTTTGTGATGACCGTGTTGATTTTCCCGCTTTCAATATCCTCAATCATACGCTTAAAATCCGGTCTTTCAAAATTCGTGCCGCTCCAACCGTCGTCAACGTAGGTTTCCGCAACCTCTATCCCGTGGTACTGCGCATACTGCATGAGCATCTGTTTCTGGCTCGTTATGGAATTGCTCTCCCTGTCCGTAATGCCGTCATCCACAGACAGGCGGGTGTATAACCCTGCTTTTGGTGCTGTTTTGTATGTAGTCCTACCCATTCGCTTCTCCCTTCCCGGAAAAAGCTGGTGAACTGCAAAGTGGTTCTCCAGTCTCTATTATATCGGAATCCCCCGATGCCTGCAAGCACTTTTCCTCTTTGTCGGAATTTAATATTGCCCTCACAAACGCATCCTGCGGCGTTCTCCTGCTGTCAAATACCCTTGTCACTATCAGTTTTGTTTTATTCAAATATATTCCCTCCAATCAATCCAATATCAGACGCTTTCTGCGTCCTGTTTGGCAAAATAAAAGCCCGGCAAGGTGTGAAATTTCCTCTGCCGGGTATCAGACGCTTTGAAAGGACGCAATAAAGACGCTTCCAAAATGCCCCCAAAGCCTTGTATTTCCTATGTTTAGACGCTAAGACACTTCTTTTTCAAGTTAGAAAATAAAAATTATTATATATAGGAAACAGGCTCCTGCATAAGCGTATGTATATATAAAAAAGGATTTCGGATTTTGCCCGTCTTTGCGTCTTTTGCGTCTTAATGCCCGCTTTCCCCTGTCCGCACCTTTACATGGATACCTTTAAATCCCCTTGCGGTCTTGCCGGTGCCAAGTGCGATATTATGGGTATAGTCAAGCCCGTACTGCTTCTCATTCTGCCGCAGGAAGTTGGAAAAACTGCGCTCCCCTAACGGCTTTTCGAGGTTGTCCTCGCACCACTGGCTGTAGGCGCTGTAAAGCTGCTTTGACGTAGCGTGTGTGCCTTTCTCAAGCCTGATATAGCCCTCCGACTGCATGAATACGATGATATTGTTCCCGTCCTGCATGGCTTTTGTCAGATTGTCCTCCGCCCGTTTGCTTATGGTGAAGCTGTACCCGTTGTCAATCAGGCGGTGCAGCCCCTCAAGACACCATAAAAATATCCCTTCCGCTTCAGCAATCAGCTTCTCGCCGAGGAACGGATCGTCTTTCCTGTCCGGCTCACGCTCCTTGACGGTAAGGACAATCTGCCTGCGGAAAAAGCCATAGGAACGGTCATACAGTGAACCGAGGTTGCCATTCCCGAAACAGATAAACCTCACGCATAAATACCCTTGTTCGCTCTGTTTCCCCTTGCGCTCCAAGTCCGTTTTATCTTCCAGCGTCACTATGGATTTGATATTGTTCGTCTGCGGCAGTGCCTCCAGCTTCATGTCGTCATCAAGCATCAGCAGTTTCCATTCAAGGTCTGCCCGTGCGAAGCGGTCAACCTCCACTTTCTGTATGCTGCCTGTGTTCATGCTGTCACCGAGCAAAGCACGAAGCACCCGGCCGATGCGTGACTTGCCCTCCCCGCCTTTCCCTATGACAATCATCATTTTCTGCCCCTTTGTCGTGGGCAGCAGAACATAGCCCATAAACTCCTGCAACGTGATAATATCCTCCGGCACTAATAACTGTCCAAGAAAGGCAAGCCAGCGTGACGGTTCCGGCGCACCCGGCAGATACTTCACCGGAAGCCTGTTCATGCAGAACTCCTTCTGTGCGGAGAAATCCCCCGACAGGAAATAAGTTCCGTTCGCCACATGGATACGGTCTGTCTGGTAGGGTATCGGCGGCGAGTAGCACCTGATCCGCAGCGCATCCAGGAGCGTTGTCGCCTTTTTTGCGATGCCTGATGTGACATACGGCGCAATCTTGTAGTATATCTCCGCTTTAATCTGCTCCGCATCCCCGATTGCCCCGTTTACGTCAAAAAAAGTGCTGTGTATGCACTTCATAGGATGCCCTGCGAGGAAATCCTCACAGAAAAGCACGTCATTGACTTTGCTCCCGTCAAACCATGTTTCCGGCTGTGACGCCCGCTCCATTTTCTCCATTGTCTTTTCCAATGCCGCCCTCTGCTCCGGCGGCACACTGTTCCAGTCTTCTTTCAATTTTCAACACTTCCTCTCCATAATCCGCTACTAACTGCACACGCTCCGGTAGCGGAGCGTACAATAATACATCCAGCAGGTACTCAATATAGTCTTTCTTTTCCAACGCTTCACAGAATAACGGGTTCCATTCCCCGTCCGGCTCCTGCGGCGCATACTGTTCTTTCCACTGCCTTAAACAGCACAGGTAATCGGAAAGCACACGGAAACACTTCTTTTCCACCTTCTCAAACCTCTGCTCCGGTGACAGCTTCCGCTTACGCTTTGGCGGCGGCTTCCTGCCCCTGTTATCTTCAAAACTGATACCGAAATCCGACGCAATCTGCAAAGCCGCATCCTTCTTGCCAAGCCCGTAATACTTCGCCACAAAATCAATCGCATCGCCCTTTTCCCCGCACCCGAAACAATAATAGCGGCTGTCTATCTTCATGCTCGGATTTTTGTCCTTATGGAACGGGCAGACCGCCATGCCGCTCCGGTTTATCTTTATCCCGCAATGCTCCGCCGCCTGCCTTGCGGTAATGCCGTTCTCCCTCACCGCTTCAAATACATTCATAAAACCTCCATGCACGCAAAAAAGACAGCTACAAACCTGTCAAATAGGTTCATAACTGCCTTAACGCTGTGTAAATCAATTATCAGTGGACAATGCCCACATTCATTCTCACTTAACCAAAAACCTAAAAACTGTCTATATAAGTATGGCTGCACCCTTTCCGCCAGTTCCCGGTCAGTGCGTAGTATAATGGGATAACGTGGCTGTTGTCCTCCGCTGCCTTCACGCCGACATACCCGTTATGTGCGCTGAATGTCTCAAAACAGAGCGCAACATCATCAAGCTGCTCCGAGCCGACTATATCCTCCGACAGATAGACCATGCCGCTTTTTGTCACCCTTATCTGGTTGTTGTGCCTGTCATTCCCGCAGGCAATCAGCATACGGAACTGCTCAAGGGTGATTGTCCTGATGTCATACGCCTTTATCCTCTGCCCGTTCAAAACAATAGATTTTCCCCTCTGTATGGGAAACATTCCTTCTTGTATCATCTTCCAATAAAAATCCCCGTTTTACAAAATTTTATATCCTGCAAGTAGCTTCTGGGAGGGAAGCCCACATTGGAATCGCACCATCATCTTAAGTGACCGTTTTACGGAAGTATCATTATCAGGAAACAGTGTCATGGCGCAAGGTTCCCACACCTTGTTTACAGTAAAACATTTGTCGCTCCCGCCTGTTTTGTCAAAGGCGATTATGGCGTGTTTCCGTATAGCTCGGCTGTTTCATACGTCTTGCAGGATTGCCCATATTCAGTTGTCAGCAAGCAGTGCTTTTCAAACCAGCACCAACAATAAAACGTATCAGCCTTTCCTGCTAAATTTCCAGCTTGTCCGCCCCGTACTTATGGATAATCCGGAACAGGATTTCCTTCTCTTTCCCCTCCGCTTTCCCGTATAGCCTGCACAGTGTTTCAAGCTCCGTTTCTGTGAGGGTATTGGTATAGGGCTTGTAGTTATCCGTGATAAAAACCCCGCCGCCACAGCCCGGCTTTGTATAAATTGGGTAGTCGAAAGTCAATGCGAAAATATCATGGTGTATCGTGCGTATCGTAACGCCCAATTCCCACGCAAGCTCCCTTGATGTGATATGCCCTTTGACAGATAAAATGCTGATGATTTCCATTCTCCGGTGTGCCGTGTCCATGCTGCACCTCCCCTCACTTTCCGGCTTGAAAACTGCCTGTTTTTATGTATTCCTTTCACAGTACGGCCCGAATTCATGTATGATTGACAGGACGGTTTCCCTGTCTTTCCCCGTACATCCCACAGCGAGTTTTTCCAGACATTCCAGTTGTTCACGGGATAAAGAGTTTTGGTATTTTCCTGCCCCGTCCATGAGGGAGTAGCCGCCGTTATATCCCTGCTTTGCAATCACGGGAAGTTCTTCGCCTATGACTTCAAAATCCCTGCGTATGGCGTTCTTCCCGACACTGTACATAGCCATGAGCTTTGGCACGGTCAGCCTTTTCCCCGACAGCAGCATACGCTCGATTTCCCGCCGCCGCTGGAATGCGTGGTCTAACATTTTTTCACCCCCTTTCTCCGCTGTTTGTGATGTTAATTGTAGATAAAGGAAGTTCCCGTATATGGGTACGTTCCTCAAAAAATTTTCTGCCTTTTCTTACAGACAGCTAAAACCAGAAACTTTCTCTTTGAAGTAACAGCAAGCACTGCCTGTGTTCCCTCACAGGCTCCGATTTTCCCAAATCCCCCCGGAGCGGGAATCTGGAAAATCTGCTTGTAGGGGGAAGAATCCCCCTAGCCCCCTCTGCGCTCAAAAATCATAAAATCTCCTGCCGGGATTTCTGATTTTTTTCACTGTTTTTTGCACGAACAACCCCCACAGCAGGATTGAAGATTGTGTAAAATCCTTTCAAAAATCCAACACGGAAAGGAGATAATAAATGGCAAACCGTGAGCGCAAAAATGAACTGAAAATATACCTGAGTGACAAGGAGCAATACATACTGGAACAGAAAGTAAAAATCTCCGGCATGAAAAGCAAGTCCACTTTCCTCCGCCGCCTGATTTTGTACGGCTTTGTCTATGACATTGACTATTCAGACCTGCGGGAATACAACTACACGCTCGGAAAAATCAGCGGCAACCTGAACCAAATCGCCAAGCGAATGAACGCAACGGGCAACGTGTATAAAGCCGATGTAGTGGAAGTGAAAAAGCTGATGAAACAGGTGTGGGATACACAGAAAGCCATGCTCTCAAAACAGCCCTCCATGAAGCAGTAAACCCAAGTGTAATCCCCTTCCAAAAGCGGAACCGTTCCAACCAGATTTTGCACACAAATACGCAACGGATAAACTGCAATAAAAGCTAAAATCAGACAAATTTCGCACCATTAAAAAAGGTGTACCGCAGTGAAGTTTCTTTCTTCCTTGCGGTACACCATGATGTGTAAACCATCCGTAATTCTTTTGTTCCCCTTATTCTATGGAGCGATATTTTCAATTTCCTCTTTCTCATTATTTCCCTCCTGATTTAACCCATTCCATTTTAATTTTCCAAATAAAAACGGCAGCTTTGTTTTCCAAAGCCACCGTAAAATCAAGGCACTAAAACATGGCTGCTGTACGACGGCTTTTTTTCTTTTGCCGTCGTGCGGCAGATTATTTTGTAATTCAGTTTTCTATAAGCTGTTCTTACAAGTCTGTATTAAGAAGTTCAATTACAATGACTTCCGGGCGGTTATTAAAACGGATAGGAATAATGCTGTTACCTAATCCCCGGCTAACAATCATATTTGTACTGCCGTTTGTAAACAGCCCTGCGTCATACTTTGGAAATATCCCTTGATCGGGAGCGATTAGCCCGCCGATAAATGGCAGACGGAATTGACCGCCGTGTGCGTGTCCGCTTAGAACCAAATCAATATTGCAATGTGCATAGCTCTCAAATAGTTCTGGCCGGTGTGAAAGTAAAATAGTGTAGCTGCTTTCATCATCAGCAAGGCTATTCAGCTTTGTGCTAACCATAGCCGGGGCTTCCCCGAATATATCACCTTTCAACGTGAAATTAGGGTCAGAAAGCCCGATAAGCGTTATCGTTCCTTTTTCATGTTTTAATTGTATCGCTTCATCTTCAAGCGCAATTACGCCAATCGTTTCAAGCCCCGTTTTGAGTTCGTCATACTGTGACAGGCTTGCTTCGTGGTTCCCTGTCACATAGTAGACAGGCGCAATACTAACCGCCCCTTTTGCGAAATCAAGAGCCACGTCAATATCTGTATGTCCTGCGTCCACGAAATCCCCGGTTATTACAATAATGTCCGGCTTGCTTTCTGATAGCAATTCCAGTAGCTTTTTATTCCCTTTCCCAAATTCTGCGTTGTGCAAATCTGATACCTGCGCTATCCGAAACCCGGAAAATGCAGGGGGAATACGGCTGTTTGAAATTTTTATGTTACTCACTGTCAACGCCGTATTTCCCCATATCGTCCAAATGAGCAGGGTAAAAATTATGGCACTTAGCATACAGAGTATTATCTTTGTTTTTTTAGTTAGCCTTTTTCTCATTTCCCCGTACCATTTATTGTTGAGGGATTGCACCCCTTAATCAAGATATGAAATCGTTAATAATACTTATGGCGACAATGCCAATGCCAAACAAGATAAGCAAAATTCCCGGTATACGCAGATACCACTTGTAATGATTGGGCATTTCCTGCTTTTTCATCAGCCACCAGTACGGCTTATACAAGATAATCATAAGCAAACCACCAATAATGCAGATACCAGCAAAAATAATTCCAAAATTAAAACTCATATTTACTCCTTTCAATCAGTTTGTCACTATTCTGTAATAAGTTCTTGCGGTACTAAAGTACATTACTACATAGATAAAAGTAAACAGTAATGAAATTGTGCCAGCGCAGAGCAGAAGCACCAAAACATTCGTCAGTCCAAACACGGCAAGCAGCATGGCAACTGCATAAAGTGAAACAGCCAAATGGATAACCGCCATAAATAGCGGGAAGAAAAACATAGTCCGAATTTCTTTGTGGACTATTGCCGATATTTCGTTTCGGTCAAGCCCTACTTTCTGCATAACTTCAAAATTGTATCGGTCACTATATCCCTCTGTAATCTGTTTGTAATAGATAACCAAGGTCAGAAAAACCATAAACAGCAAGCTAAGTAATAGTCCAATAAACAGAAATCCCCCATAGGTATAATTATCACTCTGTTTTTTTATTTCTGCGTTTTCAAATTTTGCTCCAGCGTAACCTAAATACAACTGATTTTGTAAAGCAGCATTAAATTCCGTTTCCTGTTTTCCCTCTGCATCAAACATCATGCTATATGTCCGGCTGAACTTATTTTCAGCAGGTGACAGTTCAGTTATGATATTGTCTATTTCTTTCTGCGTCGGGCATATAAAGAAATAATGTGTTTCAGAGGACAGTGCGCTTTTACTTTGTATAACAAGCTCCGATAACTCAGTTTTTACCCGATACTTCAAATTCCCAAAACTAATTTCCGAAACTCCTAAATCTTTTGAGGAAGAAAATGCGAAAACCTCATCCGCTTCAAGCGGTTCTATTCCTTCCTCCATGCGGCTGTAATCCTCCCATGTAATCAGATAAATGCCGCAAGTCATATCCGGCGAGTATATATCCGGCTGATAAACAGAAACGGTATTGTCTTTGTAAACGCCACTGATATAGGTAACTTTGTAATCAGCTTCCCGGCTTATCGTCACACCGTATTGCTCTGCTGTTTGATGAACAAGCTGCGGCAAAGTCGGCTGTCCGTCAGCTATGTCAGAAACAGAGATTTTTGTTTCCATTGGAAAACGGAAAGAGAGCATTTCCTTTTGTCCGACATATAACGCCAGTGTTGTTGTGGCAATAACCATAACAACCGTACTTAAAATACAGATATTTGATAGTCCCTTTGCGTTCTGTTTCAATCGGTAAATAAGACCGGAAACAGAAATAAAGTTCTGTGGTTTATAATAGTAGCGGTCATTCTTTTTTAGAGCTTGCAAAAGAACGACAGAGCAGGACGAGAAGAAAAACAATGTTCCAAACAAAATGAACAATGCAATAGGAAACACCCGCCCAATTATGTCAATAGGTGAGGGGGTAGTGAACATCAGTGTATATGCACCCCCAATACATATAATTCCTAAAAAGGCTTTTACCCATACAAAAGAATGGTAATTGTCCCCTTTATGAGCAGCATACAACAGTTCAACAGGCTTCGCTTTCATAACAGAAAACAAGTTGTAAAACAAGATGAAAACACCGATCACTATAAAACAAATACCTGTCTGCATAAGTGCTTCCGTTAAAAACTGGAATGTAAGCCCGCTATCTAAGTGCAGCAATTTCAGCAAAACAAGGAAAAAGAGTTTCCCCAAAACGATACCCAAAACGATACCCGCCACAAGTCCGGCGGTTGTAAGCAACAGGCTTTCAAGCATAAGCACTTTTGCGATATGCTTTTTTTCTAAACCGAAAATTGTATATAACCCCAGTTCTTTTTTTCGCTGCCGTATGAGCAGTCCGTTTGTGTATAAGAGGAATACTCCCGCAAACATTCCTGTCATAACAACACCCACTTTAAGAAACTGAACAAATATATAGCTTCCGGGTAGTGTAGCAATGATCGTCTGGTTTTGGATTGAAGCCAAACAAAAGAAAATCATTACAGACAGAATATTTGTCAAAAAAAACGGGTAATACACGGGCTTATTTTTTTTAATATTAGAAACTGCAAGCCGGATATAAAAGTTACGCATATAATTCCTCCTTTTGTAAAAGGATTTTCAGATTGTCAGAAATCTTTTCCCCAAAGGCTTCATTATCCATATTTCCACGATACAGTTGATTAAAAAGCTGTCCGTCACGGATAAATAAGACACGCCCTGCATGACAGGCAGTTTTAACACTATGTGTTACTACAAGGATTGTCTGCCCTGTTTTGTGTATATCCGTAAACATCTTCATAACCTGTGCGGAAGAACGGGAGTCCAACGCCCCGGTAGGTTCGTCCGCAAGTACAAGTTTTGGAGCAGTAATCAATGCACGGGCAATGGCTGCTCTCTGTTTTTGACCACCCGATACTTCGTATGGGTACTTTTCCAAAATATCAGAAATTTTAAGTTGTGCCGCCAATGGTTCTATCTGTTTTTCCATTTGTTTCTTTGGAGTATTGGAAAGCACAAGGGGCAGATAGATATTATCCCGCAGGGAAAAATTATCTAACAAGTTGAAATCTTGAAAGACAAACCCCAAGTTTTCCCGTCGGAACCGTGAGATATTGCTATCACCGATTTGCGTAATATCTTTTCCCGCAAGCAGGATTTTTCCCTCGGTAGGACGGTCTAACGCAGCCAATAGATTGAGCAGCGTTGTCTTGCCGGAGCCGCTTTCGCCCATGACAGCTATAAATTCCCCTTGATCTACACTAAATGAAATGTTTTTTAATGCTTCTACTTGATTGCTTCCAAATCGGCTGTTGTAAATTTTGCGCAGATGTTCAACCGATAGTAAGATCGTCTTTTGATTATCCATATATATCTCCTTTCTGTGTATTTACCCTACACGCAAATATTATAAAAAAAGCGGGAAGTGTCTGCCATAGGTTAAGGTGACATTTCCCGCTTTAACCTTACATGGTTTGTAAGGTTGCTAATCTGCAACAGAAAACTCGTCCGCTGGAAGATTGACTGTCACTGTTGTTCCAATGTTTAGTTGTGACGAAACAGAAAGCGTATATCCTAACAAGAGAGAAACTTTTTTGCACATATACAGACCACAGCCCGTAGATTTTTGATGAATACGCCCATTAAATCCTGTATATCCCTTTTCAAACAACCGTGGTAAATCCTCGGCTGTTATACCTATACCTGTATCACTAACACATATTTGCAACGGTGTAGGCTGATAAATTGAAATACAGCCTTGTTCTGTATATTTCGCAGCGTTTGAAACCAACTGCTCTAATATAAACAATAGCCACTTCCTGTCAGTGAGGACTGTACCATTCAGATCATGTAAGTCTATTTTCAGCCGCTTTGAAATCAAGACAACAGAGTGCTTTTTGATTGCTTCCTGTGCCAACGGCAATAACTCCACCCGTTCCAAAAACAAGTCGGAATATTGATTTTCTAACTGCAAATACTTTAATGCCATATCTATATAACACGATATTTGCAGCAACTCTGTTTTCCATTTGGACGGTGTGGTGTCGCCTGTTTGTAACATCAAATCCATAGAATAAACAGGGGTCTTTATTTGGTGCGTCCAGAGCGTATAATAATCATCTCTTTCTGCGTTTGTTTTTCGCTGGTTTGCCCGTTCGTTCTGCCATGTTTGCAAAATCTCTTTGACTATCTGCTGATAGCTTTCTTCCACAAGGGTATCAGCCGCCCCCAAATTAGGCATAGCAGGTAATTTTGCTTGTTTGATATTGTTCAATCGTTCACACTTTTGATAAGTGTTGCGCAAATCCCGAAATGCAAAAGGCAGCACAAGCAGAATAAGCAGAAAAGTCGTGTATAGGATTGGCTCCATACGAACATCATAAAGGAAATACATAAAGACATTACATACAATCAATCCACAAAATACAACCATTACTTTATATTTATCTTTCAGATAGCAAATAAGAAAATACTTTTTATCCAACTTGATAGCCCATTCCTTTCCGGGTAACAATAAAATCATCAAGCCCGATCTTACTCAATTTATTTCTTACTCTCGTCACATTGACCGTAAGTGTATTATCATCAACAAAAGTATTGTCATTCCACAATGCTTGCATAAGTTCATCACGGGACACGCTTTTTCCGCTGTGGGTCATAAGCTCTTTTAGGATAATATAATCATTACGAGATAATTCCAATACATTTCCCTTGTATTGCAGCTTTGCATTATCCAAATCTAATATGACATCACCGCAAGCAACTACATTCATTGCCCCTTGAAAATCATAAGTGCGCCGTAACAGGGAATTGATTTTTGCAAGCAGGAAATTTAGGTCAAAGGGTTTTAAAACAAAATCGTCACCGCCCATATTCATTGCTAAAATCATGTTCAGATTATCACTAATTGATGAAATAAAGATAATCGGTACTTTTGAAAATTTCCTTATTTCCTCACACCAATGATAGCCGTTGTAATGCGGGAGCTTTATATCTAACAAAACAATTTCCGGCTTAAATCTGATAAACTGCTCTGTTATCTGTTGAAACTCTTTCAAGTATTCGCATTGAAATCCCCAAGCGCTTAAAAAATCACTAATGGATTGTGCTGCGTTCAGATCGTCCTCTATGATTAACACTTTATACTGTGCCATGTGTCTGCCCCCTGTTTCCCTTTTTTCTTTTATCCGTTGGCTTTTCAGCGTCCTTTGGTATCAGCCACAAGCGGCTGAACTTTGCCACGCCCGGTATGCGGTTTTCCTCACATAGCTTTTGCACCCGTCTTTCTGAAATGCCCCATTTTTTCGCTGCTTCTGGGGCAGAAATATACTCTAACATTTTCATTCACCCTTTCTCTAAACCCTGTCATATAATTATATGCGGTCAGACGAATAATTTCAAGTGTTTAAGAGCTGCATCATGGAAATGTGCATAACTGGCTATGGAACTATGGAAAACCCCATTCACAGCCTGTGGAAAAGCAAAAACAGCTTTCCCACATCCTGCAAACAGGGTTTCCCACAGTTCCATGAACGCAGCCAGTTATACGACATTTCCACAATGCCTGCGCCTACGGAATCCATTTCTCTATCTATTTCTTTGCTAAAAACATCTTTTTACAAACCTATTCCCGCCATTCTTACGAAAGCGGCTTTTCGCCTGATAAGTTCCGACTGTTTTTCTTTTGTCAGGCTCTCAAACACACCCTTATACCCTTTTTCCAGCAATGGAGTACCTTTTGCGATAAGATACAGCTTCATATCAAGCCATTCCTGCCATAATGCTTCAAACAATGCCCTGCTGTCCGTAAAAGTTGCATCTTCCTCAAAGCCATGCGGCGGCGTATAATATTTGAGCATCACGAAACCATATCTGCCTACATCAAGCACTACAATATCCGCCAATTCGTACAGTTCTGTAAATGCTTCAGCCACCTTCTGGCACTTTGCCCGTTCTTCCTCTGTGATATAAATTTTCTTCTCCATATTGCTTTACCTCGTTTCTTATAAAATTTTACCATATTCGTTTTATAAGAACCACCTGCACACCAGCTTTTATTCCTCTTGTTTTGGCAAAACCCACTTTACTAACAATTCACTTCCGTGAACATCGTGCCGAGGTTGTCAAGCACCCACCCTTGCAGCATTTCCTTTATAAATTCAGTGATTTTGTCAATGCCATCAACTGCTTGATCCCCTGGCTTTTTGCTCATGTGAGATAAAGAAGTAAAAGAAGTGTAAAAAATTTTGCCGTTCCCTGTCCGGCTGACTGCCGGACGGGTCGGGCTTTAGTCGGGCAATTCTACCTTGCCGACAAAAGAGTAATAGATTTCGATTTCCTGTCTGCGGAGCTTCCCCCGGCGTTTCCCGTCCAGTGCTTCCGATTCGTGGATTACGATTTTCTCCACAAACTCCCGTAACAGGGTAGGGGTGAGTTCCTCAAAGCTGGTGTACTTGCGTACCACTTTCATAAACTTTTCAGCGTTTGCCGTGGCTTCCAGCGTCCTTGAAAGCTCGCCCTGCAGAACGGCGGCTTTCTCTTTCAGTTCCCTTTGCTCGGCTTCGTAGTCTGCCGAAAGCTCCGTGAAACGCTCGTCCGATATGCGCCCCGCCACGCTGTCCTCATACAGCCGCTTGAAGATAGCGGAGAGTTCCGCAATCCGTTTTTCTGCCGCTTCCAGTTCTTTCTTCTTGGCGGCATTCCGGCGTTTGCTCCCGTCCTCGGTCTGCTCGGTCAAGAGCTTCATAAACCGGGCTTCGTGCTTGGCGGCATAGCTGGTGACTTTCCGTAGGTTCTCCGTCACTCCCTCGGTCAAAAGGTCGGTGCGGATAAAGTGCGCCGTACAGTCGGCGGTACGTTTCTTGTAGCTGCCGCATATGTAGCAGTCCTGTTTCCGCTTGTCCGTCTGATACCTCTGCTGGTACATGACGCTCCCGCAATCGGCACAAAAGAGTATGCCGGAGAACAAGCCCACTTCATCATAGCGGTTGGGGCGTTTGCGCTGCTTGCGTAGCTCCTGCACACGCTCCCATGTGTCACGGTCTATGATTGGTTCGTGGTGGTTCTCAAAAATTGCCTGCTTTTCTTCGGGGTTCGCCTTGCTCTGCTTTACCTTGTAGGACACTTTCTCGGTCTTGAAGTTCACAAGGCAGCCCGTGTATTCCCGGTTTTCAAGGATATGCGCTACGGTGTTTGTCGCCCACTTGCACTCATAGCCGGGGTGGTAGCGGCGGGTGCTTCCCGTCCGGCGGTATTCCAGCGTTCCCGGCGTGGGTGTCTGCTGCTCCGTGAGCATACGGGCTATCTTGGTCGGGCCGTTCCCGGCAAGGCAAAGGTTGTAAATCTGCTTCACCACGGGGGCGGCTTCCTCGTCAATGATGAAATTTTCGTCCTCGTCCATGAGGTAGCCGTACACGGGCTTGCTTGTGATAGGCTTCCCACTCATGCCTTTTGAGCGTTTTACCGCTCGGATTTTCTTGCTCGTATCTCTCACCAGCCATTCGTTAAAGATGTTACGCAAGGGGGCAAAATCGTTGTCGCCCTGTGCGCTGTCAACGCCGTCATTGATTGCAATAAAACGGACGTTTTTCTGTGGGAAAATCATTTCTGTGTACATTCCCACTTGTAAGTAGTTTCGCCCTAACCTTGACATATCTCTTTGTGTCAACTAAACACCAAATTTTTTACGGATGCCAGAGGCGGCCAACAGGTCTTTCCCAGACCGCCCCCGGCATCCGCTTTATCGTGAAGTAGAAACCTTTATCAGTTGTCATGTCTCTGCATATCGAACACATCCCGGAACTTCCAGACGATCTCGATCTCGGTGGGAGAGGACACCAGCACTTCCTTGATGAACGTCCCCGCCAGTTCCGCCGTCAGTTCCGTAGCCCCGGCAAAGGAAGTGAACATATCATCCTCCTGCGCCTTGTCCTGAAAGTCCAGATGCTCCAATTCAGATAAAAGCTGTTCCTGCGCCTCCTGTTCGGCTTTGGCGGCGGCGAGTTTACTGTCAATGTCCGCCCGCTGTCTCAGGTAGGCGTCCTTTGCCAGCGTCCCGCCGCTGTAATCCTCGTAGGCCCTGAACTTCTCCTGCCTGTACCGTTCCTGCTGCTGTTCCAGCTTTTGAAGCTCCGCAACACAGGCGGCGATGCGCTCCTTGCGGGTCAGCATCAGGGAGGACTTCTGCTTTTTCTGCTCCTGGCAGATAGCCAGCATCTGCGTGACCGCCCGGAAGATGATGCCCTCGATCTCCTTCTCGGAGAACAGCTTTCCCTTCGGGCAGTCGCTGTTCTCATCCGTCCTGCTCTTGGTGCAGCGGTAGTAGTATCCGGCAGAACTGTGGATACGGCTCAGTGTCCTATGGCAGTTGCCGCATTTGAGAAGCCCTTTCAGCGGATATTCCTGTGATGTCCCCTTTGCCCGTCTGGGCCTCTGCCGGATGATCTCCTGCGCCCGGTCAAAGTCCGCCCTGCTGATGATGGCGTCATGCGCCCCCTCATAGATGATCCAGTCGGACTTATCCTGCGGGACGGTCCGCTTTTCATGGAGGCCGGCCTTGTACCGCTTGCGCCCCACCAGCGCCCCGGTGTACTCATACTGGTGGAGGATGTTCAGCACCGTGGCCGCTGTCCAGCCGTTCTTTTCGGAGGCTTTGCGGAACCGTCCGCTCCCCGGATTTTTCTGTCGGAAGTAGGCGCCGGGGGTCAGGACACCCTCGCTGTTCAGCCTGCGGGCGATGGCGGTGCTGCCCATACCCTGCAAGGTCATATCGAAGATACGCCGCACCACCGCCGCCGAGTCCTCATCTATCACCAGTTTGTTCCGGACCGTGGGATGGAACTGGAAGCCATAGGGAGCGAAGCTGCCTATGTATTTGCCCTGCTTCATCATGATGATCTTTGCCGTGGTGGTCTTGACGGACAGGTCCTTGCTGTACGCCTCATAGATGATGTTCCGCAGGACCACATCCATGCCGGAGGTCATGCCCTTGTAATCATCGCTGTCGTAGCCGTCATTGACGGAGAGATAGCGGACGCCGAGGAAGGGAAAGACGCACTCCAGATAGTTGCCCATCTGGGTGTAGTCCCGGTGGCATCTGGAAAAATCCTTCGTCACCATCACATTGATGGCCCCGGTGCGAAGCTCCTTCATCAACGCCTGGAACTGCGGGCGGTCCGTGTTGGTCCCAGTGTACCCATCGTCCACGAACTCCGTCCGGGGCGCTGTTTTCAGTTGGGGGTGGCGGTCCAAAAACTGATGGATCAGCTCCCGCTGGTTGCCGATGCTGTCGCTCTCGGCCTTCCCGTCCCCGTCCGCCAGGGAAAGGCGGATATAAATGCCCACCCGGTAATCAGTCATCGCCGCCCGCCTCCTTTATCTGCTCCACGCACTCCAGCATGGTGTAAAATACATCGTTATAGTTCAGCACGACCTCGATACGGCCCTCGCCGTAGACAAGCACCTTCTCGATTATCGCGTCTACAAGCTCCTGCGTCAATCCTGTCATCCCGGCAACGCCCCGCATCATGGTGAGCCATTTGTTGTCCGGGGAGATGGACGCCAGGAACCGCTCCCGTCGCTCCACGGCCTCGTCCAAGAGGCGGTTCAGGGCTTCATACTGCTCCTCATAGGTCTGCTTGGCAAAGGCGTATTCCTCCTCGTTCAGGATGCCCTCGGCATAGCTCTCATACAGCCCCGCCCGTTTCTTTTTCAGGGCGTTCAGCCGGAGCTTGACGCTCGCCACCGCCGCCTTGTGCTTCTCCCGGACGCTGGCCTCGCGGTCGCCGCCCCGCATGGCAAGCAGGAGCTTCTCATAGTCCAGCGCCACCTGAAGCTGGTCCCGGATGGCATTGAACACCTTCTCGTTGAGGGCGTCCTGCCGCATGGCGTGTTTGAAGCAGGTCCCATGCCCCCGCCTCATGTGGGTGCTGCAATCATAGACCCCACGGAACACAACGCCCTTGCACTGGATACGCTGCCGCTTGTAGTACATCCGCTTTCCGCAGTCGGCGCAGAATATCTTCCCGGCAAAGAGGTCGATCATGCCCGCCCGGATGTCCGCCGACCACTCCATAGCGGTCTCCCGGTGGGCGCTGTCCTCCCGCATCTGCCGCTCCACCGCTTCAAAATCCGAAACGGAGACGATAGGCGGGTGTGCGTCAGGGACTACGATCCACTTGTCCGTTTCGGTGACGTGCTTTTTCAGCCCCTTGTAGAGCGCCGTCTCGGACTTCCCGCAGACCATCTCCCCGATGTACGCCCGGTTTTGCAGGATGCCCCGGATGGTGGAGGGACACCAGCCCTCGCCCTGGATGTTGCCGCCGTTCCGGGAGCCGGCCCTGCGCTTGTGGCGCTCCGGGCTTTCGATGCCCCCGGCCTTCAACCGCTCAACGATGGTGTAGACCGATACCTCCCGCAGTTTCCACTCAAATATCTGCCGGACAACAGCGGCGGCTTCCTCATCCACCACATAGGCGGTCTTATCCCCGTTCCAGAGGTAGCCGTAGGGGAGGTTGCGGTTGCGGAACTTTCCCGTCTCCATCTGCGCCCGGAGCGCCGTGGAGACCTTCTTGGAGATGTCCCGCGAGTACATGGCGTTCACCAGGTTTTGCAGGCTCACCGACAGGGACTCCATCGCGTTGCCGCAGGTGAAGTTGTCGAAGTTCTCCTTCACGGAGATGAACCGCGTCCCCAGCGCCGGGAAAATCTTCTCCAGATAGCTGCCGGTCTCCACATAGTCGCGCCCGAATCTGCTGAGATCACGGACCACGATGCACTGTATCTTCCCCGTCCGCACATCGTCCATCAGGCGGTTCCACGCCGGACGGTCGAACACAGTCCCCGTCCTGCCGTTGTCCGAGTAGACCTCCGTGAGCCGGAGGTGCGGGCAGCCGCCCAGATAGTCTTCGCAGACGGCGATCTGGTTTTGCAGGGAGTTCCCGTCATCGTCCTTGCCGCTGTTCTCCACCGACAGGCGGGCATAGATGGCGGTGGGGAGCGCCGCTGCCTCCTTTTTGACTTCTGCCACAGGCTGGGCCTGTGCTTTTCTGCTCTTTCGTGCCATTTTCTCTCTCCCTCTCAGCCCACTGCCGGAAGCGGACAGTCCTTGTAGTTTTTCGCCGTCTCCATCGCCCTGGCGAACTCATCCCGATACCGAAAGACGATCTCCACCTTTTTGTCCTCATAGATGAGTATCTTATCCACCAACGCCAGCAGGAGGCGGCGGTCAAGCTCCTGCACATTCTCATACTGTGCAAAGACCTGTACCCATGCCCGATTCTGGCTGCCCATCGCGGCGGCGTCCTGCTGTTCCCGTTTCAGCCGCTTCAAAGCCTCCTGCTTCTCCTCGATCAGCTCCCGGTAGTTCTCCCGGAAGTCGGTGTACTCCGCCTTGTTGATGATGCCCTCCACGAAGTTCTCATAGAGGCCCAGCTCCAGCTTTTTGTACCGCTGTATCTCCTCCTCCAGCCGGGCCATCTGCGCCTCATAGCTGAACACCCTGCGGTCCCGCTGGGGGAGGCTGTCGATGAAGCACAGCACCTTATCCAGGTGAAGCACCACCTCGATCTGGTCGTGGATGGCGTGGAACACGATGTCCGCCAGCTTCGCCTCGCTGAAGGAGTGGGGGCTGCACTGGTGGGTGCGCTTGTTGTTGCCGCAGTTGTAGTAGACATACGCTTTACCCTTTGCCTTATGGGTCTTGCGGATCATGGCCCCCTCGCAGTCCCCGCAGAACAGGTAGCCGGAGAACAGGTCATGTTTGTCGCTGTCCCCAGCACAGCGCATATCCCGGCGCATCAGCTCCGCCACCGCCTCGAAGTCGGTGCAGGAGATGATCGGCTCGTGGGCGTTCTCTATCCGCACCCAGTCCGCCTCGTCCTTGGGGCGTGTCACCCGTACCTTGTGGTTCGGCGTCCCCCGCCGCCCCTGGATGAGTACCCCGGTGTAGACGATGTTGGAGAGTATCCGCTTGACGGTCACATACTCCCACTCCGGCCGCTCCTTTGTGCGGAAGGCCGTCTCGAAGCGGACGCCCTGCATCCGTTTGTACTCCATCGGCGTGGGGATGCCGCTGGTGTTGAGCCTCCGGGCAATTTTCAGGATAGGGAAACCGTCCTTATACATCCCGAAGATCATAGAAACAACTTCAGCGGCGTCATCGTCCACCAGCAGGCGGTTCTTGTCCTGCGGGGCTTTCCGATACCCGAAGGGGACGAAGCTGCCCACATACTCGCCCTTCTTGCGCTTGACCTCCAGGCTGGTGCGTATCTTGATGGATATGTCCCGGCAGTAGATGTCATTTACCAGGTTCTTGAAGGGGAGGGTGATGACATCGGTGCTGCTACCGGGCGCCATGCTGTCGTAGTTGTCGTTGATGGCGATATAGCGGATGCCCATCGCCGGGAATATCTTCTCCAGGTAGTTCCCGGCGTCGATATAGTTCCGTGAGAACCTGCTCAGGTCCTTGCTGACGGCGCAGTCGATACGCCCGGAACGCATATCCTGGATCATCCTCTGAAAGCCGGGACGGTCCGTGTTGCTGCCGGTCTCCCCATCGTCGATGTAGGTGTCCACCAGCTCAAGGTCGTCGTGGCCCTCTATGTAAGCCAGACAGATGGCCCGCTGGCTTTGGATGCTGTTGGACTCCAGCCGGTCAGCATCCTCTCTGGATAACCGGGCATAGATGCCGGTCTTATAGATTTTGTTGGACATTTTGAACCTCCTTGTCGTCTGTCTGCCAGAAAACCGAAGGCCCTGTCCCGTATGGGAACGGAATACAAAGCCGCTGGCCTTGTGATGCTGTCCCTTTTTTGACCCAAGCACATTGTAGCGCCGGACCGCCTGTTTGTTAAGGATGTCAGGCCCCGGCAAGGTAGAGGGAGTTGATACGCTCCTCAATGGTCTCGCCCCTGTCCGCGAAGCTCAGCTTCACCACCACCCCGCCGTCCAGGTAGACATAGGGATTGCCGAGCTGCTCGATCCACGCCCGGATGCGCTCCTCGGTGGGAGCCTCCGGGTCGATATGGACCGTACTGCGGTCACGGAGCGCCGCTTTATCCACCTTGCGGAGGTCGATGTCCTTCATCGCCTCTGTCATGGCAACACCTCCGATCCCCCAAAAGGGCTTTTCAGCCTTTGGGTACTGCGTCCTTTGGCCTCTCCCAACATCTTATGGGAGGGACAGGCCCGAAAATGACAACGATCTGCCCCGGCATGGAGCAGACCGCCCTATCCATCCCCGCGCAGCTTCTTCACCGGCCCATAGTCCCCGAAACGCTCCACGGTGCGGAATATCCGCTTGTTGTTCACCCACCGCTGGAGATGCCTCGTGATGGGCGGCGCTGTTGGCCGCTCATAGACCATCACATAGGGGTCGTACCCCATACGGCGCAGGGTGTCCACCCGGTAAAGGTCCTGCTCGTGGGTGCTGTTGTAGTTCGTCAACACGTAGACCCGCTTGCGGCGGAAGTCCCTGATCTTGGACAATTCCGAGAACCGCTGGAAGCAGCCGGTCAGGTCAACATTGGGGTTATCCCACGCGAAATGGATGGTTTTCGTGCGGACCCTGTTCAGGAGCGCCGCGTTGTCCGGCGTGATGAGGCGGATGTCCAGCCCCTGGGAGAAGTCCACCAGGGCGCGGCTGTCGGCAAGCTGCCCGATCAGCCGCTCATGATCCGGGCAGGCCAGCAGATTGGCGTCCATCAGCTTGATCTCCCTCTGGCCGTCCCAGAACTCGGACAGGTCAGCCACATGGACGCTCTCTGCGCCCTCCTTGCCGGACACCACGCAGAAGCCGCAGCGGTTGGGGCAGCCCCTTGTCAAAAAGCCGTAGGCCGTGTCCGGGAACTGCGGATAAAGGCCGTAGTCAGGGCGGGTATGCTCCACGGCGTCCGGCAGGTTCGGCCCCGGACCGTAGCCGGTGCCGCCGCAGACCAGCTTGTCGGCGTTGGTGACGGTGATCCTGTCCTTGGAGTAGGTGTCCGTGAACACCCGGCTCTTGTAAACGAGGTCGTACCGTCCCTCCGGGGTCCACCACTCCACATCGTCCCCCTGGGCCTTGTGGCAGGCGGACAGCTTCATCAGGCACAGGTTCGGCCACCGATGGCTGTCTACATCAATAAGCCCGATCTTCAAAAGCCCACCTCCTCGTGGAATAGCAGGGAGCGCCCGCCCCGGAGGGCAGACGCTCCCGTCAACTGTCTCAGAACTTCATGGGCAGGGCGGTCTTTGCGCTGGAGCCGTTGTAGATGCGGTACACCTGGTAGAGATACCGCTTGTACCCCGGCAGGCTCGTCATGGCCCGGCCCTCCCGGAAGATCACCACCGGGTCCACCTGGCGCAGCCGTGTCACCAGCCGTTTGCGGCTGTACTCCCCGCGGTAGAGGTCCACGAACTCCACCACGCCCTGCACCGTCTCCGCCCGGAGGGAGTCCGGGTCTCCCTTCCAGGCGTCCACGATGGACTGCATCGCCTCCCGGTACACCCCGTCCCCGACCTTCTGGAACAGGCCGAAGGCGGTGCTGATGCAGGCCAGCCGCTTCGCCCCCCTGGTCTGCCTGTAGTCCACATAGAGGCCCACGGCCTCCGTTGCTTTCAGGAACGCCATCGCGTCCTCATCGCCGCCGTAGACCAGCGCCCGGAACTTCGCCCCGGCGGTCAGGCTGGCGGACGCGCCCGTCTGCTGGGCGAACAGCAGCGCCTCATCGCTCTCGGTCAGGCCGTAGAACACCTTGCAGCGGATGGGCAGGTCCCGCCCGCCGTTGAGCAGTTTCCGGGCGGCGATGGTGTGCTGGCCGTCAAAGACATAGTAGCGGCCGTTCCGGCTGCTGACCTTCGGCTCGTTGGCGATGCGCTCATCGAACTCGGCGGCGATCCTGCGGACCCGGTCCTCGTTCAGGGTGCGCTGGTAAGTAGTGCGGGGAATGATAAGCTCCTCGCTGCCCAGCATCACTTCCCGGCAAAAGAGATTTTTCGTGTTCATTCTGTGTATCCTCCCTCAATGTTCAGGATGTATTGTTTCAATTTCTGCATGGCTCGGATAAGGTCCGCCCTGTGGCTGCTGTCCGCTAAAAGCCCAGGATATTCCTGGAAGATGTGGTCGCAAAGTTCGATAAAGGACTGTATCTCAAGCTCTATGGAATTGAGCATGAAATCATCTGTGGCAGGTGCTTTGGGACGTTCCATCTCTGCCGATATTTCCCGTATCTGCTTCAGCGTGGACTGTCTGGGGCTTGCCGGTGCGAATCTGTGGTAAACAGGTTGGGGCTTCTCAGATGAGGACTTGCCGCTTCCTCTGGGCTTTTTCAGGGCGGCGGCAAGCTGGGGGCGCTCCTCCGGGGCGGCTTTTGCAACAGCGGCTACTGCCGATGCTGTCGGCTTGATTGTGCCTGTGAGTATTTCCTGCTTGATACCGGGAAGGGCTTCCTCGGCGGCATCCACACCTTTAGCAAAAGTCCCGGCCTCCCTCACATAACTTGCGGAAGTGTTTGTCTCTTTTGCAATGCGGGATTGTGTAACATGGCGGCTATTCTGGTGCGGACATTTTTTGTCCGCACCACTTTCATCAGATGCAGTATGCTGGTTTCCATGAAAGGCATCCGCCTGTTTCTCTGCCTCATACCGCTGTCCGATCAGGTACTTCTTCTGCTGGGGCGTCAGGTTGCGCCTGCCGAGCTGGTTCTTGCATATCCACGAAAGGGCTTCATAGCGGTTGGCAAAGGACAGCTTGTGGACTGCGTAGGTCAGCTCCGGGTGCTTCTGGATGATCTCATAGCGGTTATGGCCGTCCAGGATTGTGCCGTCCCAGACGATGAGCGGCGAAAAGACCGCCCCGTCCGACAGGATGTTCTCCTCCAGCAAGGTGAACTCGTCCTCCGTCAGCGGCGGTATCTTGTCCCGGAACTCCGGGTCGATGATGAGCCTGTCCATCAGGACACCTCCGTTCCCGCAATGGGCGCGTAGTCCTTATCAAGCCCGACACTCACCAGGAGGGCGGCGTTGACCCGCCTCATCTGCTCCCCGGTGAGCCTGCCCACATAGCTCTGCACCCGCCGCTTGTCGATGGTGCGGATGACCTCCGACATAAACAGGGACGGCGCAAGCCCCTGGGCATCATCCAGCACCACATGGGTCGGCTGCTTGGGTTTCTTAAAGGTCCTTCTGGTCACGGCGATCACAATGATGGTCGGGGAGTGGTAATTGCCCGTGTCGTTCTGGATGACCAGCACCGGGCGGATGCCGCCCTGCTCATGGCCGGTCACCGGGTCCAGGTCGGCGTAGTAGACCTCGCCGCGGTGGAAATCGTGAAAATTACGATCCATATGGATACCTCCTTCTTCTGGTATGTAAAGGAGCGGCCCAGCGCGGCAAATGCCGTCTCCAGACCGCCCCTCAAAGTTTCATAAAGCGTGTTTTTGATCCCTATTTGTCCCCGACACCCCGGAATCACGGGAATCATCAGGCTCGTCAGCTTGCGAAGCTGCTCTCATAGGCGTCTAACCTCCCCGCCTTCATTGTGGCCGGGCCGCGAGTTACGGAAGTATCATGATCGCTGTCTGTTGTCATCGCCAAACCAAGAGCAACTTGGCATTTTCAGTCGGATGGATCGCTCCCCCCAAAACCGGGGATCGTGGCGCTCCGCTGTGCAGGCTATTCCAGACAGTAACGTGGTCTTGTCTCCAAGACTTCCTGATGACTGCGTATTCAGTTTTCAAAGTCCACATCAGCGGGTCGCCCCGGCTGATGGTTTAAGTTTAGAGGAAAACGGGCAGTATTCTTATGGCGCAGGAGTACCAGCCGCCGGTCTTGTTACGACCAGTCACATATCCTCCCGCAGAGCCGCCAGGGTTTGAATAACGGCATCCAATCGCGCCCTTACCTCGCTGTCCGAGACCTTACCAAGCACCAGATAATCGAGGCTGGCGTTGAAAAAAGCGGCAAAGTCGATCAGAATATCCAGCGAACAGCCACGCTTGCCGGTCTCGATCTTCGCCAGATGGACGGTGCTGACATTCAGCCGCTCCGCCAACTGTTCCTGCGTCAGCCCCTTTTCCCTGCGGAGCTTCTGGATGCGTCTGCCAGTCTCCAAAGTGTCATAGCTCATAAAAAGTCCTTTCCCGGACACAGCGGAGAAGGACTTTTTGCATGGTTCCGACTGTTTCCCTGCCGTGTTCGCCGGCCTGGGACAGCATTTTGGCAAAGGGAACTCTGACACCCCCTTATGTAGGAAAAAAGCGGGGCCATGTGCGGAAATGCACATAGCCCCGTGAACGCCTGACAGCACAGGAGAGCATGGCATTTCCTACGGTCGGCCCACCTATCCGCCCTTATCCGGCGTTGATGGACTGCCATATGAGATACCCTTGCCCTAATGCATATCAGGCACGATATTTTTTGTGGATAGGCCATGAAGCCCGTCCTTATGTGCCTATTCTATCTGGCGGTCTCCTGAAAGGACAGGCCAGACAATGGCGCTTTTAACAACGCATAAGTTTAGGAAAATCGCCGTTATCCCGGCTTTCATACTCTGTATCCCTGCTCTCGGCTGACGCTCAAACAGATCATCAGGCGGGATTATGGGCATGAGATGGTGACATATCATGGCACCTGCTATCCTCAAAAAATTTCTGGCAGAGTGTCCTTAACCGCCAGAAAAGGAAAAAGCGCCCACCACACGGTGAGCGCATCAAGCGAAGTATCGTATTCGGCTTTATCTTTTTAGGTGATCCGGCACGATGATCTCTCCAACCGGGATCTCCCGCAATTCCTTTTTCATCGTATGGGTAAATCGGATAGTCCCGGCAGTACCACCCTTTTCCCGACCATCGTAGACGGCGATCACCCGGTCGGAGTGTTCCACCATATAGCGGTTGCGGTGGGAGTAAACGCTGGGCTGGTATTCCTCCCGGATGACAACAACATCCGTGCAAGCCTCCAGCATATCATAGGTCCACTTCTTTTGCCGCAGATTGTCAAGCCGCTTCTGGTAGGGGATCACGGCCACAAGCTCCAGCGCCGGGTTTGACTTCTGCATTTCCAGCACGATCTCGGCAAAATACTGGTCCACGCCTTCGGCAAAGCCGCTCATAAAGCAAGTAAAGCCGTCAGCGACCGCCTTCTCGATCGCCTTCCGCAGAGCCGCCTTTATGCGGTTGATCTCCTTTTGGGGCAAATCCCTGTGTCCTGTGACACAACAAGTCTTTTTCTGCATCTGTCTTTCCTCCGTTTGATATTGATGGACTGGCCGGTTCCCTCCGTTTGAAGCGGCTCTGTTTCAACATACCCGGCCACAGCTCCCACAGTCAAGGATGTCGCAGGGCAACACGCATGAGTAGATATAACCTTTTACTCTTGTCAATAATAGTAGATATGATTTAGCAAGTCAATGATAATACCCTTTTTCACTTTGCGAATATGTCCGTCTCATAAGGTACAATCTAATACAAGGTGGAGGTGAGGGCGATGTATGAAGATTTTCTCCCGGAGCGGCTGGCAAAGCTAAGGACGCAAAAGGGCGTATCTGCCCGTGATATGTCCCTGTCGCTGGGACAGGCAAACAACTATATCAACAACATCGAAAACAAGAAGGCTCTGCCCTCCATGCAGGCTTTCTTTTACATCTGTGAGTACCTCGATGTGACGCCCCAGGAGTTTTTTGATGAAGGGAACGCCCACCCAGAGGCGCTCCAGGCATTTATAGCAGAGGCGAAAAAGCTGGATTCCCAATCGTTGGAATACATCCTCGGCATCATGAAAAAGCTGAATGATACAAAATGAAGCGGCCAAGCGACTGGCCGCTTCATTTTGTATTGTACCCGATGATATTCAGGATATGTCCTGCTCCTATACTGGCGATAATCCAAGATGAGTAATAGAAATTGAAACCCTCTGTATTCTTCGAGCAAAGGGATTATAGTGTAACCTGTGGATGAGTCCCCAAATTGAGACTCGGCAACACTTGTCAGGGAGGATCTTAGCCTCTCTTGACTACCCTAAAGCACTGGGGCGCAAGACTGTCAAGACCACCGCAGGTGGGACATAGTGATGCCTTGATAATCTTGTGAAACGGTGCTATTTTCAGCCCTGTTTTGTGCGTCACTCAAAATGCAGAAAAGCTTTGCTATGGATGGCCTTTGCATAATTTGTTGCCCATACATTCTACCGATGGGCCACAAATTTTTATATTTTCAGCTCATCTTGATGTTGACCTTTTAGGTAAATGGGTATATAATAGCATTGACCTAACAGGTTAATGCCACTATGCAAAGGAGATAAGACCATTGACAAAATTATTAGATTTAGACGCCTCAAGGCGGGATGCGCTTCTCAATGCAGCGCTAAAGGAATTTTCAATACAAGGATATGACAATGCTTCAACAAATGTAATAGCAAAAGAAGCTGGCTTTTCTAAAGCGCTCATGTTTCATTATGTAGGTAGCAAGCAAGAACTCTTTTTGTTTACCTACGATTTTTTCAACGAGCTACTTGATAGGGAGTATTTCAGTAGAATGGATTATTCAATCAAAGATATATTTGAAAGGCTGCGAACATCCTATCTACTTCAAATCGAGTTAATGAAACAATATCCTTGGATTATTGACTTTAATAAACTTTCTGCTAAAACGAAGTCCGACGAAATCAATAAGGCTCTTGAAGATAGAGCCAGCGCAAAGAAAACCTTTGAAATTTTTGATATGATTGATGTTTCAAAATTTAGGGTCGATCTTAATGTCGAAAAGTGCAAGCAATTTATTCTATGGGCGAATGTCGGTTTTACAAATCAGATTTTGGACAATATAAGGAATTCAGCAGACAAGAATCCTGATTATAACCATATCATTACAACACTGGATGATTACCTTGACGAATTGCGGAAAGTTTTCTATGTGGCAGATCGTGAAGGAACAGATTAACAAATGCGGTATGAAAAAACAGAGTATCTTCTTTGCGATTATTCTTCTAACATTATGCACTATTATTTATTCTAATGACCAATGGGTAGATAGGAGTAATGAAATGTATAATCCGATAATTGTTGCGTTTCCTTTAAGGGGAGAATGGTACTCTCCAAACACGCCAGGAACTAAAATCCCAAGTCACGGAACAGATCAGTTAGGTACAAGATATGCCTATGACTTCATTCAGGTTGATTGGGATAGAGCAGGTTATCCTGCCTATCGTGCCAGTTTGCCTCAATACCTTCTGTTTGGAGTCCCCTTAAATGAATATTATTGCTGGGGGCAAGAAGTATATGCCCCCTGTGATGGTGTTGTCGTTCAAGCGGAGGATGACTATAAGGAACGCGCACGAACGAACTTGTTTTCAGATTTAGCTAACGCTTATAAAAATGCTCATTATTTCGACCCAGCAAAAGACGATGTACGATCAGTCGCAGGCAATTATATAATAATTGAATATGCTGATAACATATATGCTGCTCTCGTGCATCTTCAAACTGGCTCTATTCAAGTCTCTGTCGGGCAAACTGTAAAGAAAGGGGACTTCATTGGTAGAGTAGGTCATTCTGGTAACTCCTTTGCCCCGCACTTGCATTTTCAACTAATGGATAGTTGCGACATAAGCGTTGCAAATGGTTTGCCCTGTGCTTTTGAAGAATATGAGATATTTCAAGATGGTGAATGGAAAGCCATGACAAATAGCATTCCTACAAATAAAGATAGGATACGATTTCTAAAATATAACGCAGAGAATACAGAATGATGATTCCTTACGCCTTGGATATTTGAAGGAGGTGGTGACATGGGAAATTAACTGTATTAGATATATCTAAATCGGGTGAACAGATTGGTGAGAAATTATTTGCGCTTCTAAACTCAAAGCAGCAGCAGGAATTGATCCAATATGTCCTAACAAAAGAAGAACGGGAATGTTCTGTTATTTCCACAAGCGGCAGAATGTTCCCGATTCCTTCACTTGAAGTGGGTTCCCGATTGACAGAAGTTCAAGCCGAGGGTTTGTATTTCTGTCTGGAGAACAGAATTGTATATGTCCGTGAGACCGAGATCATGCTGACGGTAAAAGAGTTTGACATCTTTGCCCTGCTCATCATGAATCCCCGCCGGGTACTCACCTATGACATGATAATAGACCTTGTGTGGCACGAAGATTTGGACTACTACTCCCACAGAGCAATCAACAATCATGTCAGCAACCTCCGGCACAAGCTCAAGGTCACGCCAGAAACGCCGGACTACATCAGGAGCGTTCACAGCATCGGGTACAAATTCAATCCGAATATCGAACTTCTTTAAGGTCCCGGACGCATATTGCGGCCGGGGCTTTTCTCTCGGCAAAAACAGGATTTTTCTTGGAGTGTTCCCGGACTGTCCTCGAAAAAATCTGAAGAACTGTCCGTTATAGTTTTTTCAGATAAAGGAGCAGGACAAGCGCATCGGACAGATGCCGTCCAGAATACGGAGAACACCGGCATGACAGTTTTTTCAAATCCATGTTCAGATACCAGCCGTCAAGATAATACTTCGGCTTTCCCGGCAATGATAGAATGGGCAACCGCCACAAACAGAGCCATTGCCCCGATGGAGTTTCCAGACGCGCTCCACTACCTGATGAAAGACCAGAAGATGACGGTGGAGCATCTGGAGGAGACCTCGCTGATCTCGACCCGTACCATCATCCGTTTGAGCAACGACCCGGACTATGGCGTGACCAGGGAACACATCGTAGCGTTATCGGTCGGCTTGACACTCCCGCCGATCATCAGCATGGAACTGTTGCGGAAAGCGGGGCTTGTGATGAAGAACACCATGCGCCACAATACATACTGCATGATCCTATGCGAGATGTATTCGTGCAGGATTGAAGCTGTGAACCAATTCCTCGTTTCGCTCAATATACCGCCGCTCACAAGGCTGGGGGCGAAGATGTAACGGTAGGGGATTTTACGGAGGTGCGCTACTTGGCAAGCAGGGCATTTGTTCCCACAAATGCTCGAAACAGACATCCGGCGTTGCCGCCGGATGTCTGTTTCTCTGCTTGTTGGGGTAGCACCCCAAACCCCTTGAACAGCCCCATAGCCGGGGCTGGCTGCGCGTTCGGGAACCGAACGCTGTTGTCCCTGCTCCGCAGGGACAGGCGGGGCTTGCGCCCCGCGTGGAGCCGGAAACACCGAGGCGGTCGTTTCCGGGAAAAAGAAAAAAGCGGGGCTGACCTACATTCCTGTAAGCCAGCCCCGCCAAGATCATCTGTGCGGATCGGTGCGCTGTTCTTCCTTGCGCCGCTCCTCCATAGCCGCCTGTTCCTTCTCCTTTTCCAGAAGGACAGCCGCCACTTTCTGCGCCACAAGATACTCCTGCATCTCCGTCCTTGCCTTTCGGTACGCCGGGTACGCCGCCCGTTTCTGTTCCAGAAGCTGGGCATACTCGGCGTTCAATTCCTTGACACGGGGGAGCTTTTTCAAGCCGAGCTGTTCAAAAGCCTCCTTCGCCGCCTTGTGGAGCGTGATGGCCTCCCGATGCCCTTCAAGGAATTTTTTACTGTACCCTGCCTTGCGGTAGGCCACATAGACCTCTCTGGTCTTGGAGTAGTTGATGATGTGTTTTTTCAGAGCGGCGATCTCCTGCATCCGCTGTTCCGCTGCCTTGATGGAGTCCCCCAGACCATTGAATTGGGTGACTGCCGCATCCGCCCTCGCCGCCAGTTCGTCAAAGCTGTCGATCTCGTTCTCCTGCAAAAAGCACATGACCTGCGCCATCTGTTTCAGGTTAAAGAGGGTCGCCCACCTCTGGTATCCGGCGCCCTTCCCCTCGTTCAGCTTCGCCTGAATATCAATGAGAAGGGAAAACTTCTTGTCGTGGACTTGCTGGCTTTTCCCGGTAGGCCGCTCCCGGCGTTTCCCGGCAATAGCGTCTTTCAGATCGTCCACCGTGTAGCCATCGCCCAGCGAACTGAACCGGGCAAAACGGTCCTGCCCCTTGCATCGGACGGAAGGCCGCTTGCCCGGTTTGTACTCGCATCCGGCCTCCACCAGGAAGGAGATCAGTTCCTCGAAGTCTTTCGGATTTCTCTGCATAGCCGCGTCAATGGCTGCCCGCAGATCATCACGGTTGGAAGTCCGCTTGGGGTACTCGGTGCGCTTTTTCCGTTCCCGGCAGGGACGCGGCACTATGACAGAAAGCCCATACTCCAGACACAGCCGGTCACTGACCCGTTGCAGGGCCAGCCCGGACAAATGGAAATCCCTGAACTTCCGGGTGCAGTCCAGGGAGGTGGAATTGAAGATGATGTGATTGTGGATATGCGCCCGGTCGGTGTGGGTGGCAACGATAAAGGCGTGTCTCCCTTTGGTGAAGCGCATCCCCAGCTCATAGCCGATACGGTTGGCCTCCTCCGGCGTGACCTCGCCCGGTTTGAAGGACTGGCGTATCTGGTAGGCGATGACATCATGCTTCTGGCGGCGGCCCGTCATGTGTTCATACTGCCGCTTTGACAGAAGGAACTGCTCATCCGCTGTCCGGGCGTCACACTCATAGCTGGAGATATATTTTCCGCCCTCGGTCTTTTCCTCATTCTTGGAATAGTCCGTCCTGTCCGCCAGCGTCTGGGCGATAGTCTTGCCCTTGTTGATGTGGAGCGCGATCAGCCGTGTCGCCGCCATAGCTCACCTCCCTCGTTCAAAAACTTACATTGCCAGTTCCTCCGGGAGCCTTACACTCCGCACCTTTCCGTGGATGCTGTCCCTCTGCGGGTCGGCTGTCCCCCTGTGGTCGAAAGCGGCGATCTTCTTTTCCAGACCGTCCAGTTCTTTCTCCTTTTCCTTCACGATGGCGGTGCGCTCCTCCAGAGTGCCGGAGATCAGCTCGTCCAGCAGATACTCCACATAGTCCATCTTCTGCAAGGCTTCACAGAACAGGGGATGCCAGTCCTCGTCCTCCGACCTTGGTGCGTATTGCTCCTTCCAGTCACGGAGCAGATGGAGGTACTCGCACAGTACACGGTAACAGCGGTTTTCCTTTTTACGGTACTCCTGCGCCGCCGCCAGTTTGGAAATGACGGACGGCCTCCTCTGGGGCTGCCATGCTTGCAGGCCCTCATACCGCACCCCGAAATCCTCCGCCAGCTTCTCGGCGGCTCTCTTGGGGGAGAGATCGAACAGCTTGCCCACAAAGTCGATCACATCCCCGTCCTCCTGACAGCCGAAGCAGTGGAACCGCTTATCCACCTTCATGCTGGGCGTCCTGTCATCATGGAACGGACAGCAGGCCATACCGTTGCGCTTGACATCGATCCCGTAATGCTCCGCCGCCGCTATCGTTGGTACGGCGTCCTTGACCGCTTCAAATAAATTCATTGTCATGCCCCCTTTCCCGGTATGTAAAAGGGGCGAAAAAAGAAGGAGCGGCAATCGCCGTTCCTTCCTGTGCGCCGGTTATGGAATTGTCTTATCCGTAAATCTCCGTATCGCCACCTTCCCGTGAAAGCAGACCGCCCAAAAAATCCGCCGCCTCGCTCATGCGGTCATGCTCGTTCCCATAGGTCCACTCGGTCACGGTATCGCCGTACATCTGCTCCCGCATCCAGTCAAGCAGGGCTTGTATCTCATTCTTCGGGAAATCCATCTTCGCACATCCTTTCAAAGATTTATGAGTGGAGGAAAGCCCCAAGGCTGCCGGCCCACTCGCCGGCCAGCTCCACCAGGAGCATGGCGGAGAACTGGAGCGCCACACAGACCGCCTCCACACCGAACAGGATCGCCACATTCAGCCATTCCCGGACGCACACCTGATAGATGCCGCAGGCCAGCACTACCAGCATGAACAGCCCGACCACATAGGCGGAGAGGTTGGACGCCAGCTTACCGATGATATGGAGCGTGTAGAGCGCCAGCATCACGGGGAGCGCCAGCAGTTTCAAAGGGAGTTTCAGAAGCCTCATATCGTATCCCGTCCTTTCCTGCTTTCTGAGTACAGTTTACCGCGCCGGACGGCGATCCGGCAAGGATGCCGTCTATGTAGCGGGCGCAGATCGCTCCGCGCCCTTTTGCAAAACTTTTGAAGCCCCAGCCGCTATCGGATATTGGCAAGGCAGGCAAGGGACTGTCTGGACAGCTCCCATATCTCATCCAGCCGGGAGCGCAGGTCCTCAATGTCGGCGGCGTAGACGCTCCCAGTCTCATTCGCCCTTTTCGCATACTGGTTCAGGTTGGTGCTGCACCGCTGGAGCAGGACGATGAGCTGGCGCACATCCGTCAAGTCCAGCCTCACACAGATACCGTCCAAAGCCATCTTGCGGACATAGGCGCTCATGTTCAGGATGCCGGCCTCCTCCATCTTGGAACGGATACGCTCCTTATCTTCGGGGGAGATACGCACCTTCAGTTCCACCTCTTTCTTCATCCTCGCTCCGGCTCCTTTCCGGGCTTTTTGTCCGGGGGTATCTCCGCCGCCCGTTTTTTCAGGTCCTCCAGGACGGAGGGCCGCTCACCCCCGCCGACTTCTCGCACAGGAAGGTCCTGCTCACCGACCTCCGCCTCGTCCTGGGAGATGCTCTCGTCCATGCTCAGGGCGGCGTCCAGCTCCGCAAGCCTCGCGCTCTTTTCGGCAAGCTCCGCCTCCTGGGGGAAGGGCTTCGTCAATTCCACCTGTGCGGCGGACTGCTGGTTCCGCAGGTTCTCCAACTGTTCCCGCCCCCGCTCCAGCCGTTCAGGGATACCGGCCAGGGCGTTGTCCAGCCGGGTCAGGTTGCCCCTGGCGTCCGTCCCCAGGCTGACACGGTGGCTCATCTCGCCCTTCAAGGTGATCTGGAACTGCTTCTCAAAGGTGTTGTAGGAAAGCTCCATCTGGAAGCCCCGGTAGCTGCCGATGGGGATGCCCTCGGTGCTTTTGATCTCCTTGCACAGGGCAAGGATGGCGTCCCCGGCGTCCGCCTTTTCCGCGTAATGCCTGCCGCCGACCTCCATCCCCACAAAGCCCTCCTCCGGGAGCGGGTGTGCCTCCACCGTTTTCATGTCCGCCTCAAAGCCACGGTTGCGGCTCTGCTGTGCCTCGATCTCGGCGGGGAAGTATTTCAAAAGCTGGTCCTCCAGCCGGAAGTGCTTGCTCTGGTAGTCGGCCCGGAGGACTTTCAGCTTCGCCACATCCACGTCAAGGTCCATCTTCTCCCGGATCAGCGGATTGCCGGCGCACAGGGCCTTGATCTCCGCATAGGAGAGCGCCTGCTCGTCCACATCGTCACAGCTTCGGACGGGGGACTTGCTCGTCATGATCTGGCTGATGAATTTCTGCTTGTTCTCCAAAGTCTGGTAGAGGTAGGCGTCAAAGGTCCCCTCCGTTACATACTGGAATATCTGCACCTGTTTGTTGCGGTTGCCCTGCCGGATGATGCGCCCGTTGCGCTGGGTCATGTCGGCGGGGCGCCAGCCCACATCCAGGTGGTGGACGGCCACAAGGCGGTCCTGCACATTGGTCCCGGCACCCATCTTCTGGGTGGAGCCGAGCAGGACGCGCACCTCCCCGGTCCGCACCTTGCCGAACAGCTCCTTCTTCTTCGCCTCGGTGTCGGCGTCATGGATAAAGGCGATCTCCTCACGGGGGACGCCAGCCGCCACCAGCTTGTCCCGGATGTCCTCGTAGACATTGAAAGTCCCGTCCCCCTTGGGCGTGGACAGGTCGCAGAACAACAACTGGGTCAGCTTGTCCGCCTGCCCCTCCTCCCAGATGCGGCGGACATTCTGGACGCAGGCGTTCAGCTTGCTGCCCTGGTCATCGGGCAGGAGCGGGTTCATCAGCCGCTGGTCGAGGCCGATCTTGCGCCCGTCCGAGGTGATCTTGAGCATATTATCGACCGAGGGGTCCACGCTGCCCCCGTGGACGGCGGCGGCCCGTTCGGACAGGTCGGCCACCATCTCCTTCTGTATCTCCGAGGGCTGCACCACCACGGTCTCAAACTTTGCCTCCGGCACAGGGAGGTGGAGCTGGTCGGCGGTCTTGATGTCAGCGACCTCCTTGAACATACTCATCAGCTCCGGGAGGTTGAAGAACTTGGCAAACCTCGTCCGTGCCCGGTAGCCCGTCCCCTCCGGGGCCAGCTCAATGGCCGTGGTGGTCTCGCCGAAGGTGGAGGCCCACTGGTCGAAATGGGTCAGCCCCTTTTGCCGGAGCGTACCATGCTGCAGGTAGCGCATCATGGTGTAAAGCTCTGTCATACTGTTCGAGACAGGGGTGCCCGTGGCAAAGACCGTACCCTTCCCGCCGGTCAGCTCGTCCATATACTGACACTTCATGAACATATCCGAGGACTTCTGCGCCTCGGAGGTGGAAAGCCCCGCCACATTCCGCATTTTCGTGTAGAGGAACAAATTTTTGAACGCATGAGCCTCGTCCACGAACAGCCGGTCAACGCCCAACTGCTCAAAGGTTATCACATCGTCCTTGCGCTCTGTGGCTTGCAGCTTCTCCATCCGGGCCTCCAGCGATCTGCGGGTCTTTTCCAACTGCTTGATGGTGAAGCTCTCGCCCCGCATGGCCTTCATCTCCGCTATGGCGTCGGTGATCTCGTCTATCTGCTCCTGCAAGATGCGCTCCTGCCGCTCGGCGGATATGGGTATCTTCTCGAACTGCGAGTGGCCGATGATAACGGCGTCATAGTCCCCGGTCGCTATCCTCGCACAGAATTTCTTGCGGTTGGCCGTCTCAAAATCCTTCTTGGAGGCCACCAGTATCTTCGCGCTGGGGTAGAGCCGCAGAAACTCGCTGGCCCACTGGAGGGTCAGGTGGTTCGGCACGACAAAGAGGGACTTCTGGCACAGTCCCAGCCGCTTCGCCTCCATAGCCGAGGCCGCCATCTCAAAGGTCTTGCCCGCGCCCACTTCATGCGCCAGCAGGGTGTTCCCGCCGTAAAGCACATGGGCGATGGCCCCCCGCTGGTGTTCCCGCAGGGTGATGTCCGGGTTCATGCCGCCCAGGACGATGTGGCTCCCGTCATACTCACGGGGGCGGGTGGAGTTGAACAGCTCGTTGTAGGTCCTGACTAAATCCTCCCGCCGCCTGGGGTCACGCCACACCCAGTCCCGGAAAGCGTCCTTGATGGCCTGCTGCTTCTGCTGGGCAAGGGTGGTCTCCTTTTTGTTCAGCACCCGCTTTGGTTTCCCGTCCGCGTCCTCGATGGTGTCATAGATGCGGATGTCCCGGAGGTTCAGGGTGTCCTCCAAAATACGGTAGGCGCTGGCCCGGTCTGTGCCGTAGGTCATATAGGCCATGACATCGTGCCGCCCCGTGGCGTTCTTGCCCGTGACCTGCCACTCGGCGGTGGAGGGGGAATACTTCACCTGGATCGCGTTCCGAAGCCGCCACGGGGTGTCAAAGGTCTCCTCCATGAACTGCTGGATATAGTCCTTGTCGATCCAGGTCGCCCCCAGGCGCACATCAATTTCAGAGGCGTCCAGGTCTTTGGGCTGCGCCTGTTCCAGCGCCGTCACATTGATGGCGTAGGCAGGGTCAGTGGCCGCCGCCATCCTCGCCACCATCAGCTTGTCCCGGACATTGCCGGAGAGGTAGTCGTCAGCGGTGTGCCAGCCCCGGAGGGGGTCGTCCGCCACAGCCTCACGGGGGTCACGGAAGATCACGCCTTGCAATTCCTCGGTGATGCGCCCGTACTCTCCGGGCGTCCCCAGCAGCTCGGACATGAGCCGCAGATCGACCCTGCCCCGCTCCCCGATGGAGACCGCCAGCGCCTCGCTGGGCGTATCCACGCTGGTGATATGCCGCTCCGGGCGGATGGTCCTCTTGGTGAACATATCCGCCTTGCTCTCCAGCCGCCCGTCCTCGTCAATATTCTCAAGGGAGCAGAGCAGATAGTAGGAGGAGTCCTCGTCAAACACCCTTGCGTTGGCGCTGGAATTGATGGTCCCAAACTTTGCGTAAAAGGCATCGTAGGCGGCGTTCAGTTCCGCCTGCTTCGCCTGGATGTCCTCATCCGGGTAGTCCTCCAGCTGGTACTGGATCAGTTCGTTCACGATCTGCCGCAGGCCGATCATCCCGGCCACGCGCCCCTTTGCCGTGTCGCTCAGCTCCACGGGCTTCATCACGCTGTTCTCCCGGAAGTAGACCTCCCCGTCCACCAGGGCATAGGAGAAGTTCTTTACATCCGGGTCGGCGGGGATGGCGCCCCGCTCCGCAGCCTCGTCCGCGATGTCCGCCTCTACCTCCGCCGCCTGATAAGTGCCTTGGATGTGGGAGACCGCCTCCCGGAGCTGTTCCGCAAGGTCGGCGCCGGGGGTGGGGGCAACGGTGCATTCCTCCCGCCCGTACTGTGTGCTTTCGGTGGTCAGCTCGCCCAGCACCATCTCAGGGTGGTCCACAAAGTAGCTGTTGAGGGTGAGGCCCTCCGGGGTCTGCCCCAGGTGTACCCAGTCCGGCTCGATGTCGATGGGCCGGTCCCGCTTTTGCAGGAACAGGATGTCCGATACCACCTCCGTCCCGGCGTTGGCCTTGAAAGCGTTGTTGGGCAGTCGCACCGCCCCCAGCAGCTCCGCCCGCTGCGCGATATACTTCCGGGCGTCGGGGCTTTTGGCGTCCATCGTGTAGCGGCTGGTGACAAGGGCCACCACGCCGCCCGGACGCACCTGGTCGATGGCCTTGGCAAAGAAATAGTTGTGGATGGAGAAGCCCAGCTTGTTATAGGGCTTGTCGTTCACCTTGTAGTCGCCGAAGGGTACATTCCCGACACAGAGGTCGAAGAAGTCCCGCCTGTCGGTAGTCTGGAAACCAGCCACCTTGATGTCTGCCTCCGGGTACAGCTTCTGGGCGATGCGCCCGGTGATGGAGTCCAGCTCCACACCGTAGAGGCGGCTGCCCTGCATGGACTCCGGGAGCAGTCCGAAGAAATTGCCCACGCCCATGCTGGGTTCCAGGATATTGCCCTTCTGGAATCCCATCTGCTCCACCGCGTCATAGATCGCCCGGATCACGGTGGGGCTGGTATAGTGGGCGTTCAGGGTGGATGCTCTGGCGGCGGCGTATCCCTCCGGGGAGAGGGCGGCGTACAGTTCCCTGAACTCGCCTGCCCAGCTATCCTTTTTCTCGTCAAAGGCATCCGCCAGACCGCCCCAGCCCACATAGCGGGAAAGGACCTCCTGCTCCTCAGGGGTGGCATCCCTGCCGTCAAGCTCTAACTCATGCAGGAGGTTGATGGCGTCCATGTTGGCCCGGAACTTCGCCTTGGGGCCGCCCTCGCCCAGATGGTCGTCTGTGATGCGGAAGTTATGGGCGGCGGGCTGTACGGGCGGTTCCGGCTGTTCCTGTTCCGGCTCCCCGAAATGCAGCCGTTCAACGACCACATCAAAGGGCAGGCCGTTCTTGTCGCCGGGGTAGACGGTCTCGGCGGTGGTTATGATAGTCGGTTCAGGCTCCAACTTCGGTGCAGTTTGCTCTAAAGCCGGTCCTGCATCTAACTTGTGCGCGTTTTGCGCCCAAGTTGGGTCCGGGTGGAGAACCGATTGGACCTGTTCCCGCAATCCGGGGGTATCTTTCAGTTCGGCCCCGTCAATGAACGCATACGCCTCGGCCCATGTCTTGAAGGAGGTGGGATACCCGCCCATCAGGTCGCCCGCCCGGAAGATGAGGGGGTCCAGCGCAGTAGTGGAAAGCGGGTCATAGAAAAATCCTGCCGTCTGCATGGCATCCACAATACGCCGCTGTTCAGGCTCCAATGCGGCAATGGCCGTTTCCGTCTGGCTCTGGTAGTCCGCCGCCCATTTATCAACATCCGCAAAGGGGTTTTCTTCCTTATTGGCCGTATGACCGGGCTGCTGGGTCCCGACCTCAACATCAGGCAGATACTTCGCGCTGCGCTCGTCCGCCAGCCGCTGTCCTTTCGCATACTCCCTCAGAAAAGCAGGGAGATCAGACTCGTTACGGTAGATGACCCAAGTACCTCCGTTCAAGCCTTGTCCATCACTTCCCCAAATCCTGTGATAGTCCGGGTGTTCAGCCATGAACGCCTCAACCTGAGCGGTTTCGTAGTCGTAAAAGTAGCGGAAGTATTCGCTGTTGCCGCGGGGATCATCCTGTTCCGCGCTCACTTCCGGGGCAAACAGATGGGCATTGCGCTCATCCGCCCGGAGCATCCGCTCCAGCCGCTCCTTGCTCTCAGCGCGGAGGACAGGATAGGCCAGCGCAGGGTCACGGAGCTGGACATCGAACAGGCCGATCTCCTCCACGATATAGGGAGTGTCCTCCAGATAGACGGTATCGCCCACCTGGTAGGTCGGCCCTGCGTCAGGGACAGGTTCGGCGTGGGCTTTCTCCGCCGCCTCCATGACCCTCTCGGCCTTGGGGCGGTGTGAGCGCAGCGCCGCCTCCGCATCCTTAAGGGAGGCAAAACCGCCAGCCGTTGCCGCGGCGGAACGGCTCTGCTCATCGTACCCATAGTGATTGTAGAACTGCCCGTTGGGATACTGCTGGATGACGATGGCCTCATCGCCGTTCAGATAGCTGGCGGCCGTCTGTACCGTCTCTTTCAGCTGGGCGTCCCGGATGTGTCCCGTCCGCAGGCTATGCTCGAACGCCTCCCGGTCCATGAACACCTGGTCCCGCCCCGGCTCGTCAGGATAGACATAGAACACATCCTCATCCGTGATGCTCGTCAGGACGATCTCCTTTGTACTGTCCTCGGAGTAGAGGGTGAACGGGTCCCCAATGCCATATTTCAGCGGCGGCAGTTTTGCCTCCTCCGTTTTGAGCCAGTCGGCAGCCTCCCGTTCTGCCACATCCTGCTTGACCTGGAGCAGATAGTCCTCGGCCTGCCACTCGCTGGTGAACTCCTCGGATACGCCCTCCGGGTCAACATATATCTCCTCCCGGATGTCATCCCAGACAGCATAGCCGCCCTCGGTCTCGATCAGGAAGAACCGCTCCGGGGAGGCAAGGTTGCCCGCCTCTGCCAGTCGTGCCGCCTCTGCCAGCATCTCATGCTCATGTGATGCCCCGGCAGTCATCTCCGGCGTGGACTCCAGCATTTCATAAATTCTGTCAAGCAGGTTTTGGCGGAAACGGTCATGGTATTCCGGGGCGTCGAAGTACAGGCGCATAAAGGCGGGGTCCTGGACGGTGAGCGCCGCCCGGTCGATGGCCCGAAGTCCCTCCATCGTGGCAGTCTCCCGGTCATTGTTGCGGTAGGCGTTCCGAAACGCCGTATCGTCCAGGAGGGCATCTGCGATGACAGGAAAATACCGCTCATAGATCTCCTCCGGGGTAGACGGGAAGCTGTGTCCGGGCGCAGGGAGGGGGATGCCGCCAAAAGCGGAATAGTCCCGCTCCATATCAGCATAACGCGCCTTTTCCGATGCTCTCAGGTAGTGGCCGCCCTCGATCCATTCTCCGATCCTCTGCTCCACCTCAGACCAGCGCAGGCGGACTTCCGTTCCCTGGTCGGCGTTGCGGACCACCAGCCCCTGGGGGCGGTACTGGATATTACCGTGAGTTCCGTCAAAAAACTGCCAGCTGCGTCCGCCGTCTGTCCCATACTCGTTTTTCAGGTACTCGGTACGGTCTGCGGGGGTACTGTCACCGGCATAGAGGGCGGCAATACGCAGCTTGCTGTCATGATGGCCGGAGCCGTTACGCAGGATGCGCTCGATCTCCTCATCGGAGATAGCCAAGGCGGGGGCGGGCGGCTCTGCCGTGGGCTGCTCCTCTTTGGGCATAGCAAAAGCGGAGGGCTTCTCGCTCTCCGCCTGCTGGTCTATCATTGTGATCTGTTCCATCTCGGAGGGGAACAGCCCCTCCAGCGTCAGTTGTTGATAAGCTCCGCCGTCACGATCTCCTCCGCCTGTGCTTTCAGGGCGTTCATGTGCCGCACCCAGTCCATCTGCCGGGTCTTTTTGTCCGGCGCCGGGTCCGCCGCCAGCAGCTCCTCCATCAGCTGCCCCATCCGGGCGGATGCCGTCTCCTGCACCTCCCACAGGTGCGGGAACAGCTTCCCGGTCAGGGTCAGGTGGTTGTAGAGGAGCTTGTTGTTCTCCTCCAGGTACGCCCGCCGCATCCTGCCGTACTTGCCCAGCGGACGGTCCTCCGTCTCCTCCAGCTGGATGTCCGGGATCAGGTAATCCCCTGCCTGTCTGTAAGTCAGCTCTGCCATTGTCCTGTCTCCTTTCCTCGGCCTGTTCGACCTGTTTTGCCCTTTCGTAGGTCCGGATGGCCCGCTCGACCTCACGGAACACCTGGGAAGATACCTCGCTGACCGCCGTACCCAGCACATTGGATGCCGCCTGGGTATTGAAGTCGAACACATCCATGAAGTCCTCCGGCTCAAAGCAGCTCTCCGGGTCCTCCACACAGCGGGAATAGAGCATATATCGGATGCTCGTTTCCGCCGCCCTCCGAAAGGATACCTCTACGTTGAACTCATCATACCCGTAAAGGAAGGAATCGTCAACGATGCCGAGGATGACCTCTTTGTTGTCATCCCAATATCCCGAAGCGAGGCGGGCGGAGATTTTTTCGATCTGCTCCTCCAGCCCCGCCCCGGCCTCCACGCCGTAGGCCCGCTCCAGTGCGTCCTGCACAGCGGGGACATACTCCTCCCGCATGGACCAGAGGTTGACCGGGCGGGAGTTCTCCCTCTCCCCGGTGTCCGACACATCGAACACATAGCGCAGCTTCGGGCGGCTGCCCGTGTTGTCCACCAGCGCGATGCCCTTGGACCCCCGGCGCACATAGCGGCGCATGGTCTTGTTCCAGAGGTCATACTCCGCGCAGGCCGTGGCGTCCGGGCGCTGCTTGTAGATCATGAGCTGCTCATTGTAAGGGTATTTGTAGAGCCGGGCCGCAGTGGTAAGGAAGGCTGTCCACTGCTCCCGGCTCCCGGTCACTTGTCTGGCGGCTTCTTCCGCCATCTGGGTGTAGTAGGCGGCTTTCGAGGGGAACGGTACGACCGCCGCCCCGTCCGCCCGCAAGGGTTCATTCAATGCCATAGGTTGCCTCCATTCTTTTCAGATTTCAGACGCAGGGATCAGACATCCGGGTACAGGTCCAGGCTGTCAAACTCCGCGTCCGTCATGCCGTCCAGCTTTTCCAGGACGCTTTTGGAGAGGCGGCCCAGCCGCCGCTCCGAGGGGGTGAGCTGGAGGCGCATGGCCTCCAGCTCCGCGATCAGCCCCGCCCGTGTGCCGGGGTTGTAGAGCATCATCATGATCCGCTCGTCCCGTGTGAACTCCTTCATCGCTCATCCCGTCCGGCCTGCTTCTGGGGCGGCTTACGCTCCGGCGGTTCCGCGCCGGAAAGGGCTTTCAGCGCGTCCAGGACGGAGTGCCGCTCCGTTTCAGGCTCATCCTTTCTTCCGTTGTTGATGATCCCATCAATGGAGTTGTAATCGTCCTCCACCGCCATCTCAGCGTTCTTCAGATAGTTCTCCCGCAGGGCGAAGTTTTCCAGCTCCTTAAAGCCGATGGAATCCACATAGTGGCAGGATACCATGCCGCCCACCTTCAAGGCCACGATGTCGCTGACCGACAGGCTGTGTCCCCGGAAATCCTCCGGGCGGTCGGTGTTGAACTGCACATAGAACGCCTCCAGCTGCGCCATCACCGCCTCCGGCGTATCGGGCGCCTTGGGCAGCTCCCCGTGGTAGACCACCTCATAGTGGTCGATGTCCGGCTCCTTGCCCTGCCTCTGCAAGCTGGCGTAGGATTCAAACCGCTCATAGAGGGTGTCGTCCGTCCGCCGCAGCTGTAAGATGGCGTAGGCGTCGGTGGCGCTCTCCAGAAACGCCGTCAGGTGGCCGGGGGACTCGTCCACGCCGTCCACCTCGTCCCATTTTTTGATGTCAGACATCCTGCTCCTCCTTCCTCAAGAATGGCAGGCCGTTCTCCTTTGCGTCCTGCCTCTGCTGCTGTCTGCGCTCCTCGCTGTACGGCGGGCGGATGCCCACGCACCGTTTGGGGATGCGGTAGGTCACGGACCTGCCCTGCCCGGTCTCTTTCAGGACAAAGGCGTCCGGGAACCGCCGGGACAGCTCCCGCAGCTTATTGATGAGCCTTGTGTCGTGGGTGTAGACCTCCGCCGTGTCCAGTTCGTTGTCCCACAGGATGATGGTCTCCTGCTCGGCAAGGGTCAGCCTCTGGTGTAACGCGGCACTTTATCGTAGACGCAAAAAGCATTTTGTTTTCGCAACTCCATCCCTACTGACTGAATTTTTAAATAGATGAACGCACTTTCTAAGCAGGTTTACCGCAGACTGCCGGCAGGCCTCTTTCTATCCCTGAATCTGAAAACAGCCACGGTTTATAACCGTGACTGCTAAATTTATTCTGATTCCCGTTCCATTGACTTTAATGCTGCTGCAACCGTGATGGCATCTTCCTGTCCGAGATTTTTCCTGAAATGCTCCTCCAGGCGGGCTGTGTCGCTAAAGCTTCCGATTGAAAATCCTATGTCGTGGGAAGGGATGCAGATAAAGTCTCCCCACTCACTCTGTGCGACCACAGTATCAAAGCTGCGCCCCCTTCCCGTGACTCTTACGGTCACAAGTTCGTTTTCTATGCACACCCGTTCCCAGGTGCCCTCCCAATGGATCCGGTTCCCACAGCGGCAGGTAAAGCCACATTCAAATTTTTGTACGGCCATACGTGTCCCCCTCCCGGTCATAACTGCTGGTTGTTGACCGCGGCAAGCACCGTTTCCGCGTCAATCACGGTTTTACTCGTCTGCGCGCCGATCATGAGCACGTCCGTCATCAGGTTGTCAATGATCCGCGGGTTCCCCTGTGCATATCCCTGTACCGCGGATAAGGCTGCTTCCTCCAGGATGGAAACGCTCCCGCCCGCACATTGGATCTTATGCCGGATATATCCTGCCGCTTCCCCGTCATCAAGCCCCTGGAAGTCGTAGTGCACGACGATCCTCTGGCGCAGGGCTTCATGGACTGGCTTTGACAGGGTACGGTTAAAATAAGACTCCCCGCACAGGATCAGGGTGAAACAGTTTAAAGAATCATATCCATGGTTCATGATCAGCTTCAGGTCATTGAGGATCGAAGGGGAAAGATACTGGCATTCGTCAACCGCCAGGCATAAAGGCCGGCGCTTCTCATGGTACAGGTAATAAACCTGCTCCTGTACCGCCCGGAACATCACCGGTTTCGAACCGCATGGCTCAATGCCGAGGACGCCGCACAGCATATGGTAGAATTCCCGGATCCCCACCGTGGAGAGGCAGAGATACTCCATGCGGTTCAGGTTTTGGTTCAACCCTTTGGCAAAGCACCGCAGCCCAAGGGACTTACCCATACCGGGCTGTGCCGTGAACACACCGATCCCGCGGACCTCCCGGACATAGGAAAGCCTGGAAGCCATTTCCTTAAAATCCCGGGACTGGAAACAATCCTTTTCTTTGACGCGTTGCTTATCAAAGGGGTTAAAAGCAAGCCCATAATAGTCTGTAAACATCCCTGTCACCTCCTGGCATAGTCGATGGGTACGGGCGGGTTCCTTTTTGTATGGCAGTTTGCGTTCCTGTCCGTGGCAACGATCGGGAAACGCTCCCTATCATAAAGGATGAACGCGCCGGACATATCATCCGGCGGGAACCGGATCTCCACCTTCTGTGAGATGAACTGCATGGGAACGTCATAACTCTGGGAGTCAATGGAGACGGTGGAATCCCTGCGTACTTTCCGGAAAATGCGGTTTAAGAAGCATTCATCCAGCCATTCGCGTGATACAGGGAGCCTCATGCGGTCCCTTGTGTTCAGGTAGCGTTCGAAGGGGACGCCCCGGATCCCGGAATGGTATCTGGTATTATAGCTGCGGATATAATCCTTTAAAATGCCGCGGAAGAGGTCCAGGGAACGGATCTGATCCAGGTCAAGCCCATAGAGGAGCCGTTCTTTCATGGTCCTGAAATTCCTCTCACACTTTGCTTTCGCTGCCCCATCCCGGACAGGCGCATGGAGCAGGGTGGTGCCGATCTGCCCGCAGATCAGGGGGAGCTGTTCATTGTCATAAGGTGAGCCATGGTCGCAATAGAGTTTTGCCGGGATCCCATAGGTGGATACGGCCTCCTTCAATACGTTCTGGAAGTTACAGGCGTTGTCATGGTAGAACATCCCCCCGCCAACGATCATCCTGGAATGGTCATCAATAATGATCATCAGGTAGACTTTATGCATCTTTCCGTCTTTTTCATCGCAGATATGGCAGAAATGGCAGGTATCCGCCTGCCACATCTTGCCGAAGGCGTCCTCTTCAAAGGCTTTCCTGTCTTTTGCCTGTGCGGCCCTTCCTGCTTTCAGGTTGTTACGGCGGATAAAGCGCTGTACGGTATCGACGCTGACACTGGCCGGGATGAACGCGTCCTGTACCAGGCGCAGATGGATCTGGGTGGCGTTGAGACGGGGGTATTTCTCTTTCAGCCGGTAGATCTCCTCCATGGCCGTATCGTTCAGGGAACGGGGCACCCCTTTGTCTGAACGGGTCTTTGGCATCAGCGCGTCAAACCCTCCTTTGCTGTACAGGGAATACCACTTCTGTGGTGTTTTCCAGCTATAGAGTACCGTCTCCCCATTGGGGAGGGTCAGCGGTTCTTTTGTAACCCTTTTAAAATACGCTGTGCTGCTGGCATCCGGCGCAAGCCCCTGGATGAGCGGGGCAATCAGGGCGAAGCGGAATTGTGCGATCTCTGTGGCATATGCCAGGCCCTGTTCCGGTGTCATGGTGTTTTTCTGGTCTTTCATATCCAGTCCTCCTTCCTATATTTTCAGGTTCATTTTAACGAAAAGGGGAAGGGATTGTAAATTCACAGGTTGTGTTGGGACCCCTGGATTTTCGGATCCGGAAAATGGGGCCGGGCGCAGTTTGCCGGATTTTTATGGGACTGCAGGAAACTGTAGGTAGTCTGCCGTAGAAACCCGAACCCGTCGGCGGAATAATTTTCGGACCCATAAAGCAGGCCCAGGAAAGCAGCCCCGTCCATCTCCATGTCTCTTAAGATGCCCAGCCATTCCCGTTTATGAAGGAGGAACTGCCTTTTTAATCGGTAGAGAACCGGGACACAGATCCCATATTTGCCACAGATGGATGCCACCGTAAGCCTGCGTGGGAAATAATCCGCCAGGATCCGCAGGATCATGGGGAGGGAATAGGAGAGGTAGGGGACAATAAAATCTGGCAGGAGGGCATGGGAGTGCCCGCAGGAACACAGGACCCTTGGGATCCGGAGTCTGAGGACTTCCGTGCCGCCGTCCAGGAAATGCAGGAGGTTACGGTGGTAGGAGCCATGGGGGCGGCATTGCCCAACCGCGCCGCAAAATGGACACATCACCCTGCACAAGGGATGTTTACGCAAACTCCTTTTAAATAGAGAAAGAATTGAGGACATTATATTTTTCATCTTGCAATCAAGGGAATTTAGTCGTATCATAGTCTTGTGTGTTACAGCCGCTTTAAGCTGCTGTATAATGTGTATTGGAAGGGGGACGAATAGGGAACGTCCCCCTTCTTCCATGATGTCATCCTAACAATGATCTTATCGGACATATTTGCATTATAAAAAGGGAACCACAGGAATGTGCGGGAAAATACAGCATATTTCTGTGGTTACTTTTTTATGTTTAAGAAATTAATTTGCGGTATATTTGCAGTAGCTGGGGATTTTAAAACGCCGTTTTACA
>CAJSZT010000019.1:96872-97576 GCA_910573785.1 Lachnospiraceae bacterium | reverse complement strand
CTGTTGAAGTTACTCCGGGTGATGAAGCAACTATGATGAGGCGTTTGGCGGAAGATGCCAGCCACATATTTCTGGCATGCGGTGCCACCGATTTCCGCAAACAGATCTCAGGACTGGTCTCCATAGTCAGCATGCAGTTCAAACTGGACCCTTTCCAGGGAACTTGTGTCTTTATATTCTGTAATAAGAAAAGAGATTCTATCAAGGTTCTGAGATATGACAAAAACGGTTTCCTTCTTGCTACAAAAAAACTATTGGATGGAATGAAATTTCAGTGGCCCCGTACTCCTAACGAAGTGAAGCAGATCTCCTCCCAACAGGTAGAATGGCTGTTACAAGGCTTAAAAATCGAACAGGAAAAAGCACACCATCCGGTAAAAAGAACCCTGGAAAATTCTTGTTTTTAGGCTTCGTAAAGTTGACGGTAAAATCTACGAAAATCGTTGAAAATTCGGCGCTTTTTGCGTTTTTTTCTATGCCTTGGAGGTGGTAAAATTCCCTCAAAAATGTTATAATTAAATTAGATAAAATAGGAAGGGAACATACCACCAATGACACCGCAGGAGGAGCTGGCTGCATTACGCCATCTTATTGAAAAACAGCAGAAAGAGATCGCGGAAAAAGACGCGGTCATTGAAAAACAGAATGCCCAGCTTGAAAAGCAGCGTATCCAGATTGAAAATATGATCCAGGCGCTTCTCCAT
>CAJSZT010000019.1:0-96861 GCA_910573785.1 Lachnospiraceae bacterium | reverse complement strand
CGCGTAAAAAAATGTTCGGGGCTTCTACGGAAGCAACGAAGCAGGTCGAGGGGCAGCTTTTTCTTTTTGAAGAAGCGCAAAAGCTGGCGGAACAGCTTCATGTGGAGCAAAAAAAGATTAAGGTTAAGCCTTATACCCGGACACCACGCAAACCAGGTGTCCGGGCTGAAATGCTTGCCGGCCTGCAAACAGAAATCGAAGAATATATGATCCCGGAAGGGGAGACCTGCAGCAAATGCGGCGGGGAACTCAAAGTCATTGGAAAGCGGATCGTCCGGACAGAGGTCGAGTTTGAACCTGCAAAACTGAAAGTGCGGCAGATTGTACAGCAGGTAGCAAAATGCACGGTATGCGGTACGGATGGGGCAGACAATCCCAATTGCCATTTCCAGAAAGCGGCAGTCCCGATCCCGCCATTGCCCCATTCCCTGTCCACCCCATCCCTGATCGCCCAGGTAATGTACCAAAAGTTCATAATGGGGATCCCTTTCGCCCGGCAGGAAAGGGACTGGTACCGGCTGGGGCTGGTCTTGCCAAGGAATGTCATGGCAAACTGGGTCATCCGGTGCTGCCAGGAATGGCTGGAGCCTCTTTACTGGCGGATCCTTGAAATGCTGGCAGCATGCGGCGTGCTCCATATGGATGAGACCAGGATCCAGTGCAATAAAGAAGCAGGAAAGAAGGCCAGCAGTGAATCCTTCATCTGGGTCATACGCAGTGCCGCGTGCGAGGAGATCCAGGCAGCGTTCTTTTACTATTCCCAAACCCGGAGCGGGGATACCGCGAAAGAACTGCTGGAGAACTTCCATGGGTATCTGGTAACGGATGCTTACAGTGGATATGAGAAAGTGGAGCACATCATACGCTCACTTTGCTGGGCCCATGTCCGCAGATATTTTATAGAGAGCATCCCTTTGGATAACAGTGGAAAAGAGTTATCCGGATCCAAAGGAGCCGAAGGCCGGGAATTTATCAATCTCCTGTTCAAGGTAGAACAGGAGACCAAAGACCTTTCCTATGAGGAAAAGAAGCAAAAGCGTCAGGAGGCGTCACGCCCCATCCTGGACGCCTTCTGGTCGTGGGTTGAAAAAACCGCGGCATTAGCCACCACAAATGAGAAGCTTACGAAGGCCCTGGTCTATGCCCAAAACCAGAAAAAATATCTGGAAACCTTTCTGGAAGATGGACGCCTGCCGATCTCAAACAATCTATGTGAAGCAACGATTCGGCCATTTGCCACAGCAAGGCGGGCATGGCTCTTTGCGGATACTCCGAAAGGGGCCAAGGCGAACGCGATCCTCTATACTCTGGTAGAGAGTGCCAGAGCCAATCAGCTGAATGTGTTTGAGTACCTGAAATATCTCCTGGCAGAGATCCCGAACAGCGGCTTTTTAGAACATCCGGAGATCCTGGATGGATACCTGCCCTGGTCCAAGTCACTTCCGGAGCAATGCCGGCTGGAGCGAAAGGTAAAAAGTGCTGCTAAATAGCCAGGAACCAGACCTCGATCGGCAAAAGCCGATGGGTCCGTTTTTCTGTCATTTACAACAACTATGCAAACATAAACCTTCTATTTTCTCACCTCAGTTCTCATCCTTCCCATCTGTTCCGGATAAAACATTAAAAAACAAATAGTTCAATAAATAATGATCTCAGTATAGCAAAGTTTTGTGAGCTTTACCAGACGCCATCTTTTGAAGCGCTTACAATAAAACTTAATGTTTTACTGATTTAGTCCTCAATAGATATGCAAAAGGGAAGTAATTTCTCACTTCCCTTTCGACTTATATATAGACTTTAAGCACTATGTCTTTGAATCTGTTGGCTTTTGTGTACTGTGGGTGATGCGCCATATATTTTTGCACATCTTCACGAGTCACTACAAAAGTTCCAAAATAGACTGGCTTATATTCTATTTTCCTACATTGTTGATCGCCGCCTGTGCCGCTGCCAGTCTTGCGATCGGTACACGGAACGGTGAACAGGATACATAGTTCAGTCCGATCTTATTGCAGAATTCTACGGAAGAAGGATCTCCGCCGTGCTCTCCGCAGATACCGATATGCAGATTCGGATTCACCGGCTTGCCAAGGTTGATGGACATCTCCATCAGCTTGCCGACACCTGTCTGATCCAGCTTCGCAAACGGATCGTTCTCAAAGATCTTCGCGTCATAGTATCCATCCAGGAACTTGCCCGCATCGTCACGTGAGAAGCCGTATGTCATCTGTGTCAGGTCGTTGGTTCCGAAGCAGAAGAAGTCCGCTTCCTTCGCAATCTCGTCAGCGGTAAGAGCCGCTCTCGGGATCTCGATCATGGTACCAACCTCATACTTCAATTCCACGCCGGCTGCTGCGATCTCAGCATCAGCAGTCTCAACAACAAACTTCTTCACATACTTCAGCTCTTTGATATCGCCGATCAACGGGATCATGATCTCCGGGCATACGTTCCAGTCCGGATGTGCTTTCTTTACATTGATGGCCGCACGGATCACTGCCTTGGTCTGCATCTTCGCAATCTCCGGATAGGTCACTGCCAGACGGCATCCGCGGTGGCCCATCATCGGGTTGAACTCATGCAGGCCGTCGATGATCGTCTTGATCTGCTCTACAGTCTTGCCCTGCGCGTCAGCCAGCTTCTTGATGTCCTCTTCCTCTGTCGGAACGAACTCATGCAGCGGCGGATCCAGGAAACGGATGGTAACCGGGTTGCCTTCCAGAGCCTCGTACAGCTTCTCGAAGTCTCCCTGCTGTTCCGGAAGGATCTTCTCCAGTGCTGCTTCTCTCTCTTCTACGGTCTCCGCACAGATCATCTCACGGAACGCATCAATTCTGTTGCCTTCGAAGAACATATGCTCTGTACGGCACAGTCCGATACCTTCAGCTCCCAGCTCACGGGCTTTCTTCGCGTCTGCAGGCGTATCTGCATTGGTACGTACCTTCATGGTTCTGTACTTGTCAGCCCATGCCATGATCCGTCCGAACTCTCCCGCAATGGTCGCGTCTACAGTCGGGATGATGCCATCGTAGATATTTCCGGTAGAACCGTTGATGGAGATCGGGTCTCCTTCATGGTATTCTTTTCCTGCCAGTGTGAACTTCTTGTTCTCTTCGTCCATCGCAATATCGCCGCAGCCGGATACACAGCATCTGCCCATCCCGCGCGCTACAACTGCCGCATGGCTTGTCATACCGCCGCGAACGGTCAGGATTCCCTGTGCAGCCTTCATACCTTCGATATCCTCCGGAGAAGTCTCCAGGCGGACCAGAACGACCTTTTCTCCTCTTGCAGCCCACTCCTTTGCGTCGTCAGCGGAGAATACGATCTTACCGCAGGCAGCTCCCGGTGAAGCGCCCAGAGCCTTTGCGATGGGCTCAGCAGCCTTCAATGCAGCAGCGTCAAACTGCGGATGAAGCAGTGTGTCAAGGTTTCTCGGGTCGATCATGGCAACAGCTTCTTCCTCTGTACGCATGCCTTCATCCACCAGGTCGCATGCGATCTTCAGAGCAGCCTGAGCGGTTCTCTTGCCGTTTCTGGTCTGCAGCATGTACAGCTTGCCGTGCTCTACAGTAAACTCCATATCCTGCATGTCTCTGTAGTGTGATTCCAGAGTCTTGCAAACGTCCTTGAACTGTACAAAAGCCTCCGGGAATTTGTCTTCCATCTCGGAAATATGCATCGGAGTGCGGACACCTGCAACTACGTCCTCGCCCTGTGCATTGGTCAGGAACTCGCCGAACAGACCGTTCTCGCCTGTAGCCGGGTCTCTGGTAAATGCAACGCCTGTACCGCAGTCATCTCCCATGTTTCCGAATGCCATCATCTGTACGTTGACAGCAGTTCCCCAGGAATACGGGATATCATTGTCACGGCGGTATACATTCGCTCTCGGGTTATCCCAGGAACGGAATACGGCTTTGATCGCTCCCATGAGCTGTTCCTTCGGATCTGTCGGGAAGTCTTCCCCGATCTTCTCTTTATATTCCGCTTTGAACTGTCCCGCAAGCGCTTTCAGGTCATCCGCAGTCAGTTCTACGTCCTGCTTCACGCCCTTTTCCTCTTTCATCTTGTCGATGAGCTCTTCAAAATACTTTTTGCCGACTTCCATAACGACATCGGAGTACATCTGGATAAATCTTCTGTAGCAGTCCCATGCCCAGCGCGGATTGCCGGATCCTTCCGCAAGTACGTCTACAACCTCTTCATTCAGACCCAGGTTCAGGATCGTGTCCATCATACCGGGCATAGAAGCTCTAGCACCGGAACGTACGGAAACCAGGAGCGGATTCTCCTTGTCACCAAACTTCTTGCCGGTAACCCCTTCCATCTTCGTGATTGCTTCCATGATCTGGCCCATGATCTCGTCATTGATCGTTCTGCCATCCTCATAATACTGCGTGCAGGCTTCTGTTGTGATCGTAAAGCCCTGCGGCACCGGCAGACCCAGATTCGTCATCTCGGCAAGGTTCGCGCCCTTTCCGCCGAGCAGGTTCCTCATGGTGGCGTCACCTTCGGTAAACATATAAACCCATTTTGCCATGTCCTAATGACCTCCCTAATATATATTTTGCTAAGCTTGTTTAAGTCGCATTCTTATTTTAAAGGTTTTGTCGTATCACGTCAAGATATTTGTACCTAAAAATGGTATATTTTCCAACATTATATATGGCTTCTGCGGTATTGTCTCTTCCACTTCTCCAGGAGCACATCATTTAATTCCAGCTGCATGCCGTTGCGGATATCCTCCATCTCCTGGCGCATCCTGGCATTGATCTCCACATAATTCTCATGCTTGGTCAGCAGGATGTGGTATTCCTCCAGCGACATATACTTGTATGACGCGTAGAGATATGGCTTCAAAAGGTTCGGATCCTCGCAGATCTGATACGCCCGGTCATACATCCGTGCCGACTCCTGGTACAAGAACAGTCTCCCATAGGCCGCCCCCAAGCCGGCGTAGATCCTGCCGTAGAATTTTGCGTCCACGCTCTCGTCCTTTTCCTGATTCAGGATCGCCTGGTAGACCAGGATCGCTTCCTCGATCTCCCCGCTTTCCAGCAGGTTGTCGCCCTTGTATTTCTGCCGCTCAATGTCCTTCTGGTTCCGCAGCCGTTCCAGTACATTCTGGATCCGGATCATCTCCGTATCCCGGTAGATTCTGGAATCTTTCAGTATCGTCAGCACGAACTTCTCAATGGACCCGTGCAGGCGGATCACGTCCCGAAGCTGCCCAGCAAGCGTTCTCATGCCCAGCTCTTCATCCAGCCACACGCACAGCTGCTCGTTCATGATCGTGTAATCGATCAGATACAGGTTGTTGCAGAGATAGTAGCACAATTCTTCTATTGTAAATATCTTGCAGTGGATCCGAGTGATCTCATACGGATGCGTTGCATGCCGCTCATGACAAAGAACCAAACTTCCCATCGTTGCCTCCTAAATGTATAATCTTCTCTGCATGGAAATCCGTGGGCAGGAAAAACTCCCCGAAGCCTACGTCCCGCACTGTGATCTTACAGGTCTTTTCATCTAAAAGCAGAGTCTCGATCTGCAGCCGCATGGAATACTCCGCCCGTTTCGGAAATTTTTCCAGAGAGATCACTTCATTCCGAAGAGATCCCTGGACCAGGGATTCCACATGCAGCTCAATGCTGTCCAGATCCTCCACCAGCACCTCCCACTGGTTGTTGCACTCATACCACTGGGCGCCCCAGGATACGATGGGATACCACATCTCCTGGCCGTTCACCCGCATATTGACCGTAATCTGGTCCGTCAGCTTGCTGGCCGACAGATAAACCGGATTCTCGATATGCATATACATCTTGCGGAACGCCGTATAGCAGGCTCCCTTGCTGTAGAGGTTGTTCCCGATAAACGCGCGCCGCCCGTTGCAGAGCACCCGGAGAGACTTGGGATACCAGTTATTCTCAAAGCCTTCTCCTGTGAGAAAAACCGAGGATACGATCCGCTTCTCAAACACACTCTGGATAAACTTGCAGAACCTTGCGTCCGCTTCCTTTGCCTTGTCCTCGTTCAGAACCGGATATACGGCCGCCAACTCCTTCATATGGGCGCTTGCCACCTCGTCTACCGTGACAAAGGTGGTCTTGCCGCCTCCCAGCCCCGGCTTCAGACGCCGGAGCATAAACGCCTTGATCTCGTTCCTGTCACAGCAGAACAGCGCAGCGTCATACTGCCACAGCTCCTTGGGCTGGTAAAAGAGGTAATTACAGAAGCTTTCTTTATAATCCTGTATAAAAATGTGCTGCTTTTCCACTCCCATCCGCACCGCGATTCCGCGGAGCATCTGGGCCAGCTCCTCCGTCAGCTCCGGCACGCTGAACACAATCCCGCTGATCTCCGGAAACTGCTGCAGGGACAGCTGGATAAACTTGGACAGCAGCTCCACCGCATCATAGGTCTCCTCCCCGCAGTCGATCTTCTCTCCCGCCAGGCTTCTCTCCAGAAGCCTGGTCACCACAAAGCCTTCCTTGATCGTGACCAGGCGTTTTGCTTCCTTTCCATAGGCCCAGGTATCCCGAAGTCTTCCGACCAGCAGCGGGATCTGATAATTGTCGGAATCCACTTCCAGCGTCTCAGGCTCTGACTGTTGGTCATTATAATAGCTGATCTGGCACATTTTCTCCGTGATCTCATATCCTATCATGCTCCCCTGTCCCATACAAATCAGCCTCCTTTTATGCTTCGTTCTCAAACATATGCGCGGCAGTCATGTCCTCCTGGGCATATGCCTTCATCCTGGATTCGCGGATGCTTCCCTCCGAAAGCAGAATATCATTGAGCCGGCCGTAACGCCCGTTCTCGCCTTCCCTGATCTCCTTTGAACAGCTCTCCTTCTCGCTGCGGTAGGAATTGCCGTCAATCGTTTCTTTAAAATAATATTTTAAGGTTTCATTTGCAAACAATACAAACTTCTTTACATAGATATTGTCATACATCGGGGAAAGCACTTCCGTCGAATAGTCCACGCTCTCCGAATTCCCCTTCTGGAGCTGGTAGTAGAGCATCACGCGGCTGCCCTTCTGCCCCTTATACTCGATCAGGGTCTTATCCCAGAGCTGCAGCTCAATCAGCCAGTCCTTCTCATACGACAGATAAAACGGGAAATACAGCTGCTTTCCGCAAAGCTCCTGAAGGAACTTCTTCAGCGTCCTGCGCTGGGAAGGCGTATAATCCTTGTCCGCATAATATTTGAGCACCGCGATCTTGCAGATATCAATGGTATCCTCACCCTTTTCATATTCCCTGCAGATAATGTCTATGACACTTCTGCTGATCTTCCGGTCCTCCGCCACATATTCCCTGGACATATAAGCCAGATAGGCCTGCTGCAGCCGGAAATACGGCCCTTCCGCATAATAATCCTCAAACACCGGAGCCTCTGCAAAAATCTCCTCCGCAAACAGCATCTGCGTCAGGATCCGTTCACCCAGCTTATGGGTATGGACCTCATACTCCTTGGCCTCCCGCCAGAGCAGCTTCATATCCGTGGTCGCCCCGCAGTAATAATTGGCAAGGTAGGTCAGAGTCACCTTGTCGTATTGTCCCTTTTTAAACAGCTCAAAACAGATATAGGTCAGGAAATCATCGCTTTCGTAATTCGTTTCCCGGATCGTCTTGGTGCAGAGCGCAAACAGCTCCTCTTCCGTATACTGTTCCACACCTACGGACCGTACGGTCTCCAGTGTCAGTTCCTCCGCCTCTTCTTCCTGCCGCCTCAGCCGCATACCGTTGATATACCGCTTGCACATATCCAGATAGCGCAGCTCGTAAAACAGACGCTTGCTCTCATAGGGAATGGAATCGGTATAGTGTCTTCCGTTCCGCGCCTCCCAAACCAGCCGGTCCGTCTTGGAATACAAAAACACCTGCGCTCCGTCTTCCGTGTAGGGGACTGTCTGGGTAATGCTCCCATCTTCGGCAACCACATGGATGAACTTCATATTCCGAACCTTGGTCGTGATCTCATAAGCATGGCAGATATCGTACAGCGCCTTTACCCTGTCCGGATTCATAAGCCGTTCCGCCACAAACCTCTTATAAATGATCCGCAGGTGCTCATCAATATGCCTGCGCTCCATCTGATTGCATGCAAATGCTTCGATCTCATCCCGGTAATGAGCATAGATCTCGCTTCCCTCATCCACATAGGAGATCAGGTTCGCGTACAAAAATGCCAGCTTATGGTAATTCAGAGAATTTCCATGCATGAAATACAGGTAGACCGAGCGCGGAAGCGCCTTCTTAAACTGGGTCTCCTTCACGGACGCCATATAAAATTCATACAGCTGGGCAATCTTCTGCTCTGACTTCACCGCCTTTTCATACCAGCGGAAATAAATATTGTCCACGCAGTTCCCCTTGATCAGAAGCGTGCAGATCGCAGTTAAGATCATGGACTCCGGATACATCTTATAGCACAGCACCAGTGTATTATATAAATGCTTGTCAAAGGTCTTGAGCTGACTTGCCAGATTCGCTGTATAGAGCGCCAGTTCCTTTGTCATAAGCTTGTATTTTGCGGCAAAGAACAGCACCCGCACCTCGAACATCCCCAGCTTTTTCAGGGAAGTACTCTTCTCCCGAAAGCAGCGGAATACGACCAGGTAAAAGATCAGGCTGTGAGGCTTTTCTTCATAAAACAGGTTCTCCATCACCCGCAGCCGCTCGCTTAAGATCTTGTATTCCGAATCCACCTGCACCAGCATGCACAGGATCTTCCAGCTCTCCGGATGCTTCATGTAATACTTGGAAATCTCTTCCGCCACACGCCGCTGTCCGATGGAATCATTGCTTAAAAGCGTCGTCAGATAGAGATAATAGGAACTCAGCTCCGCATTTTTCCCGATTGCAAACCGATTATAATTGTAGGATTCCAGAAGCATCTTGGCCTCATCCATCCGGTTTCCGATCAGGCTGATATGCGCATTCACGAGAAGATACATGTCATTCTTATCGCTCTTCTTCCGAAGCCGTTCCACCCGGCGCAGCGCCTCCTCCGTCCAGGTACTCAACTCCTTCTTCCCGGCCTCATACTGCAGAAAGCCTTTCAGGATCCCCGCAAATTCCTGTTCCTGGGCATGATGCTCCTCATCCCGGTCTACATTCTTTTCCACCACGATCTCATAGGTCAGTGTCTCATAAGGGGTTTCCAGGATGATCTGTCCGAAGTTGCTTCCTTTGTGAAGCTTCTCGTCGTGGATGATATACTCCATCCGGTAGGAATTTCCGATAAACTCCTCGGTTGAAATCCTGGTGCGCTCTATGGACAAAAAATCGCTCTCCGTATGTACATCAATCAGAAGGTGCCCCCAGGTATTCTTCTTGATCGTAAAGATCTCCTTCCGGGTCTCAGTCAGGGAAATGAACGCCCTGCTCTCCTCCTCCAGTGTCAGGAATACCTTTTCCTTCTGCTTGCAGCCGACCAGGAATTCCTCCAGCGCCTGCTGATCCAGCTCCCATTTACGCATATTGTCGTAAAGGGCCTGGATCCTTCTGTCTTCGTATTTTAGAATCTCATAGAAGTCCCGCGAACGGAACAGCTTCTCCGCCTCGGCCGGATCCTGGAAGGATAGCTTTCTAAAATCCTCCAGACTCTGCACCTTGCCATAGCGTGTCATGACAAACGGCTTCTCGATGATGGCCGTAAACGCGATGTCAAATTCCCCGCCGTTGCAGACAATGGTAAATCTCCCGTGCTCCACGTGTCCCGGCACCAGTCCGGTACCGTCATACACATAGTAGATATTCACCGGATTGCCGTCAAAGCCTGTCTCTTCGCAGCGCATGCGGAAGGAAGAAGGATACACCAGTCCCCGGATGGTTCCCTCCCCCTGGTTCTGCAGGGAAAAGCTGCCTTTATATACTTCCCCTTCCCCTACCCGCATGGTAATGTGAGTCTCGGAAAAAATAATATCCGGTTGTGGAATATGAAAGTCTCCTTTGGAAAGACGCTTAATCTTATTCTTCAAATTCGTCACCTACTTCAAAACGTTCTAACAGAGTATTCCTGATCAGACGGAAACCGCCCGTCCCGAAGGGCTGTGCATTATGGAACGCCCTTTGGGTACACTACTATGGATTATAGCATTATTTTACCGTTTCTTGCAATGGTAGAATCATGAAATTTTCTCCAGCAGACACACGCATTCGATATGGACAGTCTGACAGAACTGGTCCACTGCCCTGCACTTCACCAGCTCATACCCTCTTCCCTGTATCATTTCCAGGTCTCTCGCCAGACTGGTCACCTTGCAGGAAATGTAGACGATCCGGGCCGCTCCGTAATCCAGGATCTTCGGAAGCGCCTTCGGATGAATCCCGTCTCTGGGCGGATCCAGCACGATCACATCCGGTTTTTCCCCAATCTCATCCAATACTTTGAACACATCACCTGCTAGAAACCGGCAGTTGTCCAGTCCGTTTTTCGCGGCATTTTCCCTCGCTGCCTCCACCGCTTCCTCCACGATCTCTACCCCGATCACCTGTCCCGCCACCGGAGCCAGCACCTGTGCGATGGTTCCGGTTCCGCTGAACAGGTCAAAGACTGTCAGATCCCGGATATCGCCGATGTATTCCCTGACCGTCCCATACAGTATTTCCGCGCCCCGGGAATTGGGCTGAAAGAAGGAAAATGGAGTCACCTTAAAATCCATCCCCAGAAGCTTTTCTGTAAAATAGTCCTGTCCGTACAGAAGCTCTGTCCTGTCGCTTCTCACCACATCCGACAGAGAGTCATTATAAATATGAAGGATCCCTGTGATCTTTCCCTCCAGCTCCAGTCCCAGAAGCCGTTCTGCCAAAGGCTGAAGGTCATGCTCCTCCTGTGTGGTGGTCACAAGATTGACCAGCAGCTCGCCGGTAGCATTTCCCCGGCGCAGCAGCAGATGTCTCAGATACCCCTGATGCTGAAGCTTCTTATAATAGGAAGTGCCCCGTTCCCGAAAAAATTGAAGTACGCAGTCCAGTACAGCCGTCATGTCCCTGTGTACCAGCCTGCAGTCCGACACGGTCAGTATATCATAAGTGCTTCCTTTTTTATGAAGTCCCAGCGACAAGGGCCCGTCCTTATACGCATCGCCAAAAGAAAATTCCATTTTATTCCGGTAGCCGAACTCCTCCAAGCCGCCCAAAATCCCTTCAAATTCATAGCTTCGCCCGGGCGCCAGCGCCTGATCCAGGATCCGCTCGACCTGTCCGGCCTTCATCTCCAGTTGCGCTTCATAGGACATAGTCTGGTACATGCACCCTCCGCAGGCCGGAAACTGGCGGCAGACAGGCTCTCTCGTTTCCAGAGGCGACGGTTCGAGCACCTCCAGAAGCCGCCCCTGAGCGACACCCTGCTTAAACTTCTGGATCATGAAGCGAATCTTCTGACCCGGAATCCCGTTTTTTACAATCGCATACTGATCTTCCCCGTCCGGACTGATCTTCCCCTTGTTCGGAAAATCTACGCACTCGATGATCCCCTCATATATCTGCCCTTTTTTCATACTTTCCCCTTATCAATCATAATGGAATCTCCGCAGCGGCTGTTTACAGCAGATCCGATATAAAGCGCAACACAAAAAGAGGCAGAGTGCAACAGTACATCCTGCCCTGAGCCTTTGACTCTCACAACAGCCGCCAATATGACCTGACCGCCAGGGTTCTCTCCCTCCCTGCATGTATCTGTAAAAATCAGCCAGAGAGAGGAGCAGACCGCCTGACAGACAGGTCAACTATGTGCAAACCATCTTCCGGGCATCTGCCCGGAGAAACAATCACCTGCTCACCGCAGATTATACCTGGTCTTCCTCACTGAAATAATCATCGAAATCATCATCAAAATCTTCCTCGAAGTCTTCCAGATAATCCGGTGTCACGAACTTATACACTGCAAACGCAATCGCCGCAACCGCTGCGATCGCCCCGATGATCGCCAGTACCCATACGATCGTATTTTTCTGCTTTTCCGCCTCTGTTCTGTGAAGAAGTTCCTTTAACTTTGTCTCTGCGATCAATCCTTCCACCTTGCTCATAGCATCCATATTCTTTTCCGTCCTTTCCCAATCTGATCTAGGTTTCACTTATTTTTTATTATAACACTAACGATTTCAGATTACTACTAAATTATTTGATTTTTTAAAAATTTCATATATTTTGTTACAATTTTTGAAGCTTCGCAAAGGATGCAAACATCTTCCGTACCCCTGCCGAATCGAACTCTACGGTCACCTCATAATCCCTTCCGCCTTCCGTGATCACCTTCACCGTGCCTTCCCCGAACTTCATGTGGCTGACCCGGTCTCCTACCGTATAGTCCAGCCCTTTTCCCTTCGTTACTGTGAACTGCTTTGCCGCGGAATGGCTCTGGAATGGCTGCTGATGAAATGCCTTTCTCGCCTGTTGCTTTGCATTGGGCACCGGCGCGATCCGCTCCTCCTTTTCAAACATCCTCCTCTCCGTCTCCAGGAACTCCGCCGGAATCTCATTCAAAAACCGGGACATGGGATTAAACCGGATCTCGCCTCGGAGCATCCGCTGCTTTGCGCAGCTTACGGTCAGTTTTTTCTCCGCTCTCGTAATGCCTACATAGCACAGGCGCCGCTCCTCCTCCAGGTCCTCCGGATCGTCTAGGCACATGGCGCTGGGAAATAACCCGTCCTCCAGCCCGGCCAAGTATACATGGGGAAATTCCAGCCCCTTCGCGCTGTGCAGCGTCATCAGCACCACATAATCCTGGTTCTCGTCCAGGCTGTCGATATCCGCAACAAGCGCCACCTCTTCCAGAAATCCGCTAAGTGTCGGCTGATCCCCCGCTTCCTCACAGGCCTCCTCATAGGACACGATCTTGCTCACCAGCTCGTCGATATTCTGGATCCTTGCTTCCGCATCCTCTTTATCCTCTGCGTCCAGGCTCTCTATGTACGCGGTCCTCTCCAGAATCTCTTCCATCAGCTTTGAAACCGGGATCTGATCTGCCCTGCTTTTGAAATATTCAATGAGAGCCACAAAGGAATCCAGCTTCGGGGCTGCCCGTCCGATATTCGGGATCAGATCCAGCCCCTGCAGCGCACTGTAAAATCCGATGCCCCGGGCTGACGCTGATTCCTGCACCCGGTTGATAGTGGTCAGGCCGATCCCCCGCTTCGGCACATTGACGATCCGCCGCACCGCCAGGTCATCCCTCCCGTTATCAATAGTCTTCAGATACGCCAGAAGATCCTTGATCTCCCTGCGGGCATAGAAATTGATCCCGCCTACGATCTTATAGGGAATGTTGGATGCTACAAACTTCTCCTCAAAAAGACGGGACTGGGCGTTGGTCCGGTATAGGACAGCACAGTCATTGTAACACATCCCCTCTTCTACCTGGCTTCTGATATCCTCCGCGACAAAATCTGCCTCATCATAGGCATTATAGAACTGTCGGAACCGGATCGGAGCCCCTTCCCCGTTATCCGTCCAGAGGGTCTTGTCCTTTCTCCCCAGGTTATGCCGGATCACTGCATTGGCCGCATTCAGGATATTGCCTGTGGAACGGTAGTTCTGCTCCAGCTTGATGACCCTTGCGTCCTGAAATTCCTCCTCAAAATTCAGAATATTCCGGATATTCGCCCCCCGGAACTTATAGATCGACTGATCGTCATCCCCCACCACACACAGGTTTTGATACTTGGACGCCAAAAGGCTGATGAATTTAAACTGAACCGTATTCGTATCCTGATACTCGTCCACCATGATATACCGGAACCGTTCCTGATAATACTCCAGCACATCCGGCTGTGTCTCGAAGAGCTGCACCGTCCGCAGCAGCAGATCGTCAAAATCCAGTGCATTGCTGGCCCGCAGCTGGCTTTCGTACTCCCGGTATACCTTTGCGATATTCTTCATTCCATAATTGCCCTCCGCCCGGGCTTCATACGCGTCCGGTGTCAGTGTCTGGTCCTTTGCGGAGGAAATAGCGGCCAGAAGAGAGCTTTCTTTATAGGCCTTCGTATCAATATTCAGCCTTTTGCAGATCTCTTTCATCAGTGTCTTCTGGTCGTCACTGTCATAGATGGTAAAATTATTTTCGTATCCCAACCGGTCAATGTGTCTTCTCAGGATCCGGACACAGGTCGAATGGAAGGTACTCACCCAGACACTCTCCGCGCCGAAGCTCACCAGACGGTTCACCCTCTCCCGCATCTCCCCGGCCGCCTTGTTGGTAAATGTGATGGCCAGGATGTTCCATGGATTGACCCCTTTTTCTTCCATCAGGTAGGCGATCCTGTGGGTCAGCACTCTGGTCTTTCCGGAGCCTGCTCCTGCCAGGATGAGAAGCGGCCCTTCCGTATGATATACGGCCTCCCTCTGCTGTTCATTCAATGAATCATATATACTCATAATCTTCTCCTTTTTGTACGGATTTCATTCTTCATGACCTTTTCCGGCTCATCCGTATTTCCCGCGGAGTACAGCCGTAGACCTCATGGAACATTTTGTTGAACAGCTTATAATTCGTAAATCCATGCTTTTCCGCCAGCTCCATGATCCCAAATTCGGTATTGCATATTTCCTGATAAATATGCATCAGGCGCACCTGATTGACATACCTTGTAAACGTCACGCCCATATTTTTCCGGAAAAAACGGCTGAAATATTCTCTGCTCAGATAGAAATGGGCGGCGATGCTTTCCAGGGAGATCAGCTCTTTGTGGTGAAGCTCAATGTATTCGATGATCTCCTCCATCCGCTCCAGGTTCTCCCGCTTTTCCGGCTTCTGCACCCATTCCCCGGTCTCCGCAAACTGATTGACCAGCTCGAAAAATATCTCCATCGCAATGGCCTGGCTTTTCAGCTTATACCCTGTAGGATGCATAACATACAAAGGCGGAAGCCCTTTCAACAGCTCGCAGATCTCCAGATACGCATCCAGCTTCTCCTTCTGTAGCTCGGCCCTGGCGCATTGAAAATGGTATTCGTCCAGGTTCGGGATAAAATTTTTCATACTGCTGCGGGAAAAATGGATGACTACCATCATGGATTCCCCTCTGCACCGGAACTCATGCAGCTGGTTGGAATCGATCACCACGAACTCTCCGGCCACCACCGGATAATCCTTTCCCTCAATGGCTATCTTCGCGTTTCCATTCAGGATATAAATCAGCTCAACCGCCGAATGCCAGTGAACCGGATTATATTTCCGGATATTCGTATAATAATGGATCTGCACTCCGGTCCGCTCCAGTTTAAATAACGGCTCATAAATCATATTTCGATCTGCCTTTCCCCGTACTTGAAAACAGCAGGCCCCGGATCATCCGGCACCTGCCTGTCCTCTATAAAAAACAAATACATTCCTCCAGGATCTTTTTAAGCCTGATCAGGCCCTTGACGCGCCGTCTACGGACAGCACTTCTCCTGTCACATAGGAAGCCATGTCGCTGGCCAGGAATAAAAACGCGTTCGCAACATCCTCCGGTTCCCCGATCCTGCGCAGCGGGATCGTTGCGATCAGCGGCTGGATCATGGAATCCGGGAGCGCCGCTACCATGTCGGTCTTTGTGATTCCAGGAGCCACCGCGTTCACACGGATATTGCTCGGTCCCAGTTCTCTTGCCAGAGAGAGCGTCAGTCCGTTCACCGCAAACTTACTTGTAGGGTAGGCAACGCCACCGGGCTGTCCGGAAATGCTGACCATGGAGCTGGTATTCAGGATGCATCCGCCTCCCTGCTCCTTCATGATCTTAACGACCGGATGGATCGCGTTGAAGATTGCGTTTACATTCAACTTCATCACCTTTTCAAACTGCCCTGCTTTATATTGATCGATCTTCGTGCTGTCCGATACACCGGCATTATTGACCAAGATGTCGATTCTTCCATACTTATCCCTGATCTCCTGAATGGCCTTGTCCATCTCTTCCTCATTAGTCAGATCCGGATGCGCGCCCTCCACCGGCCAGTCCGGATTCTCCGCCTTCAGAGAAGCAAGCGCCTTCTCCACAGTCTCTTCCCTTGATCCGAACAGGATGACCTTTGCGCCGTTCTCCAGATACTTTTTCACAACGGCGTATCCAATCCCTCTTGTTCCTCCGGTTACGACAGCTACCTTGTCTTTTAACATCATAAAATCCTCCTTATGATCTGAAACATTTGCACTAAGATTATCATAATTTCATAGAAAATGGAAGCCCTTTTGTGAAACTTCAACAATAAATCTTTTCCTTGCCATCTGGTTTTAAATACTATATAATAATTCCATCGAGGTGATAACATGAAAATAGACGCAAGTGATATGCTGAACAGCATTTTAGAAAGCCTTTCCCGGATCGACTATATCCATGCGGATGAGATTCCGAATATTGACCTGTATATGGATCAGGTGACCACCTTCATGGATTCGCAGCTCTCCTCTACCCGGCGCTACGAGCAGGACAAGATCCTGACCAAGACCATGATCAACAATTATGCCAAGAACAATCTTCTTCCCCCGCCGGTCCGGAAGAAGTATACGAAAGAACACGTACTGATCCTGATCTTCATTTATTATTTTAAAAATATCCTGTCCATCAAGGATATCGAGATGCTTCTGCACCCTCTCACGGAAAAGTATTTCCACAAGGAGGATGCCTTCAATCTCACGTCCATTTATGAAGAAGTGTGTTCGATGGAAAAAGCAGATGTCGAGCCGCTCATGGAAGAAATGAAAAGCATCTATGCAAGGGCCATGGATTCCTTCACGGAGGCTCCGGAGGAGGACCGGGCATATCTGCAGCTCTTCTCCCTGATCTGCAGTCTCAGCTTTGATGTATATGTAAAAAAGATGATCATTGAAAAGCTGATCGACTCCATGCCGGAGTTAAAATAAATTCCGGCGCTATCTATAAAACCGTCCTGGAATCCGGCGGTCTTCCGATTCCGGGGCGGCTGTACTGTAAGTTCCACTCCGTCTATCAATCTGCCGGGTCCTCCTCCTGGTCGATCCGCGCAAACACCATATCGTACCCGTCGTTTCCATAATTCAAAGAACGGTTTACGCGGCTGATCGTCGCCGTAGAGGCGCCTGTCTTTTCCGCAATTTCCAGATAAGTCTTCTTTTCCCTCAGCATTTTCGCCACCTCAAACCGCTGCGAAAGGGACAGCAGTTCATTGATCGTACAGATATCCTCAAAAAAGGTATAGCACTCCTCTTTGTCTTTTAAGCTCAGTATTGCGCTAAACAAATAATCAACCGCCTCTGTTCTAATCTTCTTACTCATAAAGCCCTCTCCTTTGTTACTCCGTTACAATTAACAGCCTTTTCCATTTTAGCACACTAAACTTTTAAAGTCCATACTTCAATATATTTTTCAGGAAATTCCTCACCAGTCTCTGATCCCCACATATAGTAATAAAGATTGAGATATCATTTTTCAGGAGGATTTATGAAAAAGCGTTTGATTGCCTTACTTCTTACTACGGCTCTCGCCGGTCTGACATTCACGGCCTGCGGTGAAAAACAGGCACAGGAGACTGCAAAACCAGAGGAAAAGACCGAAGAAACCACATCGTCCACAGCTGCGCCTGCACCGGAAAAGGAAATGACCGACATCACGTTAAATGAAGTGGCTCATTCCATTTTTTACGCCCCCATGTATGTTGCCATCGAGGAAGGATATTTTGAGGAGGAAAATATCCGGCTCGATCTGGTCTGCGGATTCGGGGCCGACAAGGTTATGACCGCCGTACTTTCCGGCGAAGCAGATATCGGGTTCATGGGGTCAGAATCTTCGATCTATACCTATAATGAAGGGGCAAATGATTATGTGGTCAATTTTGCCCAGCTCACCCAGCGGGCCGGCAACTTCCTTGTTGCCCGGGAGGAAATGCCTGAATTTTCATGGAATGACTTGAAGGGGAAAACGGTTCTCGGGGGAAGAAAAGGCGGAATGCCGGAAATGGTCTTTGAATTTATTTTGAAAGAAAACGGGATTGACCCTGCTTCGGATCTGGAGATCAACCAGAGCATTGACTTCGGCGCTACTGCCGCGGCATTTTCAGAAAATCTGGGGGATTTTACGGTAGAGTTTGAGCCAGGAGCAACCGCCCTGGAGACAGAAGGCAAGGGCTATGTCGTAGCATCCCTCGGGGAAGACAGCGGATACGTGCCCTATACAGCTTACAGCGCAAAGCAGAGCTTTATGGAAGAGCATCCGGAGACGATCCAGAGCTTTGTCAATGCGCTCCAGAAAGGCATGGATTATGTACAGTCCCATACCCCGGCAGAGATTGCCAAGGCGATCGAACCTCAGTTTCCGGAATCGGACCTGGAAACCATTACTACGATCGTGACAAGATATTATGATCAGGATACGTGGAAAGAAAATCTGATCTTTGAAAAATCCAGCTTTGAACTGCTCCAGGATATTCTGGAAAGTGCCGGAGAATTAGAAAAACGTGCGCCTTATGAAGATCTGGTAACAACGACCTATGCTGAGACAGCAGTAAAATAAGATTAAAGGCAAGCCCGGGAGAGACATTCCCCGTAAGGGGGATGTCTGCCCGCGGCAGTCCTTCTATATTTCTTCTATCATTTTTCCATATCCTGGCTTCACAAAATATTATAGGTTTGTTAACAATCCGTTCAAAAATGTATCACATTTTTTCCACAACTCAAAGATATAATGTAACTGTTCGAAGATAAGAACACTTTTTCATAAACTTTTTCCCCCTTTGAGTCACAGCAATGTGGCTCTTTCCTTTTATAAAGAAATATTGTTTTTTCAAACGGCTCACACCTGTTTCAGGAATGAGCCGCAGTAAAAAACATATTCAGATCTTTTGGAAGCGGAAAGAAATTCCTTTATTCATACTCATCGTCAAACGGATCGTCATAATCATCTGAATCATCATAGCCGTCCGAATTTCTCGACACAATTCCCAGTACAAGGAAGATCAGGCCGAGCACCGCCCCTCCGATGGCACAAAACAGGAACATCTTGTCGTCCCCGCGCTTGAGGAATGTAAATACGGCTGCTCCAAAATAAAAGATCATAGGCAGGATAAAGGCCAGGATCGTGTTGCGGTTCTGCATGATCAGCAGCATCAATCCGGAAACAAGCATACAGATCGCAAAGATCAGGAATGTGGTTCCCGTAGAAACCGTACTTCCGGACGCTATATTTTCCAGTCCCGCAAAAAATCCGCCGTATGCAAAGAATCCGGCTGCCAGAACAGAAATGATCCCGAATAGAATCCGCGGAACACGGAATCTTGCTGTAACATATTCTGTATCATCGTAGTCCGCCTCGTCATCCTCTTCATACTCGTCTTCCAGGCTTGCCTTCGTATCCGGACGTTTTTTGGCCGGAACAGGCCGTTCCTTTTTCACCGGCTGCACTTCCTCTTCTGCAAGCGTTCTTTTCTTCTTCACCGGCTTATAGTTCGGATCCGTAGAAAGCATGTCCTCGTATCCTTTTCTGACTGCATGCTCCTTTTTGGTCCGAACCTTTTCTGGAGGGATGTTTCCGTAACGCTGTTCCCCGGATTCGGCCATGCTCTTACGGACAGCCTTTCTCTTCGGGGCACCCTCTGCCAGATGTTCCGCCGCCGGATTCACCGGTGCGCCCGCCGCCCGCTTCTTAACAGGAGGCTTTCCGGATGGACGCTTCTCCGATGCCTGTTCCGCCGAGGCCACGGCTGGCGGCCGTTTTGCTGATGCCGGCCTTGGAGTTCCTGCTTTCTCTCCGGAGGGCTTATGGCCATCCGGCTTCCGGATCCTTTTCTCAGGAGACGTTCCGCCTGCCTGCGCCCTGCGGGCTGCTCTTGCCTCTGCCGGAGCCGCTCCGTCCGCTGACTTGCGGGGAGTCCTTTCCTCTGCTGAAGCCGTTTCATTCGCTGACCTGCGGGGTACTTTTCTCTCAGAAGAAGCCTCCTGGGAAGCCGGCTTACGGGGGGCTTTTCCTTCTCCGGCAGCCTTCGCCGGCGCTGCTTTGCGGGAAGCCTCTCCATCCCCAGGAGCCTTTCCGGATACCGAGCCTGGCGCCTCCCCTCCTGCCGGATTGCTGCCCGGCGCGGACTTGCGGGAAACCTTTCCTTCCGCAGGCGCCGCCCCCGCTGCTGCTTTGCGGGAGGGCATCCCTTCCGGAAACGGATGCGCCGCAGCCGGTTTCTTCGGTTCCTTCTTCTCCGGCGCCGCACTGCCGACAGGTGCTTTCTTCACTGCCCCTGTTTTATGGGACGCATCAGGAGCTGTCCCTTTGTGTTCGCCCGGATCCTTCTCAGGCTGTACCGGAGGAGCCTCAGCCTTTCCAGTATTCACCGCCGTATCCGGAACAGCTTTCCTGGCGCGCTGCTTGTCAAGATCCCACTGCTTCTTACAATCACGGCATACTGCATATTGATGAAAGACCGGTGCGCCCTGTTCATCGACACCAACCTGCTTCTTCTGTAACTCAACATCTTTTCCACATATCGGACATTTCATGATGTGCATTTCCTCTCTTTCGTATTCGCCAATTCAAAGGGGTAAAACGTATGCATTGATTTTGGCTAGAACCATTATAACATCTTATTCCGATAAGGACAATGACAAAATAAGGAGTTTCTCATTTATGGGAAAAGACAAGGTTACTGTTCACACGGCGTCGCGCCCCCTGCTGCGCGGCTTCCGGTCAATAAAGTAACATTTGCCATAATATCCAGCCTCTCGCCGAAGGCGACTTAAAATAGGCTGGATACTGTTACTGGAGCACCCAAAGGGTGTGAACAGTAACAAGACAAGAGTATTCCTGTTTCCGCTATTTCGTCTTTTCGTCTGTTTTGGAATTTTTTGCGGAAATCACCGGCGGTTCGAATTGATACACATCATTGTAGGATTCCAGTTCTTCCTCCGATGTGGGGAGAAACGGAATCAGCCCTGTACAATCCCTGGCGGAAGCTGCATTTGACAGATAGTCATAATCATCAATAATTTTTTCATTTTCTTTCGGATTTAACATCATTCTTCACCTCGGTTTTATTATTTGGACAAAAATAAATTGTATTCACGGGAAAATGTGGTAAACTGATAGAGGATTGACTATGTTTATAGAAATGAAAGGAATGATATGATCATGAAAATTATTGCAGATACACATGCTCATACCCTGGCCAGCGGCCATGCCTACAGCACCATCCGCGAGATGGCAGCAGCGGCAGCCGATCGGGGAATGCAGGTTCTCGCCCTGACTGAGCACGCACCGGAAATGCCGGGAACCTGCGGCCTGTTTTATTTTCAAAACCTGCGCGTCATCCCCCGGGAGATGAGCGGGGTCCGGATGCTCTTCGGCGCGGAGCTCAATATCATGGATCCGAAAGGCCGGGTAGACCTGCCGGAAAGCACGATCAAAAAGCTGGATATTACAGTGGCCAGCATCCACGTTCCCTGCTTCGGGCTTGAGCATACAGAGCAGGAGGTCATGAGCGCCTATGTGGAGGCCATGAAAAAGGAATACATCCAGATCATAGGGCATCCGGATGACAGCAGATTTCCCATCAATTATGAGATTCTTGTAAGGACAGCAAAGGAAACCCATACGCTTTTGGAGGTCAACAATTCCTCCCTGCATCCCCAGAGCTTTCGGGAGGGTGCCCGGGAAAATCTCCTCACCATGCTGGATCTGTGCCGCCAGTATGAGGTTCACGTCACCACGGGAAGCGACGCTCATATGGATGTGGATGCCGGCAATTTCTCATATGCCGCAGAACTCCTGGACTACTGTCATTTTCCAGAGGAACTTGTGGTGACGACAGATTTTGAAAAACTGAAACCATTCTTGAACTGCAAAGAATAGAACAGGATGTGCCGCTATGATCGATAAAAAATTAATCCCCGTGGGCGGACTGAAAAAAGAGCCTTTCTCAGGAGGACATCATGGAATGAGGTATTTTTTCCGCTCGGATGAAAGCAAAGAGAGCTTTACCGTCTTCGTCTACCCGGAGCCCTGGTCTTTCGAACAGACTCCGGAGGATGAGAAAGTCTCCGCCTCCTTTCCCATGTCGGATGAGGGTATGGATGCTGCCATTGCATGGCTTTTCGAAATGTATGAGACCCAAAAAGAGATCTGGAATACTGCCCAAAAGAACTGTATGCATATCGTAAATACAAAAAAGCTCTGACGCCTGCCCGGCTCCGTCCCTGATCAGGGTCGTTCCGGGCAAAATTTACTGCCAGATACCGTAAATGGAAAGCAGAATCTATCTTTATTTTGATTTTAGAATTTTCATAATTTCTTCCATATCTTGTCACATCCGATTCACAAATGCCTGTTATGATAAATCCATACTTACAGAAGACGATGGCTGCGGATGCAGCAGGCATGTGCGGCCATTGGACTTCGCCTAATGGTTTATATTTTACTTAAGACGATTGACTGAATTTTGATAGATTTCCCTTTTCTCTGAGCTGTCCGCATTGCCTGCGGCAGCTCTTTCCTTTTTTAGAGCACAGAAAATGGCTTTATCGGATATACCCCTGCTGATATGCCATATTCCGGTTATACGCATACAGCTCCGCCATGGTAGCCTGGTAATAAGGCTCTACATAGAACACCCCTGCGATACCGAAGGTAATCCCTTCCAACAGCCGCCATCCGAGAAAGGACAGATCCAGCACAAATACATTCCACTTCTGCCCCATCATCATCCGTTTACTGATCGCAAATGCCTCCTGCCTGCTCATCCCCGGATTCTCCGCCAGGATATAGGGGATCATCAGATATTCATAGTGCTTGATGATTCCCGGTACAACGAAGAGCAGAGACCACAGGCTGATAAACAGCCCTTTTAAAAACATGGTCACGACAATGTTCATGTACTGCCCGCCCTGAAAAGCCGAACCTACCACACCCACACCCGGATTTCCGGTCTGGTTCTCGATAAAAAAGCGGCTTCCTCCTACCAGCAGAAGATTTCCCACAAAAATCTTTACGATGATAAAAAGAAGACTGATGATCCCGACCACTGCGGCAGCCATGAGCGCAAACATTGCAAGCGCCATGGATTGTGAGCCGCTCATATGGTGGCTGCCATAATCCTGAAAGGAATCATACGCATCCGAAGCCTTCGAACCGTACCTTGAATAGGACCCCCCTGTAAAAATAGCCATGACAAGCGCCGCAACCACAGCCGACCAGTAGTTCCTCGTAAAGGAAAGCTTTCCTCTCATCTTTAAGTCTATTCTGTTCCACATAATGAACCCTCCCTTATGCTTTATATACAGCCTCACACAGGTCTGCCGGAATCCTCTGAATAGGGCTAAGACAAAAAGATCTTCCCGGCAGTTCCTGACTTGCTGAGATTTAGTATAGCACATTATCCGGCATCTTGAAAGCTTTTCCGCCGATAAAGCAAAGTATTTGGTCAAGTATTGTTACTGTACACGGTGCCTTGCACTCCGCTGCAAGGCATCCAGCCCCTCGCCGGCAGGCGACTTTTTAATGGGCTGGCAAGTATTTCACTATATGACCTCTTGCGTATTCTCCGGATTCATTTTATGATATAGATATACTGAGCGCCGGATGGTTCCGGCCGTGAGTATAACCTGTATGAGGAGAGGTGCATCCATGATCATCCATAATTCCTGCAAGGCCGCCATCCAGTCCTGCCTCGACACGAAGACATTTGCCGCAGCCCATTTATATAACGATGAAAAAACCATGAGTATCCACATTCATGACTGCTATGAGGTCTACTATTCTATCTCCGGCGGAAAGCAGTTTTTGATCGACAACCGGTTTTATGATTTCCAGCCGGGAGACATTTTTTTCATCAATCAATATGAAAGCCATTATCTTTCGCAGATCGACCGTGTGACCCATGAGCGGATCGTGCTGTCCGTTTATCCGGATTATCTGAGGAGGTTTTCTACGGATCAGACTGACCTGAACTGCTGCTTCACACAAAGAGATACTTCCTTCGGCCACAGACTGAGCCTGTCCCAGGAAGAAAAAAAGCGGTTTTTATATTATATTCACAAGCTCTCCGAAAAGAAAGAGTTTGGACAGGATCTCCTGGAGCAGACCGCATTTCTGGAACTCATGGTCTATCTGAATCGGATCTTTCTGCTGCGCCGCGAGGAGGACCGGACACAGGAGTCACGCACGGGTCAAAGAGCATCGGCTGCCCATTCTGAACAGATTGATGCTATCTTGTCTTATGTGAACCGAAACCTGACGGAAGAACTGACGATCGGGAAGCTGGCAGCCCATTTTTATCTGAGCAGTTCCTACCTGTGCCGGATCTTTAAAGATGAGACTGGAACTACCATCAACCGGTATATCACTGCCAAAAGGATCTCCCGCGCAAAGGCACTGCTTGCGGAAGGCTATTCCGTCACGGAAACCTGCGGGATGTGCGGCTTCCAGGATTACAGCAATTTTTTAAAAGCCTTTACAAAGGCTGTGGGAATCTCCCCAAAGAAATATGCCATGTACGAGCAATAGAAAAAGGCATACGCTTCGGTATGATCCGTACCGTCCGTATGCCTTTCCTGTGCAGTCTGTCCCTGCTATTTCTAAAACCCTTTACGGCTGCTTTCCAATATATGCCAGGATCCCGCCGTCTACATACAAAATCTGTCCGTTTACAAAGTCAGACGCATCCGAAGCCAAAAATATCGCCGGCCCCATCAGATCCTCCGGATTGCCCCACCGCGCGGCAGGCGTCTTGGAAATGATAAACTGGTCAAAGGGATGCCTGCTGCCGTCGGCCTGTGTCTCCCGCAGCGGAGCCGTCTGCGGCGTAGCGATATATCCGGGGCCGATGCCGTTGCACTGAATGTTGTATTCCCCGTATTCCGAACAGATATTTTTCGTCAGCATCTTCAATCCGCCCTTTGCCGCCGCATAAGCAGATACTGTTTCGCGGCCAAGCTCGCTCATCATGGAACAGATATTGATGATCTTTCCGTGTCCCTTTTCGATCATGTCCGTCAGAACGGCCTTGGACATGATGAAGGGCGCATTCAGGTCAATATCTACCACCTGGCGAAATTCCGCCGCGCTCATCTCCGTCATGGGAATCCGCTTGATAATGCCGGCATTGTTTACCAGAATATCGATCACACCCAGTTCCTTTTTGATGCTCTTCACCATCTCCCGAACCTGGTCCTCGTCTGTTACGTCGCAGAGATATCCTTTTGCCTGGATTCCTTTGGCCTCATAATCCGCAAGCGCCTTGTCCAGGTGCTCCTGCCCCCGGCAGTTAAAAGCGATCTTCGCCCCGGCCCTGGCATAAGCTTCGGCCATGGCAAATCCAATGCCGTAAGCTCCTCCTGTTACGAGAGCCACCTTACCTTCCAATGAAAAACTGTCTAAAATGCTCATTTGATCTTCCCCTTTCTCTTTTACCATGCATTCTTTGCGCGTCCATATGCACATGCCACATCGTTTCATTTGCCTGGCATATATAATTTTTTCTTCTGTGCTAAATACGGATTCTCGGAAACATTTAATGCAGAAGCGCCTCGGCCAGTGCCAGAATCGTCAGAGCCTGTCCATAGGCCATGGGAGCGATCAGTATATTCTTATAGTGCTCTGCGTCCATTCCCATTCCGGTTCCTCCCGACACCTTCAATACGGTACCATCCTCATCGATATTTTCCAGAATCCCCTTGATTGCCCGTCCCGCGCATTCCAGGTAAGAGTCATCCAGGATTCCGAACCGGACCCCCTTCAGCATCCCTGCCGCAATGGCCGCCGAACCGGACACCTCCTCATAGCTCTCCGGATCCGTCAGCACCGTATGCCAGAGCCCGCTTCTGCTCTGCAGCTTTTTCAGTGCCGCTGCCTGGGCCTTATAGGTATCCACGATCAGCTCCTTCACACCCGGATTCAGGTTTCCCCTGGACATCTCAATATATTCCATACTGCCCAGAGTGAACCAGCTGTTGCCCCTGCACCAGAAGACGCCGCCGAAATTATGGTTTCCGTTAAAGGTCCATCCGTGGTAGAACAAACCGGTCTTTTTATCATACAGATATTTGATGTGCATGAGCATCTGGTGGATGCTTTCATTGACCCATTCTTCCCTTTCGTATTTCTGTCCCATTTTATTCAGGAAGAGAACGGTCATGAACAGGGTATCGATCCACATCTCATTTTCATTCAGCCGAACCCCCTGCCGATCCCCGTTGGCACTGGTCACGTGCTGGAAGCCCCCCTCCTTTGTCCTGGGAATACAGTTCATGAGCCAGTCCGCCCAGCTCAGGCAGAGTTCCTCGAACTTCGGGTCATGGTAATATTCATTCAGCTCCGCAAGAGTCAGAAGCGGAGTCGTAGTGTTGATATTGCGGGACGGCAGCCCCAGTTCCATATTCCCCACAAACCAGTTGTGCAAAAACTCCTTATATTTCTCACTTTTATCCTGCCGCATGATCCGAAGCAGGCCATACAGCCCTACTCCCTGGGGCCAGTCCCATTCCCGGATCCCGAAGTCCCGCTTAAAAAATCCAATCGCTTCCCCTCCGGTTTCTTCCAGCTCCTTTTCATTTTCCGGCCCGCCCAGATTCAAAAGCTTCTCGATCACAAGATCCAGCTTTCTTCTGAGCTCCGTTTCGTTCATCTTCATTTTTTCTTCCTTCCTTTGTAATGAATTGCTTTGCAAATTTACTGTTCCTATTATATACTCTTTGTAACAAGGTACGAAAGAGAAAGCAGGTGATATTTTGGAAAAAGTAACCTACTACGCCTCCATCGACGGTATTTCCCTGGAACACATGGTCCGGTACGGAAAGTTTGATATGCGTGTGAAGCATTTTCACAACGAATATGAAATCTTCTATATCCTGGAGGGAGAACGTCTTTTTTTCTTTAATAACCGCAATTTTATTGCCTCCAAGGGGGATCTGATCCTGGTAGACACCAACCTGATCCACATGACCAAATCCGTTTCCGAGGACGACACCGGACATAACCGGATCATCCTCTATGTCAGCAGCGGCCGCATGCAGGATCTGGATCGGAAATATCCGACTCTGCAGCTGGTACGTTTTTTCCATCAGCACTACGGCGTCTATCATCTGACTCCGCGGCAGCAGGAGCAGTTCATGGATCTGTACTACCTGTTCAAGCAGGAATGCAGGGACAAGGAACACAATTACAAGCAGGCTGTAGAGCTTGCCGTAACCTCCTATTTTCTCCGGCTCACCCGGGAACTGGACCATCACGCGCAGGAGGGTCCCCTCGATCCTGACGTCGGCAAGTTCCGGCATGTATATGAGATTGCCGATTACCTGTCCGAGCACTGCGAAGAGACACTTTCCCTGGACGATCTTGCCGCAAAATTTTTTCTCAGCAAATATTATGCCTGCCGGGTATTTAAAGAAATCACAGGCTATACGATCAGCGAGTATACCAACATCCACCGGATCCAGAAAGCCAAGCGGTATCTGGAAGAGACGGACTTAAGCGTGGCGGAGATCGCGGATCTGGTAGGCTACGGCACGATGACGCATTTTGAGAAAACCTTTAAGACCTATATGACCGTTTCCCCATTGAAATACCGAAAGACGCTGAATATCGTGACCCACACGAATCTGCCTTCCAATCCATAGCCTTGGACCTAATCCTCCGCCCGGATTCATTTTCTACATCAGTCCCAGCACCGTCGGAAGCCAGGTACTAAATGCCGGAACAAAGGTAACAAACAACAGCGCTGCCAGAATCGCCGCAAAATACGGAATCAGTTTGGAAACCACATCTTCCACCTTCAGCTTGGCCACGCTGCAGCCCACGAAGAGGACGCTTCCCACCGGCGGGGTTACGGTTCCGATAGACAGGTTCATGACCATCATCACGCCGAACTGGATCGGGTCCATACCAATGTTCATAATAACCGGCAGGAAGATGGGTGTAAAGATCAGCAATGCCGGAGCCATATCCATAAATGTTCCTACGATCAGCAGGATGATATTGATCAGCAGCAGGATCACGATCTTGTTGTCCGACACGCCCAGCATCAGGCTGCTGATCGCCTGGGGCAGTCCGGTAAAGGACAGTACAAAGGACAATACAGAAGATGCGCCGATGATCAGCATAACGATGGTAGTCATCACTGCCGCATCCACCAGGATGTCTTTTAAGTCTTTCAGCTTGATGCTCTTATAAACAAATGCGGACAGGATAAATGCATAGATGACCGCAACCCCGGAAGCCTCCGTAGGAGTAAAATAGCCGGACAGGATTCCTCCAATAATAATGACGATCAGAAGAAGGCTTGGGATGGCGTCCCACACAACCTTTGCCGCCTCTGCTCCGGTCAGCTTTTCCCGTTTTACCACATAGCCCTGTTTCTTTGCGTACAGAAATGCAACTACCATACAGAGAAATGCCCATAACAGTCCCGGGATCCATCCGGCCATGAACAGCGTCGCAACCGAAGCGCCGCCGCTGGCCGCGGAATACACGATAAATGCATTGGTGGGAGGAATCAGCTGTCCCACCGGCGCGGTGGCGATATTGGTGGCCGCCGAAAATCCCTCGTCATAGCCCTGCTCCTTTTCCAGCGGGTTCATGACTCCGCCGATGGCTGTGGCTGCCGCGATACCGGAACCGGATAGAGAGCCGAACATGGCGTTTCCCGCAATATTGGTCAGCGCCAGGGAACCGGGAACCTTTCCGAGGAAAAGCATTGCCAGGTTGATCAGCCTTCTGGCGATCCCGCCGCTGCTCATCAGCTGTCCTGCCAGTATAAAGAAGGGGACGGCAAGCAGCGTAAAGCTGTCAATACCGCTGACCAGCTTCTGTGCCGAGATGAACATTCCGAACTGCGGTGTCAGAAACATGATAATGGTGATGAGTGCCGACGTAATGATGCTGAATGACACAGGCACGCTCATTGCCAGCAGGAAAAAGAATAATATGATCAATACCAAAGCCGCTTGTAACTGCATTTATTTCCCCTCCTTTTTCATTTCCGAATATTCCTTTACAAACTGCAGCAGGCGTTCTGCCGAATAGACTACCATCAGGATCCCGCAGATCGGTACGCCGATATAGTAGAACTGCATTGGAATCTGCATGGCCGGAGATACCTGGCCTGCCGCATTCATGGATACCATGGTTCCGCCCGCGATCATTACAAATACGCTTAAAAACAGCACCAGAATCTCAATAAAAATCTGATTTTTCAGAGTTCCTTTTTTTGTAAAGGTGCCTGTGATAAATCCGATGGAAATATGCTGCCCTCTTCCATAGGCATAGGGAACCCCCAGCATGGTCAGCCAGATCAGAGCATACCGCAGAAGCTCTTCCGTCCATTTACTCGGATCATTCAAGATAAATCGGGTGAAAATCTGCCAGAAGCATCCTGCCACCATCACCACGACCAGAAACGCAAGTACATACTCAATGATTTTATTTAAAAGCTTCATCCTTTGTCCCCCCTATTCCGCATAGTTCTGAATATCTTCATAAAGCTCCTGATAGCTGTCCCCCCGTTCACAGAACTCCTCGTGAATAGGAGATACCGCTTCGATAAATTCGGACTTGTCGATATCCCTGTATACTGTGACACCATGGACCTGGGCTTCTTCCATTGCCTCTTCCATCATGCCGTTATAAAGCTTCTTAAAATTATCATTGGTCTTTTCCAGACATTCCACCAGATAGTCCTGTTGCTCTTTTGAAAGCTTTTCCCATGTCTTCGTACTGATGATATAGATATCCGGAGAATACTGATGCTCCGTATAGGTATAGGACTTGACCAGATCCTGATGCCCGTCTACCGTCAGCGCAAGCTCTGTATTCTCCGCTCCGTCTACGATTCCCTGCTGCAGCGAGGTGTAGGTCTCGCTGGCTGCCATAGGCACCGGAGAGCCCCCCATGCGGGAGATCATATCCATAGACGTGGAACTCGGCATAGAACGGATCTTCTTGCCCTTGAGGACCGAGGGATCCGTACAGGCAGCATCCTCTTTCAGATAAAAGTTACGGGAGCCGTTGGCATAATACCCGATGGCGATAAATCCGTCGTCTGCTGTAGAGCGGAACAGCTCCTTTACTTTCTCGCTTTTCTCCATAGCCGTATAGTAGTGGTCCTGATCTACGAACAGGTAGGGCACGGCAAATATGGCGTATTCGTCGGCGAACTGCCCCAGAGTGTTGGAGCTGACCTTCGCCATATCCAGAATCCCTGCCTGTACCATTTCTATTTCTTCTTTTTCTGTGCCCAGGACTCCGCTTGCGTAAATATTGACATTCAGGTTTTTAGACTCATCCTCTGCCGCAAATTCTGAGAACATCGCAATCGAATCAGCAATTTCCGATCCGGCGGACTGGTTGTGCGCCAGACGGATTTCCACTTTGTCGGTGCTGTTTGCGCTGACTACAGATACAAAGGTAACTGCAACTGCCAGCAAACCGGCCGCAGAGACCGCAATCCCAATCTTTTTTTTCATGCTTCCCATTTCTTACTCTCCTTTTCTTTGGTTCTTTTTTATCTCGTGCACGTTATGGCGCTATTCTAGCATAAAAAAATCCGGGATTTTTCAACCATATTGTTGTCATTTTCAAGTTTTCAAACTATATTGCTCTCAATTTCTAATCTATTCTGCCAGATTTCTGATTCGGCCCCTCCTGTATTTCCGTCAAATTTACCAATGTCCGGTTTTATAATCCCCTCATAAATTCAATATCCTCCGCAGCTGATTCGGGATTCATTTCTTCCCGGAGAAGAAACAGATCAGGACGGTTTTCATGCAGCCAATAGGAGATCGTCTCATATTGGATGACACCTTTTCCCAGCAATGCAGGACAATATCCGCCGTTTTCATCAAAATAAAAATCCTTGATATGCATGGCCTCGATATATTTTCCCGTATATTTCAGCCATTCTCCCCAATACGCCTTCTGATCCGTTGTATCCGGAAACTGCAGCAGGTTTGACGCGTCGAAGATCATCCGAAGATGCTCCGGTTCCCCCACCTGATCCATCACATCCAGTACAGCCTCCAGATGTTCCAAAGGATGCCAGTACACCGGTTCAATGGCCAGCTTGACATCCAGACGCACGGCTTCCTCTGCGGCCCGCTTGATACTGTCGAGCATATAGGGATACCACTGCGCCTTCTCCTGCCGGTTCAGATGGGGATATGCGGTTTCCGTCCCCACCACCCCGGCGCCTACTTCTTTTCCATAAACAAGACATTTTTTCAGTGTCCGCACCGCATGGTCACGGACCACCGGATCCGGGTTGCCCAGATCCATATAGCATCCAAATACCGGGATTTCAAGGTGATATTTTTCAAAAGCACGCCGGATCCGTTCCAGATGTCCGAGAGTGATATCCTCATATCTCCGGATCCCGGTAAATGCTTTCGGCAGTGCCAGCTGCGCTCCGTCATATCCCTGTGCATGCAGGATCTCCGCCATTTTTTCAATTTCCATCCGCCCATAATCATGGGCCCGTACACCAATCTTCATCCTTTTCACCTCTCAGAACATTATATGGTCTCTCCGCACTGTGCTTCTCTACATCAGATCCCGATTCGCCACCCCGTCCATATCATCAAAATCCTGGTTTTCCCCAACCATTCCCCAGATGAAGGTATAGTTTCTGGAACCGCTTCCCGAATGGATGGACCAGCTCGGGGAGATGACCGCCTGCTCGTTTCGGATCACAAGATGCCTCGTCTCATCCGGTTCGCCCATATAATGCATCACAAACGCATCCTCCGGCATTTCAAAATACAGATACACTTCCATTCTCCGGTCATGGGTGTGGCAGGGCATGGTATTCCAGACGCTGCCCGGTTCCAGGCTTGTCATTCCCATGACCAGCTGGCAGCTCTCCACCTGACCGGGAAGGATATATTTACAGATCGTGCGGTGGTTGGAATCCTCCAGGCAGCCCAGCTCCACCTTATTCTCCTTCTTCACGATCACCACGCCGTCCTCCGGCTGTCCCTCCGGCCGGATCAGAACCGTCGGATAGGAGGTATGCGCAGGCGCGCTGTTCAGATAGAACTTGGCCGGATTCTCAGGGTTCTTGCTGGCAAAGGAGATTCCCTTCACGCCCATGCCTAAGTACATGCCATCCTTGTATCCGAGCGTATATTCCCTGCCGTCCGCGAGGATCGTTCCCTCCCCACCAATGTTGATTACGCCCATCTCACGCCGTTCCAAAAAATATTCGGTCCTGAGCTCCTCTCCTGACTTTAATCCGATCACCTCTTTAACCGGCATCACGCCTCCCGTGATGATCCGGTCGATGTGGCTGTACACCAGCTTGACCTCATCCGCAAAGAAAAGCCTTGGGATCAGGAATTCCTCTCTCAGTCTCTGTGTCGTGTAGTGTTTTACGTCCTTCGGGGACGATGCTGTTCTCAGTTCCATCGTAAATCCTTCCTTTCTGAAAATGTTATTAGTAAGAACTGCTTACAGCATACCATACAAAGAAACCCATTTTCCTGTGATTTCTTCTCGAAAATCTTGCAAATCTTCTACAAAACATCCTGATCTTCCATCGAAAACCACTTCCCCCAAAGCGCTTTTAGTGCTATAATAAGGAAGCGAGCGGGTTGTGAGTGCTCTGTGAAAAGCACTCTTTTGTACAAAGGAGGAAGGTAGAATGAAGTTAGTGATTACGATGAGCCGCAGGTTTGGTACGGGCGCCAGCATTATTGCCAATGAGCTATCCGTAAGGCTTGGCATCCCTGTATATGATAAGGCATCCATTGAGCATAAACTGGATGAGCATGAATACGAATCCGAGGCCGAAGCCATCCGCAGGCTGGCGGAGAGTCCCTGCATTATTCTGGGACGATGTGCTTCGAACATCCTAAAGGACCGGATGAATGTTCTTAATATTTATGTCTGCGCAGACAAGGAAGACCGGATCCGGCGTATCATGAAACTGGAATCCCTCTCATACGAGGAGGCAAAGGAAAAGCTGGAGCGCACCGATGAGCAGCGTGCCGCATACTATCACGAACACACCGGCAGGACCTGGGGCGATGTCAATGATTATCATATGATCCTGGATACCACCGAATTAGGGGTTGAGAACTGTGCCAATATCCTGATGCAGTATTTTGAGAAGCTGGAGTATATCTGATATTTGCTCGATACTCACATTACATAAATCAGGACGTACATACTCAGATCTGTTGTTTCCCGAAAGCAAAAGACAGGGCGACGCGTTTTTGGCGTTCCCCTGTCTTTTTATCTACTGCTATATAATTGTACACGGTTCCATATTTTCCATTTCTGCTGTGAATCCCGCCTTCCGGCCAAGTCCAAAACGCAGACTGGTCAATTCTCGGAATCCTCATCCTCTTCTTCGGACTGCGCATCCTCCTTGTCAGAATCCGCGTCATCTTCTTTTTCATCGGACGTATTCTTATCATCCTTTGCCCCGTCATCCTCGTTTTTCGGGATAGCGATTCCCTGGTATGCAAAGTCGATCTTCTGCCATACCTCTTCATTGAGGGTGATCTTAGTATCTTCCTTCCACTTTTTCAGCAGGGAATCATACTGATCGTCCTTGCGTTCCCGCACGATCCGTTCCTTTTCCTTATCCGTCGCTTCCCGGTCGAACAGGCTGGTGACCTTTCCTACATACAGACCTCCATCGGAATCAATAGCATCCGTAACCTCGTTCTCCTCCAGCTGGTCCGCAGCCTTCACAAAGTCTACATAAGGAGCCGTCATCTCGGAATCAAAGGACGCGGTCTCCACTTCCAGACCTTCCTTTTCCGCGGCAGCGTCGATATCCTTTTCCTCGCTGTTCTGCAGATCCTTGGCAAACTTCTCCGCCTTTTTCTTCAGCTTCTTCTTCTCATCCTCGGACATGGCTTCGCTGGAGCCGTCCTCCTTTTCATTGGAATACGCAAAATACACATACTTCATGGTCTTCTTGGCTGCTTCCTCATCGGAAACCTCCTCATCTACGCCTTCTTTCATCGGAGCATCCATCTTCTCCTCAATGGTGGCGAGCCTCAGATATTCCTCAATGTACTTCGTATAGCCTGACACCACCTCTTTTGCTTCCAGGGCATTATCTTCCTCGAAGTCCGCCGCCGCCTTAGCGATTGCCTTTTCCTCCTCTTCCGTCACCGTCACGCCATATTCATCCGCATGCTGGCTCAGGATATAAAGGTTCTCCAGATCCTCAATCAGGCCGCTCTTGACATAATTCTCATAAGAGCCTTCCCCCCATTGCTGCAGCCAGAATTCCGCCGGAGTCTCCCCTGTCAGGGTGGTATAATAATTCTCATACCGGGACTGCATCATCCTGGAATAAAAATTCGCGACTCCGTAGGAAACCTCTGAATCCCCGATCGTTGCCACCACCTCGTCATGATTCACGTCAGACGAACCGCAGCCCATCAATAAACCGGCCGCAAGCGTTCCTGCCGCTGCCGCTGCTACACATCTTCTTTTCAACAACTTCATGTTATCCTCCTGGTATAATAATCTATGGCCTCCGCACCGCAGGTTCGGCGGCATCTCATCGAAGGACATCTGCCTTCCCCGGCATGGATATGCTTCCATACCACATATGATTATAATCCGTTTTTCCTATTCTAACAAGCCCTTTATTGCATTTAACAGGTTTTTCACAAGTTCCAGGATGTCTTCATCCTTTTCTTTCCCTGATCGATTCCGTTTCCGATAGATAAAATAAGGGGGATTCTCTGCCTTAAACACCAGATTTCCATGCCATGCCGTGATCAATTCCGGAATCTTCGCAGGTTGTACCTTCGCCTTTTCATACATCAAAAGCTTCAATTCACCGCTCTTTTCCTCCACGCTGGTCACATAAGCAGAGTGAGCCAGTGATTTCAAAAGCGCGATCTGCAGAAGCTGCATGACCTTTTTCGGGATATCCCCGAAGCGGTCGATCAGCTCATCCACCATGTTTTCCATTTCCTCTTCATTTTCCACGGCAGCGATCCGCTTGTAGATATCCAGTTTCTGATATTCGTTGGAAATGTAGGAATCCGGGATATAGGCATCCACATTCAGGTCCACCGAGGTGCCGAAGATCTCCATATCCAACTCTCCCTTTTCCTGCTTCACCGCCTCGTTGAGCATCTTGCAGTACAGGTCGTATCCCACCGATTCCATATGCCCGTGCTGCTCCGCACCCAGAAGATTTCCCGCGCCGCGGATCTCCAGATCCCGCATGGCAATCTTGAAGCCCGATCCCAGGTCCGTAAACTCCCGGATGGCTGCCAGACGCTTCTCCGCCACCTCCTGCAAAAGCTTATCCTTCCGGTACAGCAAAAACGCGTACGCCATTCGGTTGGAACGCCCCACCCGTCCCCGGAGCTGGTAGAGCTGAGAAAGCCCGAACCGGTCCGCGTCGCGGATGATCATCGTATTGGCATTGGGGATGTCCAGCCCGGTCTCAATGATCGTAGTAGACACCAGCACATCAATGTCCCCATTGATAAAATCATACATGATGTTTTCCAGCTGCCGCTCATTCATCTGCCCATGGGCAAAGGTCACAGCCGCCTCCGGCACCAGCTTCTGAACGTGCGCCGCCACATCCGCAATGTCATGGACCCTGTTGTGCACATAATAGACCTGTCCGCCTCTGGAAAGCTCCCGTTCCATAGCTTCCCGCACCATCTCGTCATTATATTCCATCACATAGGTCTGGATCGGCATCCGATCCATCGGAGCCTCTTCGAGCACACTCATATCCCGAATCCCGATCAGGCTCATATGAAGTGTCCGGGGGATGGGGGTGGCCGTCAGGGTCAATACATCCACGCTCTCCCGGAGCTGCTTGATCTTCTCCTTGTGGGTCACGCCGAACCGCTGCTCCTCGTCAATGACCAGGAGGCCCAAGTCCTTAAAGCCCACATCCTTGGACAGAACCCGGTGGGTGCCGATAACAATGTCCACCAATCCCTTTTTCAGATCCTCCACTGTCTTTTTCTGCTCTGTCGGAGTTCGGAACCTACACAGCAGATCCACCCGCACCGGAAAGTCCTTCATTCTCTGCACAAAAGTATTGTAATGCTGCTGGGCCAGGATCGTGGTCGGCACCAGATAGACCACCTGACGGCTCTCCTGGACTGCCTTAAACGCGGCCCGGATGGCAATCTCCGTCTTGCCGTAGCCCACGTCCCCGCAGACCAGCCGGTCCATGATCTTCGGGCTTTCCATGTCATTTTTGGTATCCTCGATGGCCTGGATCTGATCCTCCGTCTCCTCAAAGGGAAACATCTCTTCGAATTCCTTCTGCCACACCGTATCTGCCCCGTAGATATAGCCGTCCGCCTCCTGCCTCGCCGCATAGAGCTTTACCAGATCCTTTGCGATGATCTGAACCGCGGAACGGACCTGCTTCTTCGTCTTTACCCACTGGCTGGTGCCCAGCTTGTTCAGCTTCGGCTTTGCTCCATCCGCGCCGGCATACTTCTGGATCAGGTTCAGCTGGGTTGCCGGGATATACAGGACGCCTCCCTCTGCATAGGCGATCTTCATATAATCCTTGGTCACCTTCTCCACCTGGATCTTCTCAATTCCATGGTAAATGCCCAGCCCATGATTCTCATGCACCACATAATCCCCGGGCTTTAACTCGGTGAAGTCCTGAATCTTCTGCCCCTCGTAAGTCTTCCGCCTCTTTTTCCTCTTCTGCCGTCCGAAGATATCGGTCTCTGAAATGACCGTAAATTTCAAAAGGGGGTACTCATACCCTTCCTCCACATGCCCGTAGGCTGCCAGGATCTCTCCCGGCTGAACCTCCCGCTCCAGGTTCTCGCTGTAAAAGCTGCTCAGGTCATAATCCCTCAGATCCTCCGCAAGACGCCTGGCCCTGGTGCGCGACCCGGACAGCAGCACCACCCGGTAGCCGCTGCGCTTCAGCCTCTTCAAATCCCTTGTCAGCATCTCAAAGCTGTTATTGTACGGATTCACGCCCTTGCTCTGGATCCGGTAGGTCTTACGAACCAGGAAGCTGCCGCACCGGGATTCCAGCGTTGTAAAGCCGATCCCGGAAAGATGATTCATCCGTTCTACAACCTCTTTGGAGGAAAAGATCTTCAGATTCACAGTCTCCTGCTCCATCCCGGCCTTTTCCCGGTTCCTCAGGCTCTCCTGGTATTCCTGCTCCGCCCCTTCCGCCCGTTCCAGAAGGCGGACAGGTTCGTCCAGCAGGAGGATCACTTCCTCCCCCGGAAAATAATCCAGAAAGGATACCATGTCCCGGGGATCCCCGACAAGCTCTGATGCCGGATAGATCTCCACAGAGTCCAGATTCTCAATGGAACGCTGGCTTTCCACATCAAAGGCACGGATCGAATCAATCGCATCTCCCCACAGCTCCAGACGCACCGGAACCTCCTCTGTCAAGGGGTAAATGTCAAGGATCCCGCCCCGCACGGCAAACTGCCCCGGACTGTCGATCTCGGCCTCCCGGTCATATCCCATGCCTGACAGATTCTGCTGCAGCCGGTCAAAGTCTACGCTCTCTCCGGCCTCCAGGTGAATCTGCCGGTTCTGCAGTTCCTCCCTTGACGGAAGCCCGTCCAGAAAGGCATCCATGGTGGTAATGATGGCAAGCCCCCTCTGACGCCGTTCGTCCTCCGTAAGGGCGCCATGCTCCAAAAGTGCGCGCGCAACTTCCATCCGCTGGCTCAGCAGATATTTCCCCTTGATATCCGCATGATAAAACAGCAGATCCCTGGCCGGATAAAAATACACGTTTTCATCCAGAAACCGATACTCCTCCCAGGCTTTTTTTGCTTTTTCCTCACTGGAAAAAACGATGAGTCTGTATCCATACCCATCGCCCAATTCATACATCAGATGTGTTTTTTGAGAGTTCACGCATCCTGCGATCTGCAGAAGCCCTTCCCCTTTTTTTCGTTCCTGTATAATCTCTTCATAATCCGCAAGCTCACGAAGCGGCGCCAATAAAGCTCTCACGATTCTTATTCTTCCTTCTTTTTCCGATTATACTCATTCATTGCGGCTTCAATCCTGCCCTCCATGATGGTCTCTGCCGCACAGACTGCCATCTCATAACCTTCTTCCATCAATTGCTGCTCTGCCTTTGAAAAATGTCCCAGCACATAATCGGCCAGCTCCATCTTCGGAGGCTTCTCCCCAACCCCCACCTTGATGCGTGGGAAAACCTGCCCTCCGATCTGGGAGATGATATTCTTGATCCCATTGTGTCCGCCGGCGCTTCCCTTTGCCCGGATTCGAAGCTGTCCCGTACCCAGGCTGACATCGTCATAGACCACCACCAGCTCCCGCGTCACATCCACCTGGTAAAAATTGACCAGGCTGCGAACACTTTCCCCGCTCAGGTTCATAAATGTCTGCGGCTTCGCCAGGATCACCTTCTTTCCCTGGATCATCCCTTTTCCGATCAGTGCCCTGTGCTTCTTTATATTTACAGAAATATTATATTTTTCAGAAATCCGATCTATAACCTCAAACCCCGCATTATGTCTGGTTCCTTTATACTCCCTCGAGGGATTGCCCAGTCCCACAATTACAAACATCTAGACTTACACCTCCATTTTTCTTTCCGTACGGATGTCCGAATCCCTCTTCACTACCGTCCCGCGCCGAAATACACATCCCCGCGCCGAACCGTCCTCCCTTTTCCTATTCCGGACACCCCCAAAGGTATATTTCCCTCCTCTTTGACATACACTATAAAAAATGCACTTTGGGAGGTTACTTTCATGAGTTCCAAAACCAAAATCATAGTTCTGCATATGAAAGAAATCATTTACACTGCCATATTCGCCGCACTCGGCATCCTGCTCATCATCCTGCTGGTCGTCATGTTCCGGCCCGGCGGCAAAAAGCAGCCTGCAGATGCCCATGCGGAGAAACAATATACCCCCGGAATCTATACCTCTGCCCTCACACTCAACAACACCAATCTGGAGGTAGAGGTATCTGTAGATGAATCCCATATCAACTCCATCCGATTCTCCAATCTGGATGAGAGTATTGCCACGATGTTCCCGCTGATCCAGCCGGCCATCGAGGATATTGCCGAACAAATCTACAAAACGCAGTCTTTGGAAAATATCACACTATCCGAACAGTCTCCGTATACATCCCAGGTCATCCTGGATGCCATTGCCGAAACCGTAGAAAAAGCCGCAGTCGATTAGGCTGCGACTTTTTTCTGCTGCCTTTTGCCACACGGCCTTGTCCGGAGACCTCCATAGTTCATTTCTTAGCCTTCTACGATCAGATACTGTCCGTTCGGCAATGGGAAAACCTCGGATGCCTCTTCCAGTTCATCCTTGCCCATACTGTTCACGTCAATCCCGTTTTCGTCAAGATATTCTCTTACATCATCCAGCGTATCTACAACAACCGCCATGCAATCCTCCAGAAACGCTTCCGCCTCTTCGATCGTAGCGGCAACCGGCTCGTCAAATAATTGAGACTGTCTTTCCAGAAACGTCAACAGACATTCCTCACTATATTCACCCATGTTCTTTTACCTCCCTATTCCCTGATCAGTTTTATGACCTCTTCCGGAGAGTCGGCAATATAACCGGCACCGGCCTCCTCAAGGACCGCACGGCCCCGGAACCCCCATGTCACACCGATAGTCCTCATGTGTGCATTGGTTCCCGTTGCAATGTCTACCTCCGAGTCCCCGATATATACGGTCTCCTCCGGGGATATCCCCAGTTCCTCTGCGATCTGCAGAGCCGCTTTCGGGTCCGGCTTGCGGGGTATGTTCTCCTTTTGCCCCTGGATCTGCCGAAACACCCCTCTGCCGAACACGGCCTCCACCACATGAACTGTCTGCCGATGGGGCTTATTCGAAAGCACCGCCAGCTCCAGCCCCTCCTGCTTCATGGCCGTAAGCATCCCGGGAATTCCCTCATAAGGTACTACATGATATGTGCAGTTGGCGTCAAATATACGTCCATATATCCGCATCGCCTCATCAATCCTGCCCGTATCCGCCTCTCCCGCGGCGAGAAGCGACCTCTCCATCAGTACACGGGCTCCATTGCCTACAAACTGCCGGCACTGGTCTGCTGTCACCGGCAGAAGGCCCATCTCCTTCAAGGTCTCATTCACGGAAAATGTGAGGGATTCCAACGTATCGGTCAGTGTTCCATCCAAGTCAAAAATACAAAGTCTGTACATGGCAGATCATACCCTTCTTTTTATATAGTTAATCATAGTATGAAGCCATGGAAATTTCAACTAAAATTTTTCTTTTTTTTCAATTTCCTACTTTTTTCGTTATTATCAGCAGTCATTCAGGCCGTAAATGGAAACCTATTTTCCCAAAAGGTACTGCCGCATCACCTTCAAAGCGTTTTTTTCCAGCCGGCTGACCTGGGCCTGAGAGATTTTGATCTCCTCCGCCACCTCCATCTGAGTCTTGCCTTCAAAAAAGCGCAGGCGGATGATATAGCGTTCCCGCTCGTTAAGCCGTTCCATGGCCGCTTCCAGAGATAATTCCTCAATCCAGTTCTCTTCCCGGCTTTTCTTATCGCTGACCTGGTCCATCACATACAGCGCGTCTCCTCCGTCGCTGTACACGGGCTCATACAGGCTCATCGGCGCCTGGATGGCATCCAGCGCAAAAACGATGTCCTCCTTGGCGATCCCAATCTCCTCCGCGATCTCCTGCATGGTCGGCTCCTTCATGTATTTGCGCATATAGCCTTCCTTGGCATAAATAGCCTTATATGCCGTATCCCGCAGGGATCGGCTGACCCGGATCGAGTTGTTGTCCCGAAGATACCTCCGGATCTCCCCTATGATCATCGGCACCGCATAAGTAGAAAATTTCACCTCACGGTCAGGGTCAAAGTTATCCACCGCCTTCATCAGCCCCACACATCCGATCTGAAACAGGTCGTCCGCGTTCTCATTGCTGTTCGTAAAGCGTTTGATCACGCTCAGGACCAGACGGAGATTTCCCTTGATATACTCTTCCCTTGCCGTTTCATCTCCCTTTTTTATACGCGCAAACAAAGCTTCCTTCTCTTCTTCTTTTAAGAGCGGAAGCTTCGCCGTATTCACACCGCATATTTCTACTTTACTCAAAGCCATCGTTTCAATCCTCCTGCCAGATAAAATATGATCTAGTAGGATTTTTCTCACTCTGGTGATTTGTTATTCCTTTTGGCAGGGAATTAAAAAAACTTTTAGCCCTTGACAAATGCGGTGTGTTTGAAAAACCTTATTTTGCGGATTCGCAGCTGCTGTATCTATCTGCGGCGCGCGCAACAATGGTCCGTTTACTTTGCAGCCTGCTCAAACTCCTCCAGGATCTCTGCTTCCGGGGCAGGAGTCGCCAGGCTGACCGCCGCATTGAGGACGATGGCCACCAGGAATGCGGGAAGCAGCTCGTAGATATCCCATACGCCTCCCATGGGACGCACCATATATTTCCACACGAAGATCATGATCCCGCCGGATAGCATGCTGACGATCGCTCCGTACCGGTTGGAGCGCTTCCAGAATAAAGCCAGCAGCATGACTGGGCCGAATACCGCGCCGAAGCCCGCCCAGGCAAAAGATACGATCCCGAATACGGAGCTGTTCGGGTCCACGGCCAGGATCACGCCCAGAACGGCGATCAGAAGCACTGTCGCGCGGGCCGCGAGCAGGGATGCCTTTTCGCTGATCCTGAGGTGGAGCACATCCTTCAGCAGGTTTTCCGAAATGCTGGAGGATGCCGCAAGGAGCTGGGAATCCGCCGTTGACATGGTGCACGCCAGGATCCCGGACATGATCAGACCGGCGATCACAATTCCCAGAATCCCGCTTTTGCTCATCAGGGCCGCGATCACAATGATCAGCTTTTCCGAGTCTGTCCCCTCCAGCGTTTCGATCATGCCGCCTTTGCTCAGGCTGTAGCCCAGGATCCCGATGAAGATCGCCACACTCATGGAGATCACGACCCAGATCGACGCGATCCTTCTGGACAGCCGGATCTCCCCTTCATTCCGGATCGCCATAAAGCGCAGAAGGATATGAGGCATCCCGAAATATCCCAGTCCCCATGCAAATGTGGATGCTATCTTGATGGCTCCATATTCTGACGCCCCGCCGCCACTGTAGATGCTGGTCAAAGACAGATAGCCCGGCAGCTCTCCCGCCTGCTCCAGCACAAGCCCGGTTCCTCCCACCGTGCTGATGCCGAACAGAACCACACAGATCAATGCCAGCGTCATGACAATGCTCTGGATCAGGTCCGTGGTGCTCGCCGCGGAAAATCCGCCCAGGACAGTATATGCAACGATGATTACCGCGCTGACAGCCATTGCGGTAAAATAGGGCACGTCAAATAATGTGGAAAACAGTTTCCCACATGCCGCAAATCCAGACGCCGTATAGGGTATAAAAAAGATCACGATAAAGACTGCGGAAACCGCAACCAGAATATTGCTCTTATCACGGTAGCGGTTGGAAAAAAATTCCGGAATGGTGATGGCATTTCCAGCGATCACGGAATACCTCCTCAGACGTTTTGCCACGATGAGCCAGTTGAAATAGGTTCCCACGGCCAGTCCGATGGCTGTCCACGCCGCGTCTGCCACACCGGTCAGATAAGCGACTCCCGGCAGGCCCATCAGAAGCCAGCTGCTCATATCCGATGCCTCCGCGCTCATCGCGGTCACGATCGGCCCCAGCTTCCTCCCGCCAAGATAATAGTCTCCTGTTGACTTGTTTCTCCTCATAAAGTAGATTCCCACGGCGACCATTCCCACCAGATAGATGACAATGATCGCAAAAATCCCCCATGTACTGTCCATGTTTCATTCCTCTCTTTTCTGTTCGTATTTTTGTATAGCCAAAAAATCTTCTGTTCTGCAGCGTCCATACGGCTGTCCCTGATCAGACAGCGGCAGCTCTGCATCTTTGGCGGCACCTCAGCCGGCATTCCCCCTTTCAAGATCCTCTTTGATGTTCCCGCATACCGGCAATCCCATACACGGCCTTTTTCACATCACAATACACCATGCACCGGCATCTGCCTTCATGCACCGGCGCATGGCTTTCTCATTGTTTACAGTCGCTTTTTATTACTTGATCTCCCACTTATCCGCAAGATTCAGGATCTGAGCCTCAAACTTCGCCTTATCCTTATTGGCCATGCCCTCACATCTGGCAGCCACTTCCACAAGCCATCTGGCAGCGGAAAGCAGACGTTCTGTCGCCGCGTCAGCCTTCTTCTGTGCCGGCTTCTTGGTCTTAACCGGGATTCGGACGCCCTCGGAAAGGATCTCATCCGCAATCAGATCCGCTTCTCCGCCGGGGAACGGCGCAAATGCCGGAAATCCGAACTTTTCCTCCACGGTCTGGGCAAATTCCTCTGTCACCGTATCCTCACCGTGAACGACAAATACCCGCTTCAGAGGTTTTTTGAAACCTTCCAGCCACTTCAGCAGCCCGTCCAGGTCCGCATGTCCGCTGATTCCCTTCAGGCTTTCGATCCGTGCCCGGACTTCGATGGTCTCGCCGAAAAGCTTGACCTCCTTCTCGCCCTCCAGGATCCGGCGTCCCAGCGTGCCTCCCGCCTGGTAGCCAACGAACAGGATCGTGCATTCCTCCCGCCACAGGTTATGCTTCAGATGGTGGCGGATCCGCCCGGCCTCACACATGCCGGAAGCAGATATGATCACCTTCGGCCTCTCGATAAAGTTGATCTGCTTAGAATCCTCGCTGCCCGTCGAGATCTTCAGCCCCGGGAACACCAGCGGGTTGATCCCGGAATTGACCAGCTTTAAGGCCGCCTCGTCAAAACAGCCTTTCATGTTCTTTGTAAACACCTTGGTAGCCTCAATAGCCAGCGGGCTGTCCAGGTATACCTCAAAATCCGCGTATTCCGGCAGGAGGTTCTGCTCCTTGATCTCCCGGATAAAATACAGAAGCTCCTGGGTACGTCCTACCGCAAAGGACGGGATCACCACATTGCCGCCCTTGTCAAAAGTCTCCTTGACGATCCGGGTAAATGTCCCGATATAATCCACCTTTTCCGTGGAATGGAGCCGGTTTCCATATGTAGATTCGATGACCACATAATCCGCCTCCTCCGTATAGGACGGTTCCCGGAGGATCGGCTGGTTCTGGTTTCCTACGTCACCGGAGAATACGATCTTGCGCTGTTCCTCTCCTTCCGTCACCCAGATCTCAATACTGGAAGACCCCAGCAGATGTCCCACATCCGTAAAACGGACCTCAATCCCTTCACAGAGCTGGATCCTCTGTCCGTAGCCGCAGGGCCTGAACAGCTCAATCGCGTCCAGCGCATCCTGCATCACATAAACAGGCTCATATTCCGGATAGCCGGCACGCTTGCCCTTTCTGTTGCGCCACTCTGCCTCAAATTCCTGAATGTGGGCGCTATCACGAAGCATGATATTGCACAGGTCCGATGTGGCAAAGGTACTTACCACCTCGCCCTTGAAGCCTTCCTTCACCAGCTTCGGGATCATGCCCGAATGATCGATATGGGCATGGGTCAGCAGCACATAATCGACCTCATTCTCCGCAATCGGAAGCCCGGGATTCTCATACAGGTCAATCCCCTGTTCCATACCGCAGTCCACCAGAATGTTCTTCCCCGCCGCCTGCAGCAGATGACAGCTTCCTGTCACCTCGTGGGCAGCCCCAACAAATGTCAGTTTCATTCTCTTCACCACGCTCTCCTGCAAGATCCATATCCCGCCCCCGGAATATCAGACCTGAATATCCTGGTATCAGAATATGGAATCTGCAAATTAAAATGATTAGTCCTGTGGATATTATAGCATTGTATTGGTGAAGCGTAAAGGATTTTTTTACCCGGCGGCTGGCCGAAGCATCCTGCGGGCATGAACTGATATTCTATTTTTTACTGGTAGCGCACCATCTCCCGTTTCAGCCGCTGCATGATCTTTTTTTCAAGCCGTGAGATGTAGGACTGGGAGATCCCCAGATAATCCGCCACCTCTTTCTGGGTCTTCTCCTCTCCGTCCGGATTGTCCAGTCCGAAACGCATGCGGACGATCAGCTTTTCCCGGCTGGACAGCTTATTGATGGCCTTCACAAGGAGCCGCCGCTCCGCCTCGTTTTCCAGGTCCTTGGTGATCGTGTCCTCCTCGGTTCCCAGGATATCGGAAAGCAGCAGTTCATTTCCGTCCCAGTCTACATTCAGAGGTTCATCAATGGATACCTCCATCTTCGTCTTATTATTCCGTCGCAGATACATCAATATCTCATTTTCGATACATCGGGAGGCATAGGTGGCCAGCTTGATATTTTTATTCGGATTAAAGGTATTGATCGCCTTGATCAGTCCGATGGTCCCGATTGAGATCAGGTCCTCCACTCCTACCCCCGTGTTGTCAAATTTTTTCGCGATATAGACGACCAGCCGCAGATTGTGTTCGATCAGCAGTTTTTTGGCCTGCTCATCCCGCTCAGTCCCGAGCCTGTCGATCACTTCTGATTCTTCCTCGGTCTCGAGCGGCGCCGGAAGCACCTCCGATCCCCCTATGTAATGAATCTCCTTCTGATTGGAAAAGAAAATCCCTCTGAAATCCGGTATAATTTTCAGCTTAAACTGTCGTGGTACGGCTACCTTAACAACCATTCTTTTTTCCTCCTTTATTTGTAACCAATCTGCGCGGCAGATTTCAAATACGGATTATTTCCCGTATCCTCCTGTCATCAGTCGTCCGCAAAGGACCAGCAGGCCAGAACATCCGGATTCAAGATCATCTGATACTCCTCATGTCCTGAAATCTGACCCTCACAGATTCCGATGATCGGACGCCGCATTCTGAACTCCCCCTTTTCTCCCGGCAGAAAGACCTCCATCTGTTCTGCCCGGAATACAGGCATCACCCCTTCCCCGCCAACCGTGCGGTAAGGGATATACCGTACCCCCGTATCTGTTCTTTCTTTCTCCAGCATCTTCTGCGCGCAGGCTGGATCAATAACGCTCACCGGGTCCCCTGATATGGGATCGGTCAATCCGTTTCCTGTATCCAACAGCGCATGCATCCTGTACGTTTCCGGCCCTACGTGCAGCACAACTTCGCAGAGCCGCTCCTCCTGTTTTCTCAGCATGGTCAGGAATCTCCAGATTCCGTACATCAGATAGTAAATGGGCACTGCCGAGGCAAAAAAAATACTTCCTGTCCGAACCCAGGGCCGGAGGATCTGCAGCATTCCTCCCATCAGAAATGCCGATACGTATAAAAGACCGAAGGCTTTCCAAAATTGCCTTCCCTTACGTATATCCAGTCCGACCCGGATCATCATGCTGGAAATCCCCGCATAATAAGCCAAAAGCCTCACCGCAGTCGGCAGCGGCAGCGCCACGAGCACACATGTGAGAACGGCTCCGAGTCCGCTCCCGACAAACACGCGGCCATTTTTTACCGGACATCTCAGCACCTTTTTGACTGCCATAAGGAGCAGAGAGTCCATCATAAAATTGATCAGAAACAATACATCTATGTACAGCTCATAATACATGCTTCACTTCCCTCTCCAGGATGGCCGAACAAGTCCTCATGCACAAAAATTATTATATGCCGTACCATATCGGATTTTTGTCAGATGCTGACGAGACTTTGAGAATATATTTCGACAAAAAAGTTCGACAAAAAAACCGCTTTTCCCATAAAAGAAAAGCGGTTTTGAAATGCCATTGTATGCAGAAAAACCGCCGCAGGCTGGTTTTCCATACTATTTTTTAAAGAAATCCGGAATCTTGATCGACTGTTCCCTTACATTGCTGGAAGTCGTTCTTGGCTGGATCGTTGGAGACGGACCTCCCATCGGCCGTGTGCCTGCCGGAGCTCTGGTTCCCGCGCTTCTCATTGCGCCTCCGTCCATCGGCATCCGGCTCACCATATCTCCGGAAGGAAGGATGGATCCCATCTTCTGCTGTCCTTCCAGTCTTGCTTTGAGCTTGGAAGAACTGCCGCCTACATTATGTAAGCCCGTAGCAATCACGGTGATCTTCGCTTCATCAGACTTGGAGTCATCATAAGTAGCACCGAAGATGATATTTGCGTTCTCTCCGGCGAGCTCTTGTACAAATTCTGCCGCGTCCGATGCATCCATCAGAGTGATGTCGCCGGATACATTGATGATCACGTGGGAAGCACCCTGGATCGTAGTCTCCAGCAGAGGACTTGCCACTGCCTGCTTCACAGCCTCAAGTGCCTTGTCATCCCCGCGTCCCTCACCGATTCCAATGTGGGCGATACCCTTGTCCTTCATGACAGTCTGGACATCCGCAAAGTCCAAGTTGATCAGGGACGGCACATTGATCAGGTCCGTGATGCCCTGGATACCCTGCTGCAGGACCTCGTCCGCCTTCTTCAAAGCCTCCGGCATGGTCGTTCTTCTATCCACAACCTCCAGCAGCTTGTCATTGGGAATGACGATCAAAGTGTCCACACTCTCTTTTAACTTGTCGATCCCCGCAAGCGCATTCGCCATACGGGTTCTGGACTCAAAGCGGAACGGCTTGGTCACAACCCCCACCGTCAAAGCCCCCTGATTCTTCGCAATCCTTGCCACAACCGGAGTCGCGCCGGTTCCGGTTCCGCCGCCCATCCCGCAGGTTACGAATACCATGTCCGCGCCTTTGAGAGCAGCAGAGATATCTTCCTCGCTCTCCTCCGCCGCCTTCTCGCCTACTTCCGGCTGTGCTCCGGCGCCAAGCCCCTTGGTAAGCTTTTCTCCGATCTGCATCAGAGTGGGTGCCTTGCATAACTGCAGTGCCTGTTTATCTGTATTGATCGCAATAAATTCTACACCTGCAATCTGTTCATCAATCATACGGTTCACAGCATTGTTGCCGCCTCCGCCGACTCCGATTACGATAATTCGCGCGGCAGCTTCTGATTCGTTGGTTTTAATTTCTAACAAGAGTACTTCCTCCTTTATCATCTATTATCAATACTCTAGCATTCCTTACCATTGAATGATACAATCCAATAAGTATATAATAAAGTCTTTTCGGGAAATAATCAATAGATTTTTGTGTATTTTCTGATTTTTTTAATCAATTTATGCACCTTTTTTCCATTTTTTCGTTCTGATCACTGGGTTTCGGGCTGAGGCTGCGCTGCGGTGTCCGGCACAAAGCGGATGGAGCTCCCGGAAATATCATAATTTTCCAGATGAAGGACTCCTGTCTGATCCGCATACAGCTCGGCCAGCTTTTCCAAGATCGGCGGCACCTGGGCCAGCCTGTCCGCAAACTGGCCGCTTCCGATCTGCACCCGGACACCCCCGAAATGCAGGGTCAGATCCGCCCCCGCACAGCTAATCCTGTCCGGAGACAATTCCTGCTTTTCCAGCAGCGGCATCAAAGTCTTCAATTCCTCAAAGATCTGTCCGTCCGTAACCGGAAGCACACTCCCAAGAAGGACTTCCTCCGGATTGATCTCCATTCCTTCTATATAAGGTACCCCTTCGATCTCGGTTCCGGTGATCAGGGAAGCGATCCCTTCCTGGTCAAAATACAAAAACGCCTCATTATAGTCAATCCGTCCGCTGAAGCTTTTTTCCTTCACCTGCACCTGAACCTCCACCAGGTTTTTGAGTCCTACCTTCGTCTCTTCTACAGCGGGAAGCTGCTGCACATCATTCTGGTTATATTTCCACAATAAATACAGAGAATTGCCGGAATACTCATCCGCCAGAAGCCAGTCGATGACCTCCTGCTCTGAAACATACTGATTGCCGGTAACTGTGATCTTCTTTGTCTCAAACAGCTGGATCGCAAGGAAACCCACACCCGCTATGAACGCAGTCCCCAGCAGGATTATCAGCAGAAGCTTCCACCGGGATTTCGGCCTTTCGGCCTGTTTTCCCTGTCTTCCGGATTCAGGCATCTGACGGCCTTCCCGGTTCTCCCTTGCATGGCCTGCCTTTGCTTTGCTGCCCGGAGCTCTTCCCGAGCTTTTCTCCCGGGCCTGTCTGCTCTGACTTGGTCCGCTTCCGCTTCTCTTGGCCGCGCCGGACCTGCCTTCTCTTTGTTTTTCGGAACGTCTCTCAGGCGGCGCTCCTCTTACAGGAGCGGACCGGCTTCCGGACATACGACCATCCCCTCTTGCAGGAGCGGACCGGCTTCCGGACATACGGCCATCCCCTCTTGCAGGAGCGGACCGGCTTCCGGACATACGGCCATCCCCTCTTGCAGGAGCAGACCGGCTTCCAGTCGGGCGGCTCTGCTCCCCGCCTCCTGAGCTTTCGGAATTTCTGCGGTCCGCAGGTCTCTGCGCGGTTCCGGATCGGCGCACGCTCCGGCGGTCGTCATATGCTTCTTCTCTGTCCATTCCCCGGCCGGGAGGACCGCCGGATGGAATCCGTCGAGTGCTGCCCTCCGGACTTCTCTTCGCTGTCATGAAATTCCTCCTTATGGTTTGTCGCTGACAAGACCGTCTTTTGCAGGAGAGCCCGCAAGGTCAGGTCCGTCTGTTTCTTCTTTATGGTTTGCCGCCTGCCGAACCGCAGGCCACAGATACGCTGAGCACAAGCCCCATTTCCAGCAGCAGGAACAAAACAGAGGTTCCCCCATAGCTGATAAAGGGCAGCGTGATACCGGTATTGGGAATGGAATTCGTCACAACAGCAATGTTCAGGATCACCTGGATCATCATATGAGCCATGGCCCCTGACGCGATCAAAGCGCCCAGCAGATCCTTGGCCCGGGTGGCGATCACGAAAAAGCGCCAGATCAGGATCAGAAACAAGAGCACGATGAAGCTTGCCCCGACCAGGCCCAGCTCCTCACAGATGATCGAAAAGATCATGTCATTCTGCGCCTCCGGCAGGAAACCCAGCTTTTGTACGCTCTCTCCCAGCCCTCTGCCAAAAAGTCCTCCCGAACCGATGGCATACAGCCCCTGCAGAGTCTGATATCCCTTCTCATACTGCTCCGGGTTTCTCCAGATTGCCAGACGCTCCAGGCGGTAACTTTCCAGCGCCAGAAAGATTCCCATAAATCCGATGCCTGCTGCTCCCATTGCGATAAACTGCACATACTTTGGGCTTGCCACGAAGATCAGGACTGCCGCAATTCCCAGGATGATGATAGCGGTGCTCAGATTACTGGCCCCCACCAGGGCCACGACGGGAAGCACGGGAAGCATCACCCGAATCAGCGTGGTGAATTTTCCCATGGTCTTTACATGCTTCGTCACCAGGCAGGCCAGGAAAAAGATGATCGCCACCTTGGCAAATTCCGAAGGCTGAAATGAAACAGGGCCCAAAGACAGCCATCTTTTGGACCCATTGTATTCGTCTCCCACAAACATGACCGCAACGGACAAAAGCACTGCCGTCAGATAACCCAGATTGGCCAGAGGCACCCATTTATGGTAGTCGATCCCGGCGACAAAAAACATCCCTGCCAGTCCAAGCACCGTCGCAAATCCCTGTTTTTTCAGATAGTAGAACGGATCGTGGAACTTGACCTGCCCGTTGTAGGTACTGGTGCTGTAGAGAAGCACCAGACCAATCACGACCAGAACAAGCACCACCGTCAGCATCGTGTAGTCATAGCGCCGCCGGCCCTGCTTTTTGGGCATATAAATCCACTCCTTAACGATAGATGTTCCGCAGCTCAGAGCGTACTCAGCTGCTGCACAAGCTCTTTGAATTTATCTCCCCGTTCTTCATAATTTTTAAACATTCCCCAGCTTGCGCAGGCAGGGGAAAGCAGTACCGCATCACCCGGCATGGCAAATCTCACGCAGGTCTTTACCGCCTCCTCAAAGGTCTCTACCAGGATCGTATCCTCAAATCCCAGCCTGTGCGCCGCAGCCGCGATCTTTTCTGCGGTCTGCCCCAGCAGCACCAGCTTTTTGACCTTCCCGTGAAAGGCACGGATCCAGTCCTCATAATCGGAATTTTTGTCATAGCCACCGCCGATCAGGAGCGTGGGCCGGTTCATGGCCTGGATGCCCCGGATGGCCGCGTCCGGATTGGTGGCCTTGGAATCATTGTAATACGCCACACCGGCTGTCTCTGCCACAAATTCAATCCGGTGTTCTACTCCTTTGAATTTTTTTACAGTCTTCCGGATGATCTCCATGGGAACCCCGTATGCGATCGCCATGGCCGCAGCAGCCATCACATTTTCATAGTTATGGACCCCCAGGAGCTGGAGCTCATCTGTACGGCAGATCTGTACCTGTTCTTTATCCCGGTAAATGATCCTGCTGCTGTCCAGACAGATCCCTCTTTCCAGTTTACGCCGGCTGCTGAAATATAGAACCCGCGCGTTCGTATTTTCTCCGAACCTTCTGGTCACTTCGTCTTCATAGTTCAGTACGCAGGTATGTTCCGCCGTCTGGTTGCGGAAGATATTTTTCTTTGCTTCAATATATGCTTCCATCGTATGATGGCGGTTCAGATGATCCGGAGTGATATTCAGCACCGCGCTGACCACCGGACAGAAGGTATGTATCGTTTCCAGCTGGAAGCTGCTCATCTCCGCCACAATGACGGATTCCGGCCTCGTTTCCGAAGCCACGCAGGCGTATGGATTGCCGATATTACCCACCACGTAGACGCTTTCTTTATAGTTCTTCATGATCTCGCCCAGCAGCGCTGTAGTCGTCGTCTTCCCGTTGGTCCCGGTAATGGCCAGCACATCACCCTGCCCGTACACATAGGACAGTTCAATCTCGCCCCATACCGGGAGCTGCATCTCATGCATCCGTTTTACCACCGGCAGGTCCAGCGGCACACCGGGGCTGATCACCACCAGCGCCAGGGTATCCAGCTCCTCCTCCGGAAAATCTCCCAGGATCACCCGCGCCCGTCCGGAAAGCTTCTCTTTCTCCTCCGGCGAAGAAAGCAGTCCTTCCGCGCCTTCTAAAAGCTCCGCTCGAAGCATTGCCCTGTCCAGGGAAACATTGCCGTCATACAGGATCACCTCCGCGCCTTCGCTGAGCAAAAGCTGCCCTGCCGCCACACCGCTGATCCCCGAACCAAATACCAGTACTTTTTTTCCTTTGATCTCCATGCTCATATCATCATACCCCCATCAATGCGATCAGGCACAGGATCGCGGTCGTAATGGAAAATACGGCGACCACCCGTGTCTCTGACCATCCACACAATTCAAAATGATGATGGATCGGTGCCATCTTAAAGAATCTTTTTCCGCCTGTTTTCTTAAAATATGTTACCTGGATCATGACAGATACCACTTCTACCACATAGATCAGGCCCACGATGATAATGAACAAAGGCATCTGCATCATATAAGCCGTCCCTGCCACAAAACCGCCCAGTGCCAGAGAACCGGTGTCCCCCATAAATACGCTGGCCGGGTGTACATTAAATAGAAGGAATCCCATCAAAGCCCCCACCACCGCACAGGTAATCGGTTCGATCCCGCTTTTGGATCCGATCGCCACCACGGTAAAAAAGGTCGCCACCAGTACCGTCACGCTGGACGCAAGCCCATCCAGTCCGTCCGTAAAATTGGTTCCGTTGACCGTTCCGATAACTGCCACAAACAAGAGCGGCACAGCCACCCACCCGATATCCAGATAGCTCCCGCCGGAGAATGGGATCAAAAGCACCAGCGGAACCTCCGCGATCTTCACAAGATAGAACGCAAATACCGCCGTCACCGCCACCTGCAGCACCATCTTCTGTCCCGGATACAATCCGTCGGAACGCTTCATCACCACCTTCAGATAATCATCCAGAAATCCGATCAGACCGAATCCGACTGTCAGAAACAGCACCGGGATGATCTTCGGATAATCCTTCACATAGAACAGTGACGTGATGATCACGCTGACCAGGATCATCACACCGCCCATAGTCGGAGTCCCCGCCTTCTTTAAATGCGACTTCACTCCCTCCGCACGCTCCGTCTGCCCGACTTTCAGCTTTCTAAGAAATGGGATCACCACCGGTCCCATGATCACACTCAGCGCAAATGAAATCAATACTGGTATCACGATATGTTCTGCCATACATCCACCTCACATCTCTTTTGTCTAACCGTTTACAGTATACCGCATTCTGTCCCCTTTTTCAATCATGAGTTGTCTTACCGCGTTTCATTCCGCATTTTCACGATTTTCCTCTTTTTCTACGATTTCTTTTTGGATGCCCAGGTAAGGGAGTACATTGTCATAGATGCTCTGCAGCACCGGAGCCGCAATGGTGCCACCGTAGTAGACACCCTGGGGATTGTGGATCACCACCATGCCGATGACCCGGGGATCGTCTGCCGGCGCAAAGCCAATGAAGGAAGCGATATACTTATGGGCGCTTCTGGGAAGCGTCTGAGAGGTCGCGGTCTTGCCGCCGATCCGATACCCTTCAATATAGGCCTTTTTTCCGCCGCCTTCGGCCACAACACTTTCCAGAAGCGTCCGCATGGTGGCCGACGTTTCCTCCGATACCACTCCTTTTTTCTCTTTATAGGAAAACTCCCTGACCCGCGTGCCGTCGCGGTCCAGGACTGCCATCCCGAAGTGGGGCGTCACTCGTCTTCCGCCGTTGATCAGCGAGCTGACGGTTGTCAGCATCTGGATCGGGGTGATCTGGAAGGACTGCCCGAAGGTCATGGTCGCAAGCTCCACGATCCCGATATCCTCTTTCTTATGCATGATTGTTCCGGCCTCTCCCGGAAGATCTACATTGGTCAGGCTCATCAGTCCGAACTGCTTAAAGTAGTCATAAAATCGGTCCGCTCCCAGTCTCAGGCCGATGTCGATGAATACCGGATTACAGGAATTCTGCAGTCCCTGGACAAAGGTCTCCGCGCCGTGTCCCCCCACCTTATGGCACCGGATCTTCCGATCCTCCACCATCCGGTATCCGGGGCAGGAAAAGCTGTCCGAAAGGCTGACCACCCCCTCCTCCAGGCAGGCCGAGGATGTGATAATCTTAAATGTGGATCCCGGCTCGTAGGTATCGTTGATACAGCCGTTTCTCCACATCTGGTTCAACAGGTTTTGTTTCTCTTCATCGGTAACTCCGGAAGCATCCGCGTTCAGAGTAAAGGGATCATTCAGATTAAATTCCGGTGCATTGACCATAGCAAGGATCTCCCCGTTCTGAGGGTTCATCAGGATCACCGACACACTATCCGCCTGCTTTTCCTCCATCACCTTGTAAGCCGCCTGGGTACAGAAGAACTGGATATTATAATCCAGGCTGATCTGCAGCGTATTGCCCGCCACCGGCTCTATCCGGTCCTCCGCCACGCCCTCCAGCTCAATTCCCCGGGCATCCGTCACTGTCAGTATGGTTCCGTTTTTTCCTTTCAGGTCATCCTCATATTTGACCTCCAGCCCGATGATGCCCTGGTTGTCGCCGCCTGTAAATCCAAGAACTTTGGAGGCAAGCTCATCATAGACATAGTACCGCTTAAAATCTTCATCTACCTTGACTCCTGCCAGATTATATCCCCGAATCAGGTCGCCGGTCTCTTTGTCCACATTGGTCTTTACCTTTTCCATAGAGGAGACCTTTTCCACGCGCCTGCGCACGCTGGCTTCCTCCATCTCCAGTTCCCGGGCCAGGGTTTGGATCACGGCCTGGGGATCTTCGATCTGGCTGTGGATAACCGAAATCGTACAGACCGTCTTGTTGGTTGCCAGGACGTTGCCATTCCTGTCCACGATCTCGCCACGGGCCGCCTTGATCTCACGCTCCCTCTCGTGAAGAGCCTCCGCTTTTTTCTGGTAATACCCGGCGTCAAAGATCATCAGGTAGACCAGCCGGGCAATGAGACCGAAAATAATGATACAGGCCGCGCAGAAGACAACAAGCATCTTCTTCTTATTATATGTCCTGTTTTTCATAGAAAAACCTTACAAAAGATATTTTTATAACATATTATCTCTTTTGTAAGGTTATGCATGCGTTTCTTATTCCCTATATCCAATAGGCATCCCATTATGACCGTTCGGCCGTCTCACGGGGTATCTTCTTCCGGATAAGGCACCTGGTATTCCACCGGCATCTCTTCGGCCCATCCGTCCAGATCCGGGTTGTAGTCCTCGTCGATATAAGCGCCGTCCGGGTTGGAATAGGTATCCTCGTAGTTCTCGTTATAGGATGTATACTCTTCCTGTCCAGCATTGTCTTCCGGCTGCTGCTCTTCCTTAGTTTCCTCCGGAACATCATCCTCTTTCATGGTAATATCCAGGTATGGAAATGCCTGGGCCATAATCTTCTGAGACAGCTCCAGTACGTACTGGCTGGTCTCCTGCCTTGCCACATTAGGCTCATCGATCACTACGTAGACCACCACCTCCGGATTCTCCAGCGGCGCGCAGCCGATAAAGGAAAGCACATAATTCTCCGCTTCCCTGGGAAGCTTTTCCGCGGTCCCGGTCTTACCGCCGATGTCATAGCCCGGAACCTGGGCATTGATCCCGGTCCCATATTCCATCACCGCGCGCAGATAAGGCTTTAACTGCTCTGCGGTCTCGGCGGACACTGTTTTTCTCAACAGTACCGGATCCTTGATCTCCACGACCTTGCCGTCCCCGTCCTGAATCTGCTTCACCACATGAGGCTGATAATAGTATCCCCCGTTTACCAGGGAGCAAAAAGCCGACGCCACCTGGGTCATGGTAGCATTAAACCCCTGTCCGAAGGAGCAGGTGGCAAGGTTCACATCCAGCATATTTTCTTTATTAAAAAGAAGTCCCTCCGTATAGGCCTCTCCCGGAAGGTCAATCCCTGTATATTCTCCGAAGCCGAAGATGTGCTGATACCGCAGGAAATGATCCACCCCGATCTTTTCCGCCATATGCATCATCGCCACATTGCAGGAATAGGCCACCGCATCCTGTACGGTCTCGTTCCCGTGCCCGGTCTTCTGGTGGCAGGAAATGTCATAGTCTCCCACATGAAGACTCCCATAGCATGCATAGGTTTCATCTCCCTGCAGGATCCCAGATTCCAGTCCTGCCGCCACGGTCATCGGCTTGACCGTGGACCCGGGTTCAAAGGTATCGCTGACACAAAAATTTCTCCACAGATCATTCATGGCTGTCAGCTGTTCCTCCTCCGACATGGCGCTCCACTGTTCCCCGGAATACAGGATGGACAGATCTCTCGGATTGTTCAGATCAAAATCCGGGTAGGATGCCTCCGCCAGGATCGCCCCTGTATTCGGATTCATGATCATGACCGCCGTATTCTTGCTGCCAAGCTGTCCCGGGCGGGCTTCTCCGGCATGCGCCTCATTGAACTCCCGGATGCATTGTTCCACCATGCTCTGTAGCGTGACATCAATGGTCGACACCACCGTATTGCCGTTTTTAGATGCCTTCACAGTCCGTTCAATCGTCGCGTCGTCGTTAAAATATCCGTATTCCCGTCCATTTGTCCCATTCAGAATGTTATTATAGGCACTTTCGATGCCGATCGCGCCCTCATTTGTACCTACCACAAAACCGACCACATCACTTGCCAGACGGCCGTAAGGGTAGCTTCTCTGGTAATCCTCCTCCAGCCAGATACCCCGCACGTCCGGATAGTTCTCTTCATCCCCATCAATCTCGTCAAATTCCTGGGCCTTTTCATAGGAGATCTTTTTGGCAAGGATCTCATACCGGCTGTCGGGCCGTTCCTCAATGATCTCCTGCACCGTTCCCTCGGGAATGCCGAATACGGTTTTCAGCACCTCCATGGTCGGCTTTTTATATTTTTCCTCCGACAGCATCACATATACATCCAGGATCACATTGTAGACCCGTTCGCTGGTTGCCATCCTGGTTCCGTTGCAGTCTACGATATCCCCCCTCTTGTAGGGGATAACCCGACTGTCGTACTGCTGCTGTTCCAGCACGATCTTCGTGTAGCCGCTTCCTTTCGACGCATTGATATATGTAATTTTTCCGATTAAAGCAACAAAAGCTAGTACGACTCCCATAAAGACCATTACCAGCTTTTCCTGCATCCTCTTTGGAAATTTTTTTGTCAGAAAATCAAATCTGTTTCTACGTTTTGGTACCGCCATCTGCCGCTGTATGTATACTCCTTCCTGCTTGTTCCCGTCTGCCGCCGTTCGCAGAGATCTCTGCCGGTATCCTACTCTGCCAGCTTTCCCGACTTTGCCAGGACGCCGTTGTCCGGAATGTCATTATACTGCTTCACGCAGTCTGTTGTCGGATTTTGATAGGATACGACTCTTCCCTGAGACGCATACACCATCCCAAGCTGATTCAACGCCCTGTCCCTTACGGTGTTCAGGTTGATGGAATCTGCCGCCGCATGATACGCGGCATCGTTCTTCTCCGTCAGCTCCGCAAGCTCCCTCTGCAGCGCCGTAATGTTCTCCGATCTGGCAACCGTCTCCGACTGCAGTCTAAGATACAGCGAACAGATCACTACGGCAAAGATCGCCGCAGACGCAAGAAATACCGCATAAGCCGTATTCATGCTCAGCGCCCGCCTCCGGTTCTTAAGGACCTGACGGCTTGTCTTTTGTCTGTACTCCGGTTCCCCAACCGGCATGTGTACGGGCGGAACTTCTGGCTGACGGGCAATGTTGTCGTACACATATACCTGTCCGCCCTGACTTCCACGCCGCAACTCATCCGCAACCGACCCGATGCGGGTGGTTCCCCGGGATACGCTGCTTCTGATCTGAGACAGATCCAGATTCACGGTATCTCCATGAAAAGAATTCTCATAAGCTTGTCTTCCGTAAATCGAATATGTGGTCGTCTTTGTCGATGCCATCGTTCTTACGCCCCTTTCCTTTTTTACCAGGATTCTCCCCTTCCTGATAAAATCTATTTTATATACTCCTTCCAATTATCTCAAGTCATCAGGACCGTTCAAAAACGCGCAGCTTCGCGCTCTTCGAACGGCTGTTATATTCCAGTTCCTCCTTTCCAGGAAGGATCGGCTTGTTCGTGACCACCTTCCCCTTTGAAACGTTCCCGCAGACACAGACCGGAAAATGGCTGGGACAGGTACAGGGATTCTCCTGCCTGCGGAATGTCCGCTTCACAATCCTGTCCTCCAGCGAATGGAAGGTGATGATACAGATCCTTCCCCCCGGATTCAGCATGTCGATCATCTCATCCAGCGTTCCCTCCAATACGTCCAGTTCCCGGTTCAGTTCGATACGAAGCGCCTGGAACGTCCGTTTAGACGGATGGCCGGAAGCCTTTCTGATCTTCATGGGTATGGCATGCCGAATCACTTCATTGAGCTGTTCCGTTGTCTCGATCGGCGCCTTCTCCCGCTCCATTGCGATATGCTTTGCAATATTTTTCGCAAACCTGTCTTCCCCGTAATCACGAATGATACGGTACAGGTCCTGCTCACTGTAAGAATTAATGATATCCTTTGCCGTCTGGACCTGCCTCTGGTCCATCCGCATGTCCAGAGGCGCGTCCAATCGGTAAGAAAATCCCCGTTCAGCCTTATCCAGCTGATACGAGGATACTCCCAGATCAAGAACAATCCCATCGACTTTTTTAATTCCGACAGCCCGAAGCTGAGGGCCGATGTCACAATAATTGCTCCGAATGACCGTGACCATCTTCCCAAAGCCCTCTAGGCGGACACTGGCTGCTTCGATCGCAGCAGCGTCCTGATCTATCCCTATGAATCTCCCCTTGTCGCTTAGACGTCTGCACACCTCAAAGGCATGTCCGCCTCCGCCCAGTGTGGCGTCTACATAGATCCCGTCCGGCTTCACCGCCAGAGAGTCTACTGTCTCTTTCAGTAAGACTGAAGTGTGTTGAAATGCCATTCTATCCTCCTAGTGTGCTGACCACATTATATCCGGATCCCGATTGCTTCCATGCGTTCCGCAATCGCATCCAGGTCTTCTTCACTGACCATGCTCTTCTCTTCCCAAAGCTCCTTATCCCAGATCTCCACACGATCCTGAACTCCCACAAGGACAACGTCCTTTTCAAGATGTGCCGCTTTTCTGAGAGAAGGCGGGACAAGCACTCTCCCCTGCTTGTCAAAACTGCCCTCCGAAGCACTTCCGAAGAAATAGCGCTTAAATATTCTGGCATCCTTGTTCATACGTGGCAGGGTTTCCAGTTCCTGAACGAATTTGTTCCACTCTTCCTGGGAATACACAAACAGACAGCCCTCCAGACCATTGCAGATCACAAAGCTGTCGCCCAGATCCTCCCGCAGCTTTGCGGGGATGATCAAACGGCCCTTTTCATCGATGCTGTGATTAAACTCCCCTAGTAACATTGAGAACTCCTTCTGTCAACGGGTTCCACTTTCACCCCATTTCACTCCACTGTTCACCACTTTCTACCACTTGAATCCATTGTACCCCACATCACTCCCTTTTTCAACCCTTTTTTTCATTTTTTGAGATGCGCTGCTGTGAACATACTCCGGGAGAGTCTTTGTTCTATTAGAAAATTCGGAGAAATGATCATAAAAAAAGCTGCTGTCCAAGGCTTTTGCACCTCAGACAGCAGCTTCTTTTTTTACGATTATTCCTCCGTAAGATCGATCAAATAAGAATTCACCGCTTCATAATTCACCGTCGTCGTCTCCCGGGTTTTATTTGAAGAAAATCTGTCATACGCAGAGTATCCCAGCCAGCCAACCAGGGCCAGCCCAGCCAGAGTCAGCACACCCTTGCGCGCCCAACTCATCATGCGCTGCTTCTTCATATTCTTCTTCCGGTTTGCTTTTTCCTGTTTATAACGGTCTATCTTTTCCTGACTCATCTTTCTGATCTCCTTTTTATGCTCAGGCACTCTTATACAGAGCGGCAGACAGCAGACTCATCTGCTGCGCTGTCTATCATTTATACAGCCGGAAAACTTCCGGCCGTCCTCACCGAACGTTCTCCGAATGCCCGTTCCCTAAGTATATCACATTTTTTTTCAAACTACAACAATTATTCCGCCGTCATTGGCATACATGCTGCTGATCCCCGCCGTGTCAATGATAAAGCTGGCCTTCACCTTCATCTTTGCCAGCAGCATCCTCTCGACCTCCCGGGCACGCTCCCTGCAGTTGCAGTTGGAAATTGCCAGGATCTTCTCCTCTGCTTCCTGGGTTTCCTCCGCAATCTGGTCTGCCATCTTCGCCAGTGCCTTTTTGATGCCTCTGGCCTGACCGATCTGACAGATCGTCCCCTCCGGCGTAGCCGCCATCACAGGCTTGATATTCAGCGCCCCGGCCACCAGAGACTTGATCCCGGTGAGCCGTCCGTTTTTGCGGAGCGTATCCAGATTCTCCAGCACGAAATACGTATGCTGTCCGCCAATATAGCGCTCCACCGTATCGACTACCTGCTCGAATGTCATTCCCGTCTCTTCGCATTCCTGCACCTTCATAGCAATCAGCGTCTCCCCGATGGATGCGGAACGTGAATTAAAGACATGAATGTTCTTTTCTCCATATTCTTCTATATATAAGTTCTTTGCCAGCACCGCGCTGTTATAGGAACCGCTCAGCTCTGCCGTCAGTGTCACCGCATAGACCCGCTCCGCCTCACAGCGGTACTTCTCCATATAATCCTCCGGTGACGGACAGGACGACTTCGGACTCTCCGGGCATTCTGCAATCCTTCTGAGAAAATCCGCCTGATCAAAGGACGCGTCGTCCATGATGCGGACACCCCCGACTTCCATGGTCAAAGATGCTGTTTCAAAATTCCCGCTCGCTTTCATCTCCTCGGTCAGTTCCCCGCAGCTGTCAACAATCACTTTATAACTCATAATTCTGTCCCAAGCCTTTCAAATATGATTCTATTTCATATAGTATTCATTACTACATGTGATTATATCATATTTTCCCTATTCTGAAAAGAACTATTTTTCCAGATTTTGTTTGAAATCACATGAAATGTTACTTGATTGGCCGGACGCCGTGCAGCAGGCGCGCGACACCGTGTGAACAGCAACCATGAAATTACATTTCCTTTATCTTAATCTTCCTAGCGATCCCAAGCGCGATCCCCATCTCAACCATCAGGAACAGGACCGAAGTCCCGCCATAGCTGATAAACGGCAGCGTGATCCCTGTTGTCGGAATCGTATTCGTCACGACCATGACATTCAGGATCACCTGCAGCGCAATATGCGCAAAAATTCCCGTCGCAACCAGGGATCCATATAAGTCCGGCGCATTTCTTGCGATGAACATCAGACGGTAAAGCAGCAGACCGAACAGCAATAAAATGATGATAGATCCAAACACTCCCAGTTCTTCACAGACAATGGCAAGAATCATATCATTCTGCGCCTCCGGGATGACCCCCAGCTTCTGCGTACTGTTTCCCAACCCTTTCCCGAAAAAACCTCCGGAGCCGATGGCATACAATCCCTGCATGACCTGGAATCCGCCGGTATCTGTATGGTTTTCCGGATCCAGCCAGGTAATGATCCGGGATAGCCGGAAATTGTCGCTCTCGGAGATGGATGCGGAGAGGAAGCTGATCAATACGAAAAGCATAACAAATCCTCCTGCCAGCATGGCCAGGAAAGGCTTTAGCTTCGGATGTACGACAAAATACAGGATACAAGTGATCGCAAGTACGATGATGGCCGTACTCAGATTATCCGTCAGATACCTCACCCCAAGAGTCGCCGCGATGCCGAACGCAAAGACACGGACCGCCCCCTCCCTCGTATGTGCTTTATTTCCCAGTCGGCAGAGCTCATAGGAAATAAACAGAATAATCGCGATCTTCATGACCTCGGCCGGCTGGAAGGTCAGCGACTCCGTAATCTTGATCCACCGCCTGGCGCCGTTGGCACTGTGTCCGAGAGGTGTCTGCACCAACGCCATCAGAAGCATCGCCAGCAGATAGCATTCAAACGAAAATGCACCGTAAATGTGGTAATCAATCTTGGATACCAAGAGCATCACGGCAAAGCTGGCAGCCCCGAACAATGCCTGCCTGCTGAAATAGTAGGTCCCATTTTCATAGGAGCTGGTACTGTACAGCATAATCAGCCCAAGGCACATCAGAAAAATGATCACCAGCAGCAGGTCATAATCAAAATACTGCGCATCCGTAACAAGGATTCTGGAAAGGATCCCGCGCTTTTTCCGTCCGTCCTTTTCTTCCTCCGGATATCGCTCTCCTTCCCGGGGTACAGCATAGACGGAGTGCTGCATGCCATAGGAATGGTCCGCATGCGGGACAGTCTGTCTGTTCCGCCGGGCCTGCCGTACCTGCGCATGACTTCCCAAATACCCGTCACCATTTTGCTTTTGACCTGCCCCGTGATCCCGCCGCCTGAGCGGCCGTACAGTTCTGCTTCTCATATTCTTTCCCCTTTATAAACGGCTGCTGATTCTTTTTCCATTTTTATGCGGCTGCTGATTCTTTTCTGTCTGTGCGGCTGCAATCCGGCAGATCACCTGCATGTCAGTCTTTGCGGCTACAATCCGGCGGCTTACCTGCATGCAGCTTATTGAATTGGAACCCGTCCGGTATGCGGCACTGCTCAGACCGCCGACAGCCTGGCCGGATGCACCGGCTTTTCGTGCCCAAAGAACCTGTCATACCATACCAAAAAGATATATACCGACCAGATTTTCCTGCTGTCATCCGTCTTTTCATTTACTTTCTTGCCATTCTTATGTCCATCCAGCATCTTCAGCAGGATTTCCGTATTGAAAAACTTCCTTGCCGCTTCCGAAGTGAACATCTCCCGCACTCTTTGGTAATATTTCTCTTCCCTGAGCCACACCCGGATTGGAATCGGGAAGCCCAGCTTCTTCTTTTCAGCGGTCTTGCTCCGGATGACCTTCTCCGCGGCCCCCCGCAGCGCAACCTTCGTCTTCGGCGCCCGGACCTTGTAGTCCAGCGGCAGTGTCTGTGCCAGCTCCAGCACCTTCTTATCCAAAAACGGCACCCGCACCTCCAGAGAATTTGCCATGCCCATCTTATCCCCCTTCATCAGGATATCATGGACCAGCCAGAGGTGAAGGTCTACATACTGCATCTTCGTGACAGGGTCCTTGCCCTTCACACGGTCATACAAGGGCTTTGTCACCCGCTGGATCCCCGGCGCGCATCCTTTTTTCAGAAGCTTGTCTGCCTCCCGCTCCGTAAAGATGTTGGTGGCATTCGCAAAATAACGTTCCTCCAGCGTCTTGCCGTGGCGCATCAGAAAGCCTCTGCCCTTCATCCGTCGGGGCAGGCAGTACTCCGCAAATTTTCCAAGGACACGCCGGATCGACATGGGGATCTTGTTGAAGGCCGTATGCTCCAACGGTTCACAGTAAATGTTATATCCGCCGAACAACTCGTCCGATCCCTCTCCGGAAAGCACCACCTTAACTTTTTTGGCCGCCTCCTCGCTCAGAAAAAAGAGTGCGATCGCTGCCGGGTCCGCCACCGGCTCATCCATATAATACTGAATATCCGACAGTCGGTCCCAATATTCTTCCGGGGTGATGACCCTGGCGTCATTCTGCATATGGATGCTTGCCGCAAATTCCTTCGCGTCCTGAATCTCACTGTACTTCCCCTCGTCAAATCCCACCGTAAACGTGCGGTCCACCTGTCCCAGATAGGTGAGATAGCTGGAATCCACGCCGCTGGACAGATACGAAGCCACCTCCACATCACTGATCTTATGCATTTGCACAGACTCCTTCATGACCGCCTCGACCTCTTCCACCACTTCCTCGAAGGACTTTTGGCAGTCCCCGGTAAAGTGAGGTTCAAAGTACCGCCTGATCTCCAGCTTTCCATTCTCATACAGGAAATAATGTCCGGGCTGCAGGCAGAACACGCCTTTAAAAAAGGTCTCATTGGTGGGCACAAACTGAAAGGAGAGATAATTTCCAAGGGCATCCTCATTAAAAATCTTGTCAAACCGCGGATGTTCCAGAAAGGACTTGATCTCCGAACCGAACAGCAGCGTCCCGTTCATCTGTGCATAGTAAAGGGGCTTGATCCCGAAAATATCTCTGGCCGCAAACAGACGCTTCTTTTTTCTGTCCCAGATCGCAAAGGCATACATGCCACGCAGACGGTCCAAAAGCTTTTCCCCCCACTCCTCGTATCCGTGGAGCAGAGTCTCCGAATCCGTATTGGATACGAACACATGCCCCGCTTCCGCCAGTTCTTTGCGCAGCTCCTGATAATTATAGATCTCCCCGTTGAACACCAGCACCTTGCTTTTATCTTCATTATATAAAGGCTGATCCCCGACTTCCGAAAGGTCGATGATGCTCAGACGCCGAAACCCCAGCGCCGCGTCTCCGTCCACGAACTTTCCTTCACTGTCCGGTCCCCGATGGATGATGGTATTCATCATATCCACGAGTACCTTCTCCCGGTTCTCAACCTCCCCGACAAATCCTGCAAACCCACACATAAATCCTTATCTCCTTTATCCCGTAATCTGGCCTGAATCTTTCATTCGTAAAATTTCAATGATACTCACGGCCGATGAAATCTGCCGTAAATATTGCGCCGGCCGCAGCCGCAAAGCGGCATATTTTCTCATACGGCTGTGATTCGTAACTATTATTCCCATAAATTCTGTTTTCCACGACAAACAATACAAGACTGTCATTAGATTTTTACTGGAAACAGAAATTAATCCTTCATTATTATAGCTTTTTTTATTTATAAAAACAACGTAATTTTTTGAAAGGAACCTTTTTTGTCTTTTTTCCATAGTATATTATTGTAAACCGAATCTTGGAAGGAGTAATCGCAAATGGCGAATTATCAAAACAATATGCGTTATGGACGCCAGGGCAATATGCGTCCGATGCGCCACAGCCCCGGCATGCATACGGGATGCCAGTCCTCCGCTCCGCAGATGGATACACGCTGCTGTGAACCGGCACCCAGAATGGAGCCCATGCAGAGGGAGGACTGCGGATGCTGCGCGCCTGTACCGGAGGCAAAAGAGGCGGCCGAATGCCGGGAACGCAAGGTTCCGAAAAGCTGTGCCCGCATGATGGATGACCCGCTTTACGGCATGCCCATTGCCATGGCATATGTCCCCTGGCAGACCTGGTGCGGAATTTCCGATATCTGCGAAGGTTTCTGCGCAGGCACCATCTTTGAAGAACTGAACAAACCGTTTCTTGGGAGAGGGGGCTGGAAACGATGAAAAATTTCACCTGCAGGGCAGATCTGCTGAACCACATCAATGAAGTCAGCTTTGCGGTCGATGACGTGAAGCTTTATCTGGACACCCATCCGTGCGATGAAGAGGCAATGGAATTTTTCCGAAAATACAGCTGCATGCGCAACGAAGCGCTGAAGGAATACGCAGAGAACTTCGGACCTCTGACGATCGACACCGCGGTCTGTTCCGACTGCGAAAAATGGAACTGGATCAATGAGCCATGGCCATGGCAGGAAGGGGGATGCTGATTTATGTGGAATTATGAAAAAAGACTGCAGTATCCGGTGAAGATCACCCAGACAAATCCGGAGATGGCACAGGTGATTATATCGCAGTTTGGTGGGCCAAATTACTAAAACAGATAGAAATTTTCAATTGCATGAAAATAGGGACTTCTGATTTTAATAAGGATAATGTCTTATTATAGCTCGTGGCATCCTGATTAAATTTTTTTCACCGCCAGCGTAATCAGATCCCCTATCTTTTTTGCCGCCAAATGATATCACCTATCCTTTTTCTGCACAGAAAAAGAGCCTGTTTCCAAGCTCTCTTTCCCATTTTCATATTTTACGCAACAACACTTTTATTCGGATAATGCTTTGCAAATGTGTATACCGCCCGCAAATACTCTATATCCATACTTGCTTCTACTCTCATTCCTATTTCTTGTTTATACTCACTTTGAACTGTATTCTGCGTTCTCGCCTGCAAATACCCCCGTACCTTCGTCTGGCTTTTAATGTCTGCCAGAACAGCCTCCTGCCGCTCCAACTTGTCCTTCAAATAAAGCAACAGCTCCTGATTCGCTCCGGTTGAGAGTTCTGTTTCCATCTCGTGAAAACGGTTTATGTATCTGGCGGTGAAAACAGTTCCTTTTGTCCCTGTCAGCTTGTGGGCGATAAATTCACAGCCTTTTTTCGTTATACGATAACAGGGAAGCTCTTTGTTTTGCTCTGTCCTATAAGTAGATTCTCTAAAAAAATCGGTGGGCGCAAAATTGCGCTCTCCTCCACATTCTTCAATAGCATTCCACATTTGCTTAGTGTATCTCTTAATGTCGCGCATCAAATCTTTATGTTGTTTTCCCACCATTTCTGCTACTTCAACAGAACTCAAAGTTTGTTCTATTTCTCTCATAGAAATAAAACCTCCTTTCAAAAATTAATTCTTGAAAGGAATACCCTGCTATGATACAATATTTCGTAGAGGATATTCCTCATGCAGAACAGCCGTTTGTACTTTGGTCGGTGCTACGGTTGTTCTATTTTTTTTTCAGTTTTCTGACAGCCCTCCTAGTGCCCTCTGCCCTGCTTATCTTTTCTTTATCACAATATTCATCTAAAATCTGTAATGTCTCACTATCAAATCTTACAGCTATCTGAATTTGTTTCGGGCTATCTGTAGGACGTCCCATTTTTTTCACTTTATCACCTCACTTTTGCATACCATAAATATATACTTTTGGTATGCAAAAGTCAAGTACAATTTCAAATATTTCCCTCTAAATTACAATATAGATCTTATCCCTTTTCCAACGTGAGCTGCAGCCGATCCACACCATTGACATCATCACCGGCGCCCCCGTCTTCATTATCATATTCCCATTTCAAATAATCTTTTCCGGACGTAGCAACTCTGTACTTTGCTTTATAATACCCTGTTTTTTCCGGTTCGTCTGTCCAATAATAAACCGTATATCCGATGATATAATCAGACATATCCATATTTTCCTGATTCCTCTGGAGCATTCCCTGGCGCTTCATAGTCAGCTGATACCAGCCGCCTTCACCCAGATTCCTGAATTGAGCGTTTCTATGTACATGACCCGGGATTCCTGCAAAATCATCACCGCACCCATCTGAGCATGACAGACCATGCATCCACTCCAGCCATCCATCCTCCTCTGTGTAAACACGGTATTCCGGTATGGGTACATCAGCTTTTAGAATCTCAACAACGATGTCGCCACCGGGCCCGGCCTCTTCCATATTGATACACTCTAGGATCCCGTCCCATGGGAAATCATAATACGCCCTGATATGGCTTTCATCTCCCGTCTGATCCCCTTCGGCTCCATCAATGCTGCCGTTTTCACTTATGGAAAATTCCATCAGGAGATCTGGCTCTGCAGAGAGACACATCGCGGTATGATTAACTTCATTCAGATAAACATCACCGGCCTGTGCGATATACCCAGAAGATATTGGATGCCATCTGAAATTTCCGGTACCACACATCAACTGCCGCATGTTACCGGTGTATGTAGCGCTGCCGCAAGATATTCCAGCGGCTTCATAGGCGGAAATAATGGCGGAGCTGCAGTCCCTGTCCCCCTGTTCGACCTGATAAGTACCAGCACCCGTTTGTACGTCACACTTTCCCTCACCATCTCCCCAGCGGGAGATCTGGCTGTATCCATGCCAATCATGTGTTACCAAATGCTTCATTATTTCAACCGCTACTTGTTTCTTTAACATTTTTTCTCCTTTCATTGCGCCGGCGCAATAATATGTGTCACTTACTATGTACTTGATACGAAGCCATTATTTTTTGTTCTCACTCTCTGCTTTCTTGGTCAGAATATCAATTGCTTTTATAATCGCCTCCGGAAGCGGCAGTCCCATCAAGCCGGCATTCTCTACGATGCTGATTAATTCATTAGCCATGAATCCAATAATTACCGCATCCCGAATATATTCCACGCCTAAAGCAAGGTCGAGGCGGTATGCGATTAATACAAACAGCAGAACCATGCCTTTCCTGCAAAGACCTTTCCACCCAACAACGCTTTCCAGTGTTCCCGTACTTGTTTTGTTGCTGTTATGAAAAACCCCTGCAACCAAGAAACCTGATACATAATCAATTCCCATAAACAAAATCAATGTCTTCAATCCGGCATCCCATCCACCTAATAAAGAAGCAACAAAACTCCCGATCAATCCAATAACTGTACAAATTTTTTCCTTCATTTTTACCATCCTTTCACAATCAACTTCCCTAATACATATCGCTTTCTGCATCATCCAACGTCTTTGTTCCTGGTTTTATATACATCGGATCATTCACTTCAAGTTTCCTCAAGAATCCTCGGAACAGCATTGCTGGATAGGATTTTTTTAAATCATCTACATTCCCTGTCTTATAAATATAGTTCTTAAACCATGTATAAATTGGATTTTCCGTTAATTTTCTCTGATTTGTAAATTTAAACACACCCTGTGTCAAATCAACATCAATTCCAATGTACGAAAAATATCCAGCGGTAATTATTGTACTTTTTACTGGATAAATAGTTCCAAATATATCATAAAAAGGGATAACGTTAAATGATAAAGGAACGTATTCTATAATATAATTATCTCCACCAGAATTTTTCGCTATATACTCTCCTGTAAGAACATTATACATCCTGGGATAAATAGTAGTTTTGCTATCTGCATCATCATAAGCCAAGTTCCATTCGCTTAACAAAGTTTCTGTTTTCAAAAGTTTTTCTATGTATACATATTCTGATGCTGAATTATTACCCCCCCCCTGAATCAGCATACGGAACGAATTGTTTTTCTCCATCGACGATTTCTATTCTGCCTATGCTCATACATACCTCCCTAAATATATTCATCTGCGTTTTCTAGTTTCTTTGTTCCACCCTTGATATACATTAAATTGTCAGTTTTTAGTTCTAACAAAAGCCCACGAAATAACATTGCCGGATAATTCTCTTTTAGCCCGCTTACAGTTAAATTCGTACTTCCTGAATATGTTTTATACCAAGTAAAAAACGGATTTTCTGAAAGTTTCTTTTGATTTTTAAATCTAAACTCACCGCTGCTCATTTCAACTCCGATTCCTATATACGAAAAGAAGTCAATGCCGACAATATGCTTTGTATCTGGATATAACGTACCGAGTATATCTGAAAATGGAATCATGCAGAACGACAATGGTGTACATCTTAATTTGTCTGAATCCGCACTGGTATTGCCGAGATATTCTCCTGTATCGAAATCATATTTCTTTGCATATACATTAACATACTCTTTATCTAGCAGCGGATAATTATTAAGTAAAACTTCCGTTTTTACAAACTTCTCTATGTACACATACTGTGAATTAGAGTTCTTTTTACCCCCCCCCGCCAGAATCATATTGCTTAAATTGTTTCTGTCCATCTATAAGCTCTATCCTTCCAATACTCATTTTAACCCTCCTCGTATCAGTATAGCGTGCTTTCTGCATCTGCCAATTTCTTCGTTGATGTATCCAAGAACATCGGATCGCTATTTTCGATTTTCTTCAAAAGTGCTCTAAATAGAAAAGCTGGATATGAACCTTTAAAGCCCTCTTGTGTATCGGTAGATGAATGATATGATTTATACCATGTGTATAAAGGACATTCCAACAGTTTCTTCACGTTTCGAAATATAAATACACCATGTAGCAAATTAACATAGACCCCAACATTCGCAAAAAAATCTATTCCAAAACTTGCTGATATAACCGGCCAGGGATCGCCTATACTAATATAGCTATACGGAACGGTGATAAATGATAGCGGCGTATATCTCATTTCATACTGTTTATTGTTCGATGGCCGCTGCATCTTTCCTAAATATTCCCCAGTAACAGCATTGTACATATTCGCTCTGATTTCCGTATACCCAGGTAAGTCTCTTCCTCCTGCATCTGTCAAATTCCATTTTTCAAGTAGCGTCTCCGTCCGGATAAACCGCTCTATATAAACATATTCCGATTCAGCGCCTCCTTCAGCTCCTAAATTTGCGTATGGAATATATTGCTTCCTCCCGTCATCCATTTCAACTCTTCCAACACTCATATCTTTTCCACCTCCATTCAGCTGTTCTCTTCATCATCCGGCAAAAATACGATCGTACCTAGCGGCAGATCCTCTATGGCTGCATCCAGCTCCTCTCTTGTCCCGAAAAAATGCATGGGTATCTGTGAAGCCAGCTCATACACCGTTCTCCGCAGCTCTTCCAGATCCTCTGCCAGGGCCACCGCACCGATGCCAGTCTGGATCGTTACATCCGCAGTATTGTTCACTGTCACAATATAGTCCTGTATGATCTGCGCCGGATTATACCCATTGTACGGCGGCATGAAGTCTCCATTGTCCCCGGCAATCGTTGTAATACTGTACAGCACTTCCGTATTGCTGTCCCCGTCCTTTTCCTTTGCGTAAAGTCCCATCTCATTGATGTGATACCCACTGCTCACCAGGGCTCCTCCTGTAACCGGATCCTGGTTCGTGATATAGGCCGTTATCTTCACACTGTTTTCAGTAAAAACAGCTATCTTAGAAATTGGATAACTGTTTTTCTGTGATTTCAATTCAGTCTGTTCCTGCAGAGCAGATATATCTTTTTCTTCCGGGCTGTATATTCCATCTCCGGTTACCACCCGGGTAAACTGAATTGCAAGTTCTCCTGCCTGTGCCCTTGTGAGAAGATTTGCCCCTGCAGTCGTCATAACTGCCCTGTTAAATGGCTGTAGCATTCTGATTCCTCCTCTAAAAAATGTCCTGCCTTCTTCCATCCCATTTCCTGAAACAGCAGGTTATGAAAGCGATTTGGATATATGTCCTCCTACGCTCTTTCTTTCGATCCCCAGTTCTATGACTGGTTCCGGATAGCTGATCTGACCAGTCAGCATCCCGGCATAGATTGTCTGAACTACATCTCTGTCAACACAGTATCCGTCAATGATCGCGGCCGGCCTATATTGCGGAGGACACTGACAGACGCCCGCATATAGCTCCTGATCCACTGTTCGGTGTATCTCGATCACTTCGATATGACTGCGGATATTCTTCACAATCTGGATCATTTCTGAAAAGTACGAATTCATATCTTCCGTAAGAAGTGCATTTGTAACAATCTTAAAACGGTATGGTTCCCCTCCGTATTCAAACCACTCTTTCACTTCCCCTTCTCCGAATACGGCAGCGACCAGCTCTTCCACCGCTCCGGGAGTACCTGCTGTCAGATGCCACATCAGCGTTCTCTTTATGATACGCCGTTTGATCTCTATTTCCATTTCTTCCCTGTAATAGGGAGTACGCATCTCCACCGCAAGCATATCCAGGATCTGCTCTGGCAGGCTGTCTATCACAGCTACCGTTCTGGTCATGTTCGCCCGCTCAATGATCAGCCGTATTCCTTTTTTCAGCGCATAGCTGATACACCTTTGCTGAGTTTGTGTTGCCATCTGGCTGGGAAGCATATCGACTAATTCACCGTCATGCAGGTTAATCATCTTCCACACCTCCATACGTTACCGTCACGTTTCCAAGTCTTGCCACTGTGGTAGGCGGTACTATGGTAAATTCAGGCAGCGCAACCACCGCCCTTTTTGCTCCGGCATCTACCACACGCCTGATCAGTTCCGATGGATTGATGTCCCTGCCTATGGTATAGGTCTGCCATTCATTGTACAAGCTGACCGCAGCAGATACCGCACTCTGTATGGATACTGCCTTTGCGGCATCCGATCTTGCTATATAGTAGGTCAGATCCAGATCATACGTCATGGTTTCCGGCGCCAAAACCTGCACATGATCCGTGAGCGGCCGGACCGTATCATCATTCAGATGTTCCAGGATCCCGTCAAGCAGGGCAGCTGAAGGAAGGGATCCATCCTTTAAAAGTACCCTTACCTCCACTTTGCCCTCTTCCGGACTCGTAACATTTACCGAGCCGATCGACGCGCCGTATGATTTTGTGTGATGGATGTATGCGTCTCTGGGTCCGGCCGTAGAATACGAAGACGGAGCCAGGAACACGCGCTCCGCGAGGCTCTCATCATCCTCTATGTCTGAGCCGCCCCTGCTTTCCTCTATGTTTTCTACCTTTGCGACATATGGGATCAGATCTACCAGAATATTGATCCTCCCTGCTGCCATCCCGCTGCCTGCTGCCCCTGCCGTCTGACAGATACAGGGCACGTCCGCATACTCTTCGCCTGCTTCCACTTCCGCGTATTCCGTGGTTTCAAAATAGATCTCTCCATCTGTTACCTTCGTTCCCAGCGGAATACTGACTGCAGACCTTTGAACTGCAGACAAGATAAAGCGTACCGTAACTTCCGCAGCCTGCGCAGGAAGTCTTGTCACTCCTTTATGAGCGGCTATATTGTCCAAATACTCCCCATAACTGTATTTCAATAAATCCTGCTTTCCCGCCCTGTCTACAAATAACAGAGTCTGATACAGAAGGACGGAACAGGCATAAAGTGTAAATGCAGCAGGATCCGCCCTTTTTAAACTGATTCTTTTACCGGTGATATGCTCATGCCTTTCCTCATAGCTTTTGATCAAAAGTGACTGAACATCATCCAGAGTCACATGATCTATAAAACTGACTTCCGGCAGGTTCTCAATTTCCGCGATCATAAGCCTTCCCTCCGTTCCACATTGATCTGTATCCTAGCCGTACTGCCAACGTTCTGCTCCGCGCGCACTTCGGCGATACTAATCTCCGGAATAAATTCCTCTGTTTTTTCCTCCAATTCAATCGCAAATTCATTCACAGCTTCCGGAGACAGCATATCCATGAATTTCCCCTTTAATCCAAAGCTCCTGCTTCCAGGGATTGTCCGCTCCCTGGAAAGTATCAGAGAACGGAGCTGCGAATGGATACGTTCTACCACTTTTTCATCATCAATCCCAATGATCTCGATCTTGTTTGATTCCCGCATAGGCCATCTCCTTACGTGTATTCTGAAAAGGTCAGACTCAGCGTTGCCCGCACGAGCTCCCCCTGGTTCCATATTTCATCCCATGTCTCACTGATGGATTCCAAATACATTTTATGGGCCCCCACCTTCTTTCCTCCCACATAAAGATAATCAACCGTTCCCTTTTCACAGGCTCTTTCCAGCGTCTGGATGATAGTTCTTGGTTTCACGCCATGCATGGCAGACACAACGACCTCCATGACAACGCCGGAGGATTCCGGTCCCTGAAATTCCATCCTTGGCTTTTGATTCAGGATCGAATGCTTTGCCCATCTCCCGGCCACCGTCCTCTTGAATCCTCTGAACGTGATCTGTTTTTGTGAGTTCACCGAAAACTGAATGCTCTTTCCCCAATTTCCCACTCTTGCCATACCCTGTCTCCTAACACTTGCAGTCCAGTAATTCTCTCAATGTCACCGGTCCAATATTTTTATCCTTAAAGACAATGTTTTCTCCGTCATATTCCATGTAAGCCTCTCCATATATGCTGCCAAATTCTTTTCTGAATACACTCTCCCTGGACTTTGGTGGCTGGTTCTCCCCGTTCCAGATCCGTCCCATCACGATCCCGGCTGACTGCCCATTTGACAGATGTAGCACAAGCACTTCCTGACCGATTCCCGGCATCTTATATTCATCCGTAAACGAAAATACCGGAAATTCACCTGTCGTCGAATCGTCCAGATTCGTATAGGTAACACTCACCATTCCCCTGCTGTGATCTACGGATGACACCCTGCCTACCCGAATCAGCCGTTCCGCCATATCCATTCCTCCTTGTATGACCTGTATGCATAGCTCTAACTGAATGATCCTTCATCTACCCAGCCATATACATTTGACGTATTATCCGTATGTACCAGATGCCATGGATGTGCTTTTCCATTCCCCGCGCTGTCCGGACCTAATGTGATCTTTGCAGGTCCGGCCTTCGCGCTTTGTCCTTTTGCCCCTGGATGGGATGACACATAATGCATACCGCCGCTAAAATTCACAATATCTCCTGTCTTGTAATTTCTGCTTGTCTGCGAAGCAGGAATCGGAGCTGCCTTCGGAGCATAGGAAAGCCGTCTCTGGCATCTGTGCATCTCCACATTCTGCTTTGTTCCGGATCCGCTGACTTCTATCGTTGACTTCTCCACAAAATATTTTCCATTGGCCTTCCCCATCCCTTTCACCCTTACCGTTGCGCCGGCGCAAATTTTCGGATTCGGCCAGATCTCCCCGGAAAGTTTTGTTGCGGATTCATTGGATCGGTTGACCTTCGCAGCTGCTTTGTGGTATGCATCCGATACGCTGTCCGCAGTCTCATCAATTTTCAGGACACGGCTTCCCGCGGCATTCTCCGCTTTCATGCCAACGTACACACTGATCTCCTCACTGTCATTTCCGGATTTATAGGATATCCTTGCTCCGGTATATATCCCGACAAGTGCGTCCTCATATTCCCAGTTGTCATCCACAAAGGATTCCCTGGTCAATTCGGCTGATGAGCTTTTCTTTTCCTGAGAAGTCTGGTCATAGATCACAATCGCATTGTTATATACCTTCATGGACATTCCATAGGTATTACAGATCTCATATAAAAATGCGCTGTCTGTTTTCTGGGACTGCTCAATGGAATTGATCTTTACATCCGGCCCAGAGCAATTCAGCTGCAGCCCGTATTTCCCGGCGATCTCCTTTGCGATTCCATGGACCGTGACCTCTTTCCATGTTTTGGTACGCTCTCTTGTCTGAAAAGACCCATTGGCCGGGATCGCAAGGCATCCGAACTGTGCAGCAAGCGGCCCTCCGGAATACTTGATATTGTCCAGCACAAATATTCCGCAGGAAAGTCTTTTGTCCCTTCCCTCTTTTTCCCAATTCCGAAAAGTGATCGTGCCATCCACCCGGTCTCCCTTGACCGGATATTTTCTGTTCAGCCAGTCCATTTCTATGTTCTGGATCGCAATATCCAGCTGGTCGCTGCTTCCGGATGCCACATCGGTATATGTAACAGACGTAAGATAATCCTTCAGCTCCTCCTTCATGTTTTTCCCATTAAACCGAAAGCCTGCTGATACCCTTCTAGGATCACCCATCTTCATCACCATCCTCTACAGAGGAATACTCACCGTCCTGGTCTGCATTTACACGCCAGAACGGCAAGTCTTCATCCGTCTCTTCCGGCAGGTCCGGTACATAGATCTTCACTCCGGATGAAAAGACCATAATATCCAGGAGAGGAAGGTTGGCTTCCATAAGATAACGCATATATTTTTCATCGCCGTAGAGATCATAGGCCATCAGATCCCATGTATCCCCCTGTTTTGTTTCATAGGTTGACGCCATTTGTTCCGCTCCCTTCTACGCAAATACAGTCCGTTTATTCTTCCTTTCCCACTGCCGCATCATCTTTTCAAATTCAGCCATGCTCATTCTGTTTGCTTCGACCACTTCCTCTTTGCTGGTCTCTCCGCCTTCAAAATGATAGGTTGGACCGAATACAAAGGTCTGTGCAGTATCGGAACCGGTTTCTGTTCCCTTTCTGCCTTTTCCGGAAAGGCTGTCTATCGTCTCACCGATCACAGCGCTCCTTGCAGGGATCTCCGGCGTTGAAATTCCGCGGATATTTTCACCCGCATTCTGTACTGGCTGAGCCAATGCCGCATTCGCCGCACTTTGTACCCTGCCGGACATATTTTCCATTCCCACCGCCACGCCTTCACCGGCATACTGCCCTGATCGGGTCAGCACTTTGGATGGAGAATGGATCTGGAGCGCACTGTTGACCTCACTTGCCGCTGCCTGCGCAATACTCTGCGCCGCGGCCGCCACTGCACCCCGCATACTGTTCATTCCATTGACAAGGCCCTGCATCATATTCATACCGGCTCCGGACAGATCTACCCCTGCAAATGCCGCCTGAATCCCGGCCGCCGTCGCTTGGGCGATTCCAACGGCCTGCACGCCGCCGTTTCGGAATACCGTCACCATGGCTGTAACCCCATTCGTCGTGACTGCAACGATCAGAGCCATACTTTGTGTGGTAATGGCTGTTACCTGTGTCATTCCGGTTTGAACGCTTGTACTGACTTGCACCATTCCAACTGTCGTTGCCTGGGCCATCTGCTGCATACTGCTGCTCACAAGCACAGTCATCTGCATCATGCTGTTCCCTGCAGCCAGAGAACCTGTCATAGCAGCTGATAAAGCCCCAAATGCAGAAGCGGAAGCTGTTACAGCCGCCGCCATGGCCGCAAGCGACGCATTGGACGATGCCAGCGCCGCGGCAAATAGCATGGATGCCGCAGCTGCCGCAACCGCCGGTACCACAAAGGATGACAATGCCGCGGCTGCCGGAGGTACCGCCCCTCCCATGGAAGCGAATGCTGCCACGATCCGCTGCGCGGCCGCTCCAACCGTCACCGTTGAAGACTGGAAGGACTGGATCGCTGCCGTTGCCGCCGTGAATGCCGTCACGATCAGGAGAACCGCCGTCCCGGCTGCCGCCGCGGATACTGCCATCCCCGCAAGTCCTGTTGCCAGGGCAGCTGCTGCTATCCCGGCCGCTGCTGCTGCCGCGGCAAAGGGAGCCAATGAAGCCGTAAGCGGAAGGAATGCCGCTGCCAGTTTCCCCATACTTGTTACCATTCCGGAAGAAGATGCTTTCAACATCCCCATCCCGGCCGCTGCCGTGGAAGAGCTTGCTGATATAACAGCAATTGCCCCGGATACGGCCAGCATTTCCACCGCCAGAGGGATAAACGCCACATCCAGCGCCAGGGCTGCTAAAGCCAGGGCTGCAAACCCGACACCGGCTGCCGCAGCTCCTGCCCCTGCCAGGGCTGCCCCTCCTGAAAATGCTGTCAAAGACGCTCCAAGGGATACCAGCGCCTCAGCCCCTCCTGTACTGTTCTCTACGATCTGTTCCAGTGCCCCTGACATCACCAGCAACACTGCCGCTCCGATCAGAGCCGCCGCATTCACAACCAACATTCCGGCACCGACAACGATCAACGCCGCGCCAAATGCCGCCAGTGCCACAGCACCTGCAAGCAGCATCGGGGCAAGGGCTCCCGCAGCCGCCCCGAACGCAAGGATACCTGCAGCCAGGAGCGCCATGGCAATCTGCGCCGGAGCCCCTGCCTCCGCAAGCTGTATAGCTGCCTGAGCCATGATGAGCATCCCGGCACCTGCCAGAAGCACTGCCACCCCAAACGCAACCAGACCAACAGCCGCCGCTGACAGCATCGGCCCCAGCAACGCCGCCACTGCCATAAACGCAGTCATACCGACCAGCATCCCGGCCAGGACCGCGACTGCCATCCCGCCTTCCTGTGCCAGCTGCACTGCCGCGAACGACATGACTGCCATCCCGGCTGCCGCTATCAGAATCGCCGCCCCGAATGCGATTAATCCCGGGGCTGCCGAAGCTAAGGTTGTCCCCATGGTTCCCGCGATAGCCATGAGGGCGATGATCCCGCCCTCCATGAGAGCCAAACCCGCAAATGCCATCGGTCCTGCCTGTGCCAGTTGTACCGCCGCAAATGCCATAACCGCCACTCCTGCCGCAGCCATCAGGATCGCCGCCCCGAATGTGATCAGCCCCTGCTGGTTCGCCTGAAGCTCCGGCCCCATTTTAGCAGCCAACACCATAAAGCCTGCGATGCCTGCTGCCATCATAGCCAGTCCAAGTGCCGCACCCGGTCCCGCCTGGGCTATCTGCGTTGCCGCATTGGCAAGGAGCCACACGCCTGCCGCAGCCAGGGCGAATCCTGCTCCGGCACCCAGAATATTCTGTGCCGCCGTTGACATGGAACTGGATGCGGTCCCCAAACCTTTCTTTGCGCCTGATGCCGCCTTGCCAATCCCTTTTAAGGAATTTACAAACCCGTTCACCTTACCTATGATCCCGCTGACAGACTTAAATGCCATAAACCCTGCCGCTACTGCCGGAATCAATGCCACGATCTTTTCAAATGGTTTTGCGCTGTCATCACCCAGGAAGTCCATATATTCACCGAGCGCTTTCTTTGCTTCCTCCATCAGATATGCAATTGCTTCTTTGGCCGCCGCTCCAATTTCCGGAAGATTGTCCAAAACTCCCCTTGCAATCGAAACCACCATCTTTGCACCCAGCACGATCAGGCGTGGCATCAGATGTATAAACGCATTCGACGCAGAGACGGCAAGCCGTCCCAGGGAATCTCCGATTGCGTCCTGGTTATTCTCAATCCCACTGATCAGAGAATCCACAAGCGTTGCTGCCATGTCTACAAATTCCGGTGCATGATCGGCCATTTTTACAAGACCGTCCGCTACCACGTCTCCCAATGCGGATGCCAGTCCGGAGAATCCTCCGTTTTCCAATGCCTCCGACAGTTTGTAGATTGACTGTGTTCCATATTGAGCAAGTCCGCGGAGCGGTGTATTCAGATTTTTGTAGATTTTGATTCCTGCATCCTGAGCCGCTGACTGTAAAATTGCAAGATCACCTTCCAGGTTATCCAGCTTGGTTTTTGCCATCTCTTCCAATGCGCCATTGCAGTTTTCCAGTTCATTTCTCAGAGCCGCCCATTCTGAAATTCCCTCTTCATTGGTTGTGTTCAGGCCTGCCATAAGGTTATTCAGGGCGTCAACGTGCTGCTTTCCTCCGATTGCGGCAAGCGCCGCATTCCGCTCTTCCTCCGTACACCCCTGCAGAGCTGTGTTCACCTGCTTGAGTGTTTCTTCCAGCCCGATGAATTTACCATTTGAGTCAAACGCGGAGATTCCGAGTTGACTCATCATTTTTCCTGCCTGGCCGGTACCGGTAGTCAGGTTCACCATCATCGCATTCAGGGCCGTTCCTGCTTCCGATCCTTTGATTCCACGGTTTGCCAGAACACCCAGCGCAGTGGCGGATTCCGTGATCGGAATATTCAGGTTTTTCATCGTGCCGCCGACACCAAGATATGCTTCCATGAGCTCCTCGGCTGTCTGGTTCGATTTGTTCTGCGCCTTTGTCGCTGCATCCAGGTAATTCGGCAATTCATCAACTGTCACTCCAAGCGCTGCCATTGAGTCCGTTACCAGGTCAGATGTACGCGCCAGATCCATTCCGGAAGCCTCTGACATCCGGAGCACGGAAGGAAGGGCCGATATGGATGTATCCACATCCCATCCGGCCAGCGCCATATATTCCAATGCCTGCGCAGATTCCGTCGCCGTTTTCGATGTAGTCCTTCCCATCTCCATTGCGGCCGCTTCCATCTTCGCGTATTCTTCCTCCGTTGCCGCTGCTGTCGCAGACGCGGAAGACATGGCTGATTCAAATTCACTTCCAACCTTGACACTGTATGCCCCTATACCGGCAATCGCCGTCCCGGCCGCAGTGATAGCCGCAGCCGTCCCCTTGACTGCTGCAGCCCCCACTTTTCCCGCAAGCCCGAAGCCGGATAAGCCGCTCTGAGCGCCTTTGAGTGCGGCGTTAAAGCTACTTTCCAATTGTCCCGCAATCTTGACCGCAATCTTATACTCGCTCATTTTGACTTAGCCGCCTCCTTTGCCTCCTCCTGGATCTCCTTCAAATCTTCGCACACATCCAACAGTTCAAAGACCGACATATGTACGAACTCCCCATAACTGCCCATATTCATTGCCAGAGCCATACAGAGTTTCCGCAGCATCCAGGTATCTTCCAGCCTTATTCCTCTCCGTAGAAAAAATTTGATACCCGGTTCTTAACCTTGACTGCATCCTTTGGTCTGAGCTTTTTGAAGAACTCGATCGGAATCCCCGTTGCGTCCGCCGCAATGATCAGTGTATAGTACAGATCATTTTCCGGCATGATCGCTACTGCCCCCGATGTAACCATGACCTTATTTGCCTTGATCATGTTGTCTGCCGTAATCTCTTCCATCCCAGATAAATCAAGCTGTGAAATCTTCTCCCCCTCAAATTCATAGATCTTTGATAACTGCAGGAGCATTTCTTCATTTTCAACTGTCGTTACAATGGCCTTTCCGTCTTTCATTTCTACGATTTCTTTTGCTGCCATGATTCATTCCTCCTATACCTGACTGCGGATTTTCGCAAGCATATCCACACCATTTAATACAAATTTAAAGTTCAATTTATCCAGTTCCAGTCTCGTCTTATTTGCAATGAGAATCTTGATATAAAGTATCTCCATCTCAATTTCGGGTTCGCCTTTCTTTCCCTTTGCAACCTTTCCCAGCGTAGTGGTAGACGCCTTTCCACGCAGCACAATTTTTACAGGATAGTAGTCTGTCTCTCCTGTCTCCGGATTCATACACTGCATGGAGCCTCTCAGTGTCAGCTGGGGTGGTTTTGTCGTATTCATAAGGCTGAACAGATCTTCATACAATACGGAAAACGGAATTTTGATCTTCATGGATGAAAACTGCCCCGTGACAGGATCCTCAATCTCACCAAGCACCCCAGCGCCCTCGATTGTATCCGTGATCGCCTCCAGCTCCGGCAGTTCGACCTCGCCTGACACGCCGATGAGCCGTTTTGCCTCATTGTAAATGTTATAATGGTTGATTACCTCCGGAAGTATATTCATACTTATTCCCCTCCTCCTGTAAGCGCAGATGTCAGCATTTCCGTATCATAGTTTAATATATTGGTAATTTCCTGGGCTGGGGTATATGGGGCAATGTGCTGCCGGAATGTCATCTTTCCAGCCAGGATATCTGTATCCGGGTTATCCTCTGTCAGATACTCTATAGATGCCCCTGCCCATTTATCCGGTGCGAATGCTGCGCATCGGATATTTTCAGAATCCACTACACTTTCCACAAGCCTCGGGTTCATCGGATCGTCTACCTTGGAAAAGTATGCCTGGATGAACGTGTTCCCCTGCCAGTTGAACATCCGGCGCACCGGAAACCAGATATCTTTTGCGTCACCGCTTGCCGGAAAAGCACCGGTATAATTCCCCCAGAGCCTCCATCCGTTTGAATTGAATGCAGTAGTCACACCGTATGTATTCAAAGTGCTTCCCTGATCCTGGTCAAGTACCACCTCCGTGCCATCTGCAAGGCAGGTTCCGGTAATCCCTATAATCTTATTCGAAGATGACACATAAGGCACATCATCATTCGATGCATCCGTATAGGATATCAGAGCTCCCACGACCGCAGACGCAGCGAAGATCAGATTTCCAACCCTGAAGCACGGCCATAGCGGATAGCAGAATTCCGATGTGAAGCCGCTGTTCTCCTTGACCTCTTTACAGTCCGTATACTTCCTGGCTTTTTCCGTATCCAGGTCTAACAATGCCATCCCTTTGAATACTCCGTTGATATTTGCCATCTTTGCAGAAAGTGCGATCCCGACTTCCGGAATCTGGGAATACCCCGGTGCAAGCCCAAGGCTTGGAACAACCCCAAACTTCGGATATACCTGCCGGATTACTTCCATCCCTGTTTCCTTTCCGGTGGTTGGATTGTATGCACCGATAATATCATCCTTTGTGACCGCATCCGGATCCAATACCTGGCCGCTGACACTGATCTCAGCAGCATTTTCTCCGGCGCCTCCTGCGATCAAGTTTACAACCAGAGCTCCATCTGCCTCATATTCAACAGTATAATCCGTGTCCGGTGCCAGCTCTTCTTCCTCCGCCTTAACAACAAGCCCTTCGCGGAGGATTCCCGGAATCTCAATGACCGCCCTGAGTGTGCTGACAGCTGCTTTTGTTTCTTCCAGGTCTTTTTTATGCTTTTCCGGATCCAGGACATTGATATAAACGACCGGCGATACCTGATAAATATTGTTGGTCGCATACATTGTCTGGCAGAGCGTAAACCTAAAATCCTTACAGTAACCAAGCGCGGCCATTGCATCCGATGGTTTTTCCGCAAAGACAGGAATGTTTACCACCTCCGATGGATTGTCTGCCATATTGACCGGAGCTGTGCCGATCACTACCTGTACAGCACTGACTCCACTGATCGGCACCGTCAAGGCCGTTGCCTCTTCCATGATAAATACTCCATGCTTACTCATGATACTTTCCCTCCATTCTTAAAAGCGCCAGCCTTGCAGAATGCGCTGTAGATATAACCTTTCTTCTCACGGAGCATCTGATTTGCGATCGGATATTCCTTTATCGGGATAAACAGGTGTCTGATCTCCGGCGTTTGTTTGGCCTTCTCCTCCGCATCCGCCGGCATTTCCGTATACACCCTGTTCTGTATTCCGATCCCGGATATGGTTGGCCCGACATACATCCTGGGGTCCGTGGCCGCTGCTTTTCCTTTTTTCACTTTTTGCGCCTTGTTTTTCACGAACTCATTGTTTACTGATACATCAGCCTGTACTGCCTCCGCAGCTTCATTTTTCTTTCCTTCTTCTTTAGCCATAAACTGGTTCCCTCCTTCCTATCTTTGGAACATTGAATTTTATACGTACTCCTCCGAAAAAATATGGGTATGTATCGGCATCCTGCACAGCCCATTCCATGTCCTGCTCTGCCCGGTATTTTTTAGCCAGCAGAGGTTCCGCTGCATATCGGTCGATCAGTCTCTGGCACATCACCAGGATGTGCTGATGTCCCTGATTGGATGGATCTGCGTCATGTACACCAAAATGTATATCTGCTGTCACAATCCAGGGTGTATCATCATCTTCTGTTTTTCCGTCATACAGTCTGACCAATGCGTATGGAAGGAACTTGGAATCATCCTCTTCATCTGATGTGATGACTGGAAGTTGCTGTCTGTATACATTAACACCGCTTACCATTTCCCCTGCAGCATTGATCGTAACAATGTCTTTCAGGATGTTTTCCACATCCCTTGCCAGTTCTTCCTGAAAATATAATGCTATCATTCATACACCTTCCCTCTAAATCAATTTTGCGACTTCCGCAGCGATTTCATCGTGCAATGTTCTTTTAATCACAGGTGCCAACGCACCTTCCATTCCTCGTTCCCCTTCATATACCTTCTCAAGCATCTTCGGGACAGAAACGGACCGAAGGGCTTTCAGTGGATACCGCGCTTTTGTTTTTCGTTGCATAATCAGCCCTTTCCGCTTGAATGCCCTGATATTTTTCGATCCAACCAGCTGCTTCAATCCGTCTTTTACAATATCTGCCCTTCCACCGCTTTTTGGGACAGTCGTATGGAATCGGGTAATCGTCAATGTTCTGTCCTGAGAACGGATAACTGCGGATAGATTCCCAACAGTTGCATTCTGTATCTTCATCCTAGAATTGAAACCTCCGGATTTAACCGTATAAGATTCTTGCGCCCCTGCTGCCATCTTTTTTCTTGCAGCCTTTGCAGTATGGTTCACCGCATTCTTAAAGACTCGCGGCGCCTTCGTTTCAATTCCCTTTAACTTTTTAAGGACATACCTTATATCTGCTTTGTCTACTTCATAAGTAATCATGCTCTATTCGCCTCAATCGTAATTGAATATACGCCATCCTCAGAAACAGCATCTGCTACACGGTATGTTCGTTTATCAAGCGTAAGGATCGACCCCTGTTTCGGAAGCGGACCGAAGTCAGATGCTGCTACATAAATCAGCTTCTGATTCAGATAAATTCCATCCATATGCTGATTGAACCGTTTTTCACGTTCAATCTGCTCATTAGAGTCGATCTGTACCGCCATCTCCACACCATTTACGGTATGCATTTCTGAAAATTCCTGGGGATTCATAAATACTCCATGCACATCATCCTCTATAATATCCTTGAAAGACATCATTTCGTCTTCTTCTTTCTTGCCGCAGGCTTTTTCCGTTCCGGTGTCTCCGGGATCCGCCCGGTCAGGTCGCCTTCCGTGCCTCTGTCAGATATTCCCGGCTGTCCTGCCAGCGCAGCAGCAGGTATGGCTTTCGGGGCAGAAGATTCTATTGGTATTCCCTCCGCTCTCCATTCTGCGCTTCCTGCTTCCAGCCAGGCATCTACCATGTCCGGATTGTTTACCGGCAATTCATCGCCCATGTCGTACTGATGTGCAAGGTACAACACGGGGCGCAGCGCCTTCAATTTCATGCGTTGATCTTTACCAGAACCTTATTGTCATCGGCTGCCGCCCCGGAAACGGCAAATCCTGCCTTGACCCCGCCTTCCTCCTTGGAGCTGATCGCCCCGTCAGACTCTGCATAATAAACTTCCGCTCCTGCAGTAATCTCTTCATTTCCCTTCGGGAATACAAATACCCCTGTCACATGGATGCTCCCCGTTTCACCGGGCAGAATATCCGTACCTGCAACACAGATGCGGCTTCCAAAGACCATGATTGAGTTTGCTTCAATCTTTTCCGTTGTGGCATTGGTAAAATCAATGGATTCCCCCCGCTGCCAGAATGCTGCTTTGCTCATAGTATAAGCCTCCTTTCTTTATGCTAATTCCAGTTTTGTTTTCACTTCCACTCCCGGGTTTTTGATACCGCCGCGGAAATCCATCACACTGATCCCCCAGTCAAGATAAATGTCCCATACAAATCCCAGCTGCCCTGGCGCTTCCATCCTGCGGATGTTCGGAATTTCCTGACCATTCAGGTAATCCACCTCAATAAAATCTGTGTCCCCTGCCGCTCCGAGCAGCCACCACGGCATCACATTTCCCATACCTCCGCACAGTGCGTTGATGGTCGGATCTTCCACCACTTCCAACTGCTCGCGGTACTGGTACAGCGGATTCACCGCCTGGGTATTATCCGTGGTATGTATGGTCGGACTGTAAAACAGCGTATACATATCAAACTGCATTCCGCTCGGAACAACAATACTGGACGGATTAATAATGATTGCTTCACCAAACTGATCCCGCTGATTCGCCAGTGCCATGATCATGGTCTGCATCGCTTCCTGGGTCACACCGGTACCAGTCTTTAAAAGGTTCTTATGCTGGGATGAGAACAGGGCTACCCCATCATAAACGGCCGGATTCTGAACCAGGATCTGATATACCTGCTTATTGATCGTCTTGCGCGCGGATGCCGCATATCTGGCCGGAAGGGACGTCACCAGGCTGATATCGTCATCAATGAAGGCTTTCCTGGATAACGTGAACTGACGTCCATAAGTTTTCAGCTTTCTGGTCGGCAGCTTATCATCCCGGAATACATCATGCTTCAGTTCGCCATTCTCCGGCACTTCCAGGAATTCCCCAACCGGTCCGGCAATATAATAGTTGTCGTGTGTCTTAAAGTCAGACAGCGTCCCCTTCTTGGTGATCCTGTCAAAGGTTACGGATACTTTCTTGTGTCCTTCCCTGTACGCCTTTTCGATCGTATTGTCCAGGATGGCCGGGAAAGCCGCCTCCGGATTATAGAATCCCCTTTGCAGCAGGGAATACAGCTCGTCCGTATTCTTCCGGTTCAGGTTCCGCTCGTCTGTGCCGTCCATCTGCAGACATTCGATGGCAAGGTCGCGCAGGTGCATCCCCATGAGATTCCTGGCGCCTTCCGCAGGCTGCTCCAATTCCATACCGGAACGCATAATCAAAGCATCTGCTGCCGCCCTCCGGAATTTGTCCTGTTCAGAATCCATAACCTGGATGCCGGAACGGATAGGAGCACTTTGCTGCATCATATGTGCGATGACTGCCTCCCGGACACTTTCCAGGGAGCTTCCATTGTCTACATATGTACGCGCATCCATTCCGAAGCTGCTGCACATATCCTCAATCTGGCGAATCCGCAAACGTTCCGCTTCGACAGCCTTTTCGGAACTGTCATCGTCTCCCTCTTCATCCTCCTCTTCTCCGTCTTCATCATCGCCCTCAGTCGCTTTTGCCCTCTGGCCAAAATGTCCGCTTCCGGCATTCCCGCCTGCTGCTGCATTCAGCGCGTCAATCGCCCTCTGCAGCGCGTCAAATTCTGCCCTTTCGTCAGCATTCATCGCTCTTCCTGCAGTGCGTGCCTGATTGAGCAGTTCATTCTGACGCGCAAGCATCTGTTCTCTTGTCATTCTAAATTACCCTCCTGTTTTAAAAGATTTTTGTTATATTGAAGCTGCCGCACATAAGTCTCATATACATCATCCGCGGCTTTTCCATACATGGACCGTCCAACTCCCACCGTAGGGTCTGCCGGAACCGACACAATGCTGATCTCATATGGTGTCCATCTCCTTGCAATAGAACACGGTCCCGTAAATCGACCGTCCGCGGACTGTTTATTCGGCATTACTTCCTCCCATGAATCCACCAGATAGCCGACGGAAACGCCTTTCAATGTCCCCCCTTTGACCTTCTGGTATATCTTCTCAGACAGATCATCCGAATCAAATGTGATCTCCGCGTATCCCCTGTTCCCCTCCACCCATACCCTGTCTATCCTTCCGATCACATCATCCCTTTTGTGGTTATACAGGACAACACCGATCGTACTCAGCCTCTCCATATTGATACATCCTTCCGAATGATCCAGGATTTCCGCCCCGAACCATCTGTCATAAGGCTCCTCTGATGAAAATGAAAGCCGAAACGTGCGTTCTTTGCCTTCACCCTCCATTGTGCGGATCGTGCCGGTCAGCTCCCGGATGCCTTTATCCTTCTCTTTGGCCGCTTCCCTGTCTTCCATCTGTTCCGTCTGCGCCCGCAGCATCCGGATCACCTGCATTGGAGTTTCCGCCTGCTGCCGTATCGTATTCTTTTTGCTCTTCCCTTTCTTCATTGAGTTTCCCGTCAAACAGTACACCTCCTAAATCAATTCCTTTTTCTGACGCATATTCCAATACCTCTGCCATATCATCAATCTGCGTCCTCCAATCCGTACCATTCTCTGCCGCAATCTGCTTATAGGTTTTTATACCAAAATTCATGGCTGTCTTAGTGGCATTCGCTTCTTTCAGAGGATCGATCCATTTTTTAGGCATCTTGATCCACTCATGGGACAGATAATCCTCTTTGTTTTCCCAAAACTGCGGAATGGATACCAGTCCGGCAAGTACACAGGAAATCACAAAAGTCTCATAAATCTCATCCAGTATGGAAAGGATCTGCTCCTCCTCTTCCATGAAAGTCAGTTCATCCTCAATGGCCCCCTGCCTTGCGGAGGAATAATTTGTCTCTGACATATCACGGCTTGTAGCTTCATAGGAAATCCCTTGTCCGGCGCCTATCATCTTCTGGTGCAGCTTCACAAAGGATGTCGCATCCGCAGACTGCCCGGTCGGATTCACGACATCGATCTCGTCCCCCGCATTCATCTCCTGTATCATACCTGGTGAAAGACGTTTTCCATCGTATTCTACCCTGTTATCATTTACAGGTGTATTCGTCCTCCCAATTCCCGACACAGGAAGCGCTTTCTTGATGAACACGGCAAGGCACGCCTCGATCCGCTGTTTAACTGACACCGCCGTTACAAACTCATTCACATCCCGGATCCTTGTGATCGTATGCGCCATATCTGACATTTCCCGAATCTGGGAAGGCCGCCTTTTAGAGTAATAAAACATAACGTCATCTGACTTCACATACACGGGATCTGCAATGGAAATCCCGTCAATCTGGTATTGCCGGATCCAGTATCCCACCGGACGGTTATATTCGTTATACTCGATTCCGCCGACCACCCTATGCTTCGGATTTCCCGGTATCATATGCATAGTGTCCAGCTCGTCCACCTCTATCATCTGTAAGGAGAACGGTATCATGCCGTCCCTGGTATACCGCTTAACAAAGAGGATACCTCCATCCACATGTTTTCTTACAACCGCCATACGAAGGATCTGGTTCAGGCTCTGTACTCCTGTCACATCACAGTTCCTTGCCTTGCACCACTTTTTCCATAGCTTCTCCAATCCCGTATTCAGGTTTTCATCCGATGTCTTTGCCTGGAGCTGGAACCCGCTGCCGATCACATTCCGCTTCCTTGCCCATAATATAGAATTCATAATATCTGAATTCCGTTCCAGATCCCTGGCTCTTGCCCTGATATATTCCCGGCTTGTCCGGTCTGTCATTTCCGCGGAAACATTCGATACACTCCATCCCGCATTCAGCCTGCTGCCGTTCCCCGCATCATAGTTCCTGATCTCTTTATATGCGGACCGCCATGCCGCTCTTTTTACGCCCCATTCCGGTGATATGAATGCAATTGCATTATCCAGCCAGCTCAACAGCATCACCTCCCGTCAAAAAAGGCAACATAGGTATCGTCGAAAAGTCCGGTATCGCTTCCTGCGGCCACCTCAGCCTGTAATTCTTTCTGCATCTGTCTGAGCAGTGAAAGATCTGCCCTTGTCAGCTTCCTTGATCCTATCTGGTAAGACTGACCGCCGCACAGCACCTTCGTGATAGCTGTCTCAACTTCATTCAGCCTTTCCTCTGCTGTCATCGCCATAAATGCTTCCTCCTATATCCAATCCTCGTTTGTCCGGATCCACGCCTCCTCTTCCGGCTGTGTTTCTTCCCGGCTCTTTTTTACTTCCGTTTGCTTCTCCGCGTTATCCAGATGCATAGACCGTACACCCATCATGTCAGCAGCGGCCATTGCATATACCTCACAGTCCAAAAAATGATTATCTGCATGACTGCGTTTCTGCCTCCATCTCTGAACCGTTTTCGTTCCGGCCTTCTCGTTTACTTTGTGTTCCGCGGTCACCTGCTCTGCATATTCCCGGTCGCATGACGCATACACCATCCAGGAACCCCGCCCATTCTCTTTTTTCATCCTGGCTGCGATCATATCCTTGTACTTATCGCCATCCACCAAGACAAGATTCATTCCATATGCCTTACTCCCCTGTCTGTTGATCTTGGACAGCTTGAAGTTACTCATCATTGGATTGGATGAACCCTTCACGGGAAGCGCCCAGTCTGAATTGCTGGCGCAGAAATCATAGGTACTGTCCGCATCATAACCGGAATCAATCAGGCAGAGTGCAACCACCAATGTATCCCCGCACTCCATCGCATACGCCAGGTTCATGACACGCTCTATGTCTGCCCATGAAGCTGCCTGTCCATGGGCAATGTTCTGGCTGGTAATATAGTTTCCCCATGCCCGGATGGTCCAGTACATACAGGTTTCCTGGACATCGACTCCACCGGTCAGCATCCTGGCCCATTCCGGCACGATAAACTCCAGAATCTCCGTGCGCCGTTCCATCACGGTATCCGCGGAAGTTTTCAGCCTGGTATCCTCCCATGGCTCCGCCAGCCAGCTATTTGTGAAGTTCTGCATTTTCTCCGGATCTCCCAGAGAATTCATATATTCCAGAGCAATTTCTGAAAATCGGACAAACGGGCTGTACAGCGTAGAGATCCAGAAGCCGATCTTTTTTCCGGATGTATTATTCTTCCGGACCGTCCGCCATTCCCCGTACCGCAGCATCTTGTCTTTCTGGTGGTCACTGATCACGCATCCGCATTCCTGGCATACATAGACCGCCTGATCCGCACGGTCCGAAGCCGTGATCCCTTCTCCGCCCTCCGGCCACCGGATCTGCTTGAATTTCAGTTCGATCATTTCACCGCAGTGGGGGCACGGTACAAAATAATGTTTTTCTATATCTGCCCCTTCCAGGGCCTTCCATATATGCCCGGACTTCAATGTAGGGGTGCTTGTCAGATAGATCTTCCGGTTTGCAAATGTCTTGGTACGCTCTCTGGCAAGGCTGATCGGATCCGCCTCCTTTTTGCTTGCCCCCGGATACTTGTCCGTTTCATCCAGAAAAAGATATTTGATCGCTTTGGATGCCAGCGAAGAGGGAGAATTGCTCCCTGCAATTGTCAGATACATACCGTCAAATTGCAGTTCCAGCTTCTGGGAGCGGAACTCCCGGAACAGCTTTTTCAGGGACGGGCTGCTCTTGATCATGGGAATGATCCGGTTGTCCGAAATACTCTCCCCCAGCTTGTCGGTCGGATAAACCACCATGACCGGGGACGGATCCTGCTGTATGACATAGCCGATCATATTGTTCATTGCTTCCGATCCGCCGATCTGCGTACACTTACAGAATATAATTTCTTCAGTCTCGTAGTTCACGAGCTCATTCATGATCTCTTTCAGATATGGTGTCTTTTCATTCCTCCATGGTCCCGGCATAGCGGAGCCCTTGGAATCAAGAATCCGGTATTTCTCCGCCCATTCCGATACAGACAGTTCCTCCGGAGGCTGCAGCTGGCGCAGCGCTTCTTTCAGATATAGGCTAATCGGATACTTCTTCCGCCACTTTCTGCTTTTCGGCATCTAAGATCCCCTTTACTTTTTTTGGTTCGGCAACCCCGGCCACAACGAATGAGTTCAGAAGGGCTGCGATCTCACCAGACATCTCCTTTTCGATCCGCCTTGCCTCGATCGGCTCCAGTTGTCCGGATACCAGTCCGCAGATCCTGGCCGGAATGGACATTGCAAACTTCTTAAATACAAGAAAAAATTTTGCGTAATCAATCTTGACCTCTTCAATTGAGATATATTCCCCGGCCGCAATCTGCGTTTTAAGCCTGTGCAGTTCCCCCTGGCTCTCCTTCAACGCGATCTCCGCTTCCAGCTTTTGCTCCTGCAGCCCCAACGCCTTTTCCGAGCGTCCTGCTTTTCCATATGCCTTCTCTGAAAGATACTGAACGTATTTCTCTACAGTCGGCACAAGATCGTACCGTCTGACTTCCCTTCCTTTCACCTTTACAAGCACCGCATCAATTACGCCATCGGCCGTAAGCTGCTCAACTCTTCGCCTGGAAAAATGAAACAGCTGCGCAATCTCTCTCGGCTCATAAAGATTTTTCTTCTTGTCTGCTTCTCCCATACCGCTGATCTCCTTCTAAAAAGCCTCCTCCTGAGTCTGCGTAACGAAATATCTGAAAATTTTTTGTTTATATCCGGGCAAAAGCCGGGCCTTCCTCGACCCGCATATCTCGACGTGCCAGGAAGTACCTTAGCCCCCGGCCTGCTGCCATTTGCGTGTATTATGCCTGGTGCTCTGCACCATGTCCCTCTTGTGATACTGTACTTATGCTGATCACATACATGATCGCACGGCGCTCCCACAGCACTGTCAGTCACGCAGCACGTCCATGCATGGATCATCCGCTTCGGTAAAACAAAAAGGACAGCCGCTTCGCTGTCCCTGTCGTTTTGCATCGCTCCCAGCCAGGCCTGCTGCCCTGACTGTCTCATGCGCATTCATCTACAATAGCATTATATCACATACAAATGTCGCATGGTGTCGCATCTTTTTTATACAGCATAAAATCTTATGCTTCCTCCTGTACACCTGCCGGAATGAGCCTGTTTGTCTGCTCTGTACACCTGGCCTGGTCCCGAAAATCCTGCCTTCTTATATGCCAGTAAAACGCTCGGTATTTATTCCGGTATAAATTCCGGGAAATATATCCCGGCCTGATTTCCCATTCCAGACCCCCATCTTGTTTTTTTGCTTGAAGTGATCTGCCTTATCCTTTCCGGAATAAAAGCAAATCCAATATCAGGTTTTCTTTTTCCTTCTTCTGAAAGAATCGCTGTTCCTGATCTTGGTTTCTATTTTTTATTTTTCTTCTTTTTTTCTGAATTTTTTTCAGATTTATTTCCTGGTTTTTTATTCCTGACAATTTTTTTCGAATTGCTTTTTTGATTTCTGAATTTCCGCTCCATTTTCCATTGCAGATATTCCTTCTCATTTTTGGCGATCAGCTTCTGAATGCCCCGGTTATTTAAAAGCATATCGATCGCCGCATTATAGCGCCTGTTCACCTGGGATCTGGACATCGGGATTTCCGCCGATATGATGTTCCATGGTTTCATGTCAATATGCCGCAGTTCGCATATTTCACGTTCAATTGAATTTAACGGAAGATACTCAATGATGTTCATTACCCGGACAACCGCATTTTCAATTTCCTGCTTCTGCCGGCAGATCCGATCCTCGATTTCAGAAATACGAAAAACCAGGAAAGGTTCTTCCGCTTTTTTCCCTTGATTCTTTGGTGCGGAAGATATCCTTCCGGCTCCAACCGGTGACCGTTTCCTTTCATTCATCTCTTCCAGACGGTCATCCAGCTGTTTCTTCCGTTTTTCCGCCCGGTATCTCTGTCCCAGCAGATACTTTAATATTTCCGCCTGCTCATTTTTTCCTATCATTCCGGCTCCTTCCCTTCTTCATTTTCTTCTGAATCCTCCTCTTCCGGTTTATATGGCTCCGCAATTTCCCTCCATGCAATAACCGGCATATCAACCACTCCAAATTCTTCAGCAAATGAAATGCTCTCAAACCAACCCTCAGGAATTACATAACCGTCTTTTTCTTCGTCATATTCCCAGTTATCTGTATCTTCCCAGCTGAAAGAACTATCCTCAGTATTAATTGTTCCATCTTCGTAAAATGCTCTGGCTGTGAAACATAATGGTTCACCAGTTTCCAAGTGTTTGCTAACATATGTAATCTCAACCTCCTTCTCACTTTCAGGCTTCCGCTCACGGCATAGGATCCATCTGCCGATTTTGGGCTGGCCTTTTATCATCCTTATCATGTCATCAACCCGAAGATAAAGCTCAGAAACCTTTTTACCTTCTGTCTCAAAACATGAGATATCATGTTTCAAACACTGAATCAATTTCTTTTCATCAATCATTTCTCACTAAATCCTCCTTTCAAACAGGTAGCGTAATCTGCCATGCTTCCACATCGTAGTTCATCCACAATGTCTCCACCCGCCTCCTGTTATCCTGCGCCCTGGCCGCAACCTGCACTTTATTCCAATCCCCAAGGTAAAAGTCGTATAATTCGCAGTCATAGCCGGAGATCATGACCTTTGCCTTGCTGCTGGTTACCGTCTCCAGTAGCTCTATATGATCCTGATCTTGCATTTCGTGATTATACTGTTTCCTCCCTCCCCTGGTTGACCACACATAGGGCGGATCCAGATACATCAGCACATTTTCATAATCATACGCCTTGATCAAATCAAGCGCCGGTCGGTTCTCGATCTGCACATGTTTCAGCCTTATGGCCATCTCCGCGATAGACTCCGGCAGCGCATTCCAATATTTTACCGAATATGCATTTCCCCGGCCTTGCACATCCTTTTTCCATCCACAGTCACCGGTCATCCGAAAGCCGTGGCTCTGCATAGATTTAATCGCAAAATAGGCAGCACACTCAATCGTATCCTCCGTATCCTCCCGAACGGCTTCGTCATATACCTGCCTTGCGTATGGCGTATAGGTGATCCGTTCCCGCAGCTTTTCCCGGCTTTCAGGATCCCGGATCACCCGGAAGAAGTTCACCACCTCTCCGTCCAGGTCGTTGACCGTCTCGATCGGGGCCGGCTGCTTTGCGAACAGAACGGCTCCACACCCGAAGTATGGTTCCAGGTAACTGTGATGAGGCGGCATGTGTTTGATGATCCAGGAAGCGATCCGCTTCTTGCCTCCCGGGTAATTTAACACTGATCGCATCCGCATTTCCTCCCTACTGAACCAAACATACAGAACAGGAACAGCTACAACAGTCTTTGCTTTTTCCCTTCTCTTCCATCGCTTCGCACTCATCCGCATCCTTTTTCATAGCTTTGGTATATTTCAAGACGATATACCCATGTCTCTTCAAATGTGCAGTACAGCGTTTAACACTGCTCTCTTTCACCTCTTCCAGCGGGCACCACTGCGGCCTGCATCTTCTTTCCCTGTATTCGTCCACATCTTTTTCGGTAGCCTGACAGCGGTCAGTTAAATCCCTGATCATGCAGTCCCTACAGTCTTCCGGCGTGTCTATGATCAATACTGACTTACTCATTCTCATCTTCCTTCCTGAACAGTTGCTCCACACAGTCCCTGATATTGTCAAATGTCCTCTTTCCGACTCCTCTTGCAGCCGAAACCGCCGCCATAACCTCTTCCAGATCCACTACCGGCACGCTCTCCCTGCCGTCCTCATACCCGTACTTGTACAGGTCCGTACAGAATCCAGTGAACTGCTGACGGTCATATTTCTTGACATTTTTGTATACTTCCCTGGTAATCTCCGGCATGACGCCCTTTTTATTCCTGTTCATGATCTTTTCTCCGTTTCGTTTGTTCTGGCTCCTTCATGGCTGAGTATATTGCAAAGGAACTCTCCCATCCCGCATCCGTCACACAGCTCCGCCAGGGATTCTTCATCACGCTCCATCTCTGGATACCGGCACAGCTTGTCACAGATATACTCCATCATCTCCGTTGTTAATCGGTCTAAATCATTCAAATACATTGCCCTTGTACTCATGGTTCCTCCTTCACCTTTACCGGCGCGCCTTTTTCGTACTTGTCGCAATCCTCCACATTGCATCCCCGGGAACGCTTCGTCCCGGATTTTAAAGCGTATTCGCATTTAATCCAGGAACTGTTTGGATTGTAAGCAGCTGCCCTGTATTTGCAGGTCTTACACAGATGGCGGTCAGCGTTCTTCCCCTTTGTTTCCGCCAGCTGTTCCCGGATCTTTTTTGCCGCGGCCCATACCGTAATGTATTTTATTCCCGTCTTTTCCGCAATCTCAGTATTCGGAATCCCCCGCCTCACATAAGGCTCAATGATGGCTCTGGTATTCTTCGCCCGCGGCTTAGTCTTTTTTCCTTCCCGTGTATTTTCAGCTGGCATGTTTCTTCCCTCTGCATTTCATCCCTTTGCAGAAATACAACTTCGTTCTCCGCCTTGTTTGGACCCAGTCGTATTCTCCGATAATCATTTTCCCGCATATCTCACATATTTTCACATCTTCGGCCCTTGCCGAACCCTCTTTCTTCATATGGTCTCCTTTCTCTTTTCCCCATCCTCCGGCACCATAGGCCGGAAGATGAAGAAAGATGGCTTGTACGCTGTGTGACATACCTGCCTGTGTATCCATACGCCTATTCCAGCGGAGGTACCTTCCTTATGATATCCTCTATATCTACGATCGTGCTTTTCTGCCCGTTCTGCATCACCGGCCTGCTGCCGATGTCGATATATTCATAGTCATACCATCCTGTTATAAATGTCACATATCCGGTTTCTGTCCGGTCCCCGTTCCGGTATTCTACATGATCCCCGATCGCAAGGCTTCCTGGTTCCATCGCCAGTCCTCCCTCATTCCAAATAATTCTTCCTGCTGATCTCCATCCATTCTTCCCTGGTATGGCTCTTCTCATATTCTTCCTGGACGATCCGGCAGAGCAGCTCCCGCATTTCCTGATTGTTATGCACTGCTTCCGGCCCTGCCCTGTGATGATCCAGACACAGATCTACTTTCAGCCCTTCCGCCTCGGAAATATCACGCTGGCCGGATCCGAAGAGGATATGGTGATCTTCTGTATATTTCTGCCTATGATCATTGTGCAGTCTCGCACAAAGAAAACAGGTGCCCTTTTCTGTATTCAGGATGCTTTGCTTATGCCGCTTCCTTTTTTTCTTCCATTGCGGCTTTGGAATCGTCAGTCCGCTGTTTTCACTCAACAATATCAATCTCCTCTCCATGATCATCCACTTCCGTTTTCAGCCACTTTTCCCATCGCCCTGAGTCCGTCATCTCTGTAAATGTCATATTCCGCATACCTTTTATTGACTCTGCTATGTATAACGCCGCTGTGTATTCCGTCTGTTTATCAAGATATGCTTTCCTGGTTCCATAAGGTCTGTCTATCCCTTCCGGATTTTCCGCCTCCTGAATACCGGCTTCCGGTTCAGTGTTTTCGGGCATTTTTTGCGCCGGCGCAATTACAGTCTGGTTCGTTTTTCCGGATTCCTGTTCTTCCGGTTCGTTCATAAACTGCGGGCAATATTCCGGCATGTCCTTTGTGATCTCCATCTGTCCTGGGATTTCATCTTCTTCCCGGTTTCTTTCCTGGATTCCTTCCATATCCATCCCTGCTTCTGGCTCCGCAGAATCCTCTTCCGAGCCAGTGTTTTCGGGCGTTTTTTGCGCCGGCGCAATTGCAGTTTCTTCTGTTTCACTACAGCCATCCACAGGATTTTCTATGATATTCTTCCCGACCAACTGGCTCTCGTTTTCCTTTCCAAGTGCCTGCTGCCTGGCTGGGTCTTTCTCATCCAGCGCCTGCTGCCTGGCTGGGTCTTTCTCATCCAGCGTTTGCTGCCCGGCTGGGTCTTTCTCATCCGGTACCTGCTGCCTGGCCGGGTCTTTCTCATCCGGTGCCTGCTGCCTGGCTGGGCCTTTCTCATCCGGCGTTTGCTGCCCGGCTGACTCTTCTTCACCTAGCTTCTGCAGTTCTTCCTGGCCTTTCGCATCCTGACCCTTCTGGCCGAAGTATCTCTGCCATGTGTTCCCGCCTTCTGCCGCATCCCTGAAAATATCCACCGTCACCCCGATGAACTCCTCCCAGGTTATTTCCTGGGGAGAAGCACCGAACTTTTTGACGGCAATCTTATCCTCATACATGATCAGGAAGAACAGGCCCTTCTTGTAGGAACGGTTCCCTGACGGGTTGATGATCTCCGCCAGGCTCTTGATGTTTTCCTTCTCAGTCCCCAGGTCCTTTTCAGAAAATACCGCATTCAGGATCTCTTCGTTGTCCTTGTAAAAATTCTCGATCACCTCCCGGAGGTCATCGGCCACGCCTGTTTCCGGATCCGCTTTATTGAACTTTTTCAGATCCCGGATGTCCTGCCTTGAAGTCTCCGGCTGTACCATGCACCGGTCCTCCTCCGGCAGCTTCAGCATCTCTTCCAGCTGGCTCCTCCCCAGCTCTGCGTATTCCGGACTCAGTATCTCGGAATATCCATCTGCGGAATATTCCCGGTTGATGCTGATAAACCGGCTTGTGGTAGATGCTTCCAGCCCCAGCTCCGCCTTGGCAAACTCCGCTATGCTTTTATATCCGTCATTTTCATATAGCTTCTGCTCCTCAATCTGGCGTAGCATGAAGCCGATCCGCACAAAGCTCTGCTTGATCCCAAGCAGTTCCCTTCTCAGCTTCTGCTTCATCTCCACCCAGTCATTGAGCGTCATCTGTACATATTCCATCCCGTACCTCCCTGCATCCAAATAATTTATATTTTTCTAGCCAAGCATGACGTTGATTTGATACATCCCCATCATTTCCGATTCCTACGCCGACGCCGCGGCCGGCACCCGTATCCGTACTTCCTGACTCTTATATCCGTCATTTTCATATACCGACA